>JAHBZS010000069.1 GCA_019635285.1 Rubrivivax sp. | reverse complement strand
GGCAGGATTGTGCCGCCAGGCCCGGGTTTGACTCACATCAAAACCCCTGCGTGCCGCGCTGCCTACGATCGCTGCGGCCTATGAAGCTCGACCCTCCTTCGCCCTTGGGCGCGCCCTGACATGCCCGTGATCCAGATCGCCGAACCGCGGCGCCAGCCTTCTCCCCCGGCCGCGGGCCGCGGCCTCGCGCTGTGGCAGTTGGGGTTCCGGCCGTTCTACCTGGCGGCCAGCCTGTTCGCCGCGTTGTCCATCGCACTGTGGGGCCTGCAGTATGCCGGCGCGCTGCCCCAGGCCTATCTCAACGGCCCGCTGTGGCATGCCCACGAGATGCTCTTCGGCTTCGTGCTCGCGGTGATCGTCGGCTTCCTGTTCACCGCGGGGCGCAACTGGACCAACCAGCCCACGCCCACCGGCGGTCCGCTGGCGGCGCTGGTGCTGCTGTGGCTGGCGGCGCGCGTGCTGGTGCTCACGCCCTGGGGCTGGGCCGCGGCCGCGGCCAACGTGGCCTTTCCGGCCGCGGCGGCCATCGCCTTGGCGGTGCCCTTCGTGCGCGCCGGCAACCGGCGCAACTATTTCTTCGTCGGCCTGCTGCTGCTGCTCGCCGCGGCCGCCGCCTGGGTGCACCTGGGGCTGCTCGGCGTCCTGCCCTGGCCGCCGATGGCCGGGCTGCAGGTGGCGCTGGATGCCGTGCTCTTCATCGTCTCGGTGATGGCCGGCCGGGTGGTGCCCATGTTCACCAACAACGGCGTGCGCGGGGCGCAGGCCACGCGGCAACCCTGGGTGGAGAAGGCCGCGCTCGGCTCGGTGCTGGCGCTGCTGGCCGCCGACCTGCTGCAGGTCCCGGCAGGCCTGCTGGCCGTCATCGCCGCGGTCGGCGCCGTGGCGCACCTGTGGCGCTGGCTGCTGTGGCAGCCGTGGACCACCTTGCGCACGCCCATCGTCTGGGTGCTGCACGCCGCCTATCTGTGGGTACCGGTGCACCTGGCGCTGCGCGCGGCGGCCGTCCTGGGCTGGGCCAGCACGTCGCTGGCAACGCACGCGCTGACCGTGGGCGCGGTCGGCGGCATGGTCATCGGCATGATGACGCGCACCGCGCGCGGCCACACGGCGCGCCCGCTGCGCGCCGACCGGGCCGACGTGGCCAGCTACCTGCTGGTGCTGGGTGCGGCGCTCATGCGCGTGCTGCTGCCGCTGCTCGTGCCGTCGCTGGCGTATGCTGCCGTCTTGGCCTCGGCCACACTGTGGTCCGCCGGCTTCGGCCTGTACGCGCTGCGCTACTGGCCGGTGCTGACGCAGCCGCGACTGGACGGCAGGCCGGGCTGAGCATGGACTACGGCGCATGGAAGCTGCTGCACCAGACCACGGTAGCGATCTCGATCAGCGGCTTCGTGCTGCGCGGGGCGGCGTCCTTTGCCGGGGCGGCGTGGCCGCGCAAGCGCGTGGCGCGCACGCTGCCTCATCTGGTGGACACGCTGCTGCTGCTGTCGGCAGTGATGCTGGCATGGATGCTGCAGCTGTCGCCCCTGGCCGCGCCGTGGCTGGCCGCCAAGATCGCCGGGCTGCTGCTTTACATCGCGCTGGGCATGGTGGCGCTGCGGCCGGGGCGGCCGCTGCCGGTGCGCGTGGGCGCGTGGCTGGCGGCGCTGCTGGTGTTCGGCTGGATCGTCTCCGTCGCGCTGACCAAGGACCCGCTGGGCGCGCTGCGCGGGCTGGCCTGAAGCGCGGACGCGGAGCCGTCGGTGGCTGACGCGCGCCGCTGGAGCCTGGGCACCAAGCTGGCCGTGGTGGCCGCGCCCTTCCTGTTGCTGACGCTGCTGGCCATCAGCGCCACGCTGTGGGTGTCGTGGCAGCTCGAAGGCGGCGCCGCCGCGGTCAACGAGGCCGGCCGCATGCGCATGCAGACCTATCGCCTGTCGCTGTCGCTGGCCACGGCCGACGTGGGCAGCCTGCCGCAGCAGGTGGCGGCTTTCGAGCAGAGCCTGCAGCTGCTGCGCCGCGGCGACCCCGAGCGCCCGCTGTTCGTGCCCTGGGACGACACGGTGCGCGCCCGCTTCACCGCGGTGGAGCGCGACTGGGCCGCGTTCCGGCGCCAGTGGGACGGCGCCGGCCGCATCGACGTGGCGGAACTGCGTGCGCAGGCCGCCGCCTTCGTCGCGCGCATCGACGTGCTGGTCGACGGCATCGAGGCCCACATGTCGCGCTGGACGGCGCTGCAGCACCTGCTGCAGACCGCGGTGCTGGCGCTGGCCGTGGCCGGCGGCGCCACGCTGCTGCTCACCGGTTACCGCTTCGTGCTGGAGCCGGTGCTGCAGCTCAAGCAGGCCATCGAACGGCTGCAGGGGGGCGACTTCAGCGCCCGCGTCGGCGCGCGCAGCAGCGACGAGTTCGGCACGCTGGCGGCCGGCTTCAACCAGCTGGCCGAGCACCTGCAGTCGATGTACCGCAACCTCGAGGCCAAGGTGGCCGAGAAGACCTCGGAGCTGCACGACAAGGGCGAGCGGCTGCAGGCGCTGTACGACGTGAGCACGCTGATCAGCGGCGCCACCACGCTGGAGAGCCTGAGCGAGGGCTTCAGCCGCCGCATCGCACAGGTGGCGCATGCCGACGCCGTGGCCATCCGCTGGTCCGACCAGAGCAACCAGCGCTACCTGCTGCTGGCCCACCAGGGGCTGCCGCCGGAGATGGTCGAGGACGAACAGTGTCTGCACGCCGGCGACTGCCATTGCGGCCAGCCGCAGGCGGCCAGCGGCGCGCGCGTGATCCCCATCCAGACGCTGCCGCAGGGGGACATGAAGCACTGCGCACGGGCCGACTTCGAGACGCTGGTGTCGCTGCCGATCCGCGTGCACGAGCGCACGATGGGCGAGCTGAACCTGTTCTACAACGCGCAGGTCCAGCCCTCGCCCGCCGAGCGCTCGCTGCTGGAGGCGCTGGCGGCGCACCTGGGCGCGGCCATGGAGAATCTGCGCCTGGACCGCCTGGCGAAGGAAGCCGCGGTCGCGCAGGAGCGCAACCTGCTGGCGCGCGAGTTGCACGATTCCATCGCGCAGTCGCTGGCCTTCCTGAAGATCCAGGTGCAGCTGATGCGCGACGCGCTGGCCGGCGGCGACCCGCAGCGCGTGCAGGCGGTGCTGGCCGAGATCGACGCCGGCGTGCGCGAGAGCTACGGCGACGTGCGCGAGCTGCTGCTGCACTTCCGCACCCGCGCCAACGAGGAAGACATCGAGCCGGCGCTGCGCAGCACGCTGCGCAAGTTCGAGCACCAGAGCGGCATCGCCACGCGGCTGCGCATGCAGGGCCACGGCCTGCCGCTGGCGCCGGACACGCAGATCCAGGTGCTGCACGTGGTGCAGGAAGCGCTGTCCAACGTGCGCAAGCATGCGCGCGCGCAGCAGGTCTGGCTGGACGTGCAGCAGCAGCCGGTGTGGCGCTTCGAGGTGCGCGACGACGGCATCGGCTTCGCCGCCGACGACCCGGCGCGCGGCGAAACGCACGTGGGGCTGCGCATCATGGCCGAGCGCGCCGAGCGCATCGGCGCCACGCTCCAGGTGAGTTCGGCGCCGGGCCAAGGCACCACGGTGCGGCTGGAACTGCCGGCCACGGCCGCCACCGCACCACCCCGCGCCGAGCCGCTGGCGGAGGCCGCCGCATGAGCACGCCGGGCCGCTCCCAAGTGCTCATCCCGAAGCGCGCGGCGCGGAGTGCCGCTCGATGACCGCGCCGGTGCGCATCCTGGTGGTCGACGACCACACGCTGTTCCGCCGCGGCCTGACCGCGCTGCTCGGCCGCGACGCGGGCCTGCAGGTGGTGGGCGATGCGGCCGATGCCGGCGAGGCGCAACGCCGCGCCGCCGAACTGCAGCCCGACCTGATCCTGTTGGACAACCATCTGCCGGGTGTCAACGGCGTCGATGCGCTGCCCGCGCTGCGCCAGGCCGCACCGGGCGCGCGCGTGGTGATGCTCACCGTCAGCGAAGACGAGGCCGACCTGGCCGCGGCACTGCGCGCCGGCGCCAGCGGCTACCTGCTCAAGACCATCGAAGGCGACGCGCTGGTCACGGCCATCCAGCGCGTGATGCGCGGCGCGCATGTCGTGGCCGACGAGATGACCGGCAAGCTGGTGGCCGCCTACCGCGACGCGGCCGCCCCGCCGCCCGCCGCGGCCGACGCCGCACCCCCCTCACCGATCGACCCGCTGTCACCGCGCGAGCGCGAGATCCTGCGCGGCATCGCGCAAGGCGCCAGCAACAAGGAGATCGCACGCGACCTCGGCATCGCCGAGACCACGGTGAAGATCCACGTGCAGCACGTGCTGCGCAAGCTGGGGGTGAGCTCGCGCGTGCAGGCGGCGGTGCTGGCGACGGCGCAGGGGCTTTCCTGAGGCTGCGGTCGGCGCGCCGCCGCGCGTCGGGGGCCATGCCGGGTCAGGCCGCGGTGTCGGCACGCCCGGAGGCCGCGAGATAGACCATGAACAGGACGATCATGACGGTGTCCACGACCACCGGCGTGGCCAGCGTGCCGAGGTACTGCGTGCCGTAGGTGAGCACCAGCGCAATGAACGTGGCTTTGCTGAGGCCCACGACCACCAGGACCAGCCCGCGCACGGCGGGTTGAAACGCGCCGTAGATGAGCATCGCGCCCACCAGGGCGATGAGCGCACCCCAGTTGCGCACGACGATCTCGGCCAAGGGGCCCTCGAGCGACTCCCCGAACGTGGAGCGCAGCGCGGCTTGCGGTGCGAACGCGGCCTGCACCATGGTCAGGGTCAGCAAGCCCGACACCAGCATCACCCATTTGAAGTTGCGGACGAACCAGCGCATGGCGCCTCCTGCTGTTGCCTGGCGTTCGGAGTCAGGGGGCCAGGCGCCCCGCGCACCACGGGACTGGCGCGGGCGCTCTTGATGGCATCGACGGCACCCTTGAGAACACGATCGAGAAGTGCACGGTCCATGGATTGCGCGGCCTTTTTGATCGTCAGCCCGCATCGCCGAGCACCTGCGCCACCCGCCCGCGCAGCCGCGGCAGCAACTCTTGCTCGAACCAGGGGTGATGCGCCAGCCAGCCGTTGTTGCGTGGGCTGGGGTGCGGCAGCGGCACCGTGTGCGGCCAATGGGCGGGCCAGCGGCGCACCGCGGCCGTCAGGCCCTCGCGCTCCTGCGGCAGGTGGTAGGCCAGCGCGTAGCGGCCGATCACCAAAGTGAGTTGCAGCCGCTGCAAGGACTGCAGCAGCGGCGCGCGCCAGCGCGGCGCACATTCGGGGCGCGGCGGCAGGTCGCCGGAGCGGCCCTTGCCGGGATAGCACAGCCCCATCGGCACGATGGCGAAACACGCGGGGTCGTAGAACTGCTCGCGCGTCACGCCCAGCCAGTCGCGCAGGCGCTCGCCGCTGGCATCGTCGAAGGGCACGCCGCTGCCGTGCACCTTGCGCCCCGGCGCCTGCGCAGCGATGAGGATCGGCGCCGCCGCGCCCAGCTGCAGCACCGGCCGTGGCCCCAGCGGCAGATGCGCGGCGCACAGCCTGCAGGCGCGCACCTCGTCCAGCAGCGTGTTCACGGTGTCCATAGTTCTTTCGGACGATAGCGCGGCCGGCGGCATCGTTCTTCTGCCGCGGCGGCGCCGCACGCGCGGAGGATGTTGCGCCGCGCCATGGCTTCCTACAGTGCGTCTGTACCACTTTTAGGAGCCCGAGGCGATGGACAGGAACAGGCAGGCGCTGTCGGTGCTGATCGTCAGCACGCTCGCCTTCACCGTGTGCTTCATGGTCTGGATGATGTTCGGCGTGATCGGCATTCCGATCAAGAAGGCGCTGAACCTCAACGCCACCGAGTTCGGCCTGCTCACCGCCACGCCGGTGCTCAGCGGCTCGCTGAGCCGCGTGCCGCTGGGCATCTGGACCGACAAGTACGGCGGCCGCATCGTCATGGCGCTGCTGATGCTGGCCACCGTGCCGGCCATCTGGCTGATGGCCTATGCCACGCAGTACTGGCACTTCCTGGTCATCGGGCTGTTCGTCGGCCTGGCCGGCGGTTCGTTCTCGGTGGGCACGCCCTACGTCGCGCGCTGGTTCCCCAAGAACCGGCAGGGCTTCGCGATGGGCGTGTACGGCGCCGGCAACTCCGGCGCGGCGGTCAACAAGTTCGTCGCGCCGGCGCTGGTGGTGGCCTTCGGCTGGACCATGGTGCCGCAGGTGTACGCCGCCATCATGCTGGGCACGGTAGCTCTGTTCTGGGTGTTCAGTGCCAGTGACCCCACGCACCGCGTGCCCAGCAACACCAAGTTCAGCGACCAGCTGAAGATGCTCAAGGACCCCAAGGTGCTGAAGTACTGCCAGTACTACAGCATCGTGTTCGGCGGCTACGTGGCGCTGAGCCTGTGGATGGTGCAGTACTACGTGGGCGAGTACGGCCTGGACATCCGCGCCGCGGCGCTGCTGGCGGCCTGCTTCTCGCTGCCCGGCGGCGTGCTGCGCGCGGTCGGCGGCTGGCTGTCGGACCGGCACGGCGCGCACGCCGTCACCTGGTGGGTGCTGTGGGTCAGCTGGATCTGCCTGTTCCTGCTGAGCTACCCGCAGACCGACTTCACCATCACCACGGTCGACGGGCCCCGCAGCTTCCACGTCGGCCTGAACGTCTACGCCTTCACCGCGCTGATGTTCATCCTGGGCATCGCCTGGGCCTTCGGCAAGGCCAGCGTCTTCAAGTACATCAGCGACGACTACCCACAGAACATCGGCACCGTCAGCGGCATCGTCGGCCTGGCCGGCGGCATGGGCGGCTTCATCCTGCCGATCCTGTTCGGCGCGCTGATGGATATCACCGGCATCCGCTCCAGCGCCTTCATGCTGATGTACGGCGTGGTCTGGGTGTCGCTCATCTGGATGTACTGGACCGAGGTGCGCAAGACCGAGGTCATGGGCGCGCACGCGCCGGCCTCGCCGCTGGCTCACGCGCCGGCGCGCTGACACCCGTCCATCGAACGAAAACACATCATGACCACCAAAACTCTGACCCCGACCGTGTCGCGCCCAACCGGCGCCGACATCGCCGACTGGCGCCCCGAGGACCCCGCGTTCTGGGAAAGCACCGGCAAGCGCATCGCCTACCGCAACCTGTGGATCTCGATTCCCGCGCTGCTGTGCGGCTTCGCGGTGTGGGGCATGTGGGGCATCATCACCGTGGAGATGCTCAACCTGGGCTTCCCCTTCACCCAGGCCGAGCTCTTCACGCTCACGGCCATTGCCGGCATCTCCGGCGCGACGATGCGCATCCCGTCGTCGTTCTTCATCCGCCTGGCCGGCGGACGCAACACCATCTTCCTGACCACCTCGATGCTGCTGGCGCCGGCCATCGGCACCGGCATCGTGCTGCAGCACAAGGACTGGCCGCTGTGGGCCTTCCAGCTGATGGCGCTGTGGTGCGGCGTGGGCGGCGGCAACTTCGCCAGCTCGATGTCCAACATCAGCAGCTTCTTCCCCAAGCGCATGAGCGGCACCGCGCTGGGCCTGAACGCGGGGCTGGGCAACTTCGGCGTCACCACCATGCAGATCGTCATTCCGCTGGTGATGTCGGTGCCGCTGCTGGGCGCGTTGAGCGGCGACCCGATGCCGCTGCAGAAGGCCAGCGGCTGGATCTTCGGCAAGGTGCCCATCGGCACGCAGATCTGGATCCAGAACGCCGGCTTCGCCTGGGTGCTGTCGCTGGTGCCGCTGGGGCTGCTGTGCTGGTTCGGCATGAACAACCTGAAGACGGTGTCGCCCGACACGGGCTCGCCGATCACCGCCTTCGCCAAGATCACCTGGCTGTACACGCTGGCCTTCATCCCCGCGCTGCTGGGGCTGTATCTGTACCTGCCGGCGCCCACCGGGCTGGGGCTGATCAGCATGTGGGTGGCCATCCCGCTGGACATCGTCGCCGCGCTGACCATCATGAAGCTGGCCGCCTTCGGACCGATGAAGGACGCTGTCGCGGCGCAGTTCAAGATCTTCCGCAACAAGCACACCTGGTCGCTGACCGCGCTGTACATCGTCACCTTCGGCTCCTTCATCGGCTTCTCGATGGCGCTGCCGCTGTCGATGAAGGTGATCTTCGGCATCAGCCACGTGCCCGACGCCAACGGCGTGATGCAGCACACCCTGGCCAACCCCAACGCGCCGCCGGTGCTGACCTACGCGTGGATCGGGCCCTTCGTCGGCGCCGCGGTGCGGCCGCTGGGCGGCTGGATCTCCGACAAATGGGGCGGCTCGATCGTCACGCAGATCATCTCGGTGGTGATGGTCGCGGCCTCGGTGGCGGTGGGCTGGGTGATGCAGCAGGCCTATGGCTCGGCCACGCCGGAGCAGTACTTCCCGATGTTCCTGGGCCTGTTCATGGTGCTGTTCTTCGCCAGCGGCATCGGCAACGGCTCCACCTTCCGCACCATCGGCGTGATCTACGGCCCCGGCCAGGCCGGCCCGGTGCTCGGCTGGACCTCGGCCGTGGCGGCCTACGGCGCCTTCGTCGCGCCCATCGTCATCGGCAACCAGATCAAGGCCGGCACCCCGCAGGCGGCGATGTACGGCTTCGCCGTGTTCTACGCGCTGTGCCTGGTGCTGAACTGGTGGTTTTACCTGCGCAAGGGCGCCTACGTGAAGAATCCCTGAGGGTCATGACATGAGCCACTTTCTCGATCGACTGAACTACTTCTCGCTGCCCAAGGAAAGCTTCTCCGGCGACTATGGCGTCACCACGGGCGAAGACCGCACCTGGGAGGACGCCTACCGCAACCGCTGGGCGCACGACAAGATCGTGCGCAGCACGCACGGCGTCAACTGCACCGGCAGCTGCAGCTGGAAGATCTACGTCAAGGGCGGCATCGTCACCTGGGAGACGCAGCAGACCGACTACCCGCGCACACGCTGGGACATGCCCAACCACGAGCCGCGCGGCTGCGCCCGCGGCGCCAGCTACAGCTGGTATCTGTACAGCGCCAATCGCGTCAAGCACCCGATGGTGCGCGGCCGGCTGCTCAAGCACTGGCGCGCCGCGCGCCTGCAGCACGGGCCGGTGGAAGCCTGGGCGTCGATCCAGGCCGACGAGGCCAAACGCCGCGACTACCAGAAGGTGCGCGGGTTGGGCGGCTTCGTGCGCTCCAGCTGGGACGAGGTCAACGAGATCATCGCCGCGGCCAACGTCTACACCGCCAAGCAGTACGGCCCGGACCGCGTGATCGGCTTCTCGCCGATTCCGGCGATGAGCATGGTCTCCTACGCCGCCGGCTCGCGCTACCTGTCGCTGATCGGCGGCGTGTGCATGAGCTTCTACGACTGGTACTGCGACCTGCCGCCGGCCAGCCCGCAGGTCTGGGGCGAGCAGACCGACGTGCCCGAATCGGCCGATTGGTACAACAGCGCCTACATCATCGCCTGGGGCAGCAACGTGCCGCAGACGCGCACGCCGGACGCGCACTTCTTCACCGAGGTGCGCTACAAGGGCACCAAGACGGTGGCGGTGACGCCGGACTACAGCGAGGTGGCCAAGCTCGCCGACGTCTGGATGCACCCCAAGCAGGGCACCGACGCGGCGGTGGCCATGGCCATGGGCCACGTGGTGCTGCGCGAGTTCTTCTTCGGTGCGGCCGGCGGGCCCGTGCCGGGCGGGCGCTCCGCGTACTTCGACGACTACGCGCGCCGCTACACCGACCTGCCGATGCTGGTGATGCTGCGCGAGCACACGCTGCCCGACGGCCGCAAGACGCTGGTGCCCGACCGCTACCTGCGCGCCAGCGACTTCGACGGCAAGTTGGGCCAGGCCAACAACCCCGAATGGAAGACGCTGGCCTTCGACGCCGCCGGCAAGGTGGTGCTGCCCAACGGCTCGATCGGCTTCCGCTGGGGGCCTGAAGGGCGCGCCGACGCGGGCAAGTGGAACCTCGAGGACAAGGAGGCGCGCCACGACGCCACGGTGCAGCTGAAGCTGTCGGTGCTGGAAGGCGAGGCCCAAGCCCACGAGGTGGTGGAGGTGGCCTTCCCCTACTTCGCCGGCGCCGAGACGCCGCACTTCGACAACAACCCGCAGCAGGGCGACGTGAACTGCGCGCGCGTGCCGGCCGTGCGCATGCGCCTGGGCGGCGAGGGGCAGGAGCAGTCCGTGGTCGTGGCCACGGTCTTCGACCTGCAGGCCGCGCAGTACGGCATCGACCGGGGGCTCGGCTCCGGCGCCAAGAGCTACGACGACAACGCGCCCTACACGCCCGCGTGGCAGGAAGCCATCACCGGCGTGCCGCGCGCGCAGCTGATCGCCGTGGCGCGCGAGTTCGCCGACACCGCCGACAAGACGCACGGCCGCTCGATGGTGATCATCGGTGCGGCGATGAACCACTGGTACCACTGCGACATGAACTATCGCGGGGTCATCAACCTGCTGATGATGTGCGGCTGCATCGGCAAGAGCGGTGGCGGCTGGGCGCACTACGTCGGCCAGGAGAAGCTGCGGCCGCAGACCGGCTGGACGGCGCTGGCCTTCGCGCTGGACTGGATCCGCCCGCCGCGGCAGCAGAACTCCACCAGCTTCTTCTATGCGCACACCGACCAGTGGCGCTACGAGAAGCTGGGCATGGACGAGGTGCTGTCGCCGCTGGCCGACAAGGCCAAGTACGGCGGCCACATGATCGACTACAACGTGCGCGCCGAGCGCATGGGCTGGCTGCCCAGCGCCCCGCAGCTGCAGACCAACCCGCTGCAGGTGGCGCGCGACGCGGCCGCGGCCGGCCTCGACGCCAAGGACTACGTGGTCAAGGCCCTGCAGGGCGGCTCGCTGAAGCTGAGCTGCACCGACCCCGACCATCCGGCCAACTGGCCGCGCAACCTGTTCGTCTGGCGCAGCAACCTGCTGGGCTCCAGCGGCAAGGGGCATGAATACTTCCTGAAGCACCTGCTGGGCACCAGCAACGGCGTGCAGGGCAAGGACCTGGGCCAGGACGACGCGAAGCCCAAGGAAGTGGTCTGGCACGAGCAGGCGCCCGAAGGCAAGCTGGACCTGCTGGTGACGCTGGACTTCCGCATGAGCACGACCTGCCTGTACAGCGACATCGTGCTGCCCACCGCCACCTGGTACGAGAAGAACGACCTCAACACCAGCGACATGCACCCCTTCATCCACCCGCTGTCCACCGCGGTGGACCCGGCGTGGCAGAGCAAGAGCGACTGGGAGATCTACAAGGGCTTCGCCAGGAAGTACAGCGAGGTCTGCGTCGGCCACCTGGGCGTGGAGAAGGAAGTGGTGCTGACACCGCTGATGCACGACACCCCGGGCGAGCTGGGCCAGCCCTTCGAGGTGCGCGACTGGGCGCGCGGCGAATGCGAGCTGATCCCCGGCAAGACCGCGCCGCAGGTCACCACCGTGGAGCGCGACTACCCCAACCTGTACAAGCGCTTCACCGCGTTGGGCCCGCTGATGAACAAGGCTGGCAACGGCGGCAAGGGCATCAGCTGGAACACGCAGACCGAGGTGCGCCAGCTCGGCGAGCTGAACGGCCACGTGCGCGACGACGGCACGACCAAGGGCATGCCGAAGATCGACACCGACATCGACGCGGCCGAGGTCATCCTGCAGCTGGCGCCCGAAACCAACGGCCACGTGGCGGTGAAGGCCTGGGAGGCGTTGAGCAAAGCCACCGGGCGCGAGCACACGCACCTGGCGCTGTACCGCGAGGACGAGAAGATCCGCTTCCGCGACATCCAGGCGCAGCCGCGCAAGATCATCAGCTCGCCCACCTGGAGCGGCATCGAGAGCGAGACGGTCAGCTACAACGCCGGCTACACCAACGTGCACGAGCTGATCCCCTGGCGCACGCTCACCGGGCGGCAGCAGTTCTACCAGGACCACCCGTGGATGATCGCCTTCGGCGAGGGCTTCAGCAGCTACCGCCCGCCGGTGGACCTGAAGGCCACCGCGGCGATGCACAACCAGCGCAGCAACGGCAACAAGGAGATCCTGCTCAACTTCATCACGCCGCACCAGAAGTGGGGCATCCACAGCACCTACACCGACAACCTGCTGATGCTGACGCTGAGCCGCGGCGGCCCGATCATCTGGCTGAGCGAGCAGGACGCCAAGGGAGCCGGCATCGCCGACAACGACTGGGTGGAGCTGTTCAACGTCAACGGCGCCATCGCCGCGCGCGCGGTGGTCAGCCAGCGCGTCAAGCCCGGCATGGTGATGATGTACCACGCGCAGGAGAAGATCGTGAACACGCCCGGCGCCGAGATCACCGGCGTGCGCGGCGGCATCCACAACAGCGTGACGCGCATCGTCACCAAGCCGACGCACATGATCGGCGGCTATGCGCAGCTGAGCTACGGCTTCAACTACTACGGCACCATCGGCACCAACCGCGACGAGTTCGTCGTGGTGCGCAAGATGAACAAGATCGACTGGCTGGACACGCCGGTCGGCCAGGAGCGGGTGGCGCTTGTTCAAGCGCAAGGAGAGAACGCATGAAGGTCAGAGCACAGATCGGCATGGTGCTGAACCTGGACAAGTGCATCGGCTGCCACACCTGCAGCGTCACCTGCAAGAACGTCTGGACCAGCCGGCCGGGCATGGAATACGCCTGGTTCAACAACGTCGAGACCAAGCCCGGCATCGGCTACCCCAAGGAATGGGAGAACCAGGACAAGTGGAACGGTGGCTGGGTGCGCAAGGCCAACGGCCGCATCGAGCCGCGCCAGGGGGGCAAGTGGAAGCTCTTGATGAAGATCTTCGCCAACCCCAACCTGCCGCAGATCGACGACTACTACGAGCCCTTCACCTTCGACTACGACCATCTGCAGAGCGCGCCGGAGATGAAGGCCAGCCCGACCGCACGGCCGCGCAGCCTGATCACCGGTATGCAGATGGACAAGATCGTCTGGGGCCCCAACTGGGAGGAAATCCTCGGCGGCGAGTTCAGCAAGCGCAGCGCCGACAAGAACTTCGACGGCTTCGACGCCATGCAGAAGGCCATGGTCGGCGAGTTCGAGAACACCTTCATGATGTACCTGCCCAGGCTGTGCGAGCACTGCCTGAACCCGGCCTGCGTCGCATCGTGTCCGTCGGGCTCGATCTACAAGCGCGAGGAAGACGGCATCGTGCTGATCGACCAGGACAAGTGTCAGGGCAAGCGCGAGTGCGTCAAGGCCTGTCCCTACAAGAAGATCTATTTCAATGCCACGGCAGGCCGCTCGCAGAAGTGCATTTTCTGCTTCCCGCGTGTCGAGTCCGGCGTGCCGCCGGCTTGCGCCCGGCAATGCCCCGGACGATTGCGCTTCGTCGGCATGCTGGACGATTCCGCGGGGCCCATCCATCGGCTGGTCAACGACTACAAAGTCGCGCTGCCGCTGCATCCGGAGTACGGGACCGGCCCGAACGTCTACTACGTGCCGCCCGTGCTGCCGCCGAGTTTCGGACCGGACGGCCGCGTGATCGATGACCCCCGGATCCCGACGGCCTACCTGCGATCACTGTTCGGCCCGGGCGTCGACGCTGCGCTCGCGACGATCCGCGCGGAAATGGAGCGCCGGCAACGTGGCGAGCCCTCGGAGCTGATGGACCTGCTGGTCGCGCGCGACTGGAAGACGCTGTTCAACATCCCCGAGCCGCGCCATGGCTGAGCCCGCCGGGCCATCGCATCGTCTGGCGGTCGGCGAAGCCTCGGCGCCGATGGCGCCGCCTGCGGTGCGCGGCGGCCGGCGCATGTGGATGACGGCGCTGCTGCTCGCAGTACTCATGGGCACGCTCGATTCGGGCATGCTCAATCTCGCCTTCCGGGAACTCGTCGACGACTTCGCCTCGAGCCTCACCGTCGTCGCGTGGGTCGCGCTCGCTTACCTGATTGCCGCGGCCGCCCCGATGTGGTCGATGACGCGCGTCGCCGCCGCCATCGGCAATGCGCGCAGCTTCCGGATCGGTGTGGCGCTGTACGGCGTCATGACGGTGCTCTGCGGCATGGCGCCCGACGTCGGCACGTTGATCGCGCTGCGCGCGCTGCAGGGTCTCGGCATGGCGATGTTCGTGCCGCCGGCCATCGTCCTCGCCGCCGCGGCGTATCCGCCCGAGCGGCGCGCTCGTGCGCTCGGGATCCTGGCGGTGGGCGGTGCCATCGGCCTGATCGTCGGCCCGCCGGCGGGCGGATGGCTCCTCGACGTCTATGGCTGGCGGTCGATCTTCCTCGCGCGCCTGCCGCTCGTGATCCTCGCGATCGCGCTTGCGCTCTGGGTCGTGCGCCGGGAGCCGACCGGTCGTTCGCCTGGCCCGGACCGACGCGAGCTCGACAATCCGGAAGACCTGGAGCCGGGCCAGCGGCGTGCGGCGTTTGCCAGGGCATCGCTCGCCTCCATCGCGGTGTTTGCGAACCTTGCCGTCTGCTTTTTCATGCTGCCGATCGTGATGCTCGGCGGCGCGGAGACGAGCGCGCGGAATCTGGGCCTGATGCTCGGGTCGATCGCGCTGATCGCGGCGCTCGTCAATCCGCAAGCGCGCAAGTGGTCGGACCGGCTTGGACCGGAACGGCTCGGTATCGCCGGCGCCATCGCTGTCGGCCTTGGCAATCTGGCGCTGCTTCTGGTCCATCCGCGCGCGCCGCTCTGGCAGTTCATGCTGCCGATGGCGCTGATCGGAGTCGGGTCCGGTCTGTTCCTCTCGCCCAACAGGAGCCTGCTGATGAAAGGCGTCCCGCCGCATCGGCTGGCGATGGCCGACGGCCTCGTCGGCACCGTGCGTCTGGGCGGCCATGCGCTCGGCGTCGCGATCATGGCAGGCCTGATCACGCTGATGCAGGATCGACTGGAGTACGTCTGGAGTGGCCGCGCCGCCGCGGTCATGCCGCAAGCCGAGGCACTGCGCTATGAGCAGATCTTCCAGCGTGGCGGGATCTGGTCCGCGGATCTGCTGACGCTGGCCCTGCACGTCGGGGCACTGGTGGCAGCGGCGATGTTGCTGTTCGCCGTCATGTACTCGATTCGCGG
>JAHBZS010000068.1 GCA_019635285.1 Rubrivivax sp. | reverse complement strand
CGTGATACTGGTAGCCGGGGCATTCGCCAGCGGCTGCGCGAACCAGAACATCAAACCGACCACCGTGTTGTGCCCCTTGCTGGGCGCTGTCGCGGGTGCCGGCGTCGTCGCCGGTGGCTTCGACAGCAACGACGAAGCCGCTCTCGCGGGCGGCGCGATCGTCGGTGCCGGACTCGCCTATTTCCTCTGCCAGGACCGCTCGGAAGCGCCTGCTCCGCAACCGGCACCGGCACCTGCCGCGCGGCCCGCTCCGCCGCCACCCCCGCCGCCCCCGCCGCCGAAAGACAGCGATGGTGACGGCGTCATCGACCCGAACGACGAATGCCCCGGAACACCGGCAGGGGTCAAGGTGAACGCCAAGGGCTGCCCGGAAGTCGGTGAGAAACTGATGAGCCTGGAAGGCATCAATTTCGATTTCGACAGCGCGGTCATCAAGCCGGAGTACGCCGGGATTCTCGACGGTGCCGTGCAGGCACTGGAAGGCAACCCCTCGGTACACGTCGTGATCGAAGGCCATACCGACAGCCGCGGCGCGGAGGCGTACAACCAGAAGCTGTCCGAGCGCCGTGCCAACGCCGTCAAGGAATACCTGGTGAGCAAGGGCATCGAGAAGAACCGCGTCTACACCGAAGGCAAGTCCTTCAAGCAGCCGATCGCCAGCAACAGCACGGCTGAAGGCCGCGCCAAGAACCGCCGCACCGAGATCGAGGTGGTGGGCACGCGAGCCAACTGATCGTCGGCCCGCAAGGGTCCAGCGATATGCAAACCCCGCTTCGGCGGGGTTTTTCTTTGTGGCGAGGGCTGGCGCGCACAATGCCTGATGGCCCGACGCCGAGGGTGGTGGTCGGCCGGACAGAGGTGCGCAGGGGGCTGGAATGGGCAACGTGGATCCGCAGGAGCTGGCCAAGTTCAGCGAGCTGGCGCATCGCTGGTGGGACGAGGGCAGCGAGTTCCGGCCGCTGCACGAGATGAATCCATTGCGCCTGGAATGGATCGATACGCTGGCCCGGCTGCCCGGCAAACAGGTGCTCGATGTCGGCTGCGGAGGTGGCATCCTGGCCGAATCGATGGCGCACCGCGCGGCGCATGTGACGGGCATCGACCTGGCCACCAAGCCACTGGGCGTGGCACGGCTGCATGCCCTGGAAACCGGCGTCGAGAACATCGAATACCGCGAGATCGCTGCCGAGGCGCTGGCGGCCGAACGGCCGCAGGCCTACGACGTGGTGACCTGCATGGAGATGCTCGAACACGTGCCCGAGCCCGCGTCGGTGGTGCAGGCCTGCAGCACCCTGGTGCGCCCCGGCGGCTGGGTGTTCTTCTCGACCTTGAATCGCAACGCCAAGAGCTTCCTGCTGGGCATCGTCGGCGCCGAATACGTGCTGCAGCTGCTGCCCAAGGGCACGCACGAATACGCGCGCTTCATCCGGCCCAGCGAACTGGCACGCTGGTGCCGTGCGGCCGGCCTGGCGCTCGAATCCAGCCGCGGCATGGAATACAACCCCATGACGCGCCGCTTCCGCCTGACCGACGACACCAGCGTGAACTACCTGTTCGCCTGCCGCCGACGGGCATGACCGCCACCCAGGTCCGGAAAGGCGTGCTCGGCAGCGCGCGCGCCGTGCTGTTCGACCTGGATGGCACGGTGGCGGACAGTGCGCCAGACCTTGCCGGAGCGGCCAATGAGCTGCGTCAGGCCCATGGCCTTTCTGCCATGCCTTTCGAGGCCCTGCGGCCGATGGTCGGCACCGGCGCGCGCGGCATGCTGCAGGCGGCCTTCGGCATCGGTCCGGACGATCCAAGCTTCGATGCCCTGCGTACGGACTTCCTGGCGCGCTACGAGGCGCGCATCCTGCGCGAAACCCGCGTCTTCGCCCGCATCGAGCCGGTGCTGCTGGCACTGGACCTGCAGCGGCTGCCCTGGGGCATCGTCACCAACAAGATCGCCCGCTTTGCCGTGCCGCTGGTCGAAGGCCTCGGCCTGATGCCGCGTTGTGCCGTGCTGATCAGCGGCGACACCACGCCGTTTGCCAAGCCGCACCCGCAGCCGCTGCTGGAAGCGGCGCACCGGCTGGGGCTGGCGCCCGAGCAGTGCATCTACATCGGCGACGACCGCCGCGACATCGAAGCCGGACGTCGCGCAAACATGCCGGTGCTGGCGGCCGCGTGGGGCTATCTGGGCCGCGACGAATCGGTGCACGACTGGGACGCCGACGCCGTGCTGGCGCATCCCGAAGAACTCTTGAACTGGCTGGGAATGACCTAAACTCCTCCTCTTGGGGCCGACCTGGTTTCGACGCGGGTTCGGAATCGACGTAGGGCATGCCGAGCACCAGTTCGCTCGTAAATCCACTGGAAACGAAGTAACTGCGAACGACGAACGTTTCGCCTTCGCCGCTTAAAACCGGTGAGCCTCGCAACAGTTGGCCCATGGGCTGGGCCTGAAGTCGCAAGACCGAAGGCTGCGAGGTCATTCACATAGGCTGTGCTTCACGCCGGGTCACTCGGCATGGGGCAAGATCAAGTGACTGGCGTCAAGGGTAGCGTGCTGCTGCGCGACCCGGGGCGCGAGACCCAAATCAGCCAGCTACGCATGTAGAACTGCCCGGTGATGGCTTGCGGACGCGGGTTCGATTCCCGCCGGCTCCACCAATCAATCGGCCGCGCCCGCGGCCGGCAGCCAGCCGCGTACCTGGCAGCCTTCGCCTGGCGCGCTGTCCACCTGCAGGCGGCCGCCCTCGGCCTCGATGCGGTAGCGCATGCCCAGCAAACCATGGGCTGTCGGCCGGATCGAGGCGGGGTCGAAGCCGACGCCGTTGTCCAGCACGCCGACCTGGACCTGGTCGTCCTGCTGTGACAGGCTGACCGTCACGTCGCTGGCGCGCGCGTATTTGGCGATGTTCGTCAGCGATTCCTGCACCAGCCGGTACACCGTCATCTGCGCGTCTTCGTCCAGCGACACCGGCTGCAGCACGGTGCGCACCGACATCTCGGCGCGCTGCGCGAACTCTCGTGCCTGGATCTCCAGCGCCGCCACCAACCCCAGGTTGCTCAGCGACGACGGGCGCAGGTCCTCGATGATGCGGCGCTTCAGCGCGATGCCGCGGTCCAGCGTCTCGTTCACCTGCTTCAGCCGCTCGGCCACGTCGGGCGCCATCAGGCCCAGGCCGCGCTTCAGACGCGCCGTCTCCAGCTTGGCGGCGGTCAGCAGCGCACCGAGTTCATCGTGCAGTTCGCGCGCCAGCCGGCTGCGTTCGTCCTCGCGTGCGCTCTGCAGGTGGCGTGTCAGCTCGGTGAGTTCGGCCGTGCGCTCGAGCACCGTGGCCTCCAGCCGGTCGCGCTCGGTGCGCAGGGCCAGGTCGTGCGCCACCTGCGCGCGGTCCAGCCGCCGCACGTTGCGCAGGAAGAGCAGCACCGCCACCAGCGCCAGCAGCGTCAGCAGATTGACCTCGAGGCGGTTGCGCTGCAGCGTGCCGAAGGCCTCGCCGGCACCGGCCTGGATGCGCCGGTCCTCGCTGTCGAACAGCTCGTTGATGGCCTTGCGCAACTCGTCCATCTTCTCGCGGCCGATGTCGGACATCAGCAGCTCGCGCCATTGGTCCTCGTTGCCTTTCAGGTACAGGTCGATCGTCGTCGCCAGTTCGGCCAGCTTCTGCCGCGTGCCTTCCTCGACGTTGGTGACCTGGGGTGTCAGCAACGCATCGCCGGTCTGCAGATCACGCAGGCGCTGCAGGCTGCGCTCGACGTCCTGCAGCGCCGCGTGGTAGGGCTGTAGATAGGATTCGCGCCCGGTGAGCAGGAAGCCGCGCTGTCCGGTTTCGGCTTCCAGCAGCTGGCGCCACAGCCGTGTCACCGTCAGCCGGCGATCGTAGCGGTCGGCCAGCACGTGCAGCGTCTCGCGCGACTGGGCGTAGCCGATCTCGTTGATGGTGATGACCACCGCCGCGCCCGCCACGGCCAGCCACAGCGCCAGCCGCGTGCGACGCAGGCGGCCCGGCGAAGCATGTGGTTCCATGCGGCCGCGGTGCTACGACAGCGCGCCCGGACCGCTGTCGCGGCCGTCCGCCACGCGCTCGCAGTAGGCGATCAGTTCCTCCAGCTCGCTGGATTTGTCGAACACACGGTCCGCGCCCAGCGCGCGACAGGTCTCGCGGATGTCCGGCGTGGCGTAGTTGGTCAGCACCACGCGCCGGCCCGGACCGTGGTTTCCGGTGCGGCGCAGCACACCCAGCCCCGAGCCTGATTTCAGGAAGATGTCGACGATCAGCAACTCGCAGTCGTGACCGGGGTCGTCCAGCCAAGCCAGCGCGTGCGACTCGTCGGCCGCGGACCCGACCACCTGCACTGGCGTCAGCTCTTGCAGCGTGCTCACCAGTCGCTCAAGAATGATCGGGTTGTCCTCGACGATGAAGGTCTTCACGGGGTTCCCAACCGCGCTGCCGCGCGCGGCAACGCTTGTACCCGAAATTATGGGTCGGCGCCGCCCCCCGTGCTGTAGGACGGCGCCGACACCGCGACTTAGCTGCGCACGACGATGTCGTTCTTCACCGAACGCACGCCGTTGACGCTGCGTGCCAGGCGCTCGGCCATTGCGCGCTCCTCGCCGGACTTGGCAAAGCCGGACAGCTGCACCACGCCCTTCAGCGTTTCGACGCCGATGGCCATGGCGCTGACGGTCTGGTTCTCGGCGAACTTGGCCTTGACCTGCGTGGTGATGGTGGCGTCGTCGACATACGAGCCGACGGTCTGCTGGTCGCGCATGACGGTGCAACCGGCGCCGAAGACGAGGGCCGTGGCGGCAGCCGCCGCAACGAGGATCTGACGTGCTTGCATGGTGTTCTCCTTGGATGGGTAGGTTGGCTGGCCTCGGACCGGCCGTTGAGCTGGCGGGCAGCCGTTCGGGGCGGTGTCGTCCTCAGCTCAGCCAGCGGTCGTCGGCGCGGCGTTCCCAGTCGCTGACCTGGCGCTCCGCCTCGTCCCGGGCGAGGCCATAGCGCTCCTGGATCTTGCCGGCGAGTTGTTCGCGGCGGCCCGCGATGACGTCGAAGTCGTCGTCGCTGAGCTTGCCCCATTGCTCCTTGACTTTGCCCTTCAGCTGCTTCCAGTTGCCTTCGATTCGGTCCCAGTTCATCGGATCCTCCTTGGTTTGACGGGTGCGGCCGGCGTTCACTCCGGCCTGACAACGCCGATCGCAGGGATGCGTCGTTGTGTGAGCCGCAGTCTGGCCGGCAGGGTGGCCGCCCGGCATCGGCGCATAGGGTGTCGGCGTGTAGGACACGTCCGATGCCGTTGTGGGCGGCGGGCTGGTAGGCTGCACGCGCATCCGAACACGGGAGTGAAGGACATGATCCGAGTGGGCATCGTCGACGACCACAGCATCGTGCGCAGCGGGCTGCGGCAGTTCCTGTCCGAAGAAGTGGATCTGCGCATTACCGGCGAGGCGCGCAACGGCCGCGAGGCGCTGGAGCTCGCGCGCGGCGGCGAGGTGGACGTGCTGCTGCTGGACATCTCGATGCCCGACCAGGGTGGCGTCGACGCGCTGGCGGCCATCAAGGCGCGCTTCCCGCAGCTGCCGGTGCTCATCCTGAGCGGCTTTCCGGAAACGCAGTACGCCACCGCGCTGCTGCGCCAGGGCGCCAGCGGCTACCTCAACAAGGACTGCGATCCGAACGACATCGCCACCGCCATCCGCACGGTCGCGCTGGGCCGGCGCTACATCACCTCGGCCGTGGCCGAGATGCTGGCCGATGGCCTCAGCGGCGACGACCGGCCGCCGCACGAACTGCTGTCGGAGCGCGAGCTGCAGGTCTTCCTGCGCCTGGCGCAGGGCCAGACGGTCGGCCAGATGGCGGAGAGCATGTTCCTCAGCGTCAAGACCATCAGCACCTACCGAACCCGCGTGCTCGAGAAGCTGAAGCTGCAGACCAACAGCGACCTGACCTACTACGCGCTGAAGAACGGGCTGATCCAGTAGGGGCAGGCACCGCGTGGCGCCGCCACGGCGGCGCTGTGGGCGCCGTCCTACAGCGCGATCGGGCACGTGCCGACGGCGCCGCGCAGGCTGGGGCAGCAGACTGGCTCCCGTCGCGGCACCGACGTGCGGCGATGCAATCCACAGGAGCAACTCATGCTGCACTACGCTGTCGTCTTCTTCGTCATCGCCCTGGTGGCTGCGCTGTTCGGCTTCGGGGGCATCGCCTCCAGTGCCGCCGGCATTGCACAGGTGCTGTTCTTCATCTTCCTCGTGCTGGCCGTCATCGGCTTCGTCGTCGGCCTGATCCGGCGCTGACCACAACATCCATCAAGGAGCAAAGCGCATGAACACACTTGCCGACACTCTGGGCCAACGATCGAACCGCGGGGTCGAAGGAATGATCCGCTCCACGCAAGGGGCCGCCCACCAGGCCGTGGACCATCTGGCCGACGGCGCGGAACACCTGGCCACCCATGCCGACCGGCTGGCGCAGCGCAGCGCCGCCGCGCTGCGCGACCACACCGAGCATCTGCGCGAACGCGCGCGCCATGCGGCGGACAACACCATCGTGCACATCCGCCAGGAGCCGCTGAAGTCCGTGTTGATCGCCGGCGCCATCGGCGCGGCGATCGGCGCGCTGTTCACCCTGCTGGGCCGCTCGCGGCACTGATTCGGGCCGGCGACGTCCGTCTCTCAGGACGACGTCAGGCCCAGCCGCTGGCTGCTGCGGAATACCGGCTGTTCCGGGTCTCCGTCGGCAGCCACGGCCCGTGACCGGCCCAGGCGCTTGGCTTCGTACAGCGCCAGGTCGGCGCGCTGCAGCGTTTCGTCGATGCTTTCGCCGCGGCGCATCTGCACGATGCCGAAGCTCAGGCTCAGGCGGGGCAGGGCATGCGCATGGGCCTGCGTCTGCAGGTGCGACACCAGCCGCCCGGCCACCTGCATGGCCTCCTGCGTCGAACTGCGGCGCAGCAGCATGACGAACTCGTCACCGCCGTGGCGCCCGGCCACGTCCTGCGAGCGCAGCAGCTCCAGCGTGCAGCGCGACACCAGTTTCAGCGCCCGGTCACCGGCGGCGTGTCCGAGCTTGTCGTTGATCTGCTTGAAGTGGTCGATGTCCACCAGCAGCAGGGCTGCGCTGCCGGCGTCGTCGGACTGCAGCGCGCGGCGCGCCAGCTCCTCGAAGCGCCGGCGGTTGGGCACCTGCGTGAGCATGTCGATGTTGGCCAGCACGCGCAGCCGCTGGCGCGACTGGCGCAGTTCGCGCTCGGTGCGCTGGCTGCTCAGCGTCAGCACGATGAAGGACATGGCCAGCGACGCCAGGGCCACCACGCACACCTGCAGCCCCAGGGTCTCCTGCGGCGGCAAGGTGCTGCTGGCCAGCGCCGGCAGCAGCGCCACCAGCAGCCACAGCGCGCCCAGCACGCGCGGGCCGGTGCCTTCCGGGCCCGGCGGCGCCGACCAGACCACCGTCGACGCATACAGCAAGGCGATGCCGGCAGCCACCAGCGCCGACATGTCGCCGGCCCCTTCGCTCCAGTGCATGCCGGCCAGCGCCGCCAGGGGCAGCACGACCATCAAGCCCAGGTCGACGCGGGCATCGCCGGGCAGGCCGGTGCGCGCCTGGAAGCGACGCAGGCCCAGCAGCACGAGCAGCGGCCAGGGCACCAGCAGCAACTGCAACAGCGGCCAGGCGCTGGGGGTGTCGGCCGTCCAGGCGATCGCGCCGGCGCCGGCCGCGTTCAGCCAGATCGCGCAGGTCCACCACTGGAAGCCGCGGTACGTGCGTCGCGTCAGGTCGTAGCTGGTCAACGCGCCCGCCGCCACCAGCAGCAGGGCGGTGCACATCAGCAGCGTCGGCGACAGCGCATCCATGCGTGAAATTGTGCGATCCCGCCGACGCGAAAGTGCTGCCGCCCGGCAACCGATTGCAACAGGATGCTTCGCCGGCACGGCCGACACGGCGCATCGATGGCCTATGCTGCGCGCATGAAGGAACTGGTCGATGCGTTCTGGCGTGCGGCAGCCTATTGCCTGCACCCGAAGGTGATCCTGTTGTCGCTGCTGCCGTTGCTGGTGTCGGTGGCCGCGGTGCTCGGCCTGGGCTGGTTCTTCTGGGAAAGCGCCGTGGCCGGCGTGCGCGCGACGCTGGAGCAGTGGGCGCTGGTGCTCAGCTTCCTGCAGTGGCTGGATTCGGTCGGGGCCGGCGCCTTCGCGGCGGTGCTGGCGCCGCTGATCGTGGTGGCGCTGGCCGTGCCGGTGATCGTGGTGGTCTCGCTGCTGCTGGTCGCCTGGCTGATGACCCCCGCGCTGGTGGGCCTGGTGGCAACGCGGCGCTTCCCGTCGCTGGAGCGCCGGCAGGGTGGCGGCTGGTTCAGCGCCACACTGTGGTCGCTGGGCTACATGCTCGTCGCCTTGCTGCTGCTGGGGGTGAGCCTGCCGCTGTGGTTCATCCCGCCGCTGGTGCTGGTGCTGCCGCCGCTGATCTGGGGCTGGCTGACCTACAAGGTGATGAGCTTCGACGTGCTCGCCGAGCACGCCAGCGCCGACGAGCGCCGGCAATTGATGCGCGAGCAGCACTGGCCGTTGCTGGCCATCGGCGTGATCACCGGCTACCTGGGCGCGGCGCCGTCGCTGCTGTGGGCGGTGAGCGCCGTGACGCTGGTCTTCGCGCCGCTGCTGGTGGTGGTGTCGGTGTGGCTGTACACGCTGGTCTTCGTCTTCGCCGCGCTGTGGTTCGCGCACTTCGCGCTGGCCGCGCTGCAGCGTCTGCGCGCGCAGCGGGATCTGCCGCTGCCGCCGGCGCCGCCGATCGATATCACGCCCGCCCTGCCTGCGACGCCCGCATCCGGCCGGCCGGGCGCGCTGCCGCCGCCGTCGCTGCCCTGAAGACGCCGTTGTGGTGCCGCGCCGGCGCAGCGCGCACCGATGGCGCGCCATGGCACGAAAATGGTGCGCATCTTGCCGATGCGGTGCACCACAATGGAACTGACGCCCGCACTGCCGTGAGGCATCCCCGGCGCGTTAGCACAGGCTGCGCGGGGTGTCGCGGGCATGCTTTCTGCTAGATTGCCTGGTGCATTTCGGCACCCCCGAAGAGCCACACCAACCCCAACCCACCGAATCCCCCGAAGCTAGGAGAGCCCAGATGGCAAAGACTGTTGCCGACGTGATGAAGATGGTGAAGGACAACGAGATCAAGTTCGTCGACTTCCGGTTTACCGACACCCGCGGCAAGGAACAGCACGTCACGGTGCCGATCTCGGCCTTCGATGAGGACAAGTTCAGCAGCGGCCACGCCTTCGACGGCTCGTCGATCGCCGGCTGGAAGGGCATCGAAGCCTCCGACATGACGCTGATGCCCGACCCGGTGACGGCCAACGTCGACCCCTTCTACGAAGAGCCGACGCTGATCCTCAGCTGCGACGTCATCGACCCGACCGACGGCAAACCCTACGAGCGCGACCCGCGCTCGCTGGCCAAGCGCGCCGAGGCCTACATGAAGGCCTCGGGCCTGGGCGATGCCGCCTACTTCGGCCCCGAGCCCGAGTTCTTCGTCTTCGACAGCGTGCGCTGGCAGGTCGACATGTCGGGCTGCTTCGTGAAGATCGAGTCCGAAGAGGCCGCCTGGAACAGCGGCAAGGAATACGAGCACGGCAACTCCGGCTACCGTCCGTCGGTCAAGGGCGGCTACTTCCCGGTGCCGCCGGTGGACAGCTTCCAGGACATGCGCTCGGAGATGTGCCTGGTGCTCGAATCGCTGGGCATCCCGGTCGAGGTGCACCACCACGAGGTGGCCAACGCCGGCCAGATGGAACTGGGCACCAAGTTCAGCACGCTGGTGCAGCGCGCCGACTGGCTGCAGCTGCAGAAGTACGTCATCGCCAACGTGGCCCACGCCTACGGCAAGACCGCGACCTTCATGCCCAAGCCGATCGTCGGCGACAACGGCAGCGGCATGCACGTGCACCAGTCGGTGTGGAAGGACGGCAAGAACCTGTTCGCCGGCGACGGCTATGCCGGCCTCTCCGAGTTCGCGCTGTACTACATCGGCGGCATCATCAAGCACGCGCGCGCGCTCAACGCCATCACCAACCCCGGCACCAACAGCTACAAGCGCCTGGTGCCCGGCTTCGAGGCGCCGGTCAAGCTGGCCTACTCGGCGAAGAACCGCTCGGCGTCGATCCGCATCCCCTATGTCGCCAACCCCAAGGGCCGCCGCATCGAAGCGCGCTTCCCCGATCCTTCGGCCAACCCGTACCTGGCCTTCAGCGCGCTGCTGATGGCCGGCCTGGACGGCGTGGAGAACAAGATCCACCCGGGCGAGGCGGCCACCAAGGACCTGTACCACCTGCCGCCGGAAGAAGACGCGAAGATCCCCACCGTCTGCCACAGCCTGGACCAGGCGCTGGACTACCTGGACAAGGGCCGCGGCTTCCTGACCAAGGGCGGCGTGTTCACCGACGCCTACATCGACGCCTACATCGAGCTGAAGATGCAGGAGGTGCAGCGCTTCCGCATGACCACGCACCCGGTCGAGTTCGACATGTACTACAGCCTGTAGGGGCTCGGGGCTCATGACGCCACGAAGGGCGGCCCTGGGCCGCCCCTTTTCATTGGATCAGCGGCTTTCGCGGTGCGCGAGAATCGGGCTCGACCTTGGCTCGGCACGAAGGTGCGCGCATGAAGAGAAACCGGTTCCCACGGCTGGCGGCGGCGACGCTGGCCGCGCTCGTCCAGGCGGTGCTGGCGCAGCCGGCGTCGACCATCGTCTACCGCTGCCCGGGCAACGTCTTCACCAGCGACCGCGAACTCAGCGCCAAGCAGGCGAACGAACAGGGCTGCAAGGTCATCGAGGGCACGCCGATCACCGTCATCCAGAGCCGGCCGCCGGCGCCCCGGCCCAGCGGCGACGCCCAGGCTGCGGCCGTGCCGCGCCCCGGCGACACGCGGGTGGACCCTGGCGCGCAGCGTGCGCGCGACACCGACTCGCGGCGCATCCTGGAGGCCGAACTGCGTCGCGAGGAAGGGCGGCTGGCCGACCTGAAACGCGAGTACAACAACGGCGAGCCCGAACGGCAGGGCAACGAGCGCAACTACCAGAAGTACCTGGACCGCGTCGCCGACCTGCAGAGCGGCATCGCGCGCAAGGAAGGCGACATCGCGGCGATCAAGCGCGAGCTGGCCAAGCTGCCGCCCTGAGCGGCCAACGGGCGGCCGGCCGCCCGCACGGGGGCCGCGCATGAACGGCATGGTCCAGCCCGCCGACTACGAAGCCTATGACCAGCTGGGCACGATGGTGGCCATCGCGCGCGGCGACGGCCAGTGCCTGTTCGCCAACTCCACGCTGGAGAACGCCGTGGCCGTGTCGCGCCGATCGCTGCTGCGCGGCAACGTCACCGACTGGTTCATCGACCCGCGGCCGATGCGCGACACGCTGCAGGCGCTGCAGCGCGACGAAGTCACCAGCGGCCGCTTCGAGGCGCAGCTGAAGCGCGCGCCGCTGGGCTCGTTCGAGCCCTTGCTGGTGCGCGTCAGCGCCAGCCAGATGGACACCCCGGACTGGGTGCTGCTGGAGATCGACGAGATCGAACAGCAGACGCGCCAGGACCGGGAAGAGCGCGCGCTCGACCTGGCGCAGGCCAACAAGGAACTGCTGCGCAACCTGGCGCACGAGATCAAGAACCCGCTGGGCGGCATCCGCGGCGCGGCGCAGCTGCTGGAGATGGAGCTGGCCGCGCAGGGCGCGGCGTCGCGCGCGCGCGGCGCGCCGAGCCTGGGCACCCGCGCCAAGCGCGCCGGCAGCGCGCGCGGCCTGACCGAATACACCCAGGTCATCATCCACGAGGCCGACCGCCTGCAGGCGCTGGTGGACCGGTTGCTGGCGCCGCACCGCAAGCCGCACGTGGTGGGCGACGTCAACATCCACGAGGTCTGCGAGCGCGTGCGCCTGCTCATCATCTCGGAGTTCCCGCGCGGCCTGGAGGTGCAGCGCGACTACGACATCTCCATCCCCGAGTTCCGCGGCGACCGCGAGCAGCTGATCCAGGCGGTGCTGAACATCGTGCGCAACGCCACCGAGGCGCTGGCCGAGCAGATCGCCGCCGGCAGCGCGCGCCTGGTGCTGCGCACGCGCATCGCGCGGCAGGTGACCATCGGCAAGCAACGCTATCGACTGGCACTGGAATTGCATGTTCAGGACAACGGGCCGGGCGTGCCCGAGTCGATCAGGGACCGCATCTTCCAGCCGCTGGTGTCGGGCCGGGAGGGCGGTTCCGGGCTCGGTCTCACGCTGGCGCAGACCTTCGTGCAACAGCATCGTGGAACGATCGAATACGACAGCGCCCCCGGACGAACCAACTTCAAGATCCTGATCCCTTTGCCATGAAGCCGGCGCAAGCCCCGAACGCATGAAACCCATCTGGATCGTCGACGACGACCACTCGATCCGCTTCGTGCTCGAGAAGGCACTGGCGCGCGAGCAGTTCACCGTGCGCAGCTTCGCCAGCGCACGCGAGGTGCTGTCCGCGCTGGACAGCGACGAGCCGCAGGTCATGGTCAGCGATATCCGCATGCCCGGCGGGTCGGGCATCGACCTGCTGGCCCGCGTCAAGGCGCGGCTGCCGGGCCTGCCGGTGATCATCATGACCGCCTACTCCGACCTGGACAGCGCGGTCAGCGCCTTCCAGGGCGGCGCCTTCGAATACCTGCCCAAGCCCTTCGACGTGCCCAAGGCGGTGGAGCTGATCCGCCGTGCGGTCGAAGAAAGCCTGCGCGAGGAAGTGCGCGACACCGCGGCCGCGCCGATGCCCGAGATGCTGGGCCAGGCGCCGGCGATGCAGGACGTGTTCCGCGCCATCGGCCGCCTGAGCCAGAGCACGGTGACGGTGATGATCACCGGCGAGAGCGGCTCGGGCAAGGAGCTGGTGGCGCGCGCGCTGCACAAGCACAGTCCGCGCGGGGACCAGGGCAACAACGGCCCCTTCGTCGCCATCAACACCGCGGCGATCCCCAAGGACCTGCTGGAGAGCGAGCTCTTCGGCCACGAGCGCGGCGCCTTCACCGGCGCGCAGACCATGCGCCGCGGCCGCTTCGAGCAGGCCGACGGCGGCACGCTGTTCCTCGACGAGATCGGCGACATGCCCTTCGCCGTTGCAGACGCGGCTGCTGCGCGTGCTGGCCGAGGGCGAGTTCTATCGCGTCGGCGGCCAGGCGCCGGTGCGCGTCGACGTGCGGGTCATCGCCGCGACCCACCAGGACCTCGACGCGCGCGTGCGCAATGGCCAGTTCCGCGAAGACCTCTTCCACCGGCTGAACGTGATCCGCATCGAGCTGCCACCGCTGCGGGCACGGCGCGAGGACGTACCGGACCTGCTTGGCCACTACCTGCGCGGCGCGGCGCAGGAGCTCGGCGTCGATCCGAAGGTGCTGACCGCCGAGGCCACCGAACGGCTGGTGGCCTGGAACTGGCCCGGCAACGTGCGCGAGCTCGTCAACCTCTGCCGACGCCTCACCGTGCTCGCGCCCGGCACGGAAATCCACGCCGCTGACCTGCCGGCCGAAGTGCGTGGCGCCAGCGGCGTGGCCGCGCCGATCGACTGGGCCGCGGGACTGGTGCAATGGGCCGAGCTGCGCCCCGCCGACGCGCGGCCGTGGCTCGACGAGGCGCTGCCGGAATTCGAGCGCGCGCTGCTGCGCGTCGCGCTGCAGAAGTCGCGCGGCCATCGCCAGGAAGCCGCCAGGCTCCTCGGCTGGGGCCGCAACACCCTGACGCGCAAGCTCAGGGAACTCGGGCTGGACGAAGGCGGAGGCTGACTATAATGCCCCCGCATGGAAGACCTGACCGCAATCCTCGAACACGTCATCCTCGGTAACACGCTGCGCGAGTGGGGCCTCGCCGCGCTGGCCTTTGCCTTCACCTTCGTGGTCGTGCCCGCGGTGCGCGGCATCGCCGCGCGCCGCCAGCGCGCGCGAACCGCGGAATATGCACGCCTCGGCAAGCCAATGCCCGCGGGCATCCATTTCGTGGCCCGCCTGGTGGCGAGCACCTCGCGGCTCTTCCTGCTGACCCTCGCGCTGTGGTTCGCCACGCGGATACTCACGCTCCCGGCGAAGCTCGACCACGCGTTCACGCTGGTGATCGTCCTGACCTTCTGGCTGCAGGTGGCGATCTGGGGGGTCGCGGCGGCGCGCGTCAGCCTCGACCGGCAGCTGCACAAGGGCGGCCCGGCGGATGCGGCCCGCGCCGGCTCCTTCGAGGTGCTGCTGTTCGTCACGAGCGTCGCGATCTACTCGTTCGCGCTGCTGCTGGCGCTCGACAACCTCGGCGTGCAGATCAAGCCGCTGCTCGCCGGCCTCGGCATCGGCGGCATCGCGATCGCGCTCGCCGTGCAGACGGTGCTCGGCGACCTGTTCGCGTCGCTGTCGATCACGCTCGACAAGCCGTTCGAGATCGGCGATGCACTGGTGGTCGACGATGTCAGCGGCACCGTCGAGCGCATCGGCATCAAGAGCACGCGGCTGCGCGGCCTCGGCGGCGAGCAGATCATCATCTCCAATGCCGACCTGCTGAAGTCCCGCGTACGCAACTTCAAGCGGATGCGGGAGCGCCGCTACGCCTTCAACATCGGCGTCACCTGCGAAACGCCGCGCGCGCGGCTCGCCGAGATTCCCGCGATCGTCGAGGCGATCGTGCGCGCGCAACCGAAGACCCGCTTCGACCGCTGCCACCTGCTGCGCTTCGGCGACTGGTCGCTCAACTTCGAGGCGGTGTACTTCGTGACCGAGCCGGATTACCTCGTCTTCGCGAATGCGCAGCAGGCGATCAACCTCGCCCTGCTCGAGGAGTTCGCGCGCCGCGGCATCGGGTTGGCGTATCCCACCCAGCGCCAGGTCATCGACGCGCCGGCTGCCGTCAGCGGCCCGTCATGAAGCGCGTCCACATGCGCAGCCGTTCGCGCACGTAGGCGTCGCTTTTCATGGGGTCGGGGAACAGGCGCGACATCTGGGCAGGCGGCGGATGGATCGCCGGGTCGTCGCGCAACGCCGGCGCCAGCAGCGCCCGCCCCGGCAGGTTCGCGGTCGCAAAGCCGGTCGCCGCCGTGATCCCTGCTGCGACCTGCGGCTGCAGCAGGTAGTCGATGAAGCGCAGCGCGTTGCCGGGGTGCGGTGCGTCCGCGGGAATCGCCAGCATGTCGAACCACAACTGCGCGCCCTCGCGCGGCACCGAGTAGCCGATCGTTCGTGAGCCGCCCGCGCGCCGCGCGCGGGCGCGCGCCTGCAGCGCGTTGCCGTTGTCGCTGAAGGCGAGGCAGACGGCCCCGCTGGCGAGATCGGTGAACTGCCGGACGTTGGACAGGTACCGGAGGTAGGGCCGTATCGCGTGCAGCGCCTGCTCCGCGAGCGCGAGGTCGGCGAGGTCCTCGCTGTTCGGGTCGCGACCGAGCCAGGCGAGCACGTGCGGCACGACCGCGATCGGCGTGTCGTAGAACACGACCCCGCAGTCGGCGAAGCGCGCCACCACATCGGGACGGAACAGCATGTCCCAGCTGTCGAGCGGGGCGCCGGGCATGCGCGCGAGGATCATTTCACGGTTGTAGGCGAAGCCGTTCGTTCCCCAGACGTAGGGAACGCCGTAGGCGTTGCCCGGATCCTGCCGCTGCACGGCCGCGGCGACCGCCGGATCGAGGTTGCGCAGGTTCGCGAGCCGCGCCTTGTCGAGCCTGCGCAGGGCGCCCGCGCGCGCAAGCCGCTGCAGATAGGCGGCCCCGGGCACGACCACGTCGTAACCCGAGTGGCCCGCGAGCAGCTTGGTCTCCAGTACCTGGTTGGTGTCGAAGACGCTGTAGTTGACGCGGATCCCGGTCTGCGCCTCGAACTGCGCGAGCGTGTCGTCGGCTACATAGCCGGGCCAGCTGTACACGTTGACGACCTGCCGGGCGCCACTGCGCTGGCAGCCCGCCGTGGGCAG
>JAHBZS010000067.1 GCA_019635285.1 Rubrivivax sp. | reverse complement strand
TCGCTGTTGGCCGAGATCGAGCCGACCTGGGCGATTTCCTTGCTGGTGGTGGTGGGCTTCGATTGCTTCTTCAGCTGCTCGACCAGCGCCTCGACGGCCTTGTCGATGCCGCGCTTCAGGTCCATCGGGTTCATGCCGGCGGCCACGTACTTCATGCCTTCGCGCACGACGGCCTGGGCCAGCACGGTGGCGGTGGTGGTGCCGTCACCGGCGTTGTCGCTGGTCTTGGAAGCGACTTCCTTGACCATCTGCGCGCCCATGTTCTGGAGCTTGTCCTTGAGCTCGACTTCCTTGGCGACCGAGACACCGTCCTTGGTGACGGTGGGGGCGCCGAAGCTGCGCTCGAGCACCACGTTGCGGCCCTTGGGGCCCAGGGTGACCTTGACCGCGTTGGCCAGGATGTTCACGCCTTCGACCATGCGGCTGCGGGCATCGCTGCCGAAGATGACGTCTTTTGCTGCCATGTGTATTTCTCCGTGTTCAGTTCAGGGGGTCTTGCTTGTGTCTACGGCCGGGCCGGCGGCCCTTGCTTCGCTGCGCGAAGTCAGCCTGCGACGGAAGCCAATCGCCGCGAGGCGACTTACTTCTCGACGACCGCAAACAGGTCGTCTTCCTTCATGACCAGCAGTTCTTCGCCGTCGACCTTGACGGTCTGGCCGCTGTACTTGCCGAAGAGCACGCGGTCACCGACCTTGACGTTCAGCGCGACGAAGTCACCCTTGTCGTTGCGCTTGCCGGGGCCCACCGCCAGCACCTCGCCCTGGTCGGGCTTCTCGGCGGCGTTGTCGGGAATGACGATGCCCGAGGCGGTCTTGGTTTCGTTTTCCAGACGCTTGACGACGACGCGGTCGTGCAAAGGACGAAGTTTCATTGCATCTCCTATGAACTCAGATTGAGTATTGCCAAGTCGCACCAGTGAAGTTGGTGGCAACTAACAAACGTGAACCGGCGGTGGCCAGAGCTGCCGTCGATTGTTAGCACTCAGTGCGTACGAGTGCTAGCAAGGGAATTATAGGGGCGAGACTCTCGAGATCAAGAGTGTGGTCGGCGCGGCGTGGCGTGCGCCGCGCTCCAGGGCTTGTCGAACAGCGGCCCGATGGCGTCCAGCGTGTTCTTCAGCACCAAGCCCATCTCGGTGTCGCCCTCCATGACCAGCGCGCGTTCGAAGAACAGCCGGTCCGCGTCATCGACCCCGCGCAGCAGGCGCCAGTAGGCGCGCGCATCGGCCGCGATGCGCAGCGCCGGCGGCGAGCGCGTGGCGGCCATCGCAAAGCCGCGCGGGCCGAGCAGCAGCTTGAACGTCAGGCCCAGGTCGATGACGGCCACTTCCACGGGCCGGCCCGACAGCGACTCGCGCACGTCGGCCGGCAGCCGGGGCAGCAGCAGTCGGTCGAGCGCGAGTGCCAGCGCCAACGTCGGCGGCTGCATCGGCAGGCGTCGCACAAGAGGGCGCAGGCACGCAGACAACCAAGCCGCCGGGTGCTGCGGGGGAGCGGGCGGTGTGGGGTTCATGCGATGGCTGCCTCCAGCCCCGCGTGGCCGCGGGCGAAGCCGCCGACGAGGCCGCCGGGTGGCGCGAGCCGGCGCAACTCGGCCAGCGCCTGTGCGGCGGGCCGGCCGTGGTTGAAGACGGCGTCGAACTGCGCGAGCACCGTGTCGAAGTGGCTGCTGCAGGGCGACAGGCGCAGCCGTGTGACACCGGCCGCCCGCAGCGCCGCGCCCTCGCCGATCAGGCACTGCGTGCCGGCCGACTGGGTCTGGATGCCGTTGAGCACGAGGAAGGGGCGGCCATCGGTCGTCGACAGCAGCAGTCCGTCGGCATCGTCCTTGCAGCGGAACTGGCAGTCGTCCTTCGACAGCCCATGGTGGCGCGCGGTGAAACAACGCGCCGAGAAGGCCAGCGGCATGCGGCCGTACGCGAACACCTCGGTGGGCAGCAACGGCGCGGGCGCGTTGATGCGCGCCAGCGCGTCCAGCGGCAACTCGATCGGCGCCACCCAGCGCTCGGCGCACACGCGGGCGTACTCGGCCAGCGCGGCGCGGCTGTAGACGTTGATGTGCGGGCCCAGCACGTAGCGCGCCCCCACCTGCTCCAACAGGGCGATGGCCGAGACGTCGCCCGCCTCGACGACGAACTCGCCGCTCTCGGCGACCTTGCGCAGCAGGCGCAGGTCGGCCTCGGACTGGATCAGCGCCTGCGTCGCCAGCGTCACCTCCTTGCCGGCGCTGGCCATCTCGCGCGCGAGCGCCAGCCAGTCCTCGGGCTTGAGGTCGCGGCGGCGCTCGCACACCACCTCGCCGAGCACCACGCCGGCGGCCGGCGAATCGGCCAGCCCGGCGTAAAAGTGCAGCACCGCCTCGCGCGGCCAGAAGTAGAGCAGTGGGCCGACGTGCAGTTGCATCGCCGCCATGGTGGGTTCAGGCAAGACGCTATCTCCAGGGGCGGTCGTAGGCGCCCAGCGTGTGCTGCTGGCCCTCGGCATAACGGCCGAGTTGCGCAACCCAGGCGGGCTGCACGTTGAAGCGCTCCGGCTCGGCGGCGGCCGAATCGATGGCCTCGCGCCAGACCTTGGTGATGTCGGCCACGTAGGCCGGGCTGCGCTGGCGGCCTTCGATCTTGATGGCCTTGATGCCCGCGCGCATGAGCTGCGGCAGCAGCGCCAGCGTATTCAGGCTGGTCGGCTCCTCGATGGCGTAGTCGCGCCGGCCGGCCACGTCGAAGCGGCCCTTGCACAGCGTGGGGTAGCCGCGCGGCTCGTCGGGCGCATAGCGGTCGATTAGCAGGCCGTTCAGTCGCGCCTCGACGCCCTGCGGCGTGTCGGCCCAGCGCACGGCGTTGGGCGGCGAGCACACGCCCGCGTTGTTGGGCGACTGGCCGGTGGCGTAGGACGACAGCGCGCAGCGCCCTTCGACCATCACACACAGGCTGCCGAAGCCGAAGACCTCGATCTCGACCGCACCGGCGTGCTTGAGCAGCTGCGTCACCTGCGCCAGCGTCAGCACGCGCGGCAGCACCGCGCGGCGGATGCCGTAGTGGCGCGCGTAGAAGGCGATGGCCTCGTGGCTGGTGGCCGAGGCCTGCACCGACAGGTGCAGCCGCAAACTCGGATGCGTGCGGCGCGCGTAGGCCATGACCGCGATGTCGGCGCAGATCAGTGCGTCGGCGCCGAGTTCCACCGCCGCGTCCACCGCCTCGAACCAGGGCGTGGTGTCGTCGGCGCGGGCATAGGTGTTGAGCGCCATCAGCACCTCGGCGCTGTGCGCATGGGCGTAGGCCACGCCCTCGCGCAGCTGCGCTTCGTCGAAGTTCAGGCCGGCGAAGTTGCGTGCATTGGTGGCGTTGCGCAGGCCCAGGTAGACCGCATCGGCGCCGGCGTCCACCGCCAGCTTCAGGGCGCGCAGCGAGCCGGCGGGGCAGACCAGGTCGGGAGCAAGCATCCGAGCATTCTGGTCAGGTACCGCCGCAGCCGCGTTGTGCCACGTCAAGCCGAGGCGGAACGGTCCGGTGAACGATCAGTGCGCGGTGTCGGGAGTGGGCATATCGCCATCGTCGGGCGTGGCGGCACGCGCTGCGACGCGATAGCTTTCGCTGGCCCATGCGCCCAAGTCGACGCTGCGGCAGCGCTCGCTGCAGAAGGGCCGCGCGGTGTTCTCGGTGCTGTACGGCGCCTGCTTGCCGCAGGCCGGGCAACGCACGGTGCGCATGCGTGAAGAGGGCGGCGTGCTCACGCGCACAAGGTCAGTTCGAACTCGGTGTCGCCGCTGCTCGGCCGCAGGCGGCCGTCGGCCTCGGGCTGCATCATCCTCACCATGGCCATCAGCCGGTGCCCGCTGATCTCGGGCACCAGCTGAGCGCCGTCGCTGATGCGCACGCGCATCAGGTGGTAGCTGCGGCCCGGCGGCAGGCTCTGCTGGAACTGGCCGTTCACCGCCACCACCCGCTGCGGCGCGCCGCTGTCGCGCAGCAGGCCCAGCAGCACGTGCAGTGCCTCGGCCAGCGGCATCAGGCTGGTCGACCAGCGGCCCAGATCGGCGCGCCGGGACTCGGCCGGGTGCTGCTGCCAGGCGAAGTAGCCGGGCAGGTCGAATTCGCAGGTGCCGCCGGGAATGTTGATGCGGCTGCGGATGCTCATCAGCCACTCGTTGGAGGCCAGCGCCTGGCCGGCCTTGCCCGCCAGCTGGTTCAACCCGTCGAAGGCATGGTCGATGCGGCCGACGACTTCGTCCAGCGCGGCCTCGGAGATCTGCGGGTTGCCGCGATAGCCCTGCAGCAGGCTGCGGTGACGCTCCAGTTCTTTCAGCAGGTCGGACTTCAGGTCGGCGCGCGAGGCCACGTCCATGATCTCGAAGATCGTCACCAGCGCGAAATGATGGTCCACCGGCGCCTCGCGCTGCATCAACTGCCCCAGGCGATCGAACAGGTGCTCCAGGCGAAGCATCGTGCGGATGCTTTCGTTGAATGGGTACTCGTACAGAACCAAGGCCGGGCTCTCCGGAAGCAGGCGATCAACTCGCGACCAGGCTTGGAGCGGCCCGGCCGGCCGATTGTTTCACAGCCTCGCGGCAAGTCCCGCCGGAGCGGCCGCCCAGTGCTGCCAGAGCGCCCGTACCTGGCCCTGCAACTGATCCAGCGGCAGGCCGTCGTTGAAGATCACCGCATCGGCAATCGCACGCCGTTCGGTGCGGGACGCCTGCTGCGCGATGACCCGGCGCACCTGCTCCTCGGACCACCCCGAGCGTTGCATGACGCGCTGCACTTGCGTGCTCTCGAGGCAGTCGACGACCAGCAGACGGTCGACACGCTGCCGCCAGGGGCTGCTGGCGGACAGCAGCGGCACGTCGAAGACCACCGGCTGCGAGCCGGCCTGTGCCGCCTGGCGCGATGCCTCGTCGCCGATCATCGGGTGCAGGATGGCTTCCAGCCGTTGCTTGGCCGTGGTGTCGCGAAACACCAGCGCACGCATGTGGGCACGGTCCATCGCTCCATCGGCGGCGATGATGGCCGGCCCGAAGGAGCGGGCCAGCGCCGCCAGCGCCGCGCCGCCAGGGGCCGTCAGGGCGTGGGCGATGGCGTCGGTGTCGACGAGGCACGCGCCGCAGGCCACCAGCATCTTGGCCACGGTGCTCTTGCCGCTGCCGATGCCGCCGGTCAGGCCGAAGCGCGGCGCCTTCAGAGGGTCGGAAACCACAGCCGCGTCAAGGGCTGGCCGAAGAAGATCGCGGCAATGCCGCCGCCGACCAGATAGGGCCCGAAGGGGATGGGGACCTCGCGCTTGTGGCCGCCGAAGGCGATCAGCCCGATGCCCACCGCCGCGCCGACCGCCGAAGCCAGCAGCACGATGGACGGCAGCAGCTGCCAGCCGAGCAGTGCGCCCAGGCCGGCCAGCAGCTTGAAGTCGCCTTCGCCCATGCCGTCGACGCCGCGGATCTTCTTGTAGCTGAAGGCCAGCAGCCACAGCGCGCCATAGCCGGCGAACGCGCCCCAGGCGGCGTCCTCCAGTCGCGTGCCGGTCCAGCCGAGACCGGCGCCGAGCAACCCCAGGCCGATCAGCGGCAGCGTCAGGTCGTCGGGCAGGTAGGTCGTGTCCAGGTCGATCAAGGCCATGGCCACCATCAGCGCGATGGCCGCACACCACAGCAGGGTCTGCGCCTGGGCACCGAACTTCCAGCCGCAGGCGGCGAACAGCACGCCCGTGGCCAACTCGACCAACGGATAACGGCCCGAGATCGCGGCCCCGCAGGCCGAGCAGCGACCCTTCAGCCGCAGCCAGCCGAGCAGCGGCAGGTTCTCGTGCCAGCGCAGCACGTGGCCGCAGTGCGGGCAGCGCGAGCGCGGACGAGACAGGCTCAATGGCGGCAGCGCTTCCAGCGTGTCGGCGATGGTCTTCGCCGACTGGCCGAAGGCCGCCGGCAGGCTGCCCTTGTGGCCGCTGACGCGTTGCCAGGCTTCGGCGTCGCCGAGCTGGCTCTGGGCCACGTCGAGCCACCACTGGCGCTCCAGCACCTTGGGCAGGCGGTAGGCCACGACGTTCAGAAAGCTGCCCACGCACAGGCCCAACAAGGCCAGCGCGAGCGGCGAGAACCAGAAGTCCGGCGCCATGCCGGCGATCAGACCACCGAGCCCAACTTGAAGATCGGCAGGTACATCGAGACCACGATGCCGCCGATCAGCACGCCGAGGATGACGATGATGAAGGGCTCCATCAGGCTCGACAGGCCCTTGACCATTTCGTCGACCTCGTCCTCGTAGAACTCGGCGCACTTGGCGAGCATGTGATCGAGCGCGCCGGACTCCTCGCCGATGGCCGCCATCTGCAGCACCATGGTCGGGAACACGCCGGTCTGCGTCATGGCCGTGGTTAGCGCGGAGCCGGTAGACACGTCCTTCTGGATCTGCGCGGTGGCCAGGCGGTAGACCGCGTTGCCCGAGGCGCCGCCGACGGAATCGAGCGCTTCGACCAGCGGCACGCCAGCGGCGAACATCGTCGACAGCGTGCGCGTCCAGCGCGCGATCACCGATTTGTTGATGAGATCACCGAACACCGGCAGGCGCAACAGCAGGCGGTCCATGAACATCTGCATCTTCTCCGAACGCCTCCAGGCCTGCAGGAAGAAGTAGATGCCGCCGAACAGGAAGCCGAAGATCGCCCACCAGTAGGCGACGAAGAACTCGGACATGGCGATGACGGCCAGCGTCGGCGCCGGCAGGTCGGCGCCGAAGGAACGGAACACCTCCTTGAACGCCGGGATCACGAAGATCATGATCACCGTCAGCACGACGAATGCGACGACGATGACGGCCACCGGGTACATCAGCGCCGACTTGATCTTGCTCTTGATGGCGAGCGTCTTTTCCTGGTAGATCGCCAGGCGGTCGAGCAGCGCCTCCAGGATGCCGCCGGCCTCGCCCGCTTCGACCAGGTTGCAGTACAACGCGTCGAACTGCATCGGATGCTTGCGGAAGGCCGATGACAGGCTGGTACCGGTCTCGACGTCACCGCGGATCTCGTTGAGCAGCCGCGTCAGTCGCGGGTTGGTGCTGCCGCGCGCGACGATGTCGAAGGCCTGCAGCAGCGGCACGCCGGCCTTCATCATCGTGGCCAGCTGGCGCGTGAAGACGGCGATGTCCTTCTGCTTGATCGCCTTGCCGCCGCTGGTGCGGCGCTTCTTCACCTTGGTGATGAGGATGCCCTGTCGGCGCAGGCTCGCATTGACGACGGCCTCGCCACCGGCGCGGATCTCGCCGCGCACCAGCTTGCCGTTCTTGTCCTTGCCTTCCCACTCGAAGATCGAGTCCTTGGTGGGTCTGGCGGCTAGTGCAGTTGCCATCGTTTCTCCGACGAGAAGCTCTTCAAATCGCAGCCCGGGAGGCGGCCGTCACTCGTTGGTCACCGAGATGACTTCCTCCAGCGTCGTCGCGCCGATGCGTACCTTCATCAGCCCCGCCTGCCGCAGATCGCGCACGCCGTCCTTCTGTGCCTGGGCGGCAATGTCCATCGAGGTGCCTTCCGCCAGGATGATGCGCTGGATGGCTTCCGTGATGGGCATCACCTGGTAGAGGCCGACCCGGCCCTTGTAGCCGTTGTTGCAGGCCGAACAACCCACCGCCCGATACGGCTTCCAGCTGCCGTCCAGATCGGTCTCGGCGAACCCGGCGCGCAACAACGCCTCGCGAGGATAGTCGGCCTGGGCCTTGCAGTTCTCGCACAAGCGCCGCGCCAGACGCTGCGCCGTGATCAGCAGCACGCTTGCCGCGATGTTGAACGGCGCCACGCCCATGTTGAGCAGCCGCGTCAGCGTGGTCGGCGCGTCGTTGGTGTGCAGCGTGGACATGACCATGTGGCCGGTCTGCGCCGCCTTGATGGCGATGTCGGCGGTCTCCAGGTCGCGGATCTCGCCGACCATGATGACGTCCGGATCCTGCCGCAGGAAGGACTTCAGCGCCGCCGCGAACGTCAGGCCGGCCTTGTCGTTGACGTTGACCTGGTTGACGCCGGGCAGGTTGATTTCGGCCGGGTCCTCGACCGTGCAGATGTTCACGCCAGGCTGGTTGAGGATGTTCAGGCAGGTGTACAGCGACACCGTCTTGCCGCTGCCGGTGGGCCCGGTGACCAGCACCATGCCGTAGGGGCGCTGGATGACGTGCATCAGCCGCTCGCGCTCGACCTTCTCGTAGCCCAACGCCTCGATGCCGAGCTTCGCGCTCGACGGATCCAGGATACGGATGACGATCTTCTCGCCGAAGAGCGTGGGCAGCGTGCTGATGCGGAAGTCGATTGCCTTGCTGCCGAACTTGAGCTTCAGGCGGCCGTCCTGCGGCACGCGCTTCTCGGCGATGTCCAGGCGCGAGATGACCTTGATGCGCGACGCCAGCTTGTCCTTGATGGCGATGGGCGGCTGGGTGATCTCGCGAAGCTCGCCGTCGATGCGAAAGCGCACGCGGTAGTTGTATTCGTAAGGCTCGAAGTGCAGGTCGGACGCGCGCGCGTTGATCGCGTCGATCAGCATCTTCTGCAGGAAGCGCACCACCGGCGCGTCCTCGACCTCTTGCGAGACTTCGGCGCCTTCCTGCGCGGCGGGGTCGTCGTCGGTGACGTCGAACTCGAAGTCGCCGCCGGCCAGTTGCTCCATCGCCTCGTTGACGCTGGCGCCCTGGGATTCCAGCACGCGCATCAGCTTGTCGTATTCGACGATCACCCATTCGGGCGACAACTGCGTGGCGAACTTGATGCGCTCGACGGCCTCCTGGTCGGTCGGGTCCGCCGACGCGATGAACAGGCGATTGCCCCGCTTGCCCAGCACCATCAGCTGGTACTGCAGCGCCAGCTTCGGCTCGACGATGCCGCGCGGCAGCCGGGTCATGTCGACCGCGTTCAGATCGACCAGCGGCAGCGCCAGCGCGGCAGACAGCGTGTGCGCCAACTCCGCCGGCGGGACCGCGCCGGCCGCGACCACCGCGGAGACGAAGCTGCTGCGCCGTTCCTTCGCGCCGCGCGCGAGATCCTCGGCGGTCTTGGCGCTGAGCTTGCCGGCGTGCACCAGCACGCGGGCGACCCCCGAAAGGGCCGACTGGGGTGACTCGACGATCGTGTCAGCGGCCATCGGCTGGATGTTCCCTCTAGACCAACCGCAGAATCATCACCGATCGCCTTGGGCCTGTAAACCGAAGCGACGCCTGCGCGTGCATTCGTTCATGGCAAGGCCCAGGAACTGGTCGGGGTGAGAGGATTCGAACCTCCGGCCTCTACGTCCCGAACGTAGCGCTCTACCAGGCTAAGCTACACCCCGATGCGGACGGCGGCTCAAGAAGAGCGGTGCACCGACCGAACACATAATTCTAGCAGAGCCTCCCGTGCCGTCGACGGAGGCAGCACGCGCAGGCACACGCGCGCTTGGTCGGCTTCGAGCTGCGCCACCTCGCGCGTGGCGTCCAGCGCGCCGGTGCGCCGCACCACGTCGACGATCTGCGGCAGCCCCTGCACCTCGCCGTGCTCGATGGCATGGCGGATCAGCTCGCGCTCGGCCGCGGTGCCGCGTTCCATGGCGATCAGCAGCGGCAGCGTCGGCTTGCCCTCGCGCAGGTCGTCGCCGACGTTCTTGCCCAGCGCGAGCGGGTCGCCTTCATAGTCCAGCAGATCGTCGACCAGCTGGAAGGCCGTGCCCAGCGACCTGCCATAGTCGGCGCAGGACTCCTCGACATCGGGGCCGACGCCGGCCAAGACGGCGCCCAGGCGCGCGCTGGCTTCGAACAGCTTGGCGGTCTTGAAACGGATCACGCGCAGGTAGTCCGGCACCGACAGGTCGGCGTCGTGAATGTTCATCAGCTGCAACACCTCGCCTTCGGCGATGACGTTGGTCGCATCCGCCAGCACTTCGAGCACGCGCATGCGGTTCACCGCGACCATCATCTGGAAGGCGCGGGAATACAGGAAGTCGCCGACCAGCACGCTGGCGGCGTTGCCGAACATCGCATTGGCCGTCTTGCGGCCGCGCCGCATCGACGACTCGTCGACGACATCGTCGTGCAGCAAGGTGGCGGTGTGGATGAACTCGACGATGGCCGCCAGGTCGTAGCGTTCACGACCCTCGAAGCCGAGCGCCTGCGCGAACAGCAGCACCAGGCGCGGCCGGATGCGCTTGCCGCCGGCGCTGATGATGTAGTGGGAGATCTGGTTGATCAGCGCCACGTGCGACGACAGGCGCTCGCGGATGGTCGCGTCCACCTCCTGCATCGCCGCTGCCAGCGGGTCGACACGGGTGGCAGGGGCGTCCTCGGCTTCGATCACGGCATGCTCTGAATGTGCGCGGATTATAGGAAGCGCCCGGACGGCAGCAGGGCCCAAGCGGGCGCCTGTCGCAAATCTGTTGAGCCGTGCTACAATGTTCGGCTTTCCGTCAATCGGTCGAGCGACGACGGATTCAACAAGAGGTCAGATATGTACGCGGTCATCAAAACCGGCGGCAAGCAATACAAGGTTGCGGCCGGCGAGAGCATCAAGGTGGAGCAGATTGCCGCCGATGTCGGCCAGGAGCTGGTGCTCGATCAGGTGCTGGCCGTCGGCAGCGGCGCCGAACTGAAGGTCGGCGCGCCCTGGGTGGCCGGCGCCAGCGTCAAGGCGACCGTGGTCGCCCAAGGCCGGCACGACAAGGTGCGCATCTTCAAGATGCGCCGCCGCAAGCACTACCAGAAGCACGGCGGGCATCGTCAGGCCTACACCGAGCTGCAGATCAACGCGGTCGACGCCTGACGGCGCCGAATCTCAGGAGTCCTGAACCATGGCACAGAAAAAAGGCGGCGGTTCCACGCGGAACGGCCGTGATTCGAAGCCCAAGATGCTCGGCGTCAAGGTCTATGGCGGCCAGGCCGTGTCCGCCGGCGCGATCATCGTGCGCCAGCGCGGCACGCAGTTCCACGCCGGCACCAATGTCGGCATGGGCCGTGACCACACGCTGTTCGCGCTGGTCGATGGCACCGTGGCCTTCGACGTCAAGGGCGCCCGGAGCAAGCAGACGGTGGTCGTCAACCCGGCCTGAAGGCGCTTCGCCCCGAGCCGAAGCCCCGGTTCGCCGGGGCTTCGTCGTTCTAAGATCCCCATCGCATGAAGTTCGTCGACGAAGCCACCATCGACGTGGCCGCGGGCCATGGCGGCGCGGGCTGCGCCAGCTTCAGGCGCGAGAAGTTCATCCCCTTCGGCGGGCCGGACGGGGGTGACGGCGGCCGCGGCGGCAGCATCCGCGCCGTCGCCGACCGCAACCTCAACACGCTGATCGACTACCGCTACGCGCGGCGCCACACCGCACGCAACGGCGAGAGCGGCCGCGGCTCGGACCAATATGGGGCCGCGGGCGACGACATCCTGCTGCGCATGCCGGTGGGCACGATCATCACCGACCTCGACACCGGGCAGGTCATCGCTGAACTGATCGACCCCGAGCAGCCGGTGATGCTGTGCAAGGGCGGCGATGGCGGCTTCGGCAACCTGCACTACAAATCCAGCACGAACCGGGCGCCGCGGCAGAAGACTCCGGGCTGGCCCGGCGAGCAGAAGAAGCTCAAGCTCGAGCTTCGGGTGCTGGCCGACGTCGGCCTGCTGGGCATGCCCAATGCCGGCAAGTCGACCTTGATCGCGGCCATCTCCAATGCGCGGCCGAAGATTGCCGACTATCCGTTCACGACGCTGCATCCCAACCTGGGCGTGGTGCGTGTCGCGCCGGAGCAGAGCTTCGTCGTCGCCGACGTGCCCGGGCTGATCGAAGGCGCGTCCGAAGGCGCCGGCCTCGGCCACCGTTTCCTGCGCCACCTGCAGCGCACCCGGCTGCTGCTGCATGTGGTGGATCTGGCGCCCTTCGACGACGCGGTCGACCCGGTGAAGGACGCGCGGGCCATCGTCGCCGAGCTGAAGAAGTACGACCCCGCGCTGCATGCCAAGCCGCGCTGGCTGGTGCTGAACAAGATCGACATGATTCCGGCCGAGGAGCGGGACGCCCGCGTCAAGGACTTCGTGCGCCGCCTGCGTTGGAAGGGCCCGGTGTTCCAGATCTCGGCGCTGGCGCGCGAAGGCCTGCAGCCGCTGGTGCGCAGCGCCTATGAGCACGTCGCGCAATTCCAGCGCCAGGCGGCCGAACCCGACCCGCGCTTCGCGTCGGACGCGGAGGCCGGCGATGGCTGACGTATTGCGCCAGGCGCGCCGCATCGTCGTCAAGGTGGGCTCCAGCCTGGTCACCAATGAAGGCCGCGGCATCGACGCCGAAGCCATCGGCAACTGGTGCCGACAGCTGGCGGCGCTGGCGGCGCAGGGGCGCGAGCTGGTCATGGTGTCCAGCGGGGCCATCGCCGAGGGCATGCTGCGCCTGGGCTGGAGCACCCGGCCGAAGGAACTGCACGAACAGCAGGCCGCGGCCGCCGTGGGCCAGATGGGCCTGGTGCAGATGTACGAGACCAAGCTGCGCGAACACGGCCTGCGCAGCGCGCAGGTGCTGCTGACGCACGCCGACCTGGCCGACCGCGAGCGCTACCTGAACGCCCGGTCCACGCTGCTGACGCTGCTGGCGCTGCGCGTCATCCCGGTGATCAACGAGAACGACACGGTGGTCAACGAGGAAATCAAGTTCGGCGACAACGACACGCTCGGCGCGCTGGTGGCCAACCTGGTCGAGGCGGACGCGCTGGTCATCCTGACCGACCAGCGCGGCCTGTATTCGGCCGACCCGCGCAAGGATGCGCAGGCGCGCTTCATCGACGAGGCCGCCGCCGGCGACCCCGCGCTGGAGCTGATGGCCGGCGGTGCCGGCTCGTCCATCGGCCGGGGCGGCATGATCACCAAGGTGCTGGCCGCCAAGCGCGCCGCCGGCAGCGGTGCCAGCACCGTCATCGCCTGGGGCCGCGAGTCCGACGTGCTGCTGCGGCTGGCCGCCGGCGAGCGCATCGGCAGCGCGCTGGTGGCCGCCACGCCGAAGCTGGCCGCGCGCAAGCAGTGGATGGTCGACCACCTGCAACTGCGTGGCGCGGTGGTCGTCGACGATGGCGCCGTGCAGAAGCTGCGCGAGGCCGGCAAGAGCCTGCTGCCCATCGGCATCGTCGAAGTGCAGGGCGACTTCCAGCGCGGCGACGTCATCGCCGTACGCGGCGGCAACGGCAAGGAACTGGCACGCGGCCTGGCCAACTACTCCAGCGCCGAGACCCGGCTCATCGCGCGCAAGCCTTCAGCGCAGATCGAGGCGGCGCTGGGCTACGTCAACGAGCCCGAGCTGATTCATCGCACGAACCTGGTGCTCAGTCCGGCCGAGCCGGGTTGAGCGTCTCGCGCGGCGCATCGAGGCCGCTGTCGTCATGGCGCTGTGAGCGCATGCCGGCGCGCAGGTAGCGGTTGTGGTGGTGCACCCGCGGCAGGAAGCGGGACAACTCCGTCAGCGCCATCTGGTAGACGTTGCGCTTGAACTCGATGACCACGTCCAGCGGCACCCAGTAGTCGTTCCAGCGCCAGGCGTCGAACTCCGGATGGTCGGTGGCGCGCAGGTTCATGTCGCTGTCGCGGCCGACCAGGCGCAACAGGAACCAGATCTGCTTCTGGCCGCGGTAGTGGCCGCGGGCCTCTTTGCGGATGAAGTGGTCCGGCACCTCGTAGCGCAGCCAGTCGCGCGTGCGCGCCAAGATCTGCACGTGTTCGGGCCGCAGCCCGACCTCTTCGTGCAATTCGCGGAACATCGCCTGCTCCGGCGTCTCGCCATGCTTGATCCCGCCCTGCGGGAACTGCCACGAATGCGTACGAAGCCGCTTGCCCCAGAACACCTGGTTGCGCGCGTTGAGCAGGATGACGCCGACGTTGGGCCTGAAGCCTTCCCGGTCGAGCATAATCAAACCCCGATTTCTTAATTGAAATCATTATTGCACCGGCCGCCTTCCCCGCGCGAGCCCTTGCTTTCCCGCACCCGGCCCCGTCCGGGTCGCGCTCCGTGCCATACATCCGATGAAAGCCAGCCAGTTCTTCGTCTCCACGCTGAAGGAGGCGCCCGCGGACGCCGAAGTGGTCAGCCACCAGCTGATGATGCGCGCCGGCATGATCAAGCGCCTGTCCGCCGGCATCTACAGCTACATGCCCATGGGGCTGCGCGTCATCCGCAAGGTCGAGGCCATCATCCGCGAGGAGATGAACCGTGCCGGCGCGGTGGAGCTGCTGATGCCGATCGTGCAGCCGGCCGAGCTGTGGCAGGAGTCGGGGCGTTGGCAGGCCTACGGCCCCGAACTGATGCGCGTGAAGGACCGGCATGAGCGCGACTACGTGATCCAGCCGACCAGCGAGGAGGTCATCACCGACATCGCGCGGCAGGAACTGCGCAGCTACCGGCAGTTGCCGCGAAATTTCTATCACATCCAGACGAAGTTCCGCGACGAACGCCGCCCGCGCTTCGGCATCATGCGCGGACGCGAGTTCACGATGAAGGACGCCTACTCCTTCGATCGCGACAAGGCGGCTGCGCTGCGCAGCTACGAGACGATGTACCAGGTCTATTGCCGCATCTTCGACCGCTTCGGTTTGCAGTACCGCGCGGTGGCCGCCGACAGCGGGGCCATCGGCGGCGATGCCTCGCATGAGTTCCAGGTCATCGCCGACACCGGCGAAGACGCGATCGTCTACAGCCCAAGCGGTACCTACGCCGCCAACATCGAGCTGGCCGAGGCCCTGCCATTGATCGCGCACCGTGCGCCGCCGTCGGCCGCGCTGGCGAAGACCCCGACGCCAGGCAAGGCCACCTGCGCCGATGTCGCCGAGCTGCTGGGGGTGCCGCTGCAGCAGACGGTGAAGTCGCTGGTGCTGGCCACCGATCAGAAGTCCGAAGCCGGCGACATCGTCGGGACCACCGTCTGGCTGCTGCTGGTGCGCGGCGACCACAGCCTGAATGAAGTCAAGGCCGGCAAGCTGCCGGGTCTGAAGCACGGCTACCGCTTCGCCACCACGGCCGAGATCGAGCAGCACTTCGGCTGCAAGCCCGGCTACCTCGGGCCGATCGGCACGCTGCGGCCGGTCCAGGTGGTGGCCGACCGCACCGTGGCCGCGATGCACGACTTCATCTGCGGCGCCAACGACGAAGGCTTCCACTACACCGGCGTCAACTGGGGCCGCGACCTGCCGGAACCGGACCTGGTGGCAGACATCCGCAACGCCGTGGCCGGGGACTCTTCGCCCGACGGCCAGGGTGTGCTGGCGATCCAGCGTGGCATCGAGGTCGGCCATGTGTTCTACCTCGGCACCAAGTACAGCCGGTCGATGAATGCCAGCTACCTCGATGAGGCAGGCAAGCCGCAGCTGATGGAGATGGGCTGCTACGGCATCGGGGTCACCCGCATCCTCGGCGCGGCGATCGAGCAGGGCCACGACGAGCGCGGTATCGTCTGGCCCGACGCGATTGCCCCGTTTCGCGTCGTGATCTGCCCGATCGGCTGGGAGCGCAACGACGCGGTGCGTGAGGCGGCGATGCGCCTGCACGACGAGCTGGAGGCGCTCGGCGTCGACGCGATGCTCGACGATCGCGGCGAGCGCCCGGGTGCCATGTTCGCCGACTGGGAGCTGATCGGCGTGCCGCACCGGGTGGTGTTCTCCGAGCGTGGGCTGAAGGAAGGGCAGGTCGAGATCCAGGGCCGTCGTGACTCCGCAGCTAGCAAGGCCGCGCTGCCCGAGGCACTCGGCGTGTTGCGTCAGCGGCTGCGCGTGTAGCGCGAACTGGCCGACCCAGGCGACGCGTGCTTGCTGTGCGCAGTCCATCGGCCACAACTGCCGCCGTCGTGCGCTTCGGCGCCGCGCTCTCGCTTTGCACTGCCTGCATCGTGGCGCGGGCCGGTGCGCAGATCGAGGAGCCGTTGGCCGACTCGGTGCGCTCGGCGCTGTCCGCGGCGGTGGCCGATTCGGCGCCGCCGCGCGCGAGTTTCGATTCGATCGAAGAGCGCCTGGCCTATCTGCGTTGGCTCGGGTCGGCGAGCCAGCGACTCAAGCGGCGCAAGTCCGAAAGTGCGACTCGCGTGGAGTTCCTGGAGGCGCTCTGGTACGAAAGCCGACGCGCCGGTCTCGAACCCGAGTTGGTGTTGGGCGTGGTGCAGGTCGAGAGCGCGTTTCGCAAGTACGCGGTCAGCCGTGCGGGGGCAATCGGCTACATGCAGGTGATGCCGTTCTGGTCGCGGCTGATCGGCGACGGCGACCCGGCTCGGCTATTTCACATGCAGGCAAACCTGCGCTTCGGCTGC
>JAHBZS010000066.1 GCA_019635285.1 Rubrivivax sp. | reverse complement strand
CAGCGCCCTGGGCGGGATCTGCGAGCGCATCACAGCGCGGCGAGCAGGCGCCGCAAGGCGTCGGCGACGATCTGCGGCTGCTCCAGCGGCGTCCAGTGGCCGGCCTCGTCGACGACCTCCAGCCGCGCGCCGGGGATCAGCGCCGCGGCCTCCTGCGACAGCGCCAGCGGCGTGACCTGGTCGCTGCGCCCGCACAGCACCAGCGTGGGCAGGTCCAGCCGGGCCAGCAGCGCCCGATGGTCGGCGCGGCCGATGATCGCGCGCAGCTGGCCGGTGGCCGCGTCGGCGCCCACGTCGCGCATGATGCGCAGCGCCGTGGCCACCAAGCCTGCGTCGTCCAGATGCGCCGGGTGCAGGCCGCGCCGCAGGATGGCCAGCGTCTCGGCCTGCAGGTCTCGCTGCAGGCCGACCATGGTGGCCTCGCGCACCGGCAGGTTCTCGGCGGCTTCGGGCCGCGTCGACGTATCGACCAGCGCCAGCGCGGCCGCGCGGCGCGCCGGCTCGGCCAGCATCTGGATGGCCACGTAGCCGCCCATCGAGAAGCCGGCCAGCACCACCGGCACCTCGGGCGGCACGTCGGCCACCGCCGCCCAGGCATCGCGTGCCATGCGCGCGATGCTGTGCTGGCGGCGCAGGTTGGGGATGCGGATGTCGGCGTCGCCGCGCAGCTGCGCGGCCACCGGCTCCCAGACGCGCTCGTCGTTGAGCAGGCCGTGCAGCAGCAACAGGACGGGTAGGGCCATGGTGGCTGTGACTCTAGTGCAAACTCAAGTCTTGGCCGCGCGTGCGGCATCCACCGGAGACCGACCGAGCATGGGACCCCTGAAAGGACTGCGCGTCATCGAACTCGCCGGCATCGGCCCGGGGCCGTTCTGCGCGATGCTGCTCGCCGACATGGGCGCGGACGTGGTGCGCGTGGACCGCACCGAAGCCAGCGACCTGGGCGTGCCGATGGACAAGCGCTACGACATCAACGGCCGCAACCGGCGCTCGGTGTCGCTGGACCTGAAGGCGGCGGCCGGGCGCGACGCGGTGAAGCGGCTGATCGCCGGCGCAGACGTGCTGATCGAAGGCTTCCGCCCCGGCGTGGCCGAGCGCCTGGGCCTGGGCCCGGCCGACTGCCATGCGCTCAACCCGCGCCTGGTCTACGGCCGCATGACCGGCTTCGGCCAGACCGGCCCGATGTCGCAGGCCGCCGGCCACGACCTGAACTACATCGCGCTGACCGGCGCGCTGCATGCCATCGGCCCGGCCGGCGGCAAGCCGGTGCCGCCGCTCAACCTGGTGGGCGACTACGGCGGCGGCGCGCTGTACCTGGCGATGGGCCTGCTGGCCGCGCTGCACGAGCGCACGCAGTCCGGCCGCGGCCAGGTGGTGGATGCGGCGATGGTCGACGGCGCCGCATCGCTGGCCTCGATCTTCTACGGCATGACAGCCAGCGGCCGCTGGAGCGCCCAGCGCGGCGAGAACCTGCTGGACGGCGGCGCGCCCTTCTACGACACCTACGAAACGGCCGACGGCAAGTACGTGTCCATCGGCGCGCTGGAAGCCAAGTTCTTTGCCGAGATGGCCGAGCGCATCGGCCTGGACAAGCGCTTCGTCAAGGGCCAGTACGACCGCAAGCTGTGGCCCGAGATGCGCGCCGAGATGACGCGCCTGCTGCGCGGCAAGACGCGCGATGAATGGTGCACGCTGCTGGAAGGCAGCGACGCCTGCTTCGCGCCGGTGCTGAGCGTCGCCGAAGCGCCGCAGCACCCGCATGCGCGGGCGCGCCAGGCCTTCGTCGACGTGAGCGGCGTGCTGCAGCCCGGCCCGGCGCCGCGCTTCGACCGCAGCACGCCCGAGCCGGTGCGGCCGGCGCCGGCCACCGGCGCACACACCGACGAGGTGCTGGCCGAGGCCGGCTTCAGCGCCGACGAGATCGCCGCGCTGCATGCCGCCGGCGCGGCCAAACGCGCATGAGCGTGCCGAACGGCTCCCCAACGCGGTGGCCGGTGAGCGCCGCAGTCCAGGCCGTGACGTGAACGCGCCGCCGCGCTCCAACATCCGCGCCGCAGCCTCGGTGCTGGTGCTGCGCGACGGGCCGCGCGGCGTCGAGCTGCTGCTGATGCGCCGGCCGGAGCGCGACAACGACTTCCGCAGCGGCGCCTGCGTCTTCCCCGGCGGCGTGCTCGACGCCAGCGATAGCGACGCCTGGCGCTGGTGCCTGGGGCAGGACGACGCGGCGGCCAGCGCCCGCCTGGGCCTGGCGCGCGGCGGGCTGGACTACTTCGTCGCCGCGCTGCGCGAATGCTTCGAAGAGGTCGGCCTGCTGTTCGTCTGCCGCCCCGACGGCTCACCGGCCGACCTGGCGCCGCATGCCGACGCGCTGCGCGACTGGCGCCACCGGCTGCACCGCGGCGAGGCGCGCCTCAGCGAACTCTGCGCCGCCTTCGACTGGCGCCTGGATCTGCGCGAGATGGCCTACTTCGCGCACTGGCTGACGCCGGTGGTGCGGCCCAAGCGCTTCGACACACGCTTCTTCGTGCGCCTGGCCCCGCCGGCGCAGGAAGCCCAGCCCGACCTGGGCGAGGCGCTGGAGCTGATGTGGCTGACCCCCGACGAAGCGCTGGACCCGCAGCGCGCGCTGAAGCTGCTCAACGTCACCCAGCGCACTTTGCGCGACATGCGCGGCTTCGCCAGCGCCCGCGTGGCTTTCGAGCATGCGCTGGCGCTGCGCGGCGTGGCGCTGCACCTGCCGCGCCCGGCGCGCGGGGCCGAGGGCCCGCACTTCATCATCGAAGACCACCCGGCCTACGCCGAGGTGGCGCATCTGGACCCCGACGGCCGCGGCGACCTGCGCTGCGAGCTGCAGGCCGGCGACGTGCAGCACCTGTCGCCGAGGCTGCTGCGCGTGGCCGGCGCGTCGCGGCATGCCTACATCGTCACCGACACCGCCGGCCGTGAGGCGGCGATCGTCGACGCCGACCCGGCCGATGCGGCGCAGTGGCAGGCGCTGCAGGCTGCCGCCGGCGCCAGCGTGCGCTGGCTGCTGTCTCTGCACCCGGTGGACGCGGCCACCGCGGCGGCGCTGGCGCAGCGCTGGCCGGCGGCGCAGCGCGGACCGGCCGGCGACGAGGGTGGCCGCGAGACATTCGCGCTCGGCAGCGACACGCGGCTGCAGACGGTGCGCCTGGACACGCACCGGGGACTGCGCATCGCCGAAGAAGCGGTGCTGCTCGCTGGCGACGGCACGCAGCGGGAGGCCGCCGCGGTGGCCGGCTGGGTGGCCGGCGGGGTGGAATGGCTGGCGGGGGCGCGCGGGTTTCTGCAGCGGCTGGGAGCCGGCTGAGTGCAGCCCACGGCCGAGCAGCTGCAGGCCGCGATCGCTGCGCTCGAAGCGCAGCGGGCCTTGCTCGGCGACGCGGTGGTGGCCACCGCGCTGGCGCCGCTGCGCCGTGAACTGGCCGCGCTGCAGGCGCCCGCCGCGGGTGGACAGCAGCTCAAGCAGGTGTCGGTGCTGTTCGTCGACGTGGTCGGCTCCACGGCCATCGGCCAGCAGCTCGATCCGGAGACGATCCATGCGGTGATGGACGGCGCGCTGGAGCGCTTTACCGCCGTCGTGCAGTCCGAAGGCGGGCGCGTGCTGCAGTACACCGGCGACGGCATGCTCGCCGCTTTCGGCTCCGAAGTCACCAGCGAAGACGACGTCGAATGCGCGATCCGCGCCGGGCTGGACATCGTCGAATCCGCGCGGCAGCACGCGCCGCTGGTGCGGCAGCGCCACGGCGTGCCCGACTTCAACGTGCGCGTGGGCGTGCACACCGGGCGCGTGCTGCTGGGCGGCGGCGTCGATGCCGAAGGCAGCATCCGCGGCGCCACGGTCAACGTCGCCGCGCGCATGGAGCAGAGCGCGCCGCCGGGCCGGGTGCGCGTCAGCCACGACAGCTGGCGCCACGTGCGCGGCCTGTTCGACGCCGAGGAGCAGGCGCCGATCAGCGTCAAGGGCGTGGCGCAGCCGATGCGCAGCTGGCTGGTGCTGCGGCCGCTGCCGCGCAGCACGCGCAGCGGACCGCGCGGCATCGAGGGGCTGGCCACGCCGATGGTCGGCCGCGACACCGAATTGGGCCTGCTGCACGGCCGGCTGCAGCGCGCCGTGGCCACGCGCCGCGTGCATGCGGTGACCGTGGTCGGCGAAGCCGGGCTCGGCAAGAGCCGGCTGCTCGCCGAGTTCCAGCGCGGCCTGGATGCGCAGCGCGTGCGCGTGCTGCTCGGCCGCGCGCACCCGCGCAGCGCCGTCGAGCCCTATGGCGTGCTGCACGACCTGGTGGCGCGGGCCATCGGCCTGGCCGAAGGCGAGCCGGCCGAGACCGCACGCGACAAGCTGGAGCGCGCGCTGGCACCGCTGTTCGTCGACGAAGGGCCGGCGCCGGCGCAGCGCATCGGCCATCTGCTGGGCCTGGATTTCAGCGCCAGCGCGCACGTCAAGCCGCTGCTCGGCGACGACGCGGCGCTGCGCGCCGCGGCCTTCGACGATGCCGTGCAGCTGCTGCAGCGGCTGTGTGCCACGCGGCCCACGGTGCTGGTGCTCGACGACCTGCACTGGACCGACGACGGCTCGATCGCCTTCGTGCACCACGTCATGCGGCAGGCCGTCGACGCCGCGCTGCTGGTGCTGACGCTGACGCGGCAGACGGTCTTCGAGCGGCATACCGACTGGATGCAGGGCGTGGCGCTGCACGGCCGCATCGACCTGAAGCCGCTGGACGAGGCGCTGAGCCAGGAGCTCGCCGAAGCGCTGCTGCAGCGCCTGCACGACGTGCCCGAGCGCCTGCGCGCGCTGCTCATCAGCGGCTCCGAGGGCAACCCCTTCTACATGGAGGAGCTGGTCAAGATGCTCATCGACGACGGCGTGATCGTCGTCGAGGGGCCGCACTGGCGCGTGCTCGGCGTGCGCCTGGAACAGGCGCGCGTGCCGACCACGCTGACCGGCGTGCTGCAGGCGCGCCTGGACGCGCTGCCGGCGCCCGAGCGGCTGGCGCTGCAGCAGGCGGCGATCGTCGGCCATGAATTCTGGGACCGAGCGCTGGCCGCGGTGGATGCGCAGGCGCTGTCGTGCCTGGCGCCGCTGCTGAAGAAGGAACTGGTGGTGCCGCGCGATGCGCAGGCCTTCGACGGCGGCCGCGAATACGCCTTCAAGCACCACCTGCTGCACCAGGTGACCTACGACAGCGTGCTGCGCGGGCCGCGGCGCGAGGGGCATGCCCGGGTGGGCGCGTTCTGGCGCGAGCGCGCGCAGACCGGCGCGCCGCAGGACGTCAACCCCGCCACCTGCCGCGCGCTGGCCGAAGCCCAGTACCACGGCTGCCAGTCCGATGCCAAGGCCTACGTCGGCTGGTTCGACGGCCAGTTCTTCAACTACCTGAACGCCTATGCGGCGCCGACGCTGCGTCCGCTGGCGGAGCAGCTGGTGCAGGTCTGCGAACGCGAGTTCGGCCCCGAGCAGGCCGAGACCGCGCGCGCGCTGATCGACCTGGCCCGGGTGGAACTGATGCAGGGCGAGGTCGTGCTCAGCGAGCCGCTGCTCAGGCGCGCCATCGCCATCCAGGAAGTCGCGCTCGACACCGACCATCCGGATGCGGCGCTCGGCCATGCCACGCTCGGCGGCTATTACTCGGCGCGCGGTGACCTGCTGGCGGCCGAGCCGCACTACCACCGCGCGCTGCAGATCCGCGAGCGCGCGCTGGGGCCCGAACATCCGCTGACCCTGCTGACCGTCGACCAGCTGGCCAAGGCGCATGTCGAACTGGGCCGGCTGGAGCAGGCCGAGGCCTTGTTCCGCCGCGTGCTGGCCTCGCACGAGCGCAGCCGCGGGCCCGAGCACAGCGACACTGCCTTTGCGCTGACCGCGCTGGGCGAGGTGCTGGCCAAGAAGGGCGACTTCGCCGCCGCCGAACCGCTGATCCGGCGCGCCCTGGCCGTGCAGCAGCGCACGCTGAGCGCCGACCATCCGGACACCGGCTTGTCGATGTGGCACCTGGCCGAGACCTTGCGCGGCATGCAGCGGCTCGACGAGGCCGAGCCCTTGGCCCGCGAAGCGACGCGCATCTGGGATCAGACTTTCGGCGCGGAACACGAATGGACGGCCTGGGGGCAGATCTGCCTGGCCGAAATCCGCCTGGCCCGCGGCGACGCGGCCGAGGCGCAGGTGCTGGCCGCGCAGGCCGCGGCGACGCTCGAACGGGCCTACGGCACCGGGCACGAAGCCGTGGTCTCGACCTTGAGGTTGCAGGCGCGGTCGCTGCACGCCCTGGGCCGGGCCGCCGACGCCACGGCATTGCTGCAGCGCCTGGAGGGCGCCGACAGGCCGGCCATCGACGCGTTGCCGTCGAGCCCTGCGTAGCGCCATTCGTACAAACCACCCCCGCATCTGCGGGGGTGATCCTCGATCCTGAGGGTGCGTCGCCCTTCCCATCCAAGGGACCGTCGGCGATATTGCGCCGCAGCGTCAGAAGAACTCAGGAGAAGGATCACCATGCACCGCGCCCGCCCCCAGAACCCGCGTCGTCACCGCCCCCACCGCATTGCCATCGCCGCGTCGCTGCTGTGCGGCACCTGCCTGCCGGCGGCCGCGCAGACGACCTACTACATCTGGAGCGGCAACCTCAACCCGGCGCCCGCCAGCGCGCTGGCGCCGGTCTTCGACGCCAACGGCCCGCTGTACGTGGCGACGGGCGCGCCGGGCAGTTTCGCGGCGCTGGCCGGCGCGCAGATGACGGCGACGACGCTGAGCATCGGCAACGGCGGCAACGGCAGCGGCGACGTCACGATCTCCGGTACCAACCCGGGTAGCGGCGTGCGCACCACGGCAGTGCTCGGCGGTGCCGGCAACCGCCTGGAAGTCGGCAACTACGGCAGCGGCAGCCTGACCGTCTCCGCCGGCGCCTTGCTGGACGCCACCGCCACCCCCGCCAACTGCGGCGGCAATTGCTACAACGTGGTCGGCAATGCCGCCGGCTCCACCGGCACGCTGACCATCACCGGCGCCGGGTCGGAGCTGAAGACCATCGGCGGCTTCACGCTGGGCAGCGCCTATATCGACAACGCCTTCAACTTCGGCACGCCGGGCGGCACCACCAACGCCACGTTGAACGTGCTGGCCGGCGGCACGCTGCGCACGCAGAGCACGATGCTGGCCGGCGGGCCGAGCGGCCCGAGCGCGCTGGGCACCGAGCAGAGCTTCGCCACCGCGACGGTCGATGGCGCCGCGTCGCGCTGGTACATCACCGGCACCGGCAGCGGCGGCGCCTCCGCCAACCTGAACGCCGGCTCGACCCGCTCGCAGGCGACGATCACGCTGAGCAACGGCGGGCAGCTGATCGTCGACGCCACCGGCGAGGCCGGCGCGGGCGCCAACTTTGTCAATGTCGGCAGCAACGGCGGCCGCGGCGACCTGGTCGTCAACAGCGGCGGCAAGCTGAGCCTGATCGGCGGCACGGCGGCCGATCGCAGCGCGAATCTCGCGGTCGGCGGCTACGGCGTCGGCAGCCAGGGCTTCGCCACCGTCACCGGCGCGGGGTCGGAAATCACCGTCAGCGGCACCAACGCCAACCTCGGCGTCGGCGCCGCCGGCGCGAGCGGCACGCTTACCGTGTCGAACGCGGGACGCGTCACCTCCGGCGGGCTGACCATCGGCGACAAGGGCGGCGTGGGCACGGTCAACGTCAACGGCGGCTTCATCGACCTGAACGGCAGCCAGGGCCGGCTGCTCATCGGCAACTCCGGCACGGGCACGCTGGCCGTGTCCGGGGGCGGCGTGGTCGACGCCACGCTGAACCCCGCCGCCTGCGTCGGCAACTGGTGCGGCAACATCCTGGCCAATGGCGCCGGCTCCACCGGGACGCTGACCATCGACGGCGCCGGCTCCGTGGTGCGCACGCTGCGCAGCTTCCAGGCGGGCACGACCTACGTCGACGCGTTCACGGGCACCGCGGGCGGCGTGACCACCGCGACGATCCAGATCACCAACGGCGGCAAGTTCGTCACCGGCAATACCGCGCTCGGCACGCCGCCGAGCGGTTCCGGCGCGCTGGGCACCGAGAAGTCCTTCGTCGACGTGCTGATCAACGGCGCCGGCTCGCAGTGGACCGTCACACGCAACACGGTCGACAACTCCGCCGCGCTGATGGGCATCGGGCTCGATGCCGGGGCCACCGCCAACGTCACCGTCTCGGGCGGCGGCAAGCTGCGCATCGACGGCACCGGCAGCCCCGGGCCCAACGACGGCATCAACATCGGCAGCAACGGCAAGGGCACGCTGATCGTCACCGGCGCCGGCTCGGCGCTGGAGACCGTGGGCGTCGGTCCCTTCATCAACATCGGTGCGAACAATGCCGCGGGCAACGGCAGCTTCCAGTTGCTGGCCGGCGCGACGGCGTCTTCGATGTTCATGAACATCGGCCGCAACGGCGGCACCGGGTCGATGGTGCTGGACGGCGCCAATACCCTGCTGACCCTGAGCGGTGTCGAGACGCTGCCGGCCGGCGCAGGGACCGCCACCGGATCGATCGGCCGCAACGGCGGCACCGGCACGGTGACCGTGAGCAACGGCGCGCGCTGGCTGATCACCGATGGCGGCCAGGACGGGCGTTCCATCAACGGCAGCCCGGCGCTGTCCGTGGGGCGGGATGCGAACGGCCATGGCTCGCTGACCATCACCGGCGCCGGCTCGCGCGTGGAGGTCGTGGGCAACTCCATCAACCCGGCGCCCGGCCAGGGCGACAACAACAACCCCTTCGTCAGCGTCGGGCGCGACAGCATCAGCTCGCAGGGCACGCTGCTGGTCAGCAACGGCGGCAAGCTGGTGATCACCGGCAACGCCATCTCGACGGCCGCGTTCCAGCGGGCCACCACGCTGAACATCGGCGGCCGCAGCGGCTCTGCCGCCACGGGCACGGCGACCGTCACCGGGGCCGGCTCCGAGATCCTGATGAGCGGCAACGACACCCTGATCAATGTCGGCCGCACGGACGGCAGCACCGGCGTGCTCAACGTGCTGGCGGGCGCTCATGTCTCGGCCACCAGCATGGTCATCGGCGCCGGGACGGCCAACGCGGTGGCCGGGCCGACCAAGGCGCAGGGCACCGTCAATCTCAACAACGCCACCATCGTGCTCAGCGGCGGCCGCGCGGACGTCGGCGTCGGCGCCGGCCTCACCGTGGGCCGGGGCGTCAACGGCGTCGGCGTGATGAACCTGAGCAACGGCGCGCAGCTGCAGCTCAACCCCAGCGGCAGCGCCACGGGCGGCATGAGCATCGGCGGCGACCAGTTCCAGGCCGGTGGCACCGGCACGCTCAACCTGGACAGCGGGTCGTCGATCGTCTTTGGCGGCCCGCTCGTCGGCAACGCCTTCAATGTCGGCCGCTCCGGCACCGGCACGGTCAACCTCGCCGGCGCCAGCTTCATCGATCTGGCCGCCGGTGACGCCAACCTGGCCGGCGTGCCCGCCGCCGGGCAAAGCACCGGCAACGCGCAGCTGCACATCAGCGGCGGCTCCAGGCTGAGCGCCAACCGGGTCAGCATCGGCGGCAACAGCGATGTCGCCGGCGACCTGGGCGGCACGGCCACCGTCACGGTGTCCGGCGCGGCCAGCGAGCTGAAGGCCAGCGGCGCGAACGGCTTCATCGGCGTGGGCCGCGCGGGCACGGGCACCTTGACGGTGGACAACCAGGCCAAGGTCGGCGCCATCGCCATGTCCGTGGGCCGCAACGGCGGCACCGGCACCTTCAACGCGACCAACGCCACCGTCCAGCTGGCCGGGCAGCAGACGACGGGCAATTTCGCCGGCGCCAGCCTGTCGATCGGGCAGACCGGCGGCACCGGCACCGTCAACCTGACCGGCACGCAGGTGAGCATCGACAACGCGACGGGCAGCTCGGGGGCCAGCCTGAACATCGGCGGCACCACGATCTACCCGGGCGGCATGGGCACGCTGCAGATGAGCAACTCGACGGTCGACATCAGCGCCGGTGCCGGGCCGGCGACCGTCAACGTCGGCCGCAACGGCGTCGGCACGGCGACGCTGAATGCCAGCTCGATCAGCGTCGGCGACGGCGCCACCACCAACGGCAGTGTCTATGTGGGCCGCGAGGCCGCCGGGACGGGCACGCTGACGCTGGCCAACGGCTCGACGCTCAACGCCGGCTTCGTGGGCGTCGGCGTGGCGAGTGCCGGCGCCGGCAACGCGCTCGGCGCGGCCGGCGGGACCGGCCAGCTCAACATCAGCGGCAACAGCGCGGTGCATGCCGGCCGCGTCGAAGTCGGTGCCGGCGGCGCGGTCAACGTGGGCGCGGGCGGCACGCTCAACGTCAGCAGCCTGGGCTCGCTCAACGCCGCCCCGGTGATCGACAGCTCGGTCTACGTGGCGCGGCAGGCGGGGTCGACCGGCACGCTGGTGCTGGGCAGCACCACCACCCCGGGCGCGACCCTGCAGGCCGGCTTCGTCGGCATCGGCGTGAACGCCAAGGCCGTCGACGGCGTGCAGTCCAACGGCGGCATCGGTTCGCTGGTGCTGAACAACAGCACCCTCAACACCACGCACTTCGAGCTCGGTGCGGGCAGCACGCTCTCCGGCGACGGCGGCGTCATCAACGCCGGCGCCGGCGGCCCGGTGATCATCGGCGGCACCATCAGCCCGGGCAATTCACCCGGACGCATCCGCATCAACTGCGACTTCACGATGCTGCTGGGCAGCCGGCTGATCCTGGAGATCGACGACAACGGCGTGAACGTCAACCTCGACCAGTTGATCATCGGCGAGGAGTCGAACTTCGACATCCGGCAGGCGCAGATCATCTTCAGCTTCCTGGGCAGCACCAACCCCGAGACGGTCGACCTGAACCTGAACCGCTTCCTGCGGGCCGGCGTCACCGACAGCGAGGACACGCGCGCGCTACAGACGCTGTTCGGCGCCGGCGAGGACTGGAACGACGTCGTCGACACGGCGAAGTTCGGCTTCCGCTCGAACGCCTATGACGTGACCCACTTCGCGTTCAATGCCGAGACCGGGCGCATCGGCGACGTCCAGGCCACCAGCAAGGTGCCCGAGCCGGCCACCTATGCGCTGATCCTGCTGGCGCTGGGCTTGATGGCGCGCCAGCAACGGCGCGCCGCGGCGACGCGCCGCTGACCGAAGGGCTGCGGCGGGTCAGGGCTCGCTGGGCGCTTGCGTCCAGTGCCCGTCCACCAGCATCTGGTGCGGCCTGAACTGCGCCTTGTAGGCCATCTTCGGGCTGCGCTCGATCCAGTAGCCCAGGTAGACGTGGCGCAGTTTCAGCGCCTTCGTCTGCTCGATCTGCCACAGCACGCTGTAGGTGCCGTAGCTGGCCGCGGTATCCGGCTCGTAGAAGGTGTAGACGGCCGAGATGCCGTCGTTGAGCACGTCCAGGATCGACACCATCTTCAGCGGCCCCGGGCTGCCGTCCGCCGCGGGCTCGCGAAACTCCACCAGCCGCGAATTGACCCGGCTCTGCAGCAGGAACTGCGTGTACTGGTCGACGCTGTCATGGTCCATGCCGCCGCCGCTGTGGCGCCCGGCCTGGTAGCGCAGGTACAGCTGGTAGTGCTCGGGCACGAAGCACAGGCGCAGCACGCGCGCCTTCAGCCCGGCGTGCGCCTTCCAGGCGCGGCGCTGGCTGCGCGAGGGCTTGAACTCGGCCACCGGCACGCGCAGCGGCACGCAGGCGCGGCAGCCGTCGCAATAAGGCCGGTAGGTGAACATGCCGCTGCGCCGGAAGCCGTTGGCCACCAGGCCGGAATAGACATCGGCGTTGATCAGGTGGCTGGGCGTGGCCACCTGCGAACGCGCCTGCCGGTCGGGCAGGTAGCTGCACGGATAGGGCGCCGTCGCATAGAACTGCAGCGACGAAAGCGGGAGTTCCTTGGGGTGCGTCACACGCCGTCTCGGGAGGGGCCGCGCGGCAGCGCGGCAAGCTGCATCCACATGCGGGAATCATAGGTCCAATCGGCGATCTCCGGCTCGGCGGTGGCCACCGCCAGGTGCCGCTCGAAGGCCTGGCGCGAGACCTCGTGCGCACCCAGCGACGCCAGGTGGCCGGTGTTCTGCTGGCAGTCGATCAGGGTGACGCCGTGGGCGCGGCAGAAGGCCACCAGCGCGGCCAGCGCCACCTTGGACGCATCGGTGACCCAGGCGAACATCGATTCGCCGAAAACCATGCGGCCGATGGCCACGCAGTACAGCCCGCCGACCAGCCGCCCGTCGACCCAGGTTTCGACGCTGTGCGCGCGTCCCAGGCGGTGCCACGCGGTGTAGGCCGCCACCATCGACGGCACGATCCAGGTGCCGGCCTGCCCCTCGCGCGGCGTGTGCGCGCAGGCCTCAATGACGTGCGCGAAAGCGCTGTCGATGCGCAGCTCGCAGCCCGGCGTGCGCTGGAAGCGGCGCAAGGTCTTGGCCAGGCTCTTCGACACCTTGAAGTCCGCCACCGGCAGCACCATGCGCGGGTCGGGGCTCCACCACAGCACCGGCTGGCCCGGGCCGAACCAGGGGAAGACGCCCTGCCGGTAGGCCTGCTCCAGGCGCTCGGGTGTCAGCTGGCCGCCGGCCGCCAGCAGGCCCGGCGCGTCGCTGTCCGGGCCCAGCGCCAGGGAGGTCGGCGGCAGCGGCTCGTCGTCGATCCAGATCGGCATGTGCATGCGCCCACTATGGCAGCCTTGCGAGCGCAGCGTCCACCGCAAATGCTTGACATCTAAAGCATTCAGTTCCAAACTAACACGGTGTGCATCGGGGTGGAGGTTGGCGTCGCATGAAGATCGTCTGCATCGGCGGCGGCCCGGCGGGCCTGTATTTCGGCTTGCTGATGAAGCAGCTGGACCCGCGCCACGACATCACCGTGGTCGAGCGCAACAAGCCCTACGACACCTTCGGCTGGGGCGTGGTGTTCTCCGACCAGACGATGGACAACATGCGCCAGTGGGACACGGCCACCGCGGCCGAGATCGAGCAGGCCTTCAACCACTGGGACGACATCGAGCTGAAGTTCAAGGGTCGCACCGTGCGCTCCGGCGGCCATGGCTTCGTGGGCATCGGGCGCAAGAAGCTGCTCAACATCCTGCAGGCGCGCTGCGAGGCGCTGGGCGTGAAGCTGCAGTTCGAGACCGAGGTCGACTCCGACGCCGACTTCCCCGACGCCGACCTGATCATCGCCAGCGACGGCATCAACTCCAAGATCCGCAACAAGTACGCCGCCGTCTTCAAGCCGGACATCGTCACCCGCCCCAACCGCTACATCTGGCTGGGCACGCACCGGCTGTACGACGCCTTCACCTTCACCTTCGAGAAGACCGAGCACGGCTGGTTCCAGGCGCACATCTACAAGTTCGACGAGCAGACCACCACCTACATCGTCGAGACGCCTGAAGCCGTCTGGAAGGCGCATGGCCTGGACAAGGCGAGCATGGACGAGTCCATCGCCTTCTGCGAGAAGCTCTTCGCCGACGACCTGCAGGGCCACAGGCTGATGACCAACGCGCGCCACCTGCGCGGCTCGGCCTGGCTGAACTTCCAGCGCGTGACCTGCGAGCAGTGGTCGCACTTCAACGGCCGCGCGCACGTGGTGCTGATGGGCGACGCGGTGCATACCGCGCATTTCGCCATCGGCTCCGGCACCAAGCTGGCGATCGAGGACGCGATCGAGCTGACGCGGCAGTTCAAGGAGCTGGGGGATTCGCCCGAGCACATCGGCCAGGTGTTGGAGCGCTACCAGGCGCTGCGCCGCGTCGACGTGCTGCGCCTGCAGAACGCCGCCTGGAACGCGATGGAATGGTTCGAGAACGTGGGCGAGCGCTACGCCGACCAGCTGCCGCCCGAGCAGTTCATGTACTCGATGCTCACGCGCAGCCAGCGCATCAGCCACGAGAACCTGCGGCTGCGCGACAAGGCCTGGCTGGAAGGCTTCGAGCGCTGGTTCGCCGAGCGCGCCGGGCTGCAGCTGCCGGCGCACGTGCCGGCGCCGCCGCCGATGTTCACGCCCTACACCTTGCGCAGCGTGACCCTGAAGAACCGCGTCGTCGTCTCGCCGATGGCGCAGTACTCCTGCGTCGACGGCCTGCCCGCCGACTACCACCTGGTGCACCTGGGCGCGCGCGCCATGGGCGGCGCCGGCATGGTGGTGGCCGAGATGACCTGCACCTCGCCCGATGCGCGCATCACCCCGGGCTGCCCGGGGCTGTGGAACGACGAGCAGCAGGCCGCATGGCAACGCATCGTCGACTTCGTGCGCACGAACACCACGGCGAAGATCGCCATGCAGCTCGGCCACGCCGGCGCCAAGGGCTCGACGCGCGTGCCCTGGGAGGGCGAAGACCTGCCGCTGCAGGCCGGCAACTGGCCGCTGCTCTCGGCCTCGCCGCAGCAGTATCTGGACGGCGTCAGCGCCTGGTCGCGCGCGATGACCCGCGCCGACATGGACCGCGTGCGCGACGAGTTCGTCGCCGCCACCCGGCGCGCCGCGCGCGCCGGCTTCGACTGGCTGGAACTGCACTGCGCGCACGGCTACCTGCTCTCGGCCTTCCTCTCGCCGCTGACCAACCAGCGCAGCGACGACTACGGCGGCTCGCTGGCGAATCGCCTGCGCTTCCCGCTCGAGGTGTTCGCGGCGATGCGCGCCGCCTGGCCGGCGGACAAACCGATGTCGGTGCGCCTCTCGGCGCACGACTGGGTGCCCGGCGGCAACACGCCGGCCGATGCGGTGGAGATCGCGCGCGCCTTCCAGGCGGCCGGCTGCGACCTGATCGACGTGTCCTCGGGCCAGGTGAGCAAGCAGCAGAAGCCGGTCTACGGCCGCATGTACCAGACGCCGTTCGCCGACCTGATCCGCAACGAGCTCGGCATCGCGACCATGGCGGTGGGCGCGATCAGCGAGGCCGACCACGTGAACAGCATCGTCGCCGCCGGCCGCGCCGACCTGTGCGCGATCGCGCGGCCGCACCTGGCCAACCCGGCCTGGACGCTGCTCGAGGCGGCCAAGATCGGCCATGTGAGCGGCGTCGGCGCCGACTGGCCGGTGCAATACCTGTCGGGCAAGAACCAGCTCGAGCGCAACCTCGAACGCGAGCGCCAGCAGGCGGCGGCGAATGCCGGCCTGTCGGCGCAGGAACAGGCCAACCTGGCGCAAGGGGTGTGAGCGTGATCGACCACGAATCGCGCGTCGCCGACGACCACCACCAGGCCATCAAGCTGTGGCTGCGCATGCTGGCCTGCACCACGCGCATCGAGAACATCGTGCGCCAGCGCCTGCGCAGCGAGTTCGGCACCACACTGCCGCGCTTCGACCTGATGGCGCAGCTCGATCGCGAGGCCGAGGGGCTGAGCATGGGCGAGCTGTCGGCGCGGCTGATGGTGACCGGCGGCAACGTCACCGGCATCGTCGATCAGCTGGAGGGCGAAGGGCTCGTGGTGCGTGAGGATCATCCGACCGACCGGCGCGCCTTCCGTGTGCGCCTCACGGCCGCCGGCCGGCGCCAGTTCCGCCGCATGGCGGCTGTGCACGAAGCCTGGATCGTCGAGCTCTTCGACGGCTGGGACGCCGCGCAGAAGAACCAGGTGCACGGCCTGCTCGCCACGCTCAAGCAGCACCTCACCCGCAGCCAGGAGAACGCATGACCCGCGCGATGAGCTCGCATCTTTCGGGCGGCAACCGCCGCACGACGGCCGATCTGAAGCCTGCCCACTTCGGCTGGCGCGTCGAGGGCCGCGTCGGCGTGATCACGCTGAACCGGCCGGAACGCAAGAACCCGCTGACCTTCGATTCCTACGCCGAGCTGCGCGATCTGTTCCGCACGCTCGCGTATGCCGACGACGTGCGCGCCGTGGTGGTTCAAGGCGAGGGCGGCAACTTCTGCTCCGGCGGCGACGTGCACGAGATCATCGGCCCGCTGGTGGCCATGCCCATGCCCGATCTGCTCGCCTTCACGCGCATGACCGGCGATCTGGTCAAGGCGATGCGCGCCTGCGGCCAGCCCATCGTCGCCGCGATCGATGGCGTCTGCGCCGGCGCCGGCGCGATCGTCGCGATGGCGTCCGACCTGCGCGTCGGCACGGCACGCAGCAAGGTGGCGTTTCTCTTCACGCGCGTCGGCCTGGCCGGCTGCGACATGGGCGCCTGCGCGATGCTGCCGCGCATCGTCGGCCAGGGGCGTGCCTCCGAGCTGCTCTACACCGGCCGCGCGCTGCCCGGCGAGGAGGCGCTGGCCTGGGGCTTCTACAACCGGCTCGCCGAGCCCGCGGCCGTGGCCGCCGAGGCGATCGCCTGGGCCGCCGAACTCGCCGCCGGCCCGAGCTTCGGCCACGCGATGACCAAGCGCATGCTGCACCAGGAGTGGTCCATGGGCGTGGACGAGGCGATCGAATCCGAGGCGCAGGCGCAGGCGATCTGCATGGCGACGAAGGATTTCCGCCGGGCCTACGAGGCCTTCGTCGACAAGCGCAAGCCGGTCTTCGAGGGCGATTGAGATGAAACACGACCACCTCGCCTGGCCTTTCTTCGAGGACCGCCACCGCGAACTGGCGGCGCACCTGGGCGCGTGGACGGCGCAGCATCTGGCGCATGCCGGCCACGACACCGATGTCGATGTGCAATGCCGCTCACTGGTGCGCGCGCTCGGCGCCGCCGGCTGGCTGCGCCATGCGGTGGCGGGCACGGCCTACGGCGGCGCCACCGAGGTGATCGACACGCGCGCGATCTGCCTGCTGCGCGAGACGCTCGCCTTCCACCACGGCCTGGCGGATTTCGCCTTCGCGATGCAGGGCCTGGGCTCGGGTGCGATCTCGCTGGCGGGCACGCATGCGCAGCGGCAGCGCTTCCTGCCGCGCGTGGCCGAGGGCTCGGCGCTGGCGGCCTTCGCGCTCTCCGAACCTGAGGCCGGCTCCGACGTCGCGGCGATGCGCTGCGCGGCGCGCGACGATCGCGACGCCTAC
>JAHBZS010000065.1 GCA_019635285.1 Rubrivivax sp. | reverse complement strand
CTTCCCCCATGAGCGCCACCTGGAGCGCCGGCCACGGGCCGGTGGAAGCCGCTGCATTTCCCGAACGCACCCGCACGGGAGTTGGAGACGAGGTCATGGCCAGCAACCGCGCCTGGGAAATCGACCGCGCCCTGCTGATCGAACGTTCCGAGCACCGGGCCTGGGCTGTCGCCATCGCCGGCATGGTGCTCGGCCTGCTCGGCATCGCCGCCGTGTTCGTGCAAGGGCCGCTGCGCCGGGTGGTGGAGATCCCCATCGTCGTCGACCGGGTCACCGGCGAAACCACCATCCAGCAGCGCCTGGCCGTCGAGACCATCCCGCCGCAGGAGGCGCTGGACAAGCACAACCTGGCGACCTTCGTGCGCGCCCGCGAGGGCTACAGCTGGATGTTCCTGCAGAAGGATTTCGACCAGGTGGCGCGCATGGCGGTGCCGGCCGTCTTCGGCGAGTACGGCCGTCGCTTCGAGGGCGAAGGCGCGCTGCAGAAGCGCTTGGGCTCGGCCGAGGAATGGCGCATCCAGATCGTCGGCGTGCGGCTGTCGCCGTCGGGGCGCAGCGGCAACCGCGGTGAGGCCACCGTCACCTACGACAAGATCATGCGCCAGGCCGAGCGCAACCTGCCCGAGGTGACGACCCGGCATGTGGCGAGCGTCGTCTACGAGTACCAGCCCAAGGTGTTGGCGAGGGAAAGCGACCGGCTCGAGAACCCCTTCGGTTTCGTGGTGACGGCGTACCGCTCCGATCCTGAGATCAACACCCAGCCGCCGGGGGTCAAGCCATGAGGTCCGTGGCTGTGATTGCTGCGGGTGTAATGGCATGGGTGCCCGCCACCGATGCGCTCGCGCAGGCTCCTGATCCGCGACTGCGCGAGGTGGTCTACGACCCCCAGGCGATCGTCACCGTACCGGTGCGCCGCGGCGTCGTCACCCACCTGGTGCTCGGCGCCGACGAAGCCATCACCGAACTGGGCTCCGGCCTGGGCGCCGACTGCAGCAAGCCCGAGGCGCCCTGGTGCATTGCTGCGCAGCCGGGTGGACGCCACATCTTCGTCAAGCCGAAGTCATCGGCCGGCGCCCCGAACAACCTGGCGGTGGTGACCGACCGGCGCACGCACGCCTTCCGGCTCGTGGTGCTGCCCGACGGCGACACGAAGCCGGCGGTGTACCGGCTCGTTGTGCGCACGCCGGTTCAACGAGCTGCGGCGGCTGCTCTTGTCAGACCGGCCGTGCCTGTATTGCCGCCTCCAGTGATGGCGATTCCGGAGCCGCCGCAGGCGCCCTCTGCGCAAGCGCTGGTGGCCGAGCGATTGAAGGCCAGCCCGCAGTTGCTGAACGCCGAGTACTTGATCGCCGAAGGCAGCGCATCGGCCGACATCGTGCCGACGCTGATCTTCGACGACGGTCGCTTCACCTACCTGCGGTTTCCGGGGAACCGCGAGGTGCCGGCCGTGTTCCAGGTGCTCGGCGACGGCAGCGAAGCCGTGGTCAACGTGCGCATGGAGGACGACCTGCTTGTCGTCGACCGCGTGGCACGCCACCTGATGCTACGCGCCGGCACGGCCGTGGTCGGGGTGTGGAACGAAGCCTTCGACATCGACGGCGCACCGCCGGTCGATGCCACCACGGTGCCGGGCGTGCGCAGGACCGTCAGGGCGCAGGCCTCGGCTTCGGCTCGATCGTCCACTCAGCCCGGCGCGGAGCGCAGTCATGAGTGAGGATCGTGAACTCACCTCGGAACCCAGCGGCGACGGCAACAGGATCGAGCCGCTGCCGGGCGAAGCAGGCATACCGGACGTCGCGTCGCGACGGCGGACAGCGTGGTCGGCAAAGGGGTTGCTCGCCGTGGCACTGCTGCTCGTGTCGATCATCGCGGTGGCGGCCTACTGGCTGCAACGCCTGGCGAGCGGCGGCGGCAAGCCGGAGGAGCTAGTGCCCCAAGTCCGCGACCGCCCGGCCGCGGCCACCGCCGTAAGTCGACGATTGGAGATGCCGCAGGCCGTGCCGAGTGCCCCAAGTGCCGCGGCATCGGCCAGCGGTCCGCGCATCCCGGCCATCGTCGCGACGCCCGAAGAGCTGGCCGAACCGATCGGCGTGCGCCGCACCGGAACAGCCTCGCCAGGCTCGTCGCCAGGTGGCAAGCCACCCGTGGCGCCCGAAGACGCACCGGTGATGGTGCTGGCGGCCCGCCCCGGGGCCACCGCTCGCCCCGCTGGCATGTCGGCTCCTCCCGGCCAGGCCGGCGAGGACTCATTGGAGGGCAACGGAGCTTCAGGTGGCGACGACACGCTGGACGGCACTCGGCGCAATCTGCAGGCTTACCAACGGCAGTTGCAAGGAATGCTCGACCGGCTGACATCGACCGCGTCGGGTGTGCCCGGCGCAGCGCCATCCGCGGGGCTTCTCGGAGGCATACCCCCAGGACCACCCTTGCCTGGCACGCCTACCGCGAGAAGCCCTGCGCCGGGCAACCTGTTCGGCGGGCAGCTTCAGGGATCGGCCACACCGCGGGTATCGGCCGGCATGCTCGGCGACCGCAGCCTGACGCTGCCCAAGGGCACGGTGTTCACCTGTGCGCTGAAGACCAGGGTGGTGAGCGCCACCTCCGGCTTCATCGGCTGCCAGGTGCAGCGCAATGTCTACAGCGATGACGGCCGCGTGCTGCTGGTCGAGCGCGGCTCGCATCTGGACGGCGAGTACCGCGCCACGTCGATCCGGCCGGGGACGGTGCGCATACCGGTGCTGTGGACACGAGTGCGCACGCCGCACGGCGTGACGGTGGACATCGAATCACCCGGCACGGGACAGCTCGGCGAATCGGGCATCGACGGCTACGTCGACAACCGCTGGGTCGAGCGCATCGGCGCGGCCATGCTCGTCTCGCTGATCAACGACACGGTGCAGCTTGTGATCCAGACGCAGACCAACGAGGGCAGCGGCGACACGATCATCTTCCCGTCGACGACGGCCAGCACCAGCAAGCTGGCCGAGAAGGTGCTGGAAAGCACGATCAACATCCCGCCGCTGATCTACCAGAACCAGGGCGGCATCGTCGGTATCTACGTCGCGCGCGACGTGGACTTCTCGTCGGTGTACGAGCTGAAGCCGGTGGCGCGATGAGTACTGCGTTGAGTGCTGCGTCGGGTGATCTCTTCGGTGCCACTGTCGAAGCCCGCAATGACGCGTGGCACGGCGACGCCACTTCGGTCGTGGAGTTCCTGCGCCCCCTGCGCGAACAGCTAGACGCGCCGGGCGTGCTGGAGGTCTGCGTCAATGGCCCAGGGGAACTGCTGGTGGAAACGGCGCACGGCTGGCAGACCATCCCCGCGCCCGAGATGACGCAGGAGCGTTGCCTGTCGCTGGCTACCGCCGTGGCCACCTTCTGCGACCAGCAGATCAACCAGGAGCGCCCTCTCCTCTCGGCGACGCTGCCCAGCGGCGAGCGCATTCAGTTCGTCATCCCGCCGGCCGTGCTACGCGGCACGGTGTCGATCACGGTGCGCAAGCCGTCGCACCTGATCAAGCGGCTCGACGACTTCGAGCGCGAAGGCCTCTTCGAGCGCACCGCCACGGTGACGCGCACGGCGAGCGCCGACCTGCTGCCCTTCGAGCGTGAACTGGTCGCACTGAAGAACGCCGGCCGCTACGCCGACTTCCTGCGCCTGGCCGTGCACAAGCACCAGACCATCGTCGTCAGCGGCAAGACCGGCTCCGGCAAGACCACCTTCATGAAGGGCCTGGTCGAGGAAGTGCCGAAGCACGAGCGGCTGATCACGATCCAGGACACGGCCGAGTTGACGTTGCCCAACCACCCGAACGTGGTGCACCTGTTCTACAGCAAGGACGCGCAGGGCACGGCCAAGGTCACGGCCAAGTCGCTGCTCGAAGCCTGCCTGCGCATGAAGCCGGACCGCATCTTCCTGGCCGAGTTGCGCGGCGACGAGTGCTTCTACTTTGTGCGCCTCGCGGCGTCAGGGCATCCGGGGAGCGTCACGAGCGTCCACGCCGGGAGCTGCTCGCTCGCGCTGGAACAGATGGCGTTGATGATCCGCGAGAGCGGTGGCGGCGGTGGCCTGCGCATGAACGAGATCAAATGGCTGCTCGGCGTCGTCGTCGACGTCGTCGTGCAGTTCGACCGCGATGAGCGCGGGCGCTTCATCTCCGAGATCCAGTACGAACCCCGCCGCCAGCGGCTTGCACAGCGGGAGGTTGCGGCATGAGCGGCATCGCCGCCCTGCCCTTCTCGGCCTGGCCTACGGGTCGCAAGCTGGCCGCGGGGCTGTTCGCCATCGCGGCCTACGCGGCACTGGCCGGCGCGGCGGTGTACCTGGCCGGCGTGTTGTTCCTGGTGCTCAACAAGGCGAACCCGCGGCAGGCGCAGTGGACGAGCATCGCCCACTACTGGCAGCTCTATGCAGACGACGCATCGCTGCGCAAGAAGCTCGTGGCGTCGATGGCGGTGTCCGGCCTGGGTCTGCTGGTGCTGCTGCCCGGTGCGCTATTCATTGCTGCACGTCCGCGCCGCGCGCTGCATGGCGATGCGAGATTCGCCAACACGACCGAGATCACCCGCGCGGGGCTGATCGGCCGCATTGGCCGCAGTAGTGGGCCGGCCATCCTGATCGGCCGGCACCACGGACGGTTCCTCGCGCTGCCCGGTCAGCTCTCGGTGATGCTGTCCGCCCCCACTCGCAGCGGCAAGGGCGTCGGCGTTGTCATCCCGAACCTGCTGAACTGGCCGGACTCGGTCGTCGTGCTCGACATCAAGGGCGAGAACTTCGACGTCACGGCCGGCTACCGCGCCAAGCACGGCCAAGCGGTCTACGCCTTCTCGCCCTTCGACGAAGACGCGCGCAGCCACCGCTGGAACCCGCTGACCGCCGTGCGTTCCAGCCCGCTGCACCGCGTCGGCGACCTGCTGACCATCGGCCAGGTCTTCTTCCCCAACGACGGCGGCGGCACCTCGTCGGAAGCCTTCTTCAACGACCAGGCGCGCAACCTGTTCCTCGGCCTGGGCCTCGTCCTGCTCGAAACCCCGGATCTGCCGCGCACGATCGGCGAGATGCTGCGCCAGTCGTCGGGCAAGGGCCGGTCGCTGAAGGACCACCTGAACGGCCTGATCACCCAGCGCCGGGACGAAGGCAAGCCGTTGTCCGACGAATGCGTCGACGCCCTGCAGCGCCTGCTCTCCAACTCGGAAAACACGCTGTCCAGCATCGTCGCCACCTTCAGCGCGCCGCTGACGATCTTCGCGGACGCGGTGGTCGACGCCGCCACCAGCGCCGACGACTTCCGCCTCGAGGACGTGCGTCGGCGCCGCCTGTCGATCTACGTGCGCATCCCGCCGAACCGGCTGGCCAACGCGCGGCCGCTGCTGAACCTGTTCTTCTCGCAGCTCGTCAGCCTGAACACGCAGGCCCTGCCCGAACAGGACCCGACGCTCAAGCTGCAATGCCTGCTGGTCAACGACGAGTTCACCGCCATGGGCCGGGTCGGCGTCATCACCAGCGCCGCGGCCTTCCTGGCCGGCTACAACCTTCGGCTGCTGACCGTGGTGCAGGCGATGTCGCAGCTCGACGCCGTCTACGGCGACAAGGAGGCGCGCACCTTCGCCACCAACCACGGGCTACAGATCCTCTACGCGCCGCGCGAGCAGCGCGACGCCGACGAGTACAGCTCCATGCTCGGCCACTTCACCGAGCGCGCCACCTCGCGCGGGCGCAGCCGCTCCTTCAGCGGCCACGGGTCGAGCACGGTCAGCCGCAACGAAAGCGAGCAGCGCCGCGCGCTGCTGCTGCCGCAGGAGTTCAAGGAACTGGGCAGCGAACGCCTGGTGGTGATCGTCGAGAACTGCAAGCCGATCCTCGGCGAGAAGATCCGCTACCACCGCGACAAGGCTTTCACGCCGCGCCTGCTGCGCCCGCCCGCCGTGCCGTGCATGGACATGGATCTGCACCTGGCGCGCGTGCAACAGCGCTGGCGCTATGCCGACGACGAACTGGCCCCGGGCGAGACCCTGAAGGTCGAAGCGCTGGCCCACGAATTCCACCTGCCGCCGGACACCTTCGAAGGGCCGCCAGACAAGGTCGCCGACGTGATGCTCGGCTTCTTCGGCGCAGAGCCATCCGGCGCCGGGGGTGCGGTCGAAGCCGTTGCCGATGAAGACGGCGTCCTTCCCTCCGATGACGACGGGGCGTTGGCGTCGGCCGATGAGCGCGCACTCGATATCACGGACCTTGACGCACCGGGAGAAGCACCATGCACTCCATCGCTCCCCTGATCCCCTGGTTGCTTCTGCTGCTCGCGTCGTGCAGCTCACCGCCGAAGCCGCCGACCGTGGACGAGTCGCAGAAGCGGCCCGTCAATTCGCAGACGTCCGTCGAGCTGCAGGTCTGCAGGAACGACCTGCAGAACACCCGCATCCTGGCGGCCGAATCGGGCCGGTTGGCCGAATCGACGACGGCCACGCTCGCCAACCTGGCCGCGCGGCAGCAGATCATCGCGGCGATGCAGGCGCCGGCGGATAAACCGCCGCCTCAGGCGAACAGCGTCTTCAGCGTGCGCTTCGACTTCGGGAGCACCCGCGTCGCGATTCCGGCGGACATCGCCGCGCCGCTCGTCGCGGATGCGAAGGCAGCGCCGCTGGTGCTGCTGCGCGGGCGTACCGACGGCAGCAGCGACGCACCCGTCGAGAGCCGCATCGCCCGGGAGCGTGCGGCTGCAGTGCGCGACTACCTGGTCGCCGCGGGCGTGGACCCGGCGCGCATCCGTGCCACCTACCAGCCCATCGGCGACCACGTGGCCGACAACGGCAGCGACAGCGGCCGCGGCCTGAACCGCCGCGTCGAGATCGAGCTGTACCGCGCGCTGCCCATCGGCATGACGGGCACGCCACCCGCGGCCCTGCCTTGAACCGCTGCCGCACTCAACCGTCATGAGGTTGCCATGGATGCAGACAACTCCCCAGCTCGCGTTCCGGCCTCCACCCAAGGCGGCACGGTCGAACCCGCCAACCGCGCCACCGTCGCGAAGGAGCGCTTTCAGACGCCGGCCGACACAGCCGCCGAACGCTACGAGCTGTACGACCCCTTTGCCGAAGTGACGTACCGCGGCAGGAACCTGCAGGAGATGACGTCCAAGGCCGAGCAGCTGGGCAGCAGCCGCTTCATCGCGGTGGCCGAGGACGGCAAGCGCACGATGCTTCAAAAGGTCGATGGGGAGTGGCAGCGCGGGCCGCAGCGCCCAGCCCTACCCGAGCGCCCTCTGGACCCCGGCCCCGAGCGCGACGAGGTGCCCGAGCCCGCCAAGGTCGTCGCGATGCCCGGCGTCGGCAAACCGGTCGCGCCGGCCGAAGCAGGCGATACCAAGGCCGTGGCCAGGATCGACGCCCAAGCCGAGCGCGCCGCGCTCGTCGCCCGCCTCGAAGCCGCGCTGATGGAGCGCTACGTCATCAAGCGCGCACCGGTGACCGTGGGCGTCGTGACCATCGGCCGCACCGAGTACCGCTTCCGCGGCGACACCTCGCGCGTGGCCTTCACCGAATCGACCTTCCGGCTGGCCACCGATACCAACAGCCCTTCCGTCGCCCGCTCGATGGTCGACGTGGCCGAGGCGCGCAACTGGAAGGCGCTGCGCGTGTCGGGCAACGGAGACTTCAAGCGCATGGTTTGGCTAGAGGCCTCGGTGCGCGGTGTGAAGACCCTGGGCTACGAGCCGAACCCGGGCGACCTGGAAGTGCTGAAGCGCGAGCGCGAAGCCAGGCTGGTCAATCGCATCGAGCCTGCGCGCGACGCGGCCACGGGTGCGGCGGCAGCGCCGGTCGAGAAGGCATCGGCCCGCGGCGGCGGCGGGCGCAAGGCGGTGCTGGCCGCCATCGAGGCGGTGCTGGTCGCCAAGCGCGTGCCCGAGAAACAGCGCGAGGCCGTGATGGCCGCAGCGACGGAGAAGCTGGCGCAGCGCCTGCGCGACGGCCAGGCGCCGAAGGTCAAGGTCTACGACAAGGCGGCACCTTCGCAGCGGCCGGTGGTGGCACCCGTACCCGAAGTGCAGCGCACGCGCGAACGTGCCGCGCCGGTGCGTTGATGTCGGACGGGCCGGTCGGTGAAGGTCCTTCCCGGCGGCGGGCATCAAGGCGACGAGCCCGGCGGGCCCGTTGGATATAAAGCGGCCTACTTGGTCGGCGGCCAGCGCTTCGAAGCCGGAACGCCGGGCCTGGCCGAGGCTGTCGCCGCGGCACACGCCGCCCGCCAGCGCCCACGCTGCCTGTGCCTGGCCGAAGGCGTCGAGATGTACATCGCCCGGCTCGGCGGCGCGCACGACGGCTACGTCGTCAAGCGCATGCCCGGCACCGGCAGCCAGCATGCGCCGGACTGCCCTGCCTACGGGCCGCCGCCCGAGGCCACCGGCCTGGGGCAGGTGCTGGGCTCGGCGATTACCGAAGACCCGGCCACCGGCGAGACGACGCTGAAGCTCGACTTCCCGCTGTCGAAGATCGCGGGCCGCTCGGCGGCGCCCGCAGCCGGCGGTGACAGCGACAGCGTGGCCAGCGGCGGCACGCGGTTGTCGTTGCGCGCTCTGCTGCACTACCTGTGGGACCAGGCCGAGCTGACGCGCTGGCATCCCGGCTTTGCCGGCAAGCGCAACTGGGGCACGGTGCGCAGCCACCTGCTGCGCGCCGCCGAACACAAGGTCGCGCGCGGTGACGCGCTGCGCGGCCGGCTCTACGTACCCGAAGTGTTCTCGGTGGAGGAGCGCGACGCGATCAACGCCCGGCGCCTGGCGCAGTGGCAGCACGCGGTGGCGGCGCCGGGAAGGCCGCAGCAGCTGATGCTGCTGATCGGCGAAGTGAAGGAGATCGTGCCGGCGCGCTACGGCTACCGGTGCGTGATCAAGCACGTGCCCGACCAGGCCTTCGCGGTCGACGAGCCGCTGTACCGGCGACTCGGCCGGCGCTTCGACGCCGAGCTGGCGCTGTGGGGGGCGGCGGACAGCGTGCACATGGTGACGATCGCGACCTTCGGGGTCAGCGAGGCCGGCATCCCGTCCATCGCCAAGATGTCGCTGATGCCGGTGACGCCGCCGTGGCTGCCGATAGAGGATTCGTTCGAGCGCCAGCTCGTCGAGCGGCTGGTGGCGCAGGGCAGATCCTTCATCAAGGGCCTGCGCTACAACCTGCGCCGCGATCAATGCCTGGCGACGGCCACGCTGACCGACATGGGCAGCCCCGGGCCGTTGCTGTTCATCGTCCCGCGCGGGCTGGATGGGGCGGCGGAGCCGGACGGCCTGCGCGAAGTGATCGGCCGTTGCGAGTCGCCGGCCTGGACCTGGCGGCCGGCGTCCGAAGCCATGCCGCAGCTCCGCGCTCACGCCGCGATGATTCCCATCGATCGACTATCTGCGTTGGCTTCGCAGGCGCTGGGGCAGCATGTGATCCAGCTCAGAGTCGCTGAAGAAGAGTTCCTGGTCGGCCTTCAACGCCTTCTGAGCCGCGGCGTACGCCTTGCCATCGGTGCGGGGAGCCCCCTTGTAAATCTCCTCCAACAGCTGGTTCAGCCGGTCACGTTCACTGCGAACTTCCTCGACGGCACGGCCATCGTGCATGTCCACGAGAAGACTCAGCAAGGCCTCGCGTACACCCCAGAGCTTCGACCCGACGACGGTGTGTTTCTGCGCTTGCTCACCAAGCATCGCTTCGCGGAAGTAAAGGGTGAGACCCAGCAGGACTGTGGAGAGAACAGCGCCCACCACGGTGCCTTCGCGCGAATCCCCGAACACTGCCAAAAGCAGGCTACCTGTGGCCAGCGCCGACAGGCAAATCTCGACCGACTTGATCCGCCTGTAGCGACGGATGTAGCCGTCGGCCATCTTTTCGTGGGTCTTGTGCGTGTATGCGGCACGCCCGTACATCTCGCGCAGTTGACCTTCAAGCGAGGTCATGGCGGCGGCGTTAGCTGGGGAAGCTGGTTCCATAGATCTCCCGGTACTTCTGCTTGGCTGACCAATCCTGGTTCGCGCCCTGATGGGCGATCGCTTCCAGCGCCCTGAGTTCCGCCTGCCTGGCTTTGTACTCGAAAGGCCCCTGGCGATAGACGTATGAACCACTGCCCGGCGCCAACCAGTACGTCTTCGCGGAGTCCTGGCCGGCGAGGTAGTTGAAGAAGTCGCGTGTCATGTAGTCGTAGTACAGGTACGACTTGTCCCGATACGTCCAGCCCACGATGAACTGATACGCAAGGGTGTCGATCAACATCCCGCTCATGGGGACACTGTTGTAGTCACGCCATGCTCGGACCATGCGGGCAAGTTCAACCAGATTGCCATTGCAGCTCCCGTTGCGGGTCGCGAAGGCCTCCATTTCCTGCTTTGGCTTGCATGTGCGCCACGCACCGCCGCCGTTGGAGTCCGCGAACGTGTACCCGCCCCCCTGATTCAAGAAAGCAGGCAGGACCTCGAACCTGATCCCGTCGTCGAAGTTGATGACCACGACCTGTCCATCGCCCGCGATCGCTGACGTCGAGTATGTCTTGCGCAGCGATTCACGCACGGCGCTGAGCAAAGCCGACTGTCCATTGCTCGCGTAGGCGTCGTACTTTGCATAGAGCGCTGCCGGCAACTCGTACAGCAGATCGACGTCACTCACCGATGGGATGGCTGTGCTGCGGCCATAGGAGCCGACGTAGAACCGATTTGCCGTCTTGGAATCGAGGCCTCGAAAGTCGTGGTTCAGCTGCCCTGCGATGCGGCCGGTTCGACCTCCAATCGAGGCCCGCTTGACCTGGTCGATCCTCAGACCCGTGCAAAAGCCCGAGAACCACTCTGCGACACCCATGACGATTCCCTTCTCATGTCAGCTACGAAACACTTCCTCGACCATGCGATCCAGCTTCTGTTTCAAGGCTGGCCAGGCCGGCAGGTGCCTGTCCAAGGTTCGATAGAACGCCGGACTGTGGTTGTGGTGGAGCAGGTGGACGAGTTCGTGCAGCAGGACGTAGTCGATGCACTCTCGCGGCACCTTCACCAGCATTGGATTCAGCGTGATGCGCCCCGCAGGGGAGCAGCTGCCCCACTGCACGGTCATGTTCCGCAGCCGCATTTCAGGCATGGTGCGCACCCAGCGCAAGGTCGCTGCAACGGCTTCGAGCCGATGCGCCAGAACCTCCTTGGCCCGCTGCCGATACCAGGCATCCAGGCCATCGCGGATCAGTCCCGCCGAACGCTGGGGGGTCGTGACCACCAGATAGGCGCCGCGCAGTGCCGCATGCACCGGCGTGGACGGCGCCACCACCACCCTCAGCCGGTAACGCCGCCCCAGGTACAGCAGTGACTCACCGCTGACGTACTCGCGAGCTTGAAGGCCACCACGCCTTTCGCACGCGGCTTCGACGTGCCGGCTGATCCACACCGATCGCTTGCGCACGGCCGCCAGCACGCTCGCCGACGTGGCGCTGCCGGGTGCATCCACCAGCACCCGTCCATCCGGCTCCACGTGAATCGCCACGCGAGGCACGCGCCGATCGGGCTGAACGCGCACGCGGAAACGGATGATTTCGTCGCCGTAGCGAATGCGTTGTTCGCCGGCCAACACGCGGGCTACATCCGTCATGACCGGCTCAGCCCGATGCGCGTGATCTGAATCACCTGCTCCACCACCTGCCGCGCGTTCTCCAGGCCCAGCGCGCCGAACAGCATCGGCAGCAGCCCCTTGCGGATCGCGGCCTCGATGTTCTGCGGGTTCAGCGAGTGCTCCGCCACTGCATTGCGCACGACCCCGTCGATGGCGACCGCGTGCTCTATCAACTTGGCTTGCGCTGCCTCGTCCACGGCATCGCAGGCCTGATCGCCCAGCACCAACCGGATCGCGCCGAAGTAGGCCTTGGCGTGCGGGCTCTCGTCCAACGCCGCAGGCACGCCCGGCGTCTTGCGCGCGGCGAGCTGGTCCTCGAAGTCCTTGAACAGCGCGTACTGTTTCAACGGATGGTCGAACATGGCCTCCGCCTCGGCGATGGCCTGGCGCAGCAATTCGCCGAACACCTTCTGCGCATACGGGTCATCGGCCAATTCCTGCTCGATGGTCTTCCGCAGCCGCGTGCGGATGAGGTCGGTCTCGTTGCGCGTCTTCTCTTCAGACCACTGCTCGGGGTCCTCGGCCCGGCCGAGTTGGTGCACCAGGTACACGCCGTCAGGCTCGCGCACTTCCTTGCCGATCACCTGCTTGTCGACCAGCCGGCGGATCTGCTCCTCGTAGCTGCTGTAGTCCACCGTCTCCATCGCGTCGCGACGGGCGGTCTGGCGCAACTCTGTAAAGAAGCGCAGGTCGCCCTTGTAGCGGGCGATCAGCGCTTCGGAGAAGCTCTTGTCCTCGAAGAAGCTGCGGCTGGACAGTGCCGTCTGCAGGCACAGGCCGAACTCGGTCAACGCCGCATAGAAGTCGTCGCGCAGCTTCTGGCGCTCGTCGTACTCCTCGCCGTCGGTGGCCGTCACGAACTTCGGCGTCAGCACCTGGCGGAACTGCTCGCGATCGAGCTTGTTGACCACCCCCTTGAAGAACGACCACAGCCGGTCATGCAGCGCCGGCAGGCGCTTGTACTCCGTGCCAAAGTTGCGGTACAGGCCCTCGATGTCGGCGACATCGAAGCCACCCTGGGTCCGTGTCTCTAGGTCCTGGTAGGCGCGGATGGCCGTGTCCAGCTCCTTCAGGATGCCTCGGTAATCCACCAGCACGCCGTAGCGCTTGTCGTCGTGCAGCCGGTTCACACGCGCCACCGCCTGGATCAGGTTGTGGCCCTTCAGCGGCTTGTCGATGTAAAGCACCGTGTTGCGCGGCTCATCGAAGCCGGTAAGGAGCTTGTCCACCACGATCAGCAGGTCCGGCCCATCGTCCGTGCCGAAGTCGCCGACGACCTGCTTCTCGTAGGTCTCGGCATCGAGGCCGCTCGCCAACACGGTCTGCTTCCACCACTTCTGCACTTCGGGCAGCGTGTCCTCGTCGACCTCGGCGTTGCCTTCGCGCGTGTCGGGCGGCGAGATGACGATCGCGCTGGTGACCAGGCCCGTGTCGTCCAGCGCCTTCTTGTAGCGGACGGCGTCGAGCTTGCTGTCCGTGGCCACCTGGCCCTTCAGGCCCAGGCCGAGATTCTTGATGTTCTCGCTGAAGTGGGTGGCGATGTCCCACGCGATCAGCTCGATGCGTCCCGAGGCGCCATAGATCGCCCCCTTCTTGGCGAACTTCTTCTTCAGGTCGCCGCGCTGCGCGTCGCTCAAGCCCGCGGTGATCTTGTCGAACCAGCGGTTGACGGCCTCTTCGTTGATCGTCAGCTCGGGCACACGCTCTTCGTACAGCAGTGGTGCCACGGTCTCGTCCTCCACCGCGCGTTGCATGGTGTAGGCGTGCACGATGGGGCCGAACTTGTTGGAGGTCTTCTCGTCCTTCAGCAGCGGCGTACCGGTGAAGGCGATGTAGGCGGCACGCGGCAGCGCCTTCTTCATGCGCTCGTGTGTTTCGCCGCCGTGGCTGCGGTGCCCTTCGTCCACCAGCACGATGAGGTTCGCTGAAGTGTTGCGGCACTCCGGCAGCTTGGACGCCGAGTTGAACTTGTGCACCAGCGTGAAGGTGATGCGTTCGGTGCCGCTGCCGATGCGCCGGGCCAGATCGCGCCCTGTCATCGCCCGGCTCTTCTCGCCGTCCTTCAGCGACGCGAGGGCCGAGCCGAACGCGCCGCCCGAGATGAAGTTGCGTGACAACTGCCCTTCCAGGTCCACCCGGTCGGTCACCACCACCATGCGGCACTCGGCCAGCGCATCGACCAGCAGCAACGCCTTGGTGAGGAACACCATCGTGAAGCTCTTGCCCGAGCCCGTGGTGTGCCAGACCACGCCGCCCTCGCGACCACCGTCGGGCCGCACCTGCCGGATGCGGGCCAGCAAGGCGCGAATGCCGAAGAACTGCTGGTAGCGCGCGACGATCTTGCCCGCCTTGCGATCGAATAACACGTAGCTGCGCAGGAACTCCAGCAGCCGCGCCGGAGTCAGCAAGCTGGTGAGCAGGCGGTCCTGGTCGGTGGGCTCCATGGGCTGGGCCCACAGCGACTCGAAGTACGCCGCGAGGCCGGCCGGCTTGCCCTCGAACAGGCGGCTGCACACCTCGGGCGGCAGCGGCGCGTTCTTCACCGCGCCGTGGTGGGCCGCATCGAACTCTTCCTCCCGCCAGCGCGCCCAGAACTTGGCTGCCGTGGCAGTGGTGCCGTAGCGGCCCTCGGTCTGGCTCACCGCCATCAGCAGCTGCGCGTAGCCGAAGAGCTGCGGAATCTCGTCGGGCCGCTGGTTGCGCAGGTGCTGGCTGATGCCCTCGGCCACCATCGACTTGCCGGCATGCGTGGACTCGGGCCGCTTCGCCTCGATGACCACCAGCGGCAGGCCGTTGACGAAGCCCACCACGTCCGGCGCGCGGTGGTGCGTGCCCTGCGCCGACAGCACCTCCAGCTCTTCGGTCACGTCCCAGCGGTTGGCAGCAGGGGCAGCCCAGTCGATGACGGCAATCGTCGGCTGGTGCTTCTTGCCGTCGGGCATGAACTCGGTGACGGTGATGCCCAGCGCCAGCTTGCGGTACAGACGCTCGTTGGCGGGCAGCAGCCCTTCGGCCAGGCTGACGGCCGACAGCTCGCGCACCACCTGCTCGATGCCGCTGCTGGACAGCGGGTACCACTGCCCCTTGTACTCGTAGCGGCGGGTCTGCAGCACCTCGACCAGGCGGGAGCGCAGGATGACCTCGCGCGTGCTGCCACGCAGCGCCAGCGCCTGGGCCGTGGTCAGGAAGTTCCAGCCCAGGTTGCACAGCAGGTGCAGCGCCGGCAGGTGGGCGGCGTACTGCTCCTTCGAGTTGGGCGCGGCGGCGGTCATGGCGTGGTCTCGTCGGCAGGAAGGCGGACGCGGCGCTTGCCGGTGAGCAGGTCGGCCATCAGCGCGGCTTTCTCCTGCTTCAGCCGCTCGATCTGCGCCGCGATGAGTTCCACTTCGCGGCGCGCGGTGTCCAGCACCTCGACGATGCGTAGCTGGACGGGCAACGGCGGAATGTTGAACGGCCACTTCAGCCAGCGCTCGGTCTTGAAGATCATCTTCTCGACGTGCACGCCGATGCTCGAGTGGAAGCAGGTCTGCTGGAAGTAGCGCGACTCGGACAGGTAGCGCAGGAAGCGAAGGTCGATCTGCCCATCGCTGTTCAGCACCGCGTACTCATTGGAGACGATCGCGCCGTCCAACTCGGCGGGCACGATGCCGCAAGCGCCGTGCACGATCTGGCGCTTCGAGATTAGGAAGTCGCCGGCACGGACGTAGAACTGAGATGGCGTCTTGATGTCGCGGCCTGTCAATGTCTCGCGCAACTCAACGCCGCCACGAGAGCGCTTCACTGTCACGAGCCGGTAGGTGTCGTCCGGGTTCAGTCGTACGGGCCGACGCACTTCGACCAAGTGGTGGCCAAGTGAAGTCTTATGCCAGTCCGCTGGAGTCGGCGGGAGGTCGGGGATTCCGGGTTGCACCGATGGGGGGTAGCCACCATTGTCTGCACTGATCTCAGCGTCAGGATTAGCGGTCGGCAGACGCAGCGTCATCGAAAGCAGAGCGTGCCACTGTGCCGATGAAGTCTTGGCAAGTCTGCCGGTAGTCGTGATCGATTCGCTCCATACAGCCAGGATCTCAGCGATACGACGCTGTTCCGGCAATGGGGGGACCACCACAGGCAATGCAAGAAGGTCTTCCCGATTGATCTTTGGCATCCCAGTTCGCATCGAGCACGCGACGGCACGCTTCAAGAAGGTCGGTCCGCGCATGTAGGTCGCCAAGTACTGTGGGCTAAGTACGCTCTTATCCGGCCAAATCGGATATGCGTCGGCGCTGCATACGCCCTTGAATCCTGGAAAACAGACCTTGTTCAGGTTTGGGCGAACCTTTGAGTAAACAACTGCGTGCTCGTCGAACTCGTACTTGCCTGAGATAAGTCCCAGGTCAGAGGCGCGCCGGGGCTGAAGGATGCGCCCCGTATCAGACTCGATGTCCTCGGCTCCAATGTGCAGCATGGACGCATACGGTTCCACGCGCGGATCTACTTGCCCGGTGGCCAGAGTCGCTACGTCCGCAAGGGTTATCTCCCGCCATCCCTCAGGCAGCATCTCCGCCCCCCTTTCGCGACTTGCGCCCGCGCTTCTCCACCTCCAGCAGTGGGGTGAGATCCGCGGCCGCCTCGAAGTCCTTCTCTGCCGGGCTCGGCAGCTCGTCCAGCACCTGCCTGAACCGCTCGTACTCGGCATGCGCCTTGGCCAGCGCCTTGTCGCGGCTCACCTTGCCGGCATGGCCCAGCACGTCACGGTCCATGATGCGCAGGAAGTCGTCCAGCTTGCCGATCCACTGCGCCATCGTCATCGGGCGACGGCGCAGCGCCTGGCCTTCGGCGAACTCGAGGTACAGGTTGACGATGCGGTTGAGCGCGTCCAGTTCGTCCGGGCCGAGGTAGTTCTTGGCGATCTCCACGTCCTGCCGCCGCGGGCGCGCGCCTTCCCAGCTGGTAAGCCCCATGTTGGGCTTGGCCGCGTCGGCCCGCGCCACGATGACCTCGGCCGCCGTATGGCCGTGCACGGCCCAATGCATCTTGTTCTGCACCGTGGCGAAGAACTGCTTGGAGAGGTCGTTCTTCGGGTCGTAGTCGACGCTGGTGGCGTAGATGTCCAGCACCTTGCGCCAGAACACCTTCTCCGAGCTGCGGATGTCGCGGATGCGCGCCAGCAGCTCGTCGAAGTACACGCTGTCGCCGCCCGCCTTGAAGCGCGCATCGTCGAGAACGAATCCCTTGACCAGGTAGTCACTCAGATGCGCCGTCGCCCACTGGCGGAACTGGGTGCCTCTGGCGGAGCGCACGCGATAGCCCACCGCCAGAATGACCTCCAGGCTGTAGAGCCGGACGGTGCGCTTGACCTCCCGCCCGCCTTCCTGGCGAACCTGTAAGCCGGACTTACAGGTTGCCGCTTCATCGGC
>JAHBZS010000064.1 GCA_019635285.1 Rubrivivax sp. | reverse complement strand
CCGGCGCCCCCCGCCCCGCCGGTGCGCACCGCGCCGAAGCTGGACTTCAACGCCTGCGCCAAGCCCGAATACAACGCCGCCACGCGGCGCGCCGATGCCCAGGGCACGGTGGTCGTGGTCTACACCATGGACACCAGCGGCAGCATCAGCGAGGCGCGCGTCGAGAAGTCCAGCGGCGTGTCGCGCGAGCACAAGATGCTCGACCGCATGACGCTGGAAGCCGTGCAGGCCTGCAAGGGCACGCCGGGCACCGTGGACGGCAAGCCGGAGAAACTCAGCGGCCGCATCGAGTACGTCTGGAAGCTCACCGATTGATCCCTGGAGATAGCATGTCCGTTCCGCATCCCAAGCTCCTGCTGCCGCGCGCGCGGCGCGTCGCCAGTGCGCTGCTGGCCGTCGTCACGCTGTGCCTGAGCCTGCCGCAGCTGGCGCTGGCGCAGGCCGCGTCGGAGCCTGCGGCGGCGGTCGCGCCGGCCGTCGCGCCGGCGGTGGCCACCGAAAGCGTGACCAACCCCTACGGGCTGTCGGCGCTGTGGTCGCAGGGCGACTTCGTGGCGCGCGGCACGCTCATCATCATGGTCATCATGAGCATGGGCAGCTGGTACATCATCTTCACCAAGCTGTTCGAGCAGCGCAAGCTGCTGAAGAGCGCCGACGCCGCGGCCAAGACCTTCTGGTCGGCGGGCTCGGTGAAGGCCGGCATCGGCAGCCTCGACGAGGGCAGCGCTTTCCGCTACGTGGCGGAAAGCGGCGTCAACGCCAGCGAGCACCACGAAGGCACGCTGGTCGAGCAGATCGACAAGCACACCTGGGTGTCGATGAGCGTGCAGCGCGCCATCGACAACATCAACAGCCGGCTGCAGGACGGCCTGGCGTTCCTGGCCACGGTGGGCTCCACCGCGCCCTTTGTCGGCCTGTTCGGCACCGTCTGGGGCATCTACCACGCGCTCACCGCCATCGGCATCAGCGGCCAGGCGAGCATCGACAAGGTGGCCGGCCCGGTGGGCGAGGCGCTGATCATGACGGCCTTCGGCCTGGGCGTGGCGGTGCCGGCGGTGATGGGCTACAACTGGCTGATCCGCCGCAACAAGCTGGCGATGGAGCGGGTGCGCGCCTTCGGCGGCGACGTGCACAACGTGCTGCTGGCCGGCAAGCGCACCGCCTGAAATCCCGGAGCTGGCCATGGCGATGAACCTGACGTCGGCCGATGGCGACGAGGACGAGATGAACGCCACCATCAACACCACGCCGCTGGTCGACGTGATGCTGGTGCTGCTGATCATCTTCCTGATCACCGTGCCGGTGGTCACCGCGAGCATCCCGCTCGAACTGCCGAAGGAACGCAACCTGCCGACGCAGACCAAGCCCGAGAACATCGTCATCTCCGTCAACCGCGACGGCGAGATCTTCTGGGGCATGGAGCAGGTGCCGGACATCGAGACCCTGGTCGCCCGGCTGAAGACCGAGTCGGTGAAGGAGCCGCAGCCCGAGGTGCACATCCGCGGCGACGGCGAGGTGCGCTACGAGAGCGTGGGCCGCGTCGTCGTCGCCGCGCAGCGCGCCGGCATCTACAAGGTGGGCTTCATCACCGAGCCGCCGGCCGGCGCGGCGGCACGCTGAAAGGACACGCCCGATGGCGATGAACGTGGGCCCGGCCAGCGGCGACGACGAGCCGATGATCGAGATGAACATGACGCCGCTGATCGACGTCATGCTGGTGCTGCTGATCATGTTCATCATCACCATCCCGATCCAGACGCATGCGGTGAAGATGAACATGCCGGTGAACCAGAGCGCGACGCCGCCGCGGCCGCCGGAGATCGTGCGCATCGACGTCGACTTCGACGGCACCATCGGCTGGAACGGCACGATCGTCGCCGACCGCCACGAACTCGAGGCCAAGCTGGCGGCCGTGGCCGCGCTGCCCGACCAGCCCGAGGTGCACCTGCGGCCGAACAAGCTGGTGACCTACAAGGTGGTGGCGATGATCCTGGCCTCGGCGCAGCGCCTGGGCGTGACGAAGATCGGCATCGTCGGCAACGAGCAATTTTTATGACGCCCCAGCGAAGCGCCCGCGGCCCGGCGAAGCCGGTTCCGCGGCGCCTGTTTGACGCACTGCTCGACCGTCTGCGCCTCGTCGCCACGGCGCTGCTGGCCGCGAGCGTCTGCACCTGGGCCGCCGCCCAGGCGCTGCGGCCCGAGGTCGCCAAGCCGCTGAGCCAAGCGAGCGAGCTGCTGAAGGCCGGCAAGGCCAAGGAGGCGCTGGCCAAGGTGCGCGACGCCGACGCGGCGCCCAACAAGACGGCGGCCGAGCAGCTGACCATCGACCGCATGCGCGGTGCCGCCGCGCAGCGGGCCGGCGACTACGCCACCACCATCCAGGCCTTCGAGGCCGTGTATGCCAGCGGCAAGCTGTCGCCGGCCGAGCAGTCGCAGGTGGCCGAGTCGCTGGCCTATGCCTATGCGCAGACCAACAACGTGCCCAAGGCACAGGCCTGGATCGCCAAGGCCCAGCAGGGCGGCAGCAACAGCCCGCAGTTGAAGCAGCTGCTGGCCTGGCTGCAGGCGCAGTCCGGCGACTATGCGGCGATCGCGCGCGATGCCGCGGCCGCCGTCAGCGCCGCCGAAGGGGCGGGCCAGCGGCCGTCGGAAGCCGACCTGCTGCGCCTGGCCGACGCCCAGCAGCGCGGCAACCTGCCCGGCTACGGCAGCACGGTGGAGAAGCTGCTTACCTACTATCCGAAGAAGGACTACTGGGCCGCCGTGCTGGGCCGCCTGCCGCGCAAGAGCGGCTTCGCCGACCGCTATGCGCTGGACGTGATGCGCCTGAAGCTGGCCAGCGGCACCATGACCAAGACCGAGGACTTCATGGAGATGGCCCAGCTGGCGCTGCAGGCCGGCTACCCGGCCGAGGCCCGCAAGATCATCGAGCGCGGCTATGCCAGCGGCGCGCTGGGCACCGGTGCGGAGGCCGAGCGCCACAAGCGGCTGCGCGACCTGGCCGACAAGCAGTTCGCCGAAAGCAGCGCCGGCATCGCCGCGCGCGCCGCCGACGCCGCCACGGCCAAGGACGGCAACGCGCTGGTGCAGGCCGGCACGGTGTACGTGTCGATGGGCGAGGTCGACAAGGGCCTGGCGCTGATCGAGCAGGGCATCGCCAAGGGCGGGCTGAAGCGGCCCGAGGACGCCAAGCTGCGCCTGGGCCTGGCGCAGCAGCAGAGCGCCAAGGCCAGGAGCAAGGCCACACAGACGCTGAAGAGCGTGCAGGGCAGCGACGGCAGCGCGGACATCGCGCGGCTGTGGATCCTGCTCGGCAATGGCTGACCTGCCGCCCTTCGCCAGCGCGCTGGGCGATGGCATCTGGTGCATCGACACCGGCTACCACCGCCCCCACTACGACGCCGCCTACCTGCTGGTCGACGATGGCCGCGCGGCCATCTTCGACACCGGCACCAACTTCGCGGTGCCGCGGCTGCTGGCCACGCTGCAAGCGCTGGGCCTGCCACGCGATGCGGTCGACTGGGTGATCCCGTCGCACGTGCACCTGGACCATGCCGGCGGCGCCGGGCTGCTGATGCAGGAGCTGCCGGCCGCGCGCATGCTGCTGCATCCGCGCGGGCTGCGCCACATGGTCGACCCGTCGGCGCTGCAGCAGGCAGTGCTGTCGATCTATGGCGCCGAGGTCGTGGCGCGCGACTACGGCCGCTTGCTGCCGGTGCCGGCCGAGCGCATCACCGTCACCGAAGACGGCATGGCGCTGACCCTGGGCACGCGACGCCTCGAATTCGCGCACACGCCCGGCCATGCGCAGCACCACCATTGCCTGTGGGACGAACGCAGCCGCGGCTGGTTCGCCGGCGACACCTTCGGCGTCAGCTACCGCGAGTTCGACACCGCGCGCGGGCCGTGGATCCTGGCGATCTCGACGCCGGTGCAGTTCGACCCGCCGGCGCTGCGCACGTCGGTGCAGCGCCTGCTGGCGAAGCAGCCGCAGGCCATGTACCTGACGCACTATGGCCGCGTCGGCGACATCGGGCGGCTGGGCGCCGAACTGTTGGACGGCATCGACCGCCTGGTGGCGCTGGGCCAGGCCACGCCTGCCGGCCCGGGGCGGGACGAGCGGCTGCGCGACGCATTGCAGGCGCAGTACCAGGCGGCAGCACGCGCGCACGGCGTGACGCGGGGCGACGCCGCGGTCGCCGACGCGCTGGACATGGACCTGACGCTGAACGCGCAAGGTCTGGGCATCTGGCTGGACCGCCAGAGGCATTGACGGGAGAGCGGCATGTCCGAGGTGGATTTCAAGCTGCAAGGGCGCTGCGCCGTCGTCACCGGCGCGGCCCAGGGCATCGGCGCGGCCTGTGCGCGGCGCCTGGCGCGCGACGGCGCCGCGGTGGCGCTGTGGGACGTGGACGATGCCGCCGGCCAGGCGCTGGCGCAGGCGCTGCAGGCCGAAGGCCGGCGCGCGGCCTACCTGCACTGCGATGTCTCGAACAAGGCCGAGGTGGATGCCGCGCTGGCCGCGACGCTGGCTGCCTTCGGCCGCGTGCACGGGCTGGTCAGCAATGCCGGCATCTTCCGCGCCGCGGACTTCCTGGACATCAGCGAGGCCGACTGGGACGCGGTGATCGCCGTCAACCTGAAGGGCGCGTTCCTGGTCGGCCAGGCGGTGGCGCGGCACATGGCGGCACAACACGCGGCAGGACAGGGCGGCGGCGCCATCGTGCACATGAGTTCGGTCAACGGCACGCTGGCCATCCCCAGCATCGCCAGCTACAACGCCAGCAAGGGCGCGATCAACCAGCTGACGCGCGCGATGTCGCTGGCGCTGGTGGACCACGGCATCCGCGTCAACGCGGTGGCGCCGGGCACCATCGCCACCGAACTGGCGCGCGCCGCGGTGCTGACCAGCGAAGAGGCCAGCGCGCGCATCATGAGCCGCACGCCGATGCGCCGGCTGGGCGAGCCCGAAGAGGTGGCCGAGGCGGTGGCCTTCCTGCTCAGCGACGCCGCCAGCTACATCACCGGCGAGATCGTCGTCGTCGATGGCGGACGCATGGCGCTGAACTACACCATGCCACCGGCACAGCCATGAGCGACACCCTGCCTCCACTGTCAGGCGGCTGCCTGTGCGGCCGGGTGCGCTACGCAGCCACGCCCACGCACCGCGACGGCTACTACTGCCATTGCCGCATGTGCCAGCTGGCCTTCGGCAACACGCGCGCCGCCTTCTTCAACCTGCGCAAGGACCAGGTGCGCTGGCTCAACGGCCCGCCCGCGTACTACGCCTCGTCGAAGATCGCGCGCCGCGGCTTCTGCGGCCACTGCGGTACGCCGCTGAGCTTCGAGTTCCTGGACGGCGAGAACCTCGACCTGTCGATCGGCAGCCTGGACGACCCCGGCCAGTTGCGGCCCACTGAGCACTTCGGCGTGGAGACGCGCATCGCCGCCTGGCATGGGGACGACGGGCTGCCGGGCTCGCGCCTGGATGCCAATGCGGGCATCGTGCAGCGCTGGCGCACGGCCTATGGCGAAGGCGCCGAGCCCGGCCTGGAGACCGTGCGCCAGGCCGGCGGCACAATGGCTGCGCCCTCCCCCGCCAAGAAGGATTCCGCATGAGACTGCTGCACACCATGCTGCGCGTCGGCAACCTGCAACGCTCCATCGACTTCTATACCCAGGCGCTGGGCATGACGCTGCTGCGCACCACGCAGCGGCCCGAACAGAAGTACGACCTGGCCTTCGTCGGCTACGGCAGCAACCCCGAGCAGGCCGAGATCGAGTTGACCTACAACTACGGCGTCGACCACTACGAGCTCGGCAGCGCCTACGGCCACATCGCGCTGGGCGTGACCGACGTCGCCGCCGCTTGCGAGGCGGTGCGCGCCAAGACCGCCACGCTGGGCGGCGCCATCACCCGCGAGGCTGGCCCGGTGAAGGGCGGCAGCAGCATCATCGCCTTCATCACCGACCCCGACGGCTACAAGATCGAGCTGATCCAGCGCGACGCCTGAGGCCGCCGCGATGTACCTGCCCAAACACTTCGAGCAGCCGGACAGCGACGCCGTGGCCGGCCTGCTGGCCGCACATCCGCTGGCCACGCTGGCCTGGCCGTCCGCCGCCGGCCCCGAGGCCGAACACCTGCCGCTGCTGTGGGACCGCGGCCCCACCGACGGCACGCACGGCACGCTGCGCGGCCACGTGGCCCGCGCCAACCCGGTGTGGCACGAGGCCGCGGGCCAGCCGGTGCTGGCGGTGTTCCGCGGCCCGCAGGCCTACGTCACGCCCTCCTGGTATCCGTCGAAGGCGGCCACCGCCAAGGTCGTGCCGACCTGGAACTACGCGGTCGTGCATCTGCGCGGCCGGCTGCGCGCGGTGGAAGACGCCCCCTGGCTGCGCACGCTGGTCGGTCGCCTGACCGACACGCACGAGGCCGCGTTCGCGCACCGCTGGCAGGTCAGCGACGCGCCCGAGGACTACATCGCGCAGATGCTGCGCGCCATCGTCGGCATCGAGATCGTCGTCGAGTCCGTGCAGGCCAAGTGGAAGATGACGCAGAACCGCGACGCCGCCGACCGCGCCGGCGTGGCCGCGGGGCTGGCGTCGCTGGGCACCGACGAGACCCGCGCCGCAGCCGCGTGGGTGCGCCAGGGCCCTACTCGATCGTGACCTTGGCGTCCTTCACCAGCTTGGCGAACTTCTCGGTCTCTGCCTTGATCTGCTGCGCCATCTGATCGGGGCTGTTGCCGATGGGCTCGGCACCGATCTCGTCCATGCGCTTCTTGAAGTCGGGCGACTGGATCGCCTTGACCATCTCGGTGCTCAGGCGCGCGAGCACGTCCTTGGGCGTGGCCGCCGGCGCGAGCACGCCGAACCAGGTGCCGATGTCGAAGCCCTTCAGGCCGGCCTCCTGCAAGGTCGGCACCTCCGGCAGCGCCGACGAGCGCTTGGCGGTGGTCACCGCCAGCGGCCGCAGCTTGCCGGCCTTGATATGCGGCAGCACCGGCGTGATCGTGTCGAAGGACATCGTCACCTGGCCGCCGATCAGGTCGGTGACGAGCGGGCCGCTGCCCTTGTAGGGGATGTGCGCGAGGTCGGTGCCGGTCTGGTTCTCGAACTGCGTACCGATCAGGTGTTGCGCGGTGCCGTTGCCGTTGGAGCCGTAGTTGTAGTGCCCCGGCTTGGCCTTCAGCATGGCCACCAGTTCGGCGACGTTCTTCGCCGGCGTGTCGGCGTTGACCACCAGCACGTTCGGCACCATGGCGATGACGGTGATCGGCGCGAAGTCCTTCTGGAAGTCGTAGGGCAGCTTCTTGTAGACGCTGGAGGCGATGGTGTGGTGCACCGCGCCGACCAGCAGCGTGGTGCCGTCGGGCTTGGACTTGGCGACGACATCGGCGCCCAGTGTCGCGCCGGCGCCGGGCTTGTTCTCGACGATGACGGTCTGGCCCAGGGCCGGCGTCAGCTTGTCGGCCAGCGCACGCGCCAGCACGTCGGTGGTGCCGCCGGCCGGGAACGGCACGATCAGCGTGATCGGCTTGCTCGGCCAGGCTTGTGCCATCGCGTGGCTGCCGAGCGTGGCCAGCGCCAGGGCCATGGCCTGCATGGCATGGCGGCGGGTGGGGTGGATCTGCGTCATCGGTGTCTCCTTGCGGTGCGGGCGGGCAGGCTCCCGCCGGCGGCCGGGCCGCCATGGGATGTGAATGCGGATGCGACGGGGCCGCGGCTCAGGCGGCCTTGCGCCGCGCGCCTGCGGCCAGCCGTTCGCACACCGCCTGCGTGACCTGCGCGGTGGTCGCCTTGCCGCCGAGGTCGCCGGTGTGCAGCGCCGGATCGGCGGTGACCTGCTCGATGACGCGCATCAGCTGCTGTGCGGCGGCGGCTTCGCCCAGGTGCTCCAGCAGCATCACGCACGACCAGAAGGTGCCCACCGGGTTGGCCAGGCCCTTGCCCATGATGTCGAAGGCCGAACCGTGGATCGGCTCGAACATGCTCGGGTAGCGACGCTCGGGGTCGATGTTGCCGGTGGGCGCGATGCCCAGGCTGCCGGCCAGCGCCGCGGCCAGGTCGCTCAGGATGTCGGCATGCAGGTTGGTGGCGACGATGGTGTCCAGCGTCGCCGGCTTGTTGACCATGCGCGCGGTCATCGCGTCGACCAGTTCCTTGTCCCACTGGACGTCGGGGAAGTCGCGCGAGACTTCGTTGGCGATCTGGTCCCACATGACCATCGCATGGCGCTGCGCGTTGCTCTTGGTGACCACGGTGAGCTGCTTGCGCGGGCGGCTGCGCGCCAGCTTGAAGGCGAAGCGCAGGATGCGCTCGACGCCGGCGCGCGTCATGATGGACACGTCGGTCGCCGCCTCGATCGGGTGGCCCTGGTGCACGCGGCCGCCGACGCCCGAGTATTCGCCTTCGCTGTTCTCGCGCACGATGACCCAGTTCAGGTCCTCGGGGCCGCAGCGCTTCAGCGGCGCGTCGATGCCCGGCAGGATGCGCGTCGGGCGCACGTTGGCGTACTGGTCGAAGCCCTGGCAGATCTTCAGCCGCAGGCCCCACAGCGTGACGTGGTCGGGGATGTGCGGATCGCCGGCGCTGCCGAAGAGGATGGCGTCCTTGTGGCGGATGGCGTCCAGGCCATCGTCCGGCATCATCACGCCGTGCGCGCGGAACCAGTCGCCGCCCCAGCCGAAGTTCTCGAACTCGAAGCGGAAGCCCTGGCTACCGGCCGCGATGGCTTCCAGCACCTGCTGGCCGGCCGGAACCACTTCCTTGCCGATGCCGTCGCCAGGGATCGTGGCGATCGAGTAGGTCTTCATGGTTTGTCTCCTTGAGGCTGTTCGATGACGTGACTCTACGAAGTCGACAGCCCGCGCGGTCGCCGCTAGAGTCAAGCCATTCTTAACCTGCATTCAACAATCCGACGATGGCCAACCGCATCCTGGCCGCCGACCTGGCCTTCTTCTCGACCCTCGCCGGCGCCGGCAGCCTGGGCGCGGCGGCGCGCGAACTCGGCATCACGACGCCGGCGGTCAGCAAGCACCTGGCGCTGATGGAAGCGCGGCTGGGCCTGTCGCTGGTCAACCGCACCACGCGCCGCATGAGCCTGACGCCCGAGGGCGAGGCCTACCTGGAGCGTGCCCGCCGCATCCTCGCCGAGATCGACGACATGGAGCAGCTGCTCGGCAGCGCCAAGGCCATGCCGCGCGGCCGGCTGCGCGTGAATGCCACGCTGGGCTTCGGCCGCAGCCACGTGGCGCCGCTGATCTCGCGCTTTGCGCGCCGGCACCCGCAGGTGGAGCTGCAGTTGCAGCTGTCGGTCAACCCGCCGCCGTTCAGCGAGGATGCCTTCGACGTCTGCATCCGCTTCGGCGCGCCGCCCGATGCACGCGTCATCGCGCGGCGCCTGGCGGCCAACCGGCGCCTGCTGTGCGCCGCGCCGGCCTATCTGGCGCGCCAGGGCACACCCAAGGTGCCGGCCGACCTGGCGCGCCACCAGTGCATCGGCATCCGCCAGGGCGAAGAGGCCTATGGCGTGTGGCGGCTGTCCAGCGGCCGCGGCAAGCAGACGCACACCGAGGCGGTGAAGACCCGTGGCAACCTGAGCACCAACGATGGCGAGATCGCCGTCAACTGGGCGCTCGACGGCCACGGCATCCTGATGCGCGCCGAATGGGACATCGCGCGCTACCTGAAGAGCGGCCGGCTGGTGCAGGTGCTGCCGCAGTACTACACGCCCGATGCCGACATCTACGCGGTGTTCCCGCAGCGCCACCAGCTGGCGGCGCGCGTCCGGGCCTTCGTGGATTTTGTGGCGCAGGCCTTCGACCAGACGGCCGCAGCGCAGGCCTGACGCTCAGCCCGGGCCGCCGCGCGCGCGAGGCCCGAGCAGCAGGCCGACCGTGTCGCACCAGCCGCGCAGCGCTTCTTCGGTCGCTGCGGCTTCGTAGGCATGCCAGGCGTCGAGCTGGCCGTGGCGCTGCAGCAGCTCCTTGAAGCGGGCGTAGGCGCCGGCACGGCGGAACAGGCCTTCGACCTGCGTGGCCAGCGCCGGCGCCAGCTGCTCGCTGCAGAAGCGCCGCACCAGCGGCCGGCCCAGGTCCAGGTCGTGGCGGTGCGGCACGGCGACATAGCGCGCCGCGTCGCCGACATCTGCCGGCACGTCGCTGTCGGCCGCGTAGATGCCGGTGAGGAAGACCTCGGCGCTGGCGCGCGACACCAGCGCGCGCCGCTCGTCGTCGTAGGTGCTGGCCCAGTCCAGCGCCTGTTCCAGCGCTTCGTAGTCGACCACCGGCCGCGCATCGCTCTGGTCCGGCCAGGCGCCGTGCTGCAGCACCACGCGATAGCCGTCCGCGTCGCCGAAGCTGCGCCCCTGCCGCTCCCACCAGGGGTTGGACGCGGCCACCGGCTGGAAGCCCGCCGCCAGCAGCTGCGCGCAGCGTTGCTCCCAGTCGCCCCGCTCGGGCAGGTACAGCACCAGCAGGTCCTCGGCCGTCGGCGCCGGCGCGGCCGGGCGGCTGCGGCAGCGCGTGAACTCCAGATGCCAGCCGGCGCCCTCGAGGCCCAGCACCACGCCGTCGAAGCCGTCGTGTCCGGTGAAGCGGGCGAGCACGCGCAGGCCCAGGCCATCCACGTACTGGGCCTCGGCGCGGGCCAGGTCGCTTACCGGCCGGGTGATGCGCAGGTGCGGCTGCATCGGTTGTCGTCTCCCTTGTGTTGCCAGGCCCGCAGCATAGGTCAGTGGCGGCGCGCCTGCGCGGTGAAGGCCGCGGCGGTGGTCTGCGGCCTGTGCGGCGTCAGCGCAGCTCGCTCGCCGCCCGGGCCAGCGCGGTGATGCGCGCCCAGTCCTGCCGGTCCACGGCCTCCTGCGGCGTCAGCCAGGAGCCGCCGCAGACCTTGACGTTGGGCAGCGCCAGGAATTGCGGCGCGGTCTCCGGCGTGATGCCGCCGGTGGGGCAGAACACCACGTCGCCGAAGGGTCCGTGCAGCGCCTTGAGCAGCGGGATGCCGCCGGCCGCGGTGGCCGGGAAGAACTTCAGGAAGTCATAGCCGTCGGCGTTGGCCGCCATCACCTCGCTGGCCGTGGCCACGCCGGGCAGCAGCGGCAGGCCGATGTCCCGGCAGGCGCGGCCGATGTCCGGGCGGTAGCCGGGCGTCACGCCGAAGCGGCAGCCCGCGGCCAGTGACGCCTGTGCATCGGCTACCGAGCGGATGGTGCCGGCGCCGACGATGGCCTCGGGCACCTGCTGCGCGATGGCGCGCATGCAGTCCAGCGCCACCGGCGTGCGCAAGGTGATCTCCAGCACCTTCACGCCGCCGGCCACCAGCGCGCGCGCCAGCGGCACCGAGTCGGCGACGCGCTGCAGCACGATGACCGGAATCACCGGGCCGTGCGGAACCAGATCGAGTGTGTTCATCGTGGGCTTCACATCCAGGAGCAGGCGCCTTCTTCGGCGCTGACGACATTGCGCCGCAGGCCGGCGAAGAGCTCGCGGCCCAGGCCGTGGCCATTGTCTTCGGCCGCCGCGGCATCGATGCTCGCCGCCTCGCGCGCCGCCCATTCGGCAGCATCGACCTTCGCGTCCAGCGTGCCGGCCACGCCGTCCAGGCGGATCAGGTCGCCGTCGCGCACCTTGGCCAGCGCACCGCCGGACAGCGCCTCGGGGCTGACGTGGATGGCCGCCGGCACCTTGCCCGACGCGCCGCTCATGCGCCCGTCGGTGACCAGCGCCACCTTGAAGCCCTTGCCCTGCAGCACGGCCAGCGGCGGCGTCAGCTTGTGCAGCTCGGGCATGCCGTTGGCGCGCGGGCCCTGGAAGCGCACCACGGCAACGAAGTCGCGCTCCAGCTCGCCCGCCTTGAAGGCACGCTGCAGCGCTTCCTGGTCGTCGAAGACCCGCGCCGGCGCCTCGATCACGTGCCGGTCCTCGGGCACGGCGGAGATCTTGATGACCGCGCGCCCCAGGTTGCCGGTCAGCAGCTTGAGCCCGCCGCTCGCCGAGAACGGCGCCGCGGCGCCGCGCACGACGCGGCTATCGCCGCTGTCGGCGGGCAGCGCGCGCCAGCGCAGCTGGTCGCCCTGCCACACCGGCAGCTCGGCATGCGCGCGCAGGCCGCGGCCGTCCATCGCCGGCACGTCGTCGTGCATCAGCCCGGCGTCCATCAGCTCGCGCAGCACGAAGGCCGGGCCGCCGGCGGCCTGGAACTGGTTGACGTCGGCGCTGCCGTTCGGATAGACGCGCGCCAGCAGCGGCGTCACCGCCGACAGTTCGGCGAAGTCGCCCCAGTCGATGGTGATGCCGGCGGCGCGCGCCACCGCCACCCAGTGGATCAGGTGGTTGGTGGAGCCGCCGGTGGCCAGCAGCGCCACCATCGCATTGACGATCACGCGCTCGTCGACCAGCCGGCCGATCGGCAGGTAGCTTGCGCTGGGCACACGCTGCAGCACGGTGGCCACCGCGGCGCGCGTCAGCGCCTCGCGCAGCGGCGCGCCCGGGTGCACGAAGGCCGCGCCGGGCACGTGCAGGCCCATCGCTTCCAGCAGCATCTGGTTGCTGTTGGCCGTGCCGTAGAAGGTGCAGGTGCCGGCGCCGTGGTACGCGGCGCTTTCCGCCTGCAGCAGCGCGTCGCGGCCGACCTCGCCGACCGCGGCCATCTCGCGCACCTTGGACTTCTCGCTGTTCGACAGGCCGCTGGCCATCGGCCCCGCGGGCACGAACACGCAGGGCAAGTGGCCGAAGTGCAGCGCGCCGATCAGCAGGCCCGGCACGATCTTGTCGCACACGCCCAGCAGCAGCGCGGCGTCGAAGACGTCGTGCGTCAGCGCGATGGCCGTGGCCATGGCGATGGTGTCGCGCGAGAACAGGCTCAGCTCCATGCCGGGCTGGCCCTGCGTGACGCCGTCGCACATCGCCGGCACGCCGCCGGCCACCTGCACCGTGGCGCCGAGCGCACGTGCGGCGTCGCGGATCAGCGCCGGATAGCCTTCGTAGGGCTGGTGCGCCGACAGCATGTCGTTGTAGGCGCTGACCACGCCGATGTGCGGCGCGCGCTGCGCCACCACGCGCAGCTTGTCGTGGGCCGGCAGCGCGGCAAAGGCATGGGCCACGTTGGCGCAGCCCATGCGCTCGGCGCCGCGCGGGCGCTGCGCATGGCGCTCGATGCGCGCCAAGTAGGCGCTGCGGCCGGCCTGGCTGCGCTCGCGGATGCGGCGGGTGATGCGCTCAACGGAGGCGGCGACCATGGCGGGCCCTCGTGCATGTAACCATTGTACAGATTCTCATGTAATCGAGTTACATCGTCAATCACCCTGACCCTGGGCCAGCGCCAGGCACCGTGACGGGCCACCCCGGCGCGGTGTGGCCCGTCAGCAGCAGCTTTCGTGCCTTGGGCCGCGCCGGCGGCTCAGCGCCGATGCACCACTTCGAAGCGCTCGCAGCACACCGGCATGTCGGGCGCGAAGGCGCGCCCGAGGCGCGCGCATTCGCGGGTGAAGTACAGCGTGTGCGCCTGCCGCCACCAGGCGAGCGAGCCGTCGCCTTCGCCTTCGGCGGCGGCAAACTCCGCCGGCACCGCGTCGAAGGGCATGCGGTCGACGCGGGTGCTGCGGATGACGCACAGCGGCTGGCCATGCCAGTCGGTGACCACGCTCAGGTCGCCGGCCTGCGGCGCTCGCCTGCCGGCGGCCTCGTAGGACCACCAGGCGCTGGCCGTGGCGCGCTTGGTGCCGGCAAGCACCAGCGCCGCCAGCTCCTGCGCCAGCGCTTCGGTATCGCCGAAGTGGAAGGCCTCATAGAACTCGCCCGGGTGCGCCTCGCCCGCCTGGCGGCAGAAGTCGTCCCAGAACGCGGCCACGGCAGCGGTCATCTGCATGGGCGGCGAGCATAGCCGCGCCGCCCGCCCGCGACGCGCTCAGTGGGCGTCGGGCGCCCCCGGGCGCAGTGCGCCGCCCTCGCCTTCCCAGGCACGGATCTGCGCCGCATCGGCCTGCTGCCGCGCCGCCTGCCGGCGGCGCCGGCAGACATGCCAGACATAGGCGGCGAGGCCGGCGCCGGTGGCGCACACGAGCATCCTTGCCAACATGGTGTTTCCTGGTGGCGTGTCAGGCGGCGGCAAGCTCGCCATCGGCGTGCTGCACAACGCTGCGGTAGTCGGCGGCGACCTTGCGCCGCATCGCCAGCAGCTCGGCCTGGTAGGACCGTGCCAGCCTGTCCTTCTGCCGCTCGCTGAGTTCGCGGCCGGCGAGCTGGAAGAACTTGCTCTCCTCCTCCTTCAGGTGGTGGCGCACGTGCCGGCACAGTTCGGCCGCCTGCTGCCGCCACGCGCTACCGCCCTTGTCGGGCACGCTCAGCGCCTCGCACAGCTCTTCCAGCTCGTGGTGTTCCGCCAGCGCGTGGCGCGAGGCCTTCAGCCCCGCGTCCTTCATCAGCAGCGGCACGTACAGGTGGCGCTCCTCGGCAGCCGCATGCGCCCGCAGTTCCAGCTTGAGCTGCAAGAAGGCGGCCGCGCGCTGGGCGGGTGTACTGCGTGCCGACATCAGCCGGCTGCACAGCCGGCGCTGCAGCGCATGGCTCTCGCGCAGAAGCTCGAACAGGTTCACGGTGCCTGCGCTCAGGCCGCAACGCGCTGCGGCTCGCGCCGTGTCGCCGCAGCACCGAGGTCGACACGCCGCACCTGCGGGCTCATCGCCTGCAGGCGGGCCATGCCGTAGAGGGTGGCGAAGGCCGTGTCGTGGGCGTCGCGGCCGTGGGCGATGCGCACCAGCGCGTCGGTCGGCGCCAGGCCGGTGGGGTCGAAGAGCCGCCAGCGGCCGCCGAGAAAGGCCTCGAACACCGCGTGGAAGTCCGGGGGCGGCTCGTCGAAGGACGCGTAGCCGCAGACCATGCGCGCCGGAATGTTCAACGCGCGGCAGAAGGCGATGCCCAGGTGCGCGAAATCGCGGCACACGCCGGCGCGCTGCACGAAGATGTCCAGCGCCGTGGTGGTGCTGAGCGACGAGCCGACGCGGTACTCGATGTTTCGCCGCAGCCAGTCGCAGATGGCCTGCACCCGCGGCAGCCCCGGCTCGACGGCGCCGAACAGCTGCCGCGCCGCGGGCCCGAGCCGGTCCGCTTCGCAGTAGCGCGTGGGCAGCAGATCCGGCAGCACGACGTCGGGCAACTGCGCGATCGGCCATTCCTCGGCCTGCGGCGTGGCCGCCATGGGCCACAGCTCGACGCGCGCGCGGTAGTCCACCACCAGCGGCCCCGGTGCGGCGCGCAGGCGCAGCAGCCGGTGGCCGGCCGGATCGTGCGACAGGCGCGCGCGCACCGCCGGCGACAGCCGCAGCGATTCGTCCAGCACGCGCTGCCGCGGCGTCTGCGCGACATGGATCATGAAGATGAAGTCGCAGTCCGAGTCCAGCGTGTAGTCGAGCCGGCAGTCGATCTGGTAGGTCGCCGGATCGAGCCGGATCGAGCGCAGGTTTGCAGTCGCCATGGGTCTCCTTCACGCGCCCGGGCCGCCAAGGCCGGGCATGGACGAGAGCCTAGGCCGCCGCCTGCGGCCCGGCGATCGGCGCAGTGCGCACGCGCGTGTAGGCCTGCGCCTACCGGGCCGCGTCAGCGCTTGCCGAGGTAGAAGTAGAAGTTGCTGTTGCCGTCCATGGTGTGGCCGTAGGCCAGGTAGGCCGGGCCCAGCGGCGTGTCCACGGCGATGAACAGGCTGCCCGAGGCGACGTTGCCCTGGATGCCCGTGGGCACCAGCGGCTGGCCCAGGCGCGCCGCCTCGATCGACGCGCCGCCGTAGACACCTTCCAGCAGCGGCATCTTGAACAGCTGGTTCATGTAGGTCAGCCGGCCGTAGCTCATGGCGTCGTTGCGCAGCTGCCCTTCGCGATAGCCGGTCATGCGCATGAAGCCACCGAAGCTCAGGTAGTCGTACAGGGGCAAGGGGTTGCCGCCCACGGCGCCGCCGCCGGCCAGGGCCAGCTGGAAGGTGTGCGGGCCGAAGGACTTGGCGCCGAGCACCTTGGCCGTCCAGCGGTTGTAGCTGTCGCTGGCGCCCAGCTGGGTGCTCGACGCGACAATCTGCGCGTCGGCGTTGTAGCCGCTGCGCGGGAAGCTGGTGCTGTCCAGCTGGTCCAGGTACAGCCGCACCCGCGCCGCGCCGATGTCGCGCTTGAGGGTGTACTGCGACAGCAGCGGGTCGCCGATCTGCAGGTCGGCGTCGAACTTGCCCGTGAACAAGCCGACGCGCAGCTCGCCGTACTTGGTGAACTGGCTGCCCAGGTCCAGGCCGACGGTGGCGATGCTGACGTTGTAGCGCGCCGCCAGGTCGTCGCCCTGCGGCCCGCCGTAGATGTCCGCCGGCCCCCGCACCACCTGCGCACGCGGCGCGATGAACAGGTACTGACCCGGCACCAGCGGCTGGTAGAACTCGGTGAACAGCAGGCCGTCGTTGCCCACCTGCGCATCCAGGCGCCATTCGCCGCCCAGGCTGTTCATCCAGGTGCGGCGGATGCTGGCCAGCAGGTTGAAGGCGTTGTCGCCGCGGAAGTCGCTGGACAGCGACAGGCCGAAGCGCACATAGGTCGGGCCCCAGGCCTTTTCCACCGCCTGCACCGCCAGGATGCGGTTGTCCGGCTCGTCGATCAGCTTGTAGCCCACGTGCTCGAAGTCGCCGCGGCCGTAGATGCGCCGCATGTCCAGGTCCAGCGTGCTGATGTTCAGCGGTTCGCCGACGCTGGTCACCATGCTCTGGATGACGACCTCTTCGTTCACGCGTTCCAGCCCCTCGACGCGGATCTGGTCGATGCGGCGCGTGTCCTGCGCGACCACGCGCACCTGCGTCTGGCGGTGCTGCGCATACTGCGCCGGCGGCAGGCTGTAGCGCCGCAGCTGCTCGGCCACCTTGCGCGCCGCGGCCTCGCCGATGGGCACGGTGCTGGGCATGTTGTCGAAGTCGCCGGCCGAATAGTTGCCCAGCTCGGGCAGGATCAGCACGTCGTTGGGGCCCAGCGAGGCCAGCGACGCGCCCACGTTCTGCTCGGTCAGGATGTTGAGCATCTGCAGCGCCACGCTGAACGCCGAGGTGATCTGGTCGCGCGGCAGCAGCGGCGTGCCCAGGTTCACCGCGATGACCACGTCGGCGCCCATCGCGCGGGCAATGTCCACCGGCAGGTTGCGCGTCAGGCCGCCGTCGACCAGCATCTTGCCCTGGATCTGCACCGGCGCGATGGCGCCCGGCACCGACATGCTGGCACGCATCGCCGTGGCCAGGTCGCCGGAGGCCAGCACCGTCATCTGGCCGCTGACCACGTCGGTGGCCACGGCACGGAAGGGAATCGGCAGCTTGTCGAAGTCCCAGTCGCCCTTGGCCAGCGCCAGGTCGCGCAGCACCGCCTCCAGCGCCACGCCGGTGATCGCGCCCTTGGGCAGCATCAGCGAGCCGTCGCGAAAGCCCAGCTGCGGGCCGAAGAAGTCCAGCCAGTCTTCCTGCTTCAGGTGCACCGAGATCTCGGCGCGCGGCGGCTGGTCGCGCGCCAGCATCTCGGTCTTGATGGCCGCCACGTCGCGTTCCATGTTGGCCACCGTCTGCCCCGACGCGTACGAGCCGCCGACGATCGACCCCATGCTGGTGCCGGCGATGACGTCGATGGGGACGCGCAGCTCCTCCAGCACCTTGAGCACGCCGATGTGCGCGGCGCCACGCGCGCCGCCGCCGGAGAGCACGAGGCCGACCTTGGGCCGGGCGGCCGGCGCCGTGGGCGTGGGGGTCTGTGCCTGCGCCGTCAGCAGCGAGAGCAGCGCCGCCAGCACGGCGGCCCGGCGCACGACACTGCCCACGCGCGCCCGCTCAGCGCGAAGCCGCCGAGGCCGCGGCAGGCGCCGACGCGCCGGGGGGCACCGGCACGATCACGCCCGGCATCAGCGAGATCTCGTCCTGCACACGCACGCCGGTCACGAAGGCGCGCGTCTCGCCGAAGCAGCTGGTGGGCAGCCCCACCTTCTCTTCGTAGTGCAGCGCCACGCGCTTGCCCATCACCTTGTTGATCTCGGCGGCC
>JAHBZS010000063.1 GCA_019635285.1 Rubrivivax sp. | reverse complement strand
GTGCACGGCGCGATCGGGGGACATGAGCGGATGCGCTTGCCCGTCAGCCTCGGCTCGCGCCACCCTGAGAAGTCACTCAACCAAGGGCAGCAAAGCGCCGGAAGCAGAAGTACGACCCGGCTGCGCTGACAGCGAGGCGCTTCAGCCTTCCTGAATGTCCTCGGGCTCGGCGCCGAGCGTGCGGATCATCGCCACGACCTCGGCCAACGCCGCGTCCAGATCGCCCGCGTCACTGCCGCGCATCACCAGCGTGGTGCCGAAGCGGTCCTGGCGCTGGAAGGGATAGCTGCCGACGTCGACCCGCGGGTAGCGGCCCTGTATGGCACCCAGGTCCTTGGCGATCTGGCCTTCGCTGACGAAGGCCGTGACGCTGCGCGAGCGCACGACGACACCGCGCTTCAGCTTGCCGTCCAGCGACGCGACCATCTGCTGCATGATGCGCGGGATGCCGGCCATCACGTAGACGTTGTCGATGTAGAACCCCGGCGGCCCCAACGGGTTGTCGATCAGCCCGCCGCCACGCGGCACGCGCGCCATGCGCATGCGCGAGGCCATCACCTCCGGCGGCGACGGACGGCGCTGGATCAGCTCGGCGATCTGCGAATGGATCTCCAGCGCCACGCCGAAGGCCTTGGCCACGCAGTCGGCGGTGATGTCGTCGTGCGTCGGCCCGATGCCGCCGGTGGTGAACAGATAGTCGTAGCGCACGCGCAGCGCGTTGATCGCCTCGACGATCTCGGCCTCGACATCGGGCACCACCCGCGCCTCGCGCACCTGGATGCCGTAGCCGTTGAGCGTCTTCGCCAGATGGGCCAGGTTGGTGTCCTGCGTGCGGCCGGACAGGATCTCGTTGCCGATGATCAGGACGGCGGCGCTGACGCGCGGGGTGTCGGGCATGGCAGGCTCTCGCGGCGGCATGGAATCAGCATGCTACGGGAGTCGCCGCGCCTGCCGGCTCAACCGCCGCGGAAAGTGCCTGCGCCATGCGGCGCGGCCTGGAATTCCGGCAAGGCTTCCGCGGCGGCGGACAGGGCGGCCAAGGCCGGATAGCGCGTGGCCGCGACGACCTCCGGGATCATCTGCTGCACGAAGTGCCAGGCCACGGCCGAGCTCAGCTCGGCTTGCTGGATCGTGCTGCTGCGCATCGAGACATCGCCGCGGGCGTATTCCTGCTCCAGGCCGTCCAATGCCGCCAGCAGTTGCCCGGTGACGCGGCCGACCCAGGGCGGGTGCTGCTTCTCGGGCGGACGCAGGCCGCGCTCGTAGACGATCTGCACGCCCTTCTCGCAGGCGGCCAGCGCCAGGCCGATGCGGCGCAGCGCGCGCTCCCATCCGGCGGCGTGGCCGGGCATCAGGCTGCGCGGTGCGGCCAGCCTCTCCGCGTACTGCAGCATCAGCGTGGAGTCCATCAGCACCGTGCCGTCGTCGCAGACCAGCGTCGGCGCCTTGACCACCGGGTTGATGCGCTGGAACTCGTCAAAGGCACGGAAAACCGACAGCGAGCGGTGCTCGAAGCGCAGGCCCAGCAGCTGCAGCGAAATCGCGACGCGCCGCACATACGGGGAATCGAGCATGCCGATCAGCTGCATAGCGGTGCTCCCTTGGGGTGCTGCATGCTATGACAGGACCATCTCCAGAAAGCGGCTGCGCGCCGGCTGGTCCCGTGCCGCCTTCCACGCGCAATACACCGGCGACGCCAGCGCCGCATCGGCCAGCGGCCGGAACACCGCGCCGGCCATGCCCGAACGCTGCAGCGGCGCCGGCACCAGCGCCACGCCCATGCCCTGCCCGACCAGCGACACCACCGACAGCCAGTGCCGCACTTCGTGGCGCACCTTGGGCTGGAAGCCGAAGCCGCTGCACATGGCCATGATGCGCGCGAAGTAGTCCGGCGAGGCGCGGCGCGAGAACATCACGAAGGGCTCGTCGCGCAGCGCCAGCAGCGGCAGCTTGCGGCGGCGCGCCAGGGCATGGGTGTCGGGCACGCAGCACAGGAACTGGTCCTCGTGCAGCAGCTCGGTGTGCAGGTCGGGGGGCACGCGCGGCGTGTGCACGAAGCCCAGGTCGAGCTCGTCGCGCATCAGCGCGTCCAACTGTTCCTGCGAGTTCAGCTCGCTCAAGCGCACCTCGATGCGCGGCTGTTCGGCCTGGAAGCGCGCCAGCCATTGCGGCAGGCCGCGGAAGAGCACCGAGCCGACGAAGCCGACGCGCAGCCGGCCCACCGAGCCGGCCTCGATCTCCCGCGCCAGCAGCCGCGCCTCGTCGGCGCGCGACAGCAGCGCCTGCGCGGCATCACGGAAGGCCAGGCCTGCGGCGGTCAGGCGCACGCCCTTGCTGTCGCGCTCGAACAGCCGCGCACCCACCGAGGCCTCCAGTTGCTGGATGTTCAGCGACAGCGGCGGCTGCGTGATGGCCAGCCGTTGCGCGGCGCGTCCGAAGTGCAGCTCCTCGGCCAGCGCGAGAAAGTAGCGCAGGTGGCGGAACTCCATGGCGATATGAATCCTGTATGGACGAAGCCAAAAACTGAATTGGACGTATATCGATGCCCGGCCGATACTGGGGGCAACCCGGCACCAGATCCAGGAGACGGCATGCGCCAGGACCAAGACCACCCGGTGCCGGACCAGCACGGCGTCAACCTCTACGACAGTGACCCCGACCTCGGCCGGCTGCTGCCGCTGTACCTGCCGGCGTCGGTGTTGCTGCACCTGCAGCCGCATCTTCAGCAGCTGGGTGCGCTGGCCGGCGGCGCGCTCGACACGCTGGCGCAGACGGCCGACAAGCACCCACCGACGCTGGAACACCGCACGCGCAGCGGCATCGACGCGCAGCGCATCGTCAAGCATCCGGCCTACGTGGAGATGGAGCGCGTGGCCTTCAGCCAGTACGGGTTGGCGGCGATGTCGCACCGCGCGGGCGTGTTCGGCTGGGACACGCCCTTGCCGGCGGCCGCCAAGTACGCGCTGACCTACCTGTTCGTGCAGGCCGAATTCGGCCTGTGCTGCCCGCTGTCGATGACCGATTCGCTGACGCGCACGCTGCGCAAGTTCGGCGCGCCGGACCTGGTGGACCGCTACCTGCCCAACCTGACCACGCAGGCCTTCGACGACCTGAGCCAGGGCGCGATGTTCATGACCGAGCAAGGCGCCGGCTCCGACGTCGCCGCCACGGCGACGCGCGCCGAGCCCGACGGCGATGCGTACAAGCTCTACGGCGACAAGTGGTTCTGCTCCAACCCCGATGCCGGCCTGGCGATGGTGCTGGCGCGCATCGACGGTGCACCCGCCGGCATGAAGGGCGTGTCGCTGTTCCTGCTGCCGCGCCGGCGCGAAGACGGTTCGGCCAACGCCTACCGCATCGTGCGGCTGAAAGACAAGCTGGGCACGCGCTCGATGGCCAGCGGCGAGATCCGCCTGGAAGGCGCGCGCGCCTTCTTGGTCGGCGAGGCCGGCCGCGGCTTCCAGCAGATGGCCGACATGGTCAACAACTCGCGCCTGAGCAACGGCGTGCGCGCCGCCGGCCTGATGCGCCGCGCCGTCAGCGAGGCGCTGTTCATCGCCCGCGAACGCCGCGCCTTCGGCAAGCGCCTGGTGGACATGCCGCTGATGCGCCGCCAGCTGCTCAAGCTGCTGCTGCCGGCCGAACAGGCGCGCACGATGGTCTTCCAGACCGCCGAGGCGCTGCGCCGCTCGGACGCGGGTGACCAGGCCGCCCATGCGCTGGTGCGCATCCTGACGCCGCTGATCAAGTTCCGCGCCTGCCGCGACGCGCGCCAGGTCACCGGCGACGCGATGGAAGTGCGCGGCGGCTGCGGCTACATCGAGGACTGGGCCGACCCACGGCTGGTGCGCGACGCGCACCTGGGCTCGATCTGGGAAGGCACCAGCAACATCGTCGCGCTGGACGTGCTGCGCGCGATCCGCCGCGAGGCCTCGCTGCCGGCGCTGGCCACGCATCTGCGCGGCTTGCTGGCGCAGACGCCGCTGCACAGCGGCGCGCGCCAGGTGTTCGAGGACACGCTGTCGCGCGCCCTCGCCCGCGCCGACCGGGTGGCCGCGTCCGGCGACGCCGGCGATGCACTGGCGCGCCAGGTTGGCTCGTCGCTGTACCACCTGACGACCGCGGTGGCGATGGCCTGGGAGGCCGGCGGCATGCAATCGGCGCGGCGCATGCAACTGGCGCAACTGGTGCTGCGCCAGCGTGTGCTGCCGCAGGACCCGCTGGGCGGCGACGACGCCGAGCCCGCCTGGCTGCCGGGCCTGCTGGACCCGGCACGCGACGACCGTGAGGTCGTCGCCGTGAACCTGTTCTGACCTCCAAAGACCGAAGGCACTTCGATGAAGACCCTCCAGCTTCGCGCCGGTCATGGCCAACCCTCGCGCGGCGGTGAAGCGTGCCGACGCACAGATCCCCTGAGGTGACCATGACCCCCACACCGAACACCGGCGCACTGGCCGGCATCCGCGTCGTCGACCTGTCGCGCATCCTCGGCGGGCCGCTGTGCGGCCAGATCCTCGGCGACCACGGCGCCGACGTGCTGAAGATCGAGCCGCCGCAGGGCGACGACACCCGCGCCTGGGGTCCGCCCTTCCGCGACGACGGCGTGGCCTCCTACTACCTGGGCCTGAACCGCAACAAGCGGCTGATGCGCCTGGACTTGGGCCAGGACGCCGAGCGCACGGTGCTGCTGGGGCTGCTGGCCGACGCCGACGTGCTGATCGAGAACTTCAAGACCGGCACGCTGGAAAAGTGGGGCCTGGGCCACGACGCGCTGGCCGCGCGCTTCCCGCGCCTGGTGCACGTGCGCGTCAGCGGCTTCGGTGCCGACGGCCCGCTCGGCGGCCTGCCCGGCTACGACGCCGCGCTGCAGGCGCTGAACGGCCTCATGAGCGTCAACGGCGAAGCCGGCGGCGCGCCGCTGCGCGTGGGCCTGCCGGTGGTGGACATGATCACCGGGATGAATGCCGCGCTCGGCGTGATGCTGGCCCTGCACGAACGCCGGCGCAGCGGCCGCGGCCAGTTCGTCGAGGCAGCGCTGTACGACTCCGGCCTGTCCTTGCTGCATCCGCACGGTGCCAACTGGTTTCTCGACGGCGCCGAGCCCAGGCGCACCGGCAACGCGCACCCCAACATCTATCCCTACGACAGCTTCGCCACCGGCAGCGAGCCGATCTTCCTGGCCGTGGGCAACGACAAGCAGTTCGGCATCCTGTGCCGGTACCTCGGCGCACCGGCCCTGGCCGCCGACCCGCGCTTTGCCACCGCCGGCGCGCGGTCGGTGAATCGCGAGGCGCTGAAGATCGAACTGGAAACCTTGCTCGCGGCGCACGACGGCAAGCCGCTGGCCGACGCGCTGGTCCAGGCCGGCGTGCCCTGCGCACCGGTGCTGTCGGTGCCGCAGGCACTGCAGCATCCGCATACCGCGCACCGCCAGATGGTGGTGCAGCTGCCCGGCGGCTACAAGGGCATCGGCGCGCCGATCAAGCTCAGCCGCACACCCGCCAGCTACCGCTTCGCGCCGCTGGCCGAAGGCGACCGATTCCTGCCCCTGCCCCTGCCGCGCGATGCGGCCAACGAGGAGAACACACGATGAGCCACGCCCCCTTCCACTGGGACGACCCGCTGCTGCTGGATGGGCAGCTGAGCGAGGACGAACGCGCGGTGCGCGAGGCCGCGCACAGCTACTGCCAGGAACGGCTGGCGCCGCGCGTCGTCGAGGCCTTCCGCCACGAGAAGACCGACCCGGCCATCTTCCGCGAGATGGGCGAGCTGGGGCTGCTGGGCCCCACCATCCCCGAGGCCTACGGCGGCGCCGGGCTGAACTACGTCTGCTACGGCCTGATCGCCCGCGAGGTGGAGCGGGTGGATTCGGGCTACCGCTCGATGATGAGCGTGCAGAGCTCCTTGGTGATGGTGCCGATCCACGCCTTCGGCAACGAGGCCACCAAGCAGAAGTACCTGCCCAAGCTGGCCCGCGGCGAGTGGATCGGCTGCTTCGGCCTGACCGAGCCCAACCACGGCTCGGACCCGGGCAGCATGGTGACGCGGGCCAAGAAGGTGCCGGGCGGCTATTCCTTGTCGGGCTCGAAGATGTGGATCAGCAACAGCCCGATCGCCGATGTGTTCGTGGTCTGGGCCAAGGACGACGGCGGGCAGATCCGCGGCTTCGTGCTGGAGAAGGGCTTCAAGGGCTTGAGCGCCCCGGCGATCCACAGCAAGGTGGGGCTGCGCGCCAGCATCACCGGCGAGGTGGTGATGGACGAGGTGTTCTGCCCGGAGGAGAACGCGTTTCCTGAAGTCAGGGGCCTGAAGGGGCCGTTCACCTGCCTGAACAGTGCCCGCTATGGCATCGCCTGGGGGGCGCTGGGGGCGGCGGAGGATTGCTACGCCCGGGCGCGGCAGTATGTGCTGGATCGCAAGCAGTTCGGCCGGCCGCTGGCGGCGAACCAGCTGTTGCAGAAGAAGCTGGCGGACATGCTCAGCGAGATCACGCTGGGGCTGCAGGGCTGTCTGCGCCTGGGGCGCATGAAGGACGAGGGCACGGCGAGCGTGGAGGTGACCAGCATCATGAAGCGCAATTCCTGCGGCAAGGCGCTGGACATTGCGCGGCTGGCGCGCGACATGATGGGCGGCAACGGTATTTCGGACGAGTTCGGCGTGGCCCGCCATCTGGTGAACCTGGAGGTGGTCAATACCTACGAGGGCACGCACGATATCCATGCGCTGATCCTCGGCCGGGCCATCACCGGTATTGCGGCGTTCAACTGAGGCGCGTCACCACTGCGTGGCCGGGTTGGTGCGCCGGCCGGTCCAGTGCTCGATGGCGGCCGACAGCTGCGAGCTGCTCACCGGCTTGGTCATGAATGCGTCCATGCCCGCGCCCAGGCAACGCTCGCGGTCGCTGTCCAGCGAGTCGGCGGTGAGCGCGACCAGCGTCACCCGCCGACCGCTGCGTTGTTCGTCGCGGCGGATGCGCCGGGCCGCCTCGTAGCCGTCCATCACCGGCATGTGGCAGTCCATGAACACCAGGTCGTAGTGGCCCACGCCCACGGCGCGCCAGGCGGCGTCGCCGTCGGCCACGACGTCGACCTCGCAGCCCAGCAGCTTGAGCATCTCTTCGATGACCATCTGGTTCACCAGGTCGTCCTCGGCCACCAGCACAGACACCGTCTGCTCGTCCTGCGCCGCCGCCGCGGGGGTGGCCACGGCCGCTGGCTCGTCCAGCTTCTGCAGATCCAGGTCGACCCAGAAGTGCGAGCCCTCGCCGACCCGGCTGCGCACCTGCACCTCGCCGCCCATCAGCTCGGCCAGTTCCTTGACGATCGCCAGGCCCAGGCCGCTGCCGCCGTGCCGGCGCGTGCTGGAGGCATCGACCTGCGTGAAGGCGCCGAAGATCGAATCCAGATGCATGTCGGCAATGCCGATGCCGGTGTCGCGCACCGAGATGTGCAGCCGGATGTGCTGCTCGCGTTCTTCCAGCACCTCCAGCGTCAGGCGCACCAGGCCCTGGTCGGTGAATTTCAGGGCATTCTGCAGCAGGTTCAGCAGCAGCTGGCGCAGGCGCAGCGGGTCGGCATGCACCCGCGCCGGCAGGCGCGCGGAGATGCGGCTCTCCAGCGCCACCGGCTTGCCGCGCGCGCTCAGCTGCACCAGGTCCAGCACCTCGGCGGCCAACGCGCGCAGGTCCACGCTGCCCGGCCGCAATGCCAGGCGCCCGGCTTCGATGCGCGACAGGTCCAGCACGTCGTCGATCAGCGCCAGCAGGGCGGTGGCCGAGCGGTGCGCCGTGTGCACGTAACGCTGCTGTGCAGGTGTCAACGGCGTGGCGATCAGCAGTTCGGCGGCACCGAGGATGCCGTTCATCGGCGTGCGGATCTCGTGGCTGGTGACGGCCAGGAACTGCGACTTCGCCAGGTTGGCCTGCTCGGCCTGGTGGCGCGCCTGCTCCAGTTCCAGGGCCTGCGCCTGCAGCGCGCGCGTCTTCTGCGCCTGGCTCTCGACCAGCGCCCGGGCGGCATGGATGGCGCGGCGCGTGCGGTCCCGCAGGCGCTCGGTGACCAGGCCGGTGAGCGACAGGTACCAGGCCAGCATGTACATCACCGCGGCGACGCCCAGGCGCTCGCCCCACGACGCCCGGGCCGGATCGATCTGCGCCAGCAGCAGCGCATAGCCCAGGTAGGCCAGGGTGACCACGTGTCCGAAGTACAGCGCCCGCCGGAAACCGAAGCCCGCCTGGTCGGCCACGCGCACCAGCAGCAGGTAGGCGACCAGCAGGTTGCCGCCGCTTTCCAGGTACCAGAGATTGAACATCCAGACCACCACGTCCAGGTGGAACAGCAGCAGGCTCAACTCCTGGGCATCCGTCGGGCGGCGGCGCAGCAGCAGCGCGGCCAGCGCCGCATAGACCAGGTTGGTCGCCACCAGCCCCCACAGCCATGCCGCCCCGTGCCCCTCGCCATGCCAGTCGTGCATCCACGCCAGGCCGCACAGGATGATGAAGCCGGCCGCGCGGATGGCCGGGATCTGCCGCGTGTACAGGCGGCGCAGATTGCTGTTCTTGCGCCGTGCGAGCAGCGCATCGTCCAGCGTGAAGCCGGAGTGGGGTCGGTCGCTCGTCTGCGGTCGTTTCACAGGGCTCCAGGGCTGCCGGGGGTGGATCGCGCGCGATGATCGGCGCGACGTTCAGCCCAAGGCAATCCCCAGGAGCGCAGTCCGCTCAGATCCCGTGGAAACGCGCGAACGCCGCCAGCGGGGCGCGCTCGACGGGAAAGCGGTTCACCGGATGCTCGGTGTTGGCATGGCCGATGGACATGCCGCAGAAGAGCATGCGCTCGGCCGGGATGCCGACGAAGTCGCCGATCGTCTTCGGGTACACCGACCAGCATTCCTGCGGGCAGCTGTCCAGGCCTTCTTCGCGCAGCAGCAGCATCACCGACTGCAGGAACATGCCCAGGTCGGACCACTGCGGCGGGCCCATGCGCCGGTCGATCGAGCAGAACAAGGCCATCGGCGCGCCGAAGAACTGGTAGTTGCGCGCGAACCATTGCAGCCGGCGCGCCTTGTCCTCGCGCGGCACGCCCATCGACGCATACATGGCCTCGCCGAGCTGGAAGCGGTAGTCGCGATACGGCGCCCACAGCTCCTTCGGATAGATGTCGTACTCGGGCTGCTCCGAGCGGTCGCCCGCAGCCACCTCCTGCAGGCGGCGCTGCATGATCGCCTTCAGTTCGTCGAGCCGCTCACCGGCCACGACGTCGATATGCCAGGGCTGCACGTTGCCGCCCGAAGGGGCTCGCGAGGCAGCTTCCAGCACGCGCCGGATGACGTCGCCGGACACCGGCGTGGGCAGGAAGTCGCGCACCGAACGGCGGCTGGCCAGGGCTTCATAGACGGTCATGCACACTCACAAGCGGGAGACGCCCGCAGCGGCCGCAGTGTAGCCAGCCGCCCGAAACGCCAAGGGGCCCCTCAGGGCCCCCGTGCGCCAAGCGGCCCCTCAGGGCCCCCGTACGCCAAGGGGCCCCGCAGGGCCCCCGTGCATCGTCGCGGCGGCCTCAGCCGGCCAGCACCAGCGTCGGCTCCACCGGCCGCAGCACCATCGCGACCGGCCCGCTGACCACATCGCGCAGGGTCGGCACCGCCCAGGTGCGCCGGCGCAGCTCGCTCAGTTCGCGGTGCACCTGGTCGAGCTCGGCCTGCAGGCTGATCAGCCGCGCCTCGTGGCCGACGCCCTGGCCCGCCAGCCCATCGATCTGGTTGCCGAGCCGGTCGTACTTGTCCTTCAGTTCCTTCAGCGTCATGTCGTGCACCTCGCAGGGCCCACCGAGTCCACCGGCGAGTCTGGCAGCGCCGGTGGCGGCACACCACCACCTGAATGCGGGGGTGCCTCCATCCCCGCGAGCACACGCACGACTGCGTACGCGCTGGACCCAGGCTGCGGCAACTGTCGGTGCGGGCCGCTGCAGCGCCCGCCGGCGCGCCGCCTGGCCGGGGGTGGGCCTGTCGCCGGCCAGGCTCGAACGCGCCGCGGCGCGGGCCGTCCACGACGTCTTGCACTGCGCCGAGCTGGCCGAACATCGGACGCAGACCGACGCCCGCGTCGACCTGCTGTCGCAGCAGACCCAGACCAAGACCGCTCCGCCGGTCTACCTGCCCGACCTGCGCCGGCCCGATCCCGCGCTGCAACAGGCGTGACGGCGTGCAACCGGCGCGCCGCGCGTGGCGTCGTGCACAGGGCCGGCGCATCGCGGCGCGCGAGACTTGCCGCCCATGGACCTGCCCACCGCCGACCCCCGTGCCGCGTCGACGCCGCCCGCCGCCGCCGCCGCAGCCGCGGCCCCGGCCACGCCGTGGCACTGGCCGCTGCCGCCCGGCCGCGAGAAAGCCTTCACTGCCGCGCCCTCGCTGCACACGGCGCAACCCTGCCGCATCGAGACGCAGACGCGGCTGACGCTGCACGGCGAACTGCTCGACTTCGACCCCATCAAGCGCCGCCTGCAGTTCCGTGCCACCGGCGGTGCGGACGCCTCGCTGGCCTTCGCCACGCTGCGCCGCGTGACCTTGACCATCGCCTGGCAGCCGCGCGACAGCCAGCGCTCGCGCCAGCGTCCGCCCCTGGCGGCGCAGGAGCGCGACTACCGGCTGCAGCAGGTGGGGCAGGACCACGCGGCGCCGCTGACCGGCCGCTGCGCCGGCCACCTCGAGGCGGCCGAGGGCATGTACCTGTTCTGCCCGCTGGGTGACGCGGGCGCGCTGCTGCGCGTGTTCGTGCCGCGCAGCGCCTACACGCGCAGCGAGTTCGGCCCGTCGGCCGAAGAGATCGCCGCGCGCCACTGGATCGCCAGCCCGGCGCAGCTGCTGGCGGCCCTCGCCCGGCCGCCCGCCCCGGGCCTGCCTCTCGCGCAATCGCTGCTGGCGCTGGGGCTGGCCACGCCGGCCCTGCTCGACCGCGTGCAGCAGCGGCTGGACGGCAAGGCGGCGCTGGGCGAGGCGCTGGTGCAGGCCCGGCTGCTGTCGCGCACCGACCTGCAGACGGCGCTGGCGCATACCATGGGCTTCCCGCTGGTGGACCTGGATCGGTTTCCGCTCGATCCGCTGGCGCTGGCCATGGTGCCGCGCGAGGTGGCCGTCGCGCACCGCCTGATGCCGCTGCTGCGCGACGGCGAGCGGCTGATCGTCGCCGTCGACCGCCCGGGCCGCGTGCTCAAGCTGCGCCAGACCGACCCTTATGCGCGCCTGCCGCTGGCCCCGGTGCTGGCGCTGAAGTCGCAGATCCTGCAAGCGCTGGACCGTCTGCCCGCGAGACTGCCCGCAACCTAGAATGCGGCGCGCACGCCGGCCCTGAGGCCGGGACCGTGCGGGCCCATGCCGCCAGCCGCTCGTCCACCTCACGCCACGCCGCTGCGGACGTTCCGCGGCTCGCGCCCGCCGCCGGCGCCGCGCCGATGATCCTGCTCGACCCGCTGGCACGCCCCGTCATCGGCCACCGTGGCAACCGGGCGCACGCGCCGGAGAACACGATCGAGTCCTTTCTCGAAGCCGTGGCATTGGGCGCCGATGCGCTGGAGTTCGACCTGCGGCTGTCGCGCGACGGGCGGCTGGTGGTGTTCCACGACGCGACGCTGGAGCGCACCACCGACGGCCGGGGCGCGCTCGAACAACGCAGCCTGGCCGAACTGAAGGCGCTGGACGCCGGTGCCAACTTCACGCGCGACGGCGGCCGCAGCTTCCCCTGGCGCGGGCGCGGCGTGCGTGTGCCGGCCTTCGACGAACTGATCGACGCGCTGCCGCGCCAGCTGCCCTGCATCATCGAGCTGAAGACGCCCGCCGCGACCGAGCCCTTGCGCGAGGCCGTGCGCCGCCACGGCCTGGCGCCGCGCATCGTCGTCGCCGGCTTCGACGCCCGCTGCACACGGCCGCTGCGCGGCGCCGGCTTTGCGCTGGGCGCCAGCACGCGCGACGTGGCCGCGCTGCTGCCGGCGGCGCTGCTGCGCCTGCGTGCCGCGCCGCGCCACGTGCAGGCGCTGTGCATCCCGCCGCGCTGGCACGGCCTGCCGGTACCCATCGCCGGCCTGGCGCGCGCCGTGCGCGGCAGCGGCACCGTGCTGCACGTGTGGACCGTCAACGAGCCGGCACAGGCCGCGGCGCTGTGGTCCATCGGCGTGCAGGGCATCATCAGCGACGACCCGGCGCGCATGCTCATCACGCGTGCGCAGGCCGGCACCTCGAATCATCCGCAGGAGACCCCATGAACGCTGCCTCCCGCCCCGGCCGCCTGGCCGGCCGCACCGCCTTGATCACCGGCGCCAGCCGCGGCATCGGCCGCGCCATCGCGCAGCGCTATGCCGAGGAAGGCGCGCAGCTGTTCCTGACCGCCACCCACCGCGCGCTGCTCGAAGAGACGCAGGCGCTGGCCGAGGCGCAGGGCGCGAAGGTCACCTTGCACTGCGCCGACCTGGGCCAGCAGGAGGCCGCGCAGGCCATGGTCGACGCGGCCATCGCCGCGCTGGGCGGCATCGACATCCTGGTCAACAACGCCGGCGTGTACAAGGCGGCGCGGCTGGTGGACACCACCGCGGAGGACTTCGACCGCGTGATGCGCGTCAACGTCTACGGCGTGTTCCACGTCATGCAGCGCGTGCTGCGCCACATGCAGCCGCGCGGACACGGCAAGGTGGTCAACATCGCCTCCACCGCCGGCAAGTGGGGCTCGATGAACCAGAGCGCCTACAACGCCTCCAAGCACGCCGTGGTCGGCCTGACGCGCTGCGCCGCGCTGGAGATGGGCGCCCACGGCATCAACGTCAATGCCATCTGCCCCGGATTCGTGCAGACCGACATGCTGCAGGAGTTCCGCGCGCATGGCGACATCCTCGGCCTGCCCTTCGAAAAGGTCATGGAAGCCGGTCTGGCGCGCGTGCCGCTGAAGCGCTTCCTGCAGCCGCGCGAGATCGCCGAGCTGGCGCTGTACCTCGGCGCGGCCGAGTCCGACGGCATGACCGGGCAGACCCTGTTGCTCGACGGCGGCATGCTGATGGTCTAGGCGTTGATGTAGTTCCCGTCACAAGCCGTTGCAACGGATACGTCTGCAAGGCGCTGCAGGCGGGGCGACCGGCTTCATATTTCACGCATCCGCCTGGGTGATGCCCCAGGCACCGACGCGGTGCGGCCGCGGCTGGCAGGCAACCTGCTTTCGTCGACCCCGGGCCCCTGCACATGCCCCGGAGTGATGCGATGACCCCCGACTCCCGACACCCCACCGCGCCCGCGGTGCGGCGCAGCCCCATGCCGCCGCAGCCCTGGTTCGGCCTGCGGCGCGGCTTGCTGTGCGCGGTCTGGCCCGGCCGGCGCGCTCGCGCGGCCGCAGCCGCACCCGCCCCGTGGCAGGGCGCGGCGACACGCCGACGCCGCAGCTTGCTGGCGCTGGTGGCCGCGCTGGCCGCCACGGCGCTGGGCCTGCAGTGGCAGGCCCAACCCGACGGCCTGCAGGGCTGGGCTTGGGTGCAGGCGCTGCTGGTCACGCTGCTCTTCGGCTGGGTGGGCGCGGGCTGCGTCACCGCGCTGATGGGCGCCTGGGTGCTGTGGCGCGGCGACGCTCACGGTATCCGCCTGGCCGACCCGCAGGCCCCCATTGCGCGCACGGCCCGCACCGCCATCGTCATGCCGATCTGCAACGAGGACGTGGCCACGGTCTTCGCCGGGCTGCGCGCCACCTGCGAGTCGCTGGCGGCCACCGGCGCGCTGCCGCTGTTCGACGTCTACGTGCTGTCGGACAGCTCCGACCCGGCGTTGCGCGCGGCCGAAGTGCAGGCCTGGCAGCGGCTGCGCCAGACGCTGGGCGACGGCCCGGTGGGCGCCGGCGGCCGCGTGTTCTACCGCTGGCGCCGGCGCCGCACGCGGCGCAAGGCCGGCAACGTCGCCGACTTCTGCAGGCGCTGGGGCCGCGGCTACCGCTACATGGTGGTGCTGGACGCCGACAGCATCATGCAGGGTGAGACGCTGGTGGCGCTGGTGCGCCTGATGGAGCAGAACCCGCGCGCCGGGCTGGTGCAGACGCTGCCGCAGGGCTTCGGCCACGGCACCGTGCATGCGCGGCTGCAGCAGTTCGGCAACCGCGTCACCGGGCGGCTGTTCGCGCTGGGCATGGCCTACTGGCAGCTGGGTGAATCGCACTACTGGGGGCACAACGCGATCCTGCGCGTCGAGCCCTTCATGCGCCATTGCGGGCTCGGCCCGCTGCCCGGCCGCGGCGGCCTGGCCGGCGAGATCCTGTCGCACGACTTCGTCGAGGCCGCGCTGATGCGCCGCGCCGGCTACGAGGTGTGGCTGGCGCCGCAGCTGGGCGGCAGCTGGGAGCAGCACCCGGCCAACCTGCTGGAAGAGCTGCAGCGCGACCGCCGCTGGTGCCAGGGCAACCTGCAGAACGCGCGCCTGGTGGCCGAGCCGGGGCTGCGCCCGGCGCACCGCGTCATGCTGGCCACGGGTGCGCTGTCGTACCTGGTGGCGCCGCTGTGGCTGGCCTTCATCGCGCTGGGCCTGGGGCTGGGCAGCCTGGGCGCCGCCAGCCTCGGCCTGTGGCTGCTGACATTGGCGCTGCTGCTGCTGCCGCGGCTGCTGGGGGTGCTGGCCGTGGGCTGGCGCGGCGAGCAGGCCGCCTTCGGCGGCCCGCTGCGGCTGTGGGGTAGCGCGCTGCTGGAGCTGCTGCTGTCCGCGCTGCAGGCGCCGTTGCGCATGCTGGCGCACAGCAGTTTCGTGCTGGGCGCGCTGACCGGCCTGCGGCTGGACTGGAAGTCGCCCTCGCGCGAGGCCGCCCGGGTCGGCTGGCGCGACGCGCTGTCGCGCATCGGCCTGCTGGCGCTGCCCGCGCTGGGCCTGGCGGGGTGGAGCGCCACGCGCGATGCGCGCGCGTTCGGCGACCCGCTGCTGGCGCCGCACCTCGTGCCGCTGACCGTGCCGCTGCTGCTGGCCGTGCCCTTCACCGTGTGGAGCAGCGCGACGCGCCCCGGCCTGAGCTTGCAGCGCGCCGGCCTGCTTTTGGTGCCCGACGAACGCAGCCGTCCGGCCACGTTGCGGCGCGGCCAGCACAAGCGGGGCTTCGCCGACCTGATGCCGCCGACCACGCCCGCCGCCTTGCCGGCGCGCGGCCGCGGCCCGGCGCTGCTGCTGGCGGGCGCCGCCCTGCTGGTGGCGCTGGCCATGCTGCCGCGCCCGGCGCTGTCGCCGGAGCTGCCGCTGGCGCTGCAGCTCGGCGCGGCCGAGATCGAGCCGGCGCGCGACGCCGTCGCGGCCACGGACCCGCCGGTGCGCATGGCCCAGGCGCCGCGCTTGCGCAGCCTGCCGTACCGGCCGGCCAGCACCATCGACGACGCCGTGCGGCAGCGTGCCTACGCGGCGGTGGCGCGCTCGCTGCGCTTGGAGAGCAGCTAAGCTGCGTGGATGAACACGCCGGCCGTCCGCCCGCGCTGGGCGACGGTCGCCATGCTGGGCGTCGCGCAGACGCTGGCCTGGGCCTCGTCGTATTACCTGCCGGCGATCCTGGCCGCGCCGATGGCACGCGACCTCGGCCTGCGCACACCGCTGGTCTTTGCCGCCTTCTCGCTGGCGCTGGTGGTGGCCGCCCTGGTCGGCCCGGTATCGGGCCGGGCCATCGACCGCCACGGCGGCCGCCCCGTGCTGATGCTGGCGAGCGGCGTGTTCGCCCTCGGCCTGCTGTCGCTGGGCCTGGCGCAGGGCCCGTGGTCGATGCTCGCCGCCTGGGCGCTGCTCGGCGTGGCGATGGGCGCCGGCCTGTACGAAGGCGGCTTCGCCACGCTGGTGCGGCTGTACGGCCATGACGCGCGCAACGCCATCACCGGCATCACTTTGATCGCCGGCTTCGCCAGCACGGTGGGCTGGCCGCTGTCGGCCTGGCTGGATGCGCACGTCGGCTGGCGCGGTGCGTGCTTCGCCTGGGCCGCGCTGCACCTGCTGCTGGGGCTGCCGTTGAACGCGTGGCTGCCGCGGGCGCCGCCACCGGCGACGACGGCCCCCGCGGTCGCCACCCCTCAGGCCGCCGCGCCAGCGGCGCCGCCGCGCCCGGCCCTGACCGCGGCGCTGCTGGCCTACGCCTTCGCGGCCACCTGGTTCGTCAGCACCGCCATGGCCACGCACCTGCCGCAGTTGCTGCAGGCGGCGGGCGCCACGCTGGCGGTGGCGGTCGCCGCCGGCGCGCTGGTCGGCCCGGCGCAGGTGGCCGGACGGCTGCTGGAGTTCGGCGTGCTGCGCCACGCGCAGGCGCTGCTGTCGGCGCGCCTGGCGGCGCTGGCCCATCCGCTGGGCGCGGCGGCGCTGCTGCTGGCCGGCGCGCCGGCGGTGTGGCCCTTCGTGCTGTTGCACGGCGCCGGCAACGGCATCATGACCATCGCCAAGGGCACGCTGCCGCTGCAGCTGTTCGGCCCGCACCGCTACGGCGCGCTGCAGGGCTGGATCACGCTGCCGGCACGCGTGGCGCAGGCCGCCGCACCCTTCCTGTTCGGCCTGGCCCTGCAACGCTGGGGCGTCGGCGCGTTGTGGCTGTCGGGGGCGCTGTGCCTGTCGGGCTTCGTGGCGCTGTGGTTGCTGCCGCAGGCCCGGCCTGCGGCGCTGGCGCACACCGCGCCCTGAGACCGGCGCGGGCCTGGCGCGTCAGGCCGGCCGCAAGGCGATGGTCACCAGCGCCACGCAGTCCTCGAGCGCCCGCACGTCGTGCTGTGCGCCGCCGGCCAGGAAGCACATCTCGCCGGAGCGCAGCGTGCACTGGCGGCCCTCGGCCAGCCCCAGCTGCAGCACGCCACGCAGGCACTGCACGGTGATCTCGCCCGGCACACGGTGCGGCGGCAGCGCGTCACCGGCCGCCAGGGTCAGGCGGATGACCTCCAGGTCGGTCGACTTGAAGACGGCCTGCGAGCGTCGCTGGCCGCCGGCCGGCTCGGCGGGGAACAGGGCGATGGCTTCGCCGGGTGCTGCGTGGGTCAGTGCCATGGTGGTGGGTGGGCGTGCGGGCGGCCGGCATCAGACCAGCGCGCGCTCGATCTCCGAGAAGCTGCTGGCGATGGGCGTGACTTCGACCGGCGCGCCCAGCTGACGCTCGATCTGCGCGCGCGAGATGATGCCGCGCACGCGCAGCGGCGTCTGCGGCGTCGCCGCCTGCACCACCAGCAGGTGGTTGCGGCCCAGGCGCTTCAGCGTGGCCACGGCGTTGCCGACGCTGGCCCGCTGCAGGCTGTCCAGCGAGATGGCGTCGAGCATGGACAGCGGCGTCATCACGTCGGACACGCGGAGCTCGTCGTGGCGCACATGGCGCTCGGCGACGACGCTCATCGCGCGGTCGCCGGCCAGGTCGGTGGTGGTGATCAGCCCTTCCAGCGCGGGCATGTCGCTGGTCACGAAGAGCATGCGCACCCCCTGGTTGATCATCATCTGCTCGGCCTGGCGCAGGCTGGTGGACGGGTGCGTGGTGGCCGCCGTGACCGTCGTCAGGTCGGTCATCACCTGCAGGGCCGGCGAGTCCAGCGTCACCGCGACCTGCGCCTGCGGCTGCGTCTGGGCGATGGACACACCGGGCTCGAGGCGGAAATTGGGTAGCGCAGTGTCGCGATGCATGCGGTCTCCAGGCGGTGAGTGGTGATAGCCGGACCTTACGACCAAAGCGTCGCGCGCGCCAGTGCCGCGTGATTCACCGCGACTGCGCCAGCGCCTTCTCGATGGCCGCCACCAGCGCCGCGTCGCTGGGGGTGACGCGGCTGCCGTACGACGCCACCGGCCGGCCTTGCCGATCGACCAGGTACTTCTGGAAGTTCCACGCCGGCGCCATGCCGGTGGCCTGCGTCAGGTCCACGAACAGCGGGTTGGCCTTCGGCCCGACCACCGACGACTTGGCGAACATCGGGAACTTGACGCCGTAGGTGTTGAAGCACAGGTCGGCAATCTGCTCGCTGCTGCCCGGCTCCTGCGAGAAGTCGTTCGACGGAAAACCCATCACCACCAGGCCGCGCGGGGCGTACTTGGCGTGCAGCGCCTCCAGCCCCTGGTACTGCGGCGTGAAGCCGCAATAGCTGGCGGTGTTGACGACCAGCAGCACCTTGCCGGCGTACTGGCACAGCGACTGCGGCTTGTCGTCCTGCAGGCGGTCGAAGCTGCGCTGCAGCAGCGGCGGGCACTGCGCCGCCGGCTGCGCCCAGGCCGGCCACGCCAGCGCAAGCAGCAATATGGCCCATGCGGTTCGGATCATGCTGGCCTCCACGTCAGAAGCCCGATCATGGCCCAAACCGTGTCGCGCCGCTGGTCCGCGCCAGACAGGCGACTTCCGGGCATGGCCACCGGTCGGACGGCGCGGCGCGAGTCACCGCGGCGGAGACCAGCCGTGCCGCCGGCCTGCCTGTGCCGGCCGAGCGGACTCAGCCAGCCGATGCGGACCGAACGCTCGCCGGCGCAGGATTGACAGACCACGCGACTCCGATTCGGGACGGCGCCTTGAACTGAAGTGCAAGTACCGAATGAATGGTCACACGTGCCATCAAGAGTCGGGCGGTAAGGTGCTACGACCCTGCGCCCTGCAGTTGCCTGAACTCGGCGATAGCCGCAGCACGATTCGCGAGTGCCAGTTCAGTATGCAGTTCTGCAGCGCGCTTCGCGTCGCGAGCCGAAATTGCGTCAACGATGCCTTCCCAGGTCTGCAGGGAGGCGCGCCTGCGCGCCGGTGTAGCCAGCCCCAGGCGCGTGTAGCGGCCGATACGTAGCGCGAAGTCGCGCACGTACGCCACCAGCACCTCGTTACCCGAATACTGCACGACGAGTTCGACCATCGCTGCACTCGCTCGCACATACTCTGCTGCGTCTCGCACCACCTTACGCATGTCCGAGAGATGCCTCTTCAAAGCAGCCTCAGCTTCGGGCGTGCAGCGCTCCGCGGCAAGGCGCGATGCGGTGCCCAGAAGGGATGCGCGCACCTCGAATAGATCGTCCAACTCCTTGTCCGAGAGCATCGTCACCCGCGCACCGCGCTGAGGAAGGATACGCACGAGTCCGCGCTGCTCTAGCAGGCGAAGTGCCTCGCGCACCGTCGCGCGGCTCACTTCGTAGGACAGCGAGAGCTCAGTCTCCAGCAAGCGCTCGCCCGGCGAGTAATGCGCATCGACGATCCGCGCGCTCAGCTGATCCGCGATTTGCAGGGGAAGCGTGGCAAGCAGCGGCCTACCTTGAATGGCTTTTTTCACAAGTGACCTTTGGTGGGGTTGACATCAGATAGAAGAATGCCAAAATGTCGACATTCGAGCATGTTGGAGAGATCAGGATGACACTGCGCCGTGATTTTCTGGGATTCGCTGTGGCCACTCTGGCCACCTCCGCCTTCGCGCAGCAAGGTTTCCCCACGAAACCAGTGCGCATCATCGTGCCCTTCTCCGCAGGAGCACTTACGGACCTCATCGCTCGCTCCTACGCTGAGAAGCTCGCGCCCATGCTCGGCCAGCCAGTGATCGTCGAGAACAAGCCTGGCGCGGGTGGTATCACGGCGACGCAGTACGTGCTGACTCAGCCCGCCGACGGCCACACCCTGCTCTTTGTCTCTTCCGCACACAGCATCAATCCCGCCCTGCACAGGAAGTTGCCCTACAACACTGAGAAGGACTTTGCGGGGCTCGCCTTGCTAGCCACGTCGCCAAGCCTCGTCATCGTGCCCGCCAATCATCCCGCCAAGACACTCGCTGAACTCATCACGATGGGCAAGTCGAAGCCCGGCAGTCTTTCATTCGGCAGCGCTGGCGTCGGCTCGGCGACTCATCTGGCGGGCGAGTACTTCGAAAGCGAAGCCGGCCTCAAGATGATTCACGTTCCCTTCAAGGGCGTGCAGGAGGCGGTCTCCGCCGTCGCGGGCTCGCAGCTCGACATGGCGTTCCCTCCGATCGCACTTGCGTTGCCACTGCTCGAGGCGAATCGCATCCGCGCGCTAGCGGTAACAAGTCCCGCGCGCGTACCAACCATGCCGTCACTACCAACTGTTGCCGAACAAGGCTTCCCCGGTTTCAATTCAAGCATCTGGTATGCGATCGTCGCGCCGTCGGCCACGCCGGCGCCTGTGATGAGCGCGCTGGCACAGTCCATTCAGAA
>JAHBZS010000062.1 GCA_019635285.1 Rubrivivax sp. | reverse complement strand
CGCGCGGCGGCGCCACCGCCACCGGCGGCTCGGCCGCGGGCGGCGATGTGGGCGCGGAGGGCGGCGGCGTGGTGCAGGCCGCCAGCACTCCTAGAATCGCCGCGCCCGAAGCCAGCCAGGGAGAATCGACGCGTATGGGCTTGTTGCTGCTGGAAGCGCTGCTGGCGCTGGGCCTGCTGGTGTTCATCGTCTGGTGGGTCATGTTTGCCGGACGCCGCAAGGGCGAGCGCCGGGACGACGACGCCTGAGCCGCGTCATCCTTCGCGCGCCGTCGGCCACAAAAAGCTGGGCAGCCGGGTGCGCAGCCGCCGCGCCAGCGCGGCGCGGATGCGCAGCCGGTCCGCGCGGCGCACGCCGCGTGCGCGGGCCGCCAGCTTGAAGGCCAGCCAGAAGCTGACGCCGATGTTCAGCAGGCCGGTGACCACGATGCCGGCCATGCACCACCAGAACGCCGCCTCATGCAGCAGCTCCCAGCCCAATGCGCCGGCCGCCGCCGCCAGCTGGCCGGTGGACAAGGTGACGTGGCGCACCTCCAGCGGCAGGCCGACGAAGGCCGTGACCACCGGCACCACGCCCAGCAGCATGCCCAGCGACACATTGGCGGCGACGCCGCTGATGTTGTAGCGCCACCAGTTGGACCAGCGCTGCGCGCGCGTGTGCCCCAGGCGCGCGACGATGCGCGGGTTCCAGGCGATGGCGCTGTCCAGCCGGTGGAAGACGAACCAGTTCTCGGCCCAGCCGGCGATCAGCGAGCTGGCGAACAGCAGCACGCCGGTGAAGGCCGCGTAGAAGGCCGTCGGGCCGAGCAGCGTCAAGGTGTGCAGCACGTGCTCGGCCTCGCCGGGCCCGACCAGCGGCCGCCCCAGCAGCTGCCAGCCGGCCCACTGCGCCGCCAGCACCAGCGGCGCGCACAACGCCAGGTTGCCGAAGATGCCCGCGGCCTGCGAGCGCAGCAGGTGCACCACGTCGTCGACGAAGGCCTCGACCGCGGCGTCGCTCTTCAGGTTGCCCAGGCGCTGCGCCATCGCCGGCGCGGTCATCGCCGGCTGCTTGGTGGCCACGGTGCCGTGCAGCAGCATGACCAGCAGGAAGCTCAGCGCGTAGTTGACGCCGGCCCAGAAGCCGCCCCAGAAGGCCGTCAGCCCCAGCGCCAGGATGCCGAACTTGAGCAGCGTGGTCGCCGACAGCACCGCGCCGCCGGTGGCCGCGCGCGCCAGCATGCCGCGGTACTCGGCGCGGGTGCGGGCGATGTAGTGCTCGCCGGTCTCGGCGCTGCGCTCGGCCACCTTGCGCGACAGCAGCGCGTAGTGGCGCACCAGCAGCGAGCGGATGCCGCGGCGCTGCTCCAGCGTCTGCACCAGCGAGCACACCAGCTGCAGCAGCTCGGGCGCGGGCGCGGCGGCCAGCACGCAGTCCAGCAACTGCTCGATGCGCCGCAGCCGCGCCTGCAGCTGGTCCATCTCGTAGACGATGTCCACCGAGATGCCGAACTCCTCCAGATGGTCGCCGATGCTGTCCACCGCCGCGCGGCATTCGTCGAGCAGGGCGCGCAGGCCGTTGGCCTCGACGCGCACCGCCGGGCTGCACAGGTCGCCGGCCTGCACCGCGGCGCGCAGGTGCTCGACCGCGGGGCCCAGGTGGTGGAAGGGCTCGTTGGCCAGCGCCCGCCCGGTCATGCGCTTGCGCAGCGGGCCGGAGAATCCGGCGGCGCACACCGCGCTCGCCAGGTAGGTCACGGCCTCCATCATCTCGGCGCGCCACGGGTCCGCGCCCTCCACGCCGCGCCAGGCCGGCAGCCCCAGGCGCTGCAGCATCGGGGCGTCGATGGCGCCGATCCAGGACGCGTCCTCGGGCCGGAACAGCAGCGGGAACAGCTCGGCCAGCTCGCGCGTGTCCGGCGTGGCCGGCAGCAGGCGCAGCCGCACCCGCTCCCAGACTTCGCTGTACAGCGCGGTGCGCGGGCCGAAGCCGAAGTCCGAGAGCAGCCCGGTGCTCTGGATGTCGGCCCAGAAGTCCACGAACACCCGCTGCACCCGCGCGTGCGCGTCGGGGTTCTTCTCCAGCACGTTGAGCAGATGGCGCAGGCGCACCAGCGGCGACGGCGTGCCGTTGGCACCGGTCGCCTTGCGGCCGCGCGGCGCGTGGCGCAGCCATTCGAGCAGGCGCGCCAGCCACAGGTGGCGCTGCGTGCGCCCCGCCAGACCGTCGGCCGCGTTGAGCAGCGCGGTCAGGTCCCAGGGGCTGCTGCTGTCGCGCCGCAGCCAGCTCAATGCAGCGCGCCGGCGCGCGCCAGCGAGAACGCCCCGACCGGCGCATCGAAGGGGTGCGCATCCTCGGTCATGCAGAAGAAGGTGCCCTGCATCGTGCCGTGCGGCGTGGCCAGTTGCGTCCAGCTGGTGTATTCGAAGGACTCGCCGGGCTTGAGCAGCGGCTGGTGCCCGACCACCGCCAGGCCGCGCACTTCTTCGACGTGGCCGGTGGCGTCGGTGATGACCCAGTGGCGCGCCACCAGCTGCGCGGCGATGTCGCCGCTGTTCTGGATGGTCACCGTGTAGGCAAAGGCAAAAGGCCCGTCTGGCAGTTGCGACTGCTCGGGCAGGAACTGCGTCTTCACGCTGCAGCTGAAGCTCGGGCCTTTCATGCGGCGCATTGTAGGCAGCCGCCTAGAATCGACGCATGCCCACCTACCGCATTGCCCCCAGCCTGCTGTCGGCCGATTTTGCGCGCTTGGGCGAGGAATTGAAGGCCGTGATCCAGGCCGGCGCCGACTGGATTCACTTCGACGTGATGGACAACCATTACGTGCCGAACCTGACGTTCGGCCCGATGGTCTGCCAGGCGCTGCGCAAGCATGCGGTGCGCGCCGACGGCAGCCCGGTGCCCATCGACGTGCACCTGATGGTGCAGCCGGTGGACGCGCTGGCACAGGCCTTCGCCGACGCCGGCGCCGACCTCATCAGCTTCCACCCGGACGCCAGCATCCACGTCGACCGCACGCTGCAGCTGATCCGCGCGGCCGGCTGCAAGGCCGGGCTGGTCTACAACCCGGCGGCGCCCATCGACGCGCTGGAATGGGTCATCGACAAGGTCGACCACGTGCTGGTGATGAGCGTCAACCCCGGCTTTGGCGGGCAGAGCTTCATCGACAGCGCGCTGCGCAAGATCGAGCGGCTGCGCCGGCTCATCGACGCCAGCGGCCGCGACATCCACCTCGAGGTGGACGGCGGCATCAAGGTCGACAACATCCGGCGCGTGGCCGATGCCGGGGCCGACACCTTCGTCGCCGGCAGCGCCATCTTCGGTCACAAGGACTACGCCCACGTCATCGACGCAATGCGCGCGGAACTCGCGCGCGGCCGCTGAGACGCCGCAGCGGCGCCGCGCATGGTCGAGTGGCTGCAGGCCGCGTCGGTCTGGATGCAAGGCTGGCTGAGCCCGCAGGCCGGGCTGCTGGGCGTGTTCGTCTCGGCGCTGCTGTCGGCGACGGTGCTGCCGGGTTCCACCGAACTGGTGCTGACGGCGAAGATCGTCGCCTTTCCGGCATCGGCCTGGGTGGCGCTGGGCGTGGCACTGCTGGGCAGCGGCATCGGCTGCGCGCTGAACTTCGGCATGGGCCGCGCCGCCCGCGGCGGCTGGGAGCGCTTCCAGCACGTCAAGGTGGATGAACAGCACTCGCGCGTGCGCCAGCTGCGCCGCTGGGGCCCGCCGGTGCTGGTGCTGTCGGTGCTGCCGCTGGTGGGTGACGCGCTGGTGCTGGCCGCCGGCTGGCTGCGCATGCCCTTCTGGCAGAGCCTGTTCTGGATCATGCTCGGCAAGGGCCTGCGCTACCTGCTGCTGGTGCTGGGCCTGAAGGGCCTGCACGCCTTCGGCTGAGCGCTACGCCAGCAGGCGCCACAGGTGCCACAGGCCGGCGCCGATCAGCGCCACGCCCAGCCATCCGGCCAGGCGCGGGCCCTGCGGCGCCAGCTTCTCGATGGCCACGGCCACCGACAGCGCCGCCACCCAGGGCAGGTTCATCGCGCCGCCGACGAACAGCAGCGCCATCAGCGCCCAGCAGCAGCCCAGGCAGAGCAGGCCGTGGCGCAGGCCCATGACGAAGGCCCCCGACACCCCGGCGCGCCACTCGCCCAGCAGGAAGCCCAGCGGCGTGCGGCAGCCGGCCAGGCACAGCCGCTTCAGCGGCGAGAACTGGTAGGCGCCGGCGATCAGCAGCAGCGCCGCCGTCAGCCCGGCCGAGGTGCTGACGACCATCGGGTCGACCCAGTCCAGCGCCTGCAGCGCCCACTGCGCGGCGCTGGCCAGCAGACTGAAGGCGCACCACACCACCAGGTAGGCGGCGACGAAGGCGCGCGCCCGGGCCGGCGCTTCGCCGGCGCCTTCGCGGCCGAGCCTGGCGAAGGTGTGCACCATCGGCAGTGCCGACGGCAGCATCATCGCCGCCATCATCACCGCCCACATGACCAGCACCGCCGCCACGTTGGCGGCGCTCCAGTGCGGCGAGGCGGGCATCGTCAGCTGCGCCAGCGGATGGCCCATGTCCAGCGCCAGCCAGGCCAACACCGCCCAGGCACCGACGCTGAGCGCCAGCGCACCCGCCACCGGCCGTTCCATCCAGCGCAGTATGGGCTCTCGCCGCACCGCTTGCGCACCGACGCCGAGGAGCGTACGGTCATCGCCCGGTTTCATCCTCGGGAGAGCCACCATGTCGAACTGGCAGATCAGTGGTGAGTACATGGAAACCTGCAACTGCACGCTGCTGTGTCCGTGCATCACGTCCAACCTGGCGGCGACGCCGACCGAAGGCGATTGCAAGGCTGCCTTGGCGTTGCGCATCGACAAGGGCGCGAAGGACGGCGTCACGCTCGACGGGCTGTGCTTCATCGTCGTGCTGCACTCGCCGGGGCCGATGGCGGCGGGCCATTTCACGGTGGGGCTGATCGTCGACGAGCGCGCCAGCGACGCCCAGGCCGAGGCCATCCAGAGCATCGCCACCGGCGCGGCGGGCGGGCCGATGGCGTCGATGGCGCCGCTGATCGGGCACGTCGCCGGCATCGAGCGGCGGCCGATCCGCTTCGAGGCCGTGGACCTGAAGCGCAGCGTGAGCGCGGGCGAGCTGATCGATCAAGCCTGCGCGGGCCTGCCCAGCGCGGTGGCCCCGGGCCAGGCGCTGGCCATCGACCATGTGGCCCACCCGGTCGCCAGCCGCCTGTCCCTGGCCAAGGCGCTGCACAGCAGCTTCAACGCCTTCGGCATCCGGTGGAGCGACAAGAGCGGCACGCGCAACGGGCACTTTGCGCCCTTCGCCTGGTCGGGCTGAGCAGGGGGTCAGCGAGGCGCCGCGCATGGCGCGCGGGGTGGCGGCAAGCGCCGCCCGCGCGCAGCGCTCAGGGGCGCGCCTGGCAGTTGCCGTAGCTGGTGCGGCCCTTCTCGTCGATGAAGGCCGTGCGGCCCTTGTTCCAGAACACGATGCTCTCGTCGGCATTGGCATAGCGCGCGCCCGAGCCTGACAACGCCTGCGGCAGCGACAGCACGCGGCCGTCGGACAGCCACAGCGACACGCTGCTGCGGCTGCCGTTGCTGAACAGCGCGTCCAGCGTGCGGCCGCCGTCACAGCGGAAGGGCACGCGCAGCGTTTCGCCGGCCGATGCCGGGGTGCACAGGCCGTCGAAGAAGGCCGGCGCCGCGCAGGACTTGCCGTTGGCGAAGCCGCAGCTGCCCTGTTCGACGGCGCCGGCGCCCTCCGACAGCACCTGGTAGCGGCCCCCGCGCAACGCGCAGTAGCGCGCGGCCGGCGTCGCATAGCCGGTGACGCGGATGCCGCCGGCGGGACACTCGCCGCGCAACAGCGCCCATTCCTCGCACTGCCGGTTGTCGGCGAAGCGGCAGATGCCGAACCGGCCGCCACTGCCGTCCTTCTCGAAGGCGAGCTGGCCGCCCTGGGCGACACAGTAAGTCGACGCCGGGTTGGCGCGCGCGGCGGGGGGCTGCGCCGGCGCGGCCGGCAGGGCCAGCGTGGCCGACGAGGCGGCGAGCGTGGCGCACGTGGCGAGGTAGCAAAGAAGTCTGCGCATGGGTCATTGTGCGGCTTCCGTGCCAGGCGCACCATCTGGAGGCCCGCCCGGGCACGCCGGAGGCGTTCACACCGCGCGAGCCCTCAGCGCCGCCGCATCTCCAGCCACAGCAGGTACAGCCCGCTGAGCACGACGACCAGCGCGCCGACCATCACCAGCAGGCCCGGCACCTGGCCGAAGACCAGCCCGCCGAGCAGCGTCATGTAGATGATCTGCTGGTACAGGAACGGCGCGAGCGTCGCCGCCGACGCATAACGGTGGGCCTGCGCCACCATGAAGTGGCCGAGCCCGCCGCACAGCCCGCACAGTGCGAGGGCCAGCCACGGCAGCCAACCCTGCGGCCACTGCCAGGCGGCCAGCGCCCAGGGCGACAGGATCAGCGCCGCGCCCAGCGCCGACATCAGCTGCATCGACGCGGCCGATTCGGTGGCCACCATGCGGCGCGTCAGCAGGTTGAAGGCGGCATACAGCAGCGCGTTCATCACCGACAGCAGGATCGCCGGGTGGAAGGCCTGGCTGCCGGGGCGGATGACCAGCAGCACGCCGGCGAAGCCGGCCACGATGGCCAGCCAGCGCTGCGCATCCAGCCGCTCGCCCAGCCACCAGGCGCTGAACAGCGCGATCAGCAGCGGCACCGAGAACTGGATCGCGCCGGTCTCGGCCAACTGCAGGTACTGCAGCGCCCAGAAGTTCAGCGCCGTCATCGCGGCCATCATCGCCGCGCGCAGCGCCTGCAGCTTCCAGTCGCGCACGCGCACCAGTTCCCAGCCGTAGCGCGGCGCCAGCAGCGCCGACGCGAGCAGCACGTGGAACACGAAGCGCAGCCACACCACCTGCAGCACCGGCAAGCTCTGCACCAGCCATTTGGCGCTGGTGTCCAGCACCGCGAAACACAGCGTCGTCAGCGTGACCAGGCCGATGCCGATGCGGCGGTTGCTGGCGTTGTCGAGATGCAGCAAGCAGGCGGCCCGGTGGCGAGACGGCAGGCGGCCGGCCGAGGGTAGGAATCGCGCCGCGGCGGCTGCGCCGCGCCTCAGCCGGCGATGCGCGCGCTGCCGTGGCTGAGCACCAGCACGTTGCGCTCGACCACCCAGGTGCGGAACTGCACGGCCTCGCCGCGCCGCCACATCTCCACGCGCAGCGTCTCGCCCGGATACACCGGCGACGAGAAGCGGCAGCCAATCTCCTTCAGCCGCGACGCATCCCAGCCGCACAGCGTCTTCAGCAGCGCGTGGCCGCTGACGCCGAAGCTGCACAGGCCGTGCAGGATCGGCCGCTCGAAGCCCGCCGCCCGGGCGACCGCGGGGTCGGCGTGCACCGGGTTGTAGTCGCCCGACAAGCGGTAGATCAGCGCGGCCTCGGGGCGGGTCTTCAGCTCGCAGACGTGGTCGGGCGGCGTGTCGGGCGTCGCGGCGCGCGGCGGCGGCGCCGCGTCGGAGGCCTGCCCGGCGGCGCTGAAGCCGCCATCGCCGCGCATGAAGGACACGCTGCGCGACACCGCCAGCAATTGGCCAGTGGCCGCGTCCTGGATGTCGCGCTCGCTGTACATCAACGCACCCTTGCCGGCCCCCTTGTCGACGAGGGCGGTGACGCGCGTCAGCCCGCGCACCGTGCCCGCCGCGGGCAGCGGCGCCAGCAGTTCCAGGCTCTGCTCGCCGTGCAGCAGGCGCACCCAGTCGATGCCGGTGGCCGGGTCCTTGGCCCAGAAGCCGGGGTAGCCCAGCACCACGGCCAGGGTCGGCAGCGCCTGCAGGCCGTCTTCATAGACGTAGCGCAGCTGCGCCGCGTCCAGCGGGTCGTGGCCCAGGCCCACGCCCAGCGCGTAGAGCATGGTGTCGCGCGCCGTGTAGCTCTGCTCGATCGGCTGGAAGGGCCAGTGCTTCAGCTTGGCAACGTCGATGGCCATGGCGCGCCTCCTACAGCACGAGGTCGTCGGGCACCGGCACGTCCATCGCCAGCAGGACCTGGCAATAACACTTGGCCAGGTTGTCGGTGCGCAGCGAGGCCATGCCGCCGCCGCCCAGCACGTCGTGCAGCAGGAAGTTCATGGCGTTGGTGCCCGGCAGGTCGAAGCGCTCGACGCGGCTCGGCCGGTTGTGCTTGAAGTGTTCGGCCACGCGCTCGGGCGTCAGCCAGTGGTTCAGCAGCGGCAGGTATTCGGGCTTGCGCGCGATGACGCCGATGTTGGCCTTGTCGCCCTTGTCGCCGGAGCGGCCGTGCGCCAGCCGGATCAGCGGCACGCGGCTGGAGCCCTGGGTCGCAGGCGTCTGCGAGTAGCGCAGCGCCGGGCCCAGGCCGGCCGCGTCGAAGCCGCCGGCGGTGGGGATCTCGACCGCGCGGCTGTCGCCGCCGACCTGCAGCGTCACCGGCACCTCAGCCTTGGGGATCAGGAAGGAGAACAGGCGGATCACCGGCGTCGGCGTCGGCCGCCCGCCCACCAGCCCGGTGGTGCCCGGCGACATCGACGTGCCGGCGGCAGCAAACTCCCGCGCGAACAGCTCGGCGCTAGCCTTGGACGGCGTCTTGATGGCCATCTTCAGCACCACCTCGCGCGAGGTGGGCCGGGCATGCGCGCCGTACATGTCCTCGGCGCCGATGACTTCGATGCGCTGCTCGCTGAAGGGCGGCAGTCCCTGCTCGTCCAGCATGCGCTGCATGCGCTTGAACAGCGCCTCGCCGGTGCGCCGCGCCTTCTGCGCGGCCTGCTCGCCGGCGATGGTCAGGAAGGCGGTGTTGCGGAAGCCGTCCATGAAGGTGCAGCTGACCTTGTAGGTGTCGGTGGGCGGCCGGCCCTTGGCGCCAGTGACGCGCACGCGGTCCTTGCCCACCTGCTCGAAGCGCGCCGAAGTGAAGTCGCAGGCCACGTCGGGCACGTGGTAGGCACGCGGGTCGCCGATCTCGTAGAGCATCTGCTCGGCCACCGTGGCCGGGCTCACCAGCCCGCCGCTGCCGTCGATCTTGGTGATGACGAAGCTGCCGTCTCCTTCAGCCTCGACGATGGGGAAGCCGATGATGTCCCAGTCGGGCACGCTCTCCCAGTCGGTGAAGAGGCCGCCGTTGCTCTGCGCGCCGCATTCCACCAGGTGGCCGGCCAGCGTGCCTTGCGCCAATCGGTCGTAGTCGTCGGCCTGCCAGCCGAACTCGTGCACCAGCACGCCCAGCGTGACGGCCGAGTCGACGCAGCGGCCGGTGATGACCACGTCGGCGCCGGCGTCCAGCGCACGCGCGATGGGCAGCGCGCCCAGGTAGGCGTTGATGCTGGCGGTGCGCTGCGGGAAGGCCGCGCCGCTGAACATCTCGGTCAGGCCGCGCTCGCGGAACTCAGCGGCCCGCGCGCTCAGGTCGTCGCCCAGCACCACGCCGATCGAAAGCGGCACGCCCAGCTCGTCGGCCACCTTGGCCAGCGCGTCGCGGCAGGCCAACGGGTTCACCCCGCCGGCATTGGCCACCACCTTGATGCCCTTGGCCTTGAGCTCGGGCAGCAGCGCCTTCATCGTGATGTGCACGAAGTCGGTGGCGTAGCCGGCTGATCCGTCCTTGGCCTTCTGCGCCGCCAGGATCGACATCGTCACCTCGGCCAGGTAGTCGAAGACAAGGTAGCCGATGTTGCCGCCCTTGACCAGCGCCGGCGCGGCCGAGGCGGTGTCGCCCCAGAAGCCGGAGGCGCTGCCGATGCGGACCGTCTTGTCGCTCATTTCGATTCCTCCGTTTCGCGCGTGCGTGCGGCGGGCTTGAGCCGCCCTTCCAGTTTGGCGATGCGCGCTTCCAGGCCCTGCCAGGGCGCCGCGGCGCCCTTGGCTGGCGCCGCGGCCCAGCCGTCGAGCAGCAGGCGCACCATCTCGCGCGCCACCGCCGTGGCGTCGTTGCGCCGGCCGCGGCCGACCGTGTTGCGCACCCAGTGCTCCAGCCCGCCGAACAGGAAGTCGCGCGCCATCTGCGGGTCCAGGTCGGCGCGCAGCTCGCCGCGCGCGATGCCGTCGGCGATGGTGCGCGTCACGAACTGCGCGTAGCGCCGGTTCAGCTGGTGCAGCTTGGAGCCGAAGTAGCTTTCGCCGCCACGCGCCTCGCGGTCCAGCACCTTCAGCCACGACGGGTCGTCGACGGTGATCTGCAGGTGCCGCGCCATCAGGAAGCGCAGCCGGTCGGCCGTTCCTTCGATGACCGCGAAGCGCGGCTCGATGTCGGCGATCAGCTCATCGTAGAACGTGGCCAGCAGCGCGTCGAAGAGCTCGCGCTTGTTCTCGAAGTAGCCGTAGATGGTGCCGACCACGCAGCCGGCGCGGTCGGCGATCTGCGTGATCGAGGCCTGCTCGTACGGATGCTCGAGAAAGACCGCCCGCGCCGCCGCCAGGATCTCGGCGCGGCGGACCGACTTGCGGCGTTTGGGCAGGGAGGTCACGGGCAATTAATGAAATCGCGTTCATTATTGAATCGGCGCCGCGCAACGTCAACCACGGGCGAAAGGTCCTCGGTGTTTACCAGTAGCGAGACCGTCACACGATCGCTCGCGGCTTGACGCCGGGGCGCGCAGCAGGCAACATTTTGAAATCTCGTTCATTAACGCTGCCGTGCCTGTCCTCGAATCCCGCATCCATCCCGAAGGCGAGGCCTTCCAGGCGCAGCGCCAGGCCATGCTGCAGCTGGTCGGCCGCCTGCGCGAGCTCGAAGCGCGTGCCGCCACCGCCTCGGCCAAGGCCAAGCCGCTGTTCGACAAACGGCACCAGCTGCTGCCGCGCGAGCGCCTGGCGCGGCTGCTCGACCCCGGCTCGCCGTGGCTGGAGCTGTCGTCGCTGTCCGGCTGGCTGGTCGACCAGCCCGACCCCGAGAAGAGCGTGCCCGGCGGCGGCGTCATCGCCGGCATCGGCACGATCAGCGGCACGCGCTGCGTCATCACCGTCAACGATGCCGGCATCGACGCCGGCGCCATCCAGCGCATGGGCGGCGACAAGATCCTGCGCGCGCAGGACATCGCCATGCAGAACAAGCTGCCCTTCGTGCAGCTGATCGAATCGGCCGGCGCCAACCTGCTGCAATACAAGGTCGAAGGCTTCGTCAACGGCGGCAAGCTGTTCTACAACCTGGCCAGGCTGTCGGCGGCAGGCATTCCGGTGGTCGGCGTGGTGCACGGCTCGTCCACCGCCGGCGGCGCCTACATGCCGGGGCTGTCGGACCACGTGATCATGGTGCGCGGCCGCGCCAAGGCCTTCCTGGCCGGGCCGCCGCTGCTGAAGGCCGCCACCGGCGAGGTGGCCACCGACGAGGAGCTGGGCGGTGCGGTGATGCACACCGGCATCTCCGGCCTGGGCGAGTACCTGGCCGAGGACGATGCCGATGCGCTGCGCATCGCGCGCGAGCTGTTCCAGCGCCTGCAGTGGGGCCCCCTGGGCCCGGCCAGCTCGATTGATGCCGACCCCTCGCTCGAGCCGCTGTACCCGACCGACCAGCTGGCCGGCGCGATGCCGCTGGACTATCGCCAGCCGGTGGACATGCGCGAGATCATCGCGCGCATCGTCGACCGTTCCGAGTTCACCGAAGCCGGCGCCGACTACGGGTCGGCCACGGTGGTCGGCCATGCCGCGCTCTACGGCCAGCCCATCGGCATCATCACCAACAACGGGCCGATCGACCCCTCGGGTGCGACCAAGGCCACGCACTTCATCCAGAGCTGCTGCCAGGCCGGCATCCCGCTGCTGTACCTGCAGAACACCACCGGCTACATCGTCGGCAAGGCCAGCGAGCAGGCCGGCATGATCAAGCACGGCTCGAAGATGATCCAGGCGGTGAGCAACGCCACGGTGCCGAGCATCACGCTGATGTGCGGCGCCAGCTTCGGCGCCGGCAACTACGGCATGTGCGGCCGCGCCTACGGCCCCAGGTTCGTCTTCAGCTGGCCCAACACGCGCACCGCGGTGATGGGCGGCGAGCAGGCCGCGCTGGTCATGCGCATCGTCGCCGAGGGCGGGGCCAAGCGCAAAGGGGTGCCGGTGGACGAGCCGCAGCTGCAGGCGCTGGAGAAAAAGATCATCCAGAACTTCGACAGCCAGTCCGACGCCTTCTATACCAGCGGCCGCCTGCTCGACGACGGCGTCATCGACCCGCGCGACACGCGCCGCGTGCTCGGCCTGGCCTTCGACATCTGCCGCCAGGCCGAAGCGCGCCAGTTGAGGCCGATGCAGTTCGGCGTCGCCAGGCCATGACCCACCCCCGGAGCGCCTTCGGCGCTCTCCCTCGGCCGCTCGATGCCATGCCGCCCGCGCAAGCGATCGCGAATTTCACCTCTTGAAGAGATTGAGCATGCAACCCACGATCTACACCGAAGACCACATCGCCCTGCAGGACTCGCTGAAGAAGTTCTGCGAAAGCGAGATCAACCCGCACATCGCCGAATGGGAAAAGGCCGAGATCTTTCCGGCCAAGGAGCTGTTCCGCAAGATGGGCAAGCTGGGCTTCCTGGGCATCAACAAGCCGGTGGAGTACGGTGGCCAGGGCCTGGACTACAGCTACGCCGCGGCCTTTGCCGAGGGCCTGAGCGCCATCGAATGCGGCGGCGTGCCCATGGCCATCGGCGTGCAGACCGACATGGCCACGCCGGCGCTGGCGCGTTTCGGCTCCGACGAGGTGCGCAAGGAATTCCTGGCGCCGTCGATCAGCGGCGACTACGTGGCCTGCCTGGGCGTGTCGGAGGTCGGCGCCGGCTCGGACGTGGCGTCGATCAAGACGAGCGCGCGCAAGGACGGCGGCGACTACGTCATCAACGGCGGCAAGATGTGGACCACCAACGGCACGCAGGCCGACTGGTGCTGCGTGCTTGCCAACACCAGCGAAGGCTCGGCCCACCGCAACAAGACGCTGATCTGCGTGCCGATGAACACGCCCGGCGTCGAAGTGGCGCGCAAGCTGAAGAAGGCCGGCATGCATTCGTCGGACACCGCGCAGCTGCACTTCGACAACGTGCGCGTGCCGCAGCGCTTTCGCATCGGCGAAGAAGGCATGGGCTTCACCTACCAGATGCAGCAGTTCCAGGAAGAGCGGCTGTGGGCGGCGGCCGGCTGGCGCAAGAACCATGCGGTCATCCAGGAGACCATCGCCTACCTGCGCGAGCGCCAGGCCTTCGGCAAGCCGCTGCTGGAAAACCAGTTCATCTACTTCAAGCTGGCCGAGCTGGCCACCGAGGTCGAGGCCATGGGCGCGCTGTTCCACAAGGCGGTGGCGCTGTACGTGGCCGGCAACGACGTCACCCAGCTGGCCTCGATGTGCAAGCTGAAGTGCGCGCGGCTGGCGCGCGAGGTCGCCGACTGGTGCCTGCAGTTCTGGGGCGGCATGGGCTACATCGAAGAAACCCGCGTCAACCGCGCCTGGCGCGACAGCCGGCTGGGTTCGATCGGCGGCGGCGCCGACGAGGTGATGATGGGCATCATCGCCAAGACCATGGGCATCTTTCCTAGACAAAGCTGAAGCCCGATGTTCGACACACTTCTGATTGCGAATCGAGGAGGAAACAGCCGCGTGGCGGCTGTTTCGGCGAAGCCAAATTGCCTGGCGCGCGCAGCGCGCACAGGCGATCTCCGCGCGAGCTGTCATGTTTGACACCGTACTGATTGCAAATCGCGGGGAGATCGCCTGCCGCGTCATCCGCACTGCGCAGGCGATGGGCCTGCGCACCGTGGCGGTGTATTCCGACGCCGACCGCGACGCGCGCCACGTGCAGCTGGCGGATACCGCGCTGCGCCTGGGCGCCGGCCCGGCGCGCGACAGCTACCTGGACATCGCGCGCGTCATCGACGCCTGCAAGCGCTCGGGCGCGGGCGCGGTGCATCCGGGCTACGGCTTCCTGTCGGAGAACGCCGACTTCGCGCGCGCCTGCCGCGAGGCCGGCATCGTCTTCGTCGGCCCGTCGCCCGAGGCCATCGACGCGCTGGGCCACAAGGCCGCGGCCAAGCAGCGCGCGCAGGCCATTGGTGTGCCCTGCCTGCCGGGCTATGCCGGCAAGGCGCAGGACAACGCCACGCTGCTGAAGGAAGCGCAGCGCATCGGCGCGCCGCTGATGATCAAGGCCAGCGCCGGCGGCGGCGGCCGCGGCATGCGCCGCTGCGACGACACCGGCGACACGGCCACGCTGGAACAACTCATCGAGTCGGCGCGCGTCGAGGCGCTGGCCTCCTTCGGCAACGGCGACCTGCTGCTGGAGCGCCTGGTCGAAGAGGCGCGCCACGTCGAGGTGCAGGTCTTCGGCGACAGCCATGGCGGCGCGGTGCACCTGGGCGAGCGCGACTGCTCGACGCAGCGCCGCAACCAGAAGATCCTGGAAGAAGCGCCGGCGCCCGGCGTGTCGGCGGCCCTGCGCACGCGCATGGGCGACGCGGCGGTGAAGCTGGTGCGCGAGGTCGGCTACGTCGGCGCCGGCACGGTGGAGTTTTTGCTGACGCCCGACGGCGAGTTCCACTTTCTGGAGATGAACACGCGGCTGCAGGTGGAGCATCCGGTGACCGAAGCGATCACCGGCCTGGACCTGGTGGAGTGGCAGCTGCGCATCGCGCGCGGCGAGCCGCTGCCGCTGCCGCAGTCCGACATACGCTGGCAGGGCCACGCCATCGAGGCGCGGCTGTGTGCCGAGGACGCGTTCAACGGCTTCGCGCCGCAGGCCGGCCGCATCGATTTCTGGCGCGTGCCGGCCGGCGAGGGTATCCGCGTCGACCATGGCATGGTGGCGCAGCCGGACATCCCGCCGTACTACGACTCGATGGTCGCCAAGGTCATCGCCTACGGCGCCGACCGCGAGCAGGCGCGCAGCCGGCTGCTGCGGACGCTGGCCGGCAGCTGCGTGCTGGGGCTGACGACCAACCGCGACTACCTGCTGCAGGCGCTGGCGGCGCCGGCCTTCGCCGCGCCGCAGCTGGCCACGCGCTGGCTGGGCGAGGCCAGCCCGGCGTGGCAGGCGCGCGTGCCCGATGCGCGCTGGGCGGCCATCGCCGCGGTGCTGCGCCTGCACCGCCGGGCGCAGGCCTTCGGGCCGCTGGGGCTGTGGAGTTCAGCCGGCGTGCGCGGCACGCCGGTGCGCCTGCAGGTGGGCGACGAGGTCTTCGACCTGCGCCTGGCCTATCGCCGCGGCGAGCCCATCGAGGTGAGCGTCGGCGACACGCGCTACGCCATCGAGGTGCAGCACGACGACGGGCTCGAGGCGCAGCTGGTGGTCGACGGCCTGCACCTGCGCGTGCATGACGCCGCGCGCGGCGACACCGGCTGGCTGGATGCCGGCGGCACTTGCGCCGCATGGACCGACCTGAGCCAGGCGCCGCCGCAGCGCGAGGACGAAGGCGCGCACGGCCTGATCACCAGCCGCATGCACGGCCAGCTGGTGCGGCTGAACGTCGCCGCCGGTCAGCGCGTGAGCAAGGGCGAGTTCGTGCTGGCCATCGAGGCCATGAAGATGGAACATCGCATCGAGGCGCCGATCGCCGGCACCGTGGTCGAGATCGGCGCCGAGGCCGGCACGCAGGTGTCGCCGGGCCGCCTGCTGTTGCGCATCGAGGCCGACGCGGCCTGACACCGGAGACAAGCCATGTCCGAAGCTGCCGTGCTCTACGCCGCCGAAGGCGGTGTGGCCACCTTGACGATGAACCGCCCGCAGGTGCTGAACGCGCTGGACGACAGCCTGCTCAGCGGCCTGCGCGAGGCGCTGGCTCGCGCCAAGGCCGACCCGGCCGTGCGCGCGGTGCTGCTCACCGGCGCCGGCAAGGGCTTCTGCGCTGGCGCCGACCTGGCCGCGGGCTCGTCGCGCCAGGGGCCCTACGACGTGTCGCAGTCCTTGCGCGAGCGCTACCACCCGATCATCCTGGCCATGCGCCAGTTTCCCAAGCCGATCGTCGGCGCCGTCAACGGCGCGGCGGCCGGCGCCGGCATGAGCCTGGCGCTGGCCTGCGACATCGTGCTGGCCGGCGCGTCGGCGTCCTTTCTGCAGGCCTTCACGCGCATCGGCCTGGTGCCGGATTGCGGCAGCACCTGGTTCCTGCCGCGCGTGGTGGGTGACGTGCGTGCGCGCGCGCTGGTCATGCTGGCCGACAAGATCCCGGCCGCCGACGCGCTGCAGTACGGCCTGGTGTGGAAGGTCTACCCCGACGACCAGCTGCTGGCCGAGGCGCATGCCGTCGCCGCGCGCATGGCGCAGATGCCCACGCGCGCCTACGACCTGATCAAGCAGAGCCTGGCGGTCAGCTCGGGCAACGGCCTGGGCGAGCAGCTCGAGGTCGAGGCCCGGCTGCAGGCCGAGGCGATGGCCACCGAAGACCACCGCGAGGGCGTGGCCGCCTTCTTGCAGAAGCGACCAGCGCAGTTCAAGGGGCGGTGATTGGCGAATGACAAACTGCGGGTCGGGCCGAGCGCCGGGCCGCTCCCACGCCGGCCCATCCCCACGAGGGATCGGCCGGCGTATCCACCGGACAAGGGGCTCCCATGACTGACGAACTGAAGATCGACAAGCGCGGCCACGCCCTGTGGCTGACCATCGACCGCCCGGCGCAGCGCAACGCCATGAACAGCGCGGTGCTGCAGGGCATCCGCGCGGGGCTGGAGCAGGCGCATAAAGACCCCGAGGTGCGCGCCGTGGTGCTCACCGGCGCCGGCGACAAGGCCTTCTGCGCCGGCGCCGATCTGGCCAAGGGCTCGGGCTCGTTCCAGTTCGACCCATCGCAGCCGCACGTCGAGTTTGCCAACCTGCTGCGCTATGCGCAGACGACGACGCTGCCGCTGATCGCGCGCGTCAACGGCCACTGCCTGGCCGGCGGCATGGGCTTCCTGGCGATGTGCGACATGGCGGTGGCCGCCGAACACGCCAGCTTCGGCCTGCCCGAAGTGAAGATCGGCCTGTTCCCGGCGCAGGTGCTGGCGGTGCTGCAGCACCTGTGCGCGCCGCGCCACATCGCCGAGCTGTGCCTCACCGGCGAGCCCATCGACGCCCAGCGCGCCGCCGAGATCGGCCTGGTCAACCACGTCGCGCCGGCCGGCGAGCTGGACGCCAAGACCGACTGGCTGGTGCAGCGCGTGGTGGGCAAGTCGCCCACCGCCATCCGCCGCGGCAAGGCGATGATGCGCGCCGCCTTCGACATGAACTTCGAGCAGTCGATCAGCTTCCTGGAAAGCCAGATCATGACGCTGGCGCTGACCGAGGACGCCAAGGAAGGCCGCGCCTCCTTCGTCGAGAAGCGCGCGCCCAACTGGACCGGCCGCTGACGCGGCCCTGGTAGGCGAGGCGCCGCGCGATGCGGCTGCGCAGTGGCCGGTCTCAGTCGCCCGGCTTCAGATGCCGTGCGCGCCAGCCCGGCACATGGTCCATGCGCCAGGTCCACCAGCGCGGCACCGTCGGCGTGATGGCACGCTGCACGTAATACGGCACCATCGGCCGGAACCAGTCCCACAGGCGGCGCAGTTCGGCCTCGGGCTGGTCGTGCAGGTCGACGCGCAGGTCGACCAGCGGAAACGGGTGTTCGCCATAGACCTGCAAGGCCGACGAGTTCTGGCCCTCGGGCTGCCCGCCCGCGTCGCGGCCGGCTTCGACGGCGCGCATCAGGCGCTCGGCCAAGGGTTCGTCGGCGCAACCTTCGAAGGCCCGCGCCATCGCCTGCACCACATCGGCGCCGGCCAGCACGTTGCCGGCCACCGAATAGCCTTCGCCCACGTGATGGCCGCACCACGGCGCGTTCTTGTCGCCGGTGAAGGCGTGCGCGCGGCCGTAGACGTCGACCACGTGGATCTGGCGCGATTGCGGGAACGGGTCGGACGACAGCAGTTCGGCGACGATCTTCTCGGCCGACAGCGCGGATTCGAGCAGCCGCCGCGCGATGGGCAGCAGGTGCGGATTGGCCACCGCCTGCATCGACGCCGCGCCGCGCTGCGGCACCACCACCGGGCAGCGCACGCCGACGTTCGGCGAGTAGGTGGCGATGCCGATGCCGTACTCGCCCGTGCGCGGGCAGCGGGCCACGATCGAATAGGTCATCGCGTCACTCCATGCGGATGCCGGTTTCGGCACCCATGCGCTTGTAGTTGTCGTACTCGGCCATCGTCAGCCGGCCCAGCGACTCGGGCGTGCCCGGGCGCACGATGCAGCCGGTGTCCTCGATGCGGCGCTTCACCTCCGGGTTGGCCAGGATCTTGGCCACCTCGGCGGCTAGGCGCTGGATCACCGGCCGCGGCGTGCCCGCCGGCGCGTACAGCGCGTTCCAGCTCGTGAAGTCCAGCCCGGTCAGCCCCTGCTCGTCGAGCGTGGGAATGTCGGGTGCCGTCGGCAGCCGCGCCGGTGAGGTGGCGCCGACGATCTTCAGCTTGCCTTCCTTGGCCAGCGGCAGTTGCGTGGGCAAGGTGCCGAAGTAGATCTGCACGCGCCCAGCGAGCAGGTCGCCGTTGACCTGCGGCGCGCCGCGGTACGGGATGTCGGGGATGGTGGTGCCGCTCAAGCGCGCCAGCGTCAGGCAGGCGAACTGGTTGCTCGAGCCGTTGCCGTGGTGGCCGCAGCTGAGCTTGCCGCTGTTGGCCTTGACGTAGGCCATGAACTCGGCCGCGGTGCGCGCCGGCACCGACGGATGCACCGACAGCACGATCGGCAGCTCGGCCACATAGGCAATCGGCTCGAAGTCCTTCGGGCCGTAGGTGGCGCTGCGGTTCAAGGCCGGCGTGATGGCGGTGGGCGCGCTGCCGCCCATGATCAGCGTGTAGCCGTCAGGCGGCGCCTTGGCCACCGACGCGTGCGCGATGCCGCCGCTGGCGCCGGTGCGGTTTTCCACCACCACCGCCACGCCCAGCGCCTTGGCCAGTTCCTCGCCGACGATGCGGCACAGCAAGTCGGTGATGCCGCCGGCCGGGTACGGCGAGACCAGGGTGATCGGCTTCGCCGGCCAGGCGTCGGCGCTGGCGGCGGGCCACGAGGCCGACACGCCGGCGGCGGTGGCCGCCGCCGACAGCAGCAGCCGGCGCCGGCGAAGGTCGGGGGCGAGGGGCGGGTCGAGCGCTGGGTCGGGCATGGCAGTCTTTCATGAAATTGATTTCATTCAGTCTAGGCGGCAGGTACAAGGTCGTCAATTGAAATCAACCTAGATGTGCTACCGTTGTTGAATGAAACGATTTCATCTTTGGAGCCGCCGGTGAGCCGCCCGCTGGTCGCTCCGGTGCAGCCGCCGTCGGTGGCCGACGTGGCGCGCCTGGCCGGCGTGTCGCCGGCGACGGTGTCGCGCGCCTTCAACACGCCGCAGTTGCTGGGCGCCGAGACGCTGGCGCGCGTGCAGCAAGCCGCGCAACAACTGAGCTATCAACCCTACGGCCTGGCCCGCTCGCTGCGGCGGCGGCGCTCGATGGTGGTGGGCATCGTGCTGCCCTCGCTGGACTACGGCTACTACGCCGGCACGCTGGCGCAGCTGCAGGGCCTGCTGGCCAAGGAGGGCTACACCTTGCTGATGTGCAGCGCCAACCGCGATGCGCAGGCCGAACTGGAAGGCGTGCGCGCGCTGATGGCCCAAGGCGTGGACGGCGTGGTGCTGTTCGGCCGCCCGCTGCACGACGACAGCGCGCCGCTGCTGGCGCGGCGCGGCGTGCCGCAACTGCGCTGCTGGTCGGCCTTGCCCGACGAGCCTTCGGTGGCCTTCGACCATGGCGCGGCGCTGGCCGACCTGGTCGACCACTTGGTGGCGCTGGGCCATCGCCGGCTGGCGCTGGTCGTGCCCTTCATCGCGCTGAACGACCGCTTTCGCGCCAGGCTGACGGCGGTGCGTGAGGCGCTGGCGCGCCACGGCCTGGCGCTGCCGCCCGCGGCCCTGGTGGACGACGGCGGCCTCGACGCGCCGGCCGGCCGCGCGGCACTGCGCACGCTGCAATCACGCGGCGTGCAGGCCAGCGCCGTGGTCTGCAGCAACGACCTCATCGCCGCCGGCGTGATCATCGAAGCGCAGGCCCAGGGCCTGCGCGTGCCGCAGGACCTGTCGGTCAGCGGCTACAACGACAGCGCGCTGGCCGCCGCCTTCGAGCCGGCCATCACTTCCGTGGACACCCCCGTCGAGCTGCATGCGGCCGAAGTGGCGCGGGTGCTGCTGGACGCGCTGCGCGAAGGCCGGCCGGTGCCCTGCCTGCGCCTGCCCACGCAACCGCGCCTGCGTGCCAGCACCGGGCCGGCGCCGCGCGCGGCGAGTGCCGCCCGCAAGCGGCCCTAGGAGCCTGGGCGGCAGAGATCGGCACCCGCGTTGGGGCTGATTCGGGATGCAGGCAAGGCGCAGTGCGCAGCGCGGGCTCGCCGCCCGGGCAAGCGCTGCAACGCTGCATGCGCCCGAATCAGCCCCAACCCGAAGGGCCGAGGTACCCAAGGCCGCTGGCGGGTGTTGCGCCGCTTGCGCGGGCGTCGAGCCCGCGCTGCGCGACGCGCCTACGCCAGCGGCCTTGGCCACCTCGGCGCGGGTGCCGATCTCTGCCGCCCAGGCTCCTAGCGGGTGGCAGGGGCCGGCCCCGCACGCCTGCGCGCTTCGCGGGGGCTCGAGGTCATGTCGCGCGGCGGCTTGCCGGCCGGCCATCGGCTTTGGCGAGTGCAGGTGCCAGGCGCCGCTCGCCCGGCGGCGTGAGCGCCGGCGCCTCGGCCAGGAGGATGGGCCGCAGCGGTGCGTGCGGCGCGCGCTAGA
>JAHBZS010000061.1 GCA_019635285.1 Rubrivivax sp. | reverse complement strand
GCCCGAAGGGCCGACCGCCGCAGCATGAGCCATTGGCAGGTGCCGCCTGGCGCGATGCGCTGAACTCTCGCAGGGGTGGCTGTTGCCGCCGACCGCTATGCGCCGGCAGCAGGCGCTAGGTTCCCTACCTCAGATCGCGCATTCGCCCGAGCCACAGGCGCTGCGAGACGGCCGGCTTTAGGCTGCTTTTCGCGCCTTTCTCCGCGGGGACGGTTTCCATAATCGTCCGCAAATGTGCTGCATGCGGCTCGACGGGGGCGGCGTGCAGCATCCGTCACCCCGGAGGTTCCATGTCCAGTGCCGCGGCCATCGAAGGCGCCGCTCCCGCCAAGGGAGGAAAGAAGAAGCTGATCCTCATCCTGGCCGTCGTGCTGCTGTTGCTGGCGGCGGGCGGCGGGGGCGTGGTCTTCTGGCTCAAGGCCAAGGCGCATGCCGCCGCCGAAGCCGAGGAGGCCGACGACGGCGCCGAGGCGGCGCATGGCGGCGCCGCCGCGAAGCGCGACCCGAAGGCCGTGCCGGTGTTCGTGCCGCTGGAGCCCTTCACCGTCAACCTGGCCGACCGCGAGGCCGAGCGCTATGCGCAGGTCGGCATCACGCTGGAGCTGACCGACGCCAAGGCGGGAGACCGCATCAAGCTGTTCATGCCGGCTATCCGCAACAACATCCTCATGGTGCTGGCGCACAAGCGCTCGTCCGACCTGCTGGAGCGCGCCGGCAAGGAAAAGCTGGCCGAAGAAGTGCTGCGCGAGACCGAGCGCGCGCTGGGCCTGGACCCGGTGGTGCCCGGCGCGCGGCACAAGAAGGACGAAGAGCCGCGGCCGGTGCGTGCGGTGAATTTCTCCAACTTCATCATCCAATGAGCTCGGCGCAAGTCACCCAGCGGGCGCAGCGCTCGACCCACCCGTCGGACGAGGGGCTGCCGTGAACCAGCAGATCCTTTCGCAGAACGAGGTCGATGCGCTGCTGCAGGGCATCACCGGCGAGAACCAGTCGATCGAGCAGGAGCAGGCCGCCACCGAGGGGCCGCACATCTACGACCTGGCCAACCAGGAACGCATCGTCCGCGGCCGCATGCCGACGATGGAGGTGGTCAACGAACGCTTCGCGCGCAACGTGCGCGTGGGGCTGTTCAACCTGATCCGCAAGAGCCCCGAGGTGTCGATCGGCGGCATCAAGGTGCAGAAGTACAGCGCCTTCCTGCGCGAGATCGTCGTGCCCACCAACTTCAACGTCGTCAGCGTCAAGCCGCTGCGCGGCTCGGCGCTGATCGTCTGCGACCCGAACCTGGTGTTCGCGGTCATCGACGCACTGTTCGGCGGCACCGGCAAGTACCACACACGCATCGAAGGCCGCGAGTTCTCGCCCACCGAGCTGCGCGTCATCCTGCGCCTGGTGCAGACCATCATGACCGAGTACGCCAAGGCGTGGAACGGCATCTACACGCTGGAGCTGGAATACCAGCGCTCGGAGATGCAACCGCAGTTTGCCAACGTGGCCTCGCCCAGCGAGATGGTGGTGACCACGTCGTTCATGCTGGAGATCGGCGACGCCAGCGGCACGGTGAGCATGTGCTTCCCGTATTCGACGCTGGAGCCCATCCGCGACGTGCTCTATTCCACCAGCCAGGGCGATGCCGGCGAGCCCGACCGCCGCTGGGTGCAGGTGCTGAAGAACGAGATCCAGTCGGCCGAGGTCGAGCTGGTGGCCACGCTGGCCACCGCGCCGGCCACGGTGGAACAACTGCTGTCCTTCAAGCCCGGCGACTTCGTCGAGCTGGACCTGGGCTCGCTGATCCAGGCCAAGGTGGACGGCGTGCCGGTCTTCGACTGCCACTACGGCACGTCCAACAAACACTACGCCATCAAAGTCGACCAACTGCTGACCGGCTCGCGCCTGGGCTGGCTGGGGGAACAGAACCATGCCCGCTGAACCGAACGCACAGATGACCGATGCCGACCGCCAGGCCGCCGAATGGGCCGACGCGCTGGACAACGACCCGGCCGCCGCGCAGGCCGTGGCCAGCGAAGTGGCCAGCGAGGTGACCACGCCGGCCGAGACCGCCGCGCCGGCCACCTTCGCCAACTTCGCGCCGACCGCCACCGGCGCGCAGGGCGCGGGCAACGACATCAACATGATCCTGGACATCCCGGTGCAGCTGACCGTGGAGCTGGGACGCACCAAGATCCCCATCAAGCACATCCTGCAGTTGGCGCAGGGCTCGGTGGTGGAGCTGGACGCGCTGGCCGGCGAGCCGATGGACGTGCTGGTCAACGGCTACCTGATCGCGCAGGGCGAGGTGGTGGTGGTGAACGACAAGTTCGGCATCCGGCTGACCGACATCGTCACGCCCAGCGAGCGGCTGCGCCGACTGAGCAGCCGCGTCTGATGGCTCCCCCCCTACGCGCTGCGCGCGCCCCCTGCAGGGGGCACCGCTGGCGGCCCGGCAAAGCCGGGTCCGCGGCGGTTGCCGGGCTGCATCGCGGCCTGCCTGCCGCTCCCTGCTCCGCATCGAGGTCTCCGTGGCCACGAACCTGACGCCGCTGCTGTGGTTCGGCGTGATCGTCGTGCTGATTCCGCTGGCGCTGTGGCTGCTGAAGCGCACGCCGTTGGGCGGCGCCGGCGGCAGCGGGCCGCTGCGCCACGTGGCCATGCTGCCGCTGTCGGCCGCGCAGCGCGTGGCCATCGTCGAGGTGGGCAGCGGCGCCGCGCGGCGCTGGCTGGTGCTGGGCGTGACGGCGCAGGCCATCCACACGCTGCACACCATGGAGCCGCAGAGCGAGCCGCCGCTGGACATCGCCGAGCCGCAGGCGAGCTTCGCGCAGCTGCTGGCGCGGCTGAAGCGCAACCCCTGACGATGCGTGCCCTGATCGCCCTTGCGCTGCTGGCCTGCAGCGGCGCCGCGCTGGCCCAGGGCACCCCCGGCCTGCCGCTGGTGGTGGGCCAGGGCGCGGGCGGCACCAGCTATTCGGTGCCGATCCAGACGCTGCTGTTCTTCACCGCACTGAGCTTCCTGCCGGCGGTGCTGCTGCTGATGACCGGCTTCACGCGCATCGTCATCGTGCTGAGCCTGCTGCGCCAGGCGCTGGGCACGCAGGCCGCGCCGCCCAACCAGGTGATCCTGGGCTTGAGCCTGTTCCTGACCTTCTTCGTCATGAGCCCGACGCTGGACCAGGTCTACGAACGCGCCTACCAGCCCTTTGCCGCCAACCAGATCGCCTTCGACGAGGCGCTGAAGCGCGGCGAGGAGCCGATGCGCGCCTTCATGCTCAAGCAGACGCGCCAGGCCGACGTGCAGCTCTTTGCCAGGCTGGCCAAGCTGCCCGCCGAAGTGAAGGGCGAGGACGTGCCGCTGCGCGTGCTGCTGCCGGCCTTCGTCACCAGCGAGCTGAAGAGCGCGTTCCAGATCGGCTTCTTGATCTTCATCCCCTTCCTGGTGATCGACATGATCGTCGCCAGCGTGCTGATGAGCCTGGGCATGATGATGCTCAGCCCGGTGCTCGTGGCCCTGCCCTTCAAGCTGATGCTGTTCGTGCTGGCCGACGGCTGGAACCTGCTGCTCGGCTCGCTCGCCGCGTCCTTCGCCACATGAACCGCGCCCGGCCGCCCGAAGTGGCTCGCACCGCCGCGCGCAGCGCAGAGGTTTGCCGATGAACTCCCAACAAGTCTTCACCTTCGGCCAGGAAGGCCTGCTGCAGCTGCTGATGGTCAGCGCCCCGGTGCTGCTGACGGTGCTGGTGGTCGGCCTGGTGATCAGCATCTTCCAGGCAGCCACGCAGATCAGCGAAGCGACTCTGTCCTTCGTGCCCAAGGTGGTGGCCGCGGTGGCGGTGCTGGCGGTGGCCGGCCCGTGGATGATGAGCACGCTGGTCGAATACCTGCAGCGCACCTTGCAGTCCATCCCGGGCGTGATCGGATGACGCCCCGTCGACGCCAGCGCCCCGCGACGGACCGGTGATCAGCTTCACCGAAGCCCAGATCCTGGGCTGGATCACGCCGCTGCTGTGGCCCTTTCTGCGCGCACTGGCGCTGCTGTCGGCGCTGCCGCTGCTGGGCACGCGCGTGGTGCCGACGCGCGTGCGCATCGGCCTGGCCGCGCTGATCGCGCTGGCCGCGCAGGCCTCGCTGCCACCGCCGCCGGTGCTACCGCTGGATTCGTGGCTGGCCTTCCAGCTGGTGCTGCAGCAGCTGCTCATCGGCATCAGCCTGGGCTTCGCGGTGCGGCTGGTGTTCTCGGCCATCGAGCTGGCCGGCGAGATCGTCGGCCTGCAGATGGGCCTGAACTTCGCCGGCTTCTTCGACCCGGTGACGGCCAGCCAGACCACCGCCACCAGCCGCTTCTTCGGCGCGGTGGTCGGCTGGCTGTTCATCGTCATCAACGGCCACCTGCTGGTCATCGCCGCGCTGGTCGACAGCTTCAAGGCCTTCCCGGTCGGCGGCGCGCCCTTCGCCTTCCTGAGCCAGGCGCTGCCGCATCAATGGGGCGCGACGATCTTCGCCACCGGGCTGTGGATCGCGCTGCCGATGGTGGCCATGCTGAGCTTCGTCAACCTGGTGCTGGGCGTGATCTCGCGCGTCGCCGCGCAGATCAACGTCTTCGCCATCGGCTTCCCCATCACGCTGGGCGTGGGCCTGCTCGGCATCCTGCTGACGCTGCCGCTGATGCAGCAGCCGTTCACGATGGCGCTGGAGAGGATGCTGAGCTATTTCTGATAGCCGCTTCAGGGCCACACGTCGCGCGAAGCGCAGCGCTACAACGTCGGCCCAAACTCCCTCTCGGATCCCCAGAAGGCGAGCACAACGAGTTTGCCCTTGCTGACGCGATAGAAGACGTGGTGTCGCACTCGATCGATCTGAAAACGGCGCAGGTCCGGATATCGCTCGCTCTCGGTCGGCGTGCCGATACCTGGCTCGAAGGCGAGCAGCTTGACCGCGTGTTCGAAATCTTCGGCCACCGCCTCGGGCACGGAGCGCCGGTTTGTCCGCCACCACTTGGCGGCACGCCTCAACTGCATCAGCGCACGAGGGGTGACCTCGACCTCAAGCACTGGCGTCAGACCGCAGTCGTCTCAGGGCTTCGTTCAACGGAATCGATTCACCGCGGGCTTCCTCGGAAAGCGCGATGTCGAGCTCAGCGGCAAGCTCGGGGGAGATCTCGAACGACTCGTCTGCCTCGCGCGCGAGCACGGTCACGTACGAGCCTTCTGCCAGGGCGGCGCCCTCTACGACCACCTTGCCGCCGACTACCTTGCCTGTTGCGAGCTTCATGAGCGGAGATGCTACACCTCGGGCGTGCGAGGACGCGATTGCCTAAAACGTTTGAGTTCGCCCGCGGGTGCAACGAACACGAAGGGACTTCCCCAATCCACTGACGGTGTCGAGGCACCAAGATTGACTTGCGGGTTAGACGTCGCGCTGTGCATAGCCCACAGAGAGCACATAGTCCCGCCCTGTGGGGCTCAAGCGAAGCATGCTCCCATAGAGGATATCCCGCCTATGCGTGAGATAGCCACGGGCTAGGAGGCGCTCTCCTGTTTGCTCGGCAACCAGATTTGACCTGCGCATTCGTTGTGCGAGATCTCCAAGGAAAATCTCCCGTCCATCAGCATGCGCAAGAGCGCTCAGCATCGAGATCTCATTGCCACTGAGAGGGTCCGGGCCTGCTGGCGCAGCTTCCTGTTGACCCGCGCCATCGGACGGAACGGCTCTGGATGAGTACCGGATCTCGCCTTCAACTGTTGCCCTAGTTGGGGACACTCTGCGGCGAGCAGCAAGGAACACGACGATCGCAGCCACGATGGCTAGAACCCAAAGCGGCACAGTGGCCGAAGTACGCAAGATGTCCCAGATCCACGCAAGTGCCGAGGTCGTGGCGTTCCAGACAGCTGGCCAGAAGCCAAAGAGCCAAGTTGCGATGGCTGCGAGAAGTGTGCTCACCACACCGGCGACGACGGTAGCTCTGAACCCGAGGCCAGCGTTGCTCATGGTGGAAGAAGTTATGGTATCGCGCGAGGCCTCTAACGTGTTCTCGACATCAGTTCGGCAGGCGTATCTCGATACGCCTGCACCGGCAGCATATCGGCGGCGGCGCGACTGCAGTCCGTCGCACGCCGCAGCTCCTTCTCAACTCCCCACCAACCCATTCCGAATCGCATACACGGTCAGTTCAGAGTTGTTCGCCAGCTGCAGCTTCTCCAGCACCCGCGCCCGGTACACCGACACGGTCTTCGGCGACAGCACCAGGTCGGTGGCGATGTCGGACAGGCGCTTGCCCGAGGCGATCATCACCAAGGTCTGCAGTTCGCGGTCGGACAGCTTCTCGTGCGGCTGGCCGGCGGCCGGGGTGTTCAGGTTCTCCACCAGCATCTGCGCGATCTCGGGCGTCACGTATTTGCGCCCCTGCGCCACGGTGCGCACCGCCTGCACCAGAAGCTGCGGGTCGCCGCCCTTGTTGACGTAGCCGTGCGCGCCGGCGCGCAGCGCGCGGATCGCGTACTGGTCCTCCGGGTACATGCTGACGATCAGCACCTTCACGGTGGTGCCTTCGTCCTTCAGCGCATGCAGCACGTCCAGGCCGCTGCGACCGGGCAGGTTGATGTCCAGCACCAGCACGTCGCAGGGGCCGCCCTTGCCGTCGTCAGCGCTGCCCAGGCTGCGCATCAGCGCGCGCAACTCGCCGTAGTCGGCGGCTTCGCCCACCACCTGGATGTCGGCCGCATCGGACAGCGTGTCGCGGATGCCGCGCCGGATCAGCGCGTGGTCGTCGCAAAGAATCACTCTTGTGGTCATAGGTCTCCCCAGGCCGACGGGTCGTGCGACTCGGCGGCGGCTTCCGCGTCCGCCGGCTCGCCTTCGGCGGGCGCGGCGGTCACCGGAATCGAAAGGATCAGCGTGGTGCCGCGCGGCGAGCTCGACAGGTCGATCCAGCCGCCCACGGTGGCGGCGCGTTCGCGCAGCCCGCGGATGCCGAAGCTGCGCGCCTTGGCCAGGTCGCGGCGGCTCAGGCCGCGGCCGTTGTCGCTGATCTCCAGCGACAGCATGTCCGGCGCCAGCATCAGGTCCAGCCGCACGCGCGTGGCCTGCGCATGCTTGCTGACGTTGGTCAGCGCCTCCTGCGCGGCGCGGTAGGCCACCAGCGGCACGCCCGCCGGCAGCTGCAGGCTGTCGTGGCTGGTGTGCAGCACGCACTCGATGCCGGTGCGCTTTTCGTGGCGGCTGGCCATCCATTGCAGCGCGGCCACCAGGCCCTGCTCCAGGATGGCCGGACGCAGGTTGTGCATGATGCGCTGGCTGGCCTCGATGGCATGCGTCACCGTCTCCAGCGCCGTCTGCGCGCGGGCGCGCACCGGCTCGCTGTCGGCATGGCGCGCGATCCACGCCAGGTCGAAGTTCAGCGCGGTCAGCGAGCCGCCCACGTCGTCGTGGATCTCGCGGGCGATGGCGCTGCGCTCCTGCTCCACGCTGGTCTGCAGGTGCTGCGCCAGCTCGGCCAGGCGCTGGCGCGAGGCCTGCAGCTCCTCGTCGGCGGCGACGCGCGCGCGCCGCGCCTCGGCGGCCTCGATGGCATGCTCCATGGCCGGCGCCAGCCTCGCCAGGTTGTTCTTCAGCAGGTAGTCCGACGCGCCGTTGCGCATGGCCTCCACCGCGGTGTCCTCACCGATCTCGCCGGACACCAGGATGAAGGGCCACAGCCGCCCGCTGTCGCGCAGCATGTCCAGCGCCTGCAGGCCCGAAAAGCCCGGCAGGTTGTAGTCCGACAGGATCAGGTCCCACTCGCCCTGCAATGCGGCGGCGAACTCGGCGCGCGACTCGATGCGCCGTGCCTGCACCTCCAGCCCGGCGCGCTGCAGGTGCGCCATGGCCAGCTCGTGGTCCAGGTCGGAATCCTCCAGGTGCAGCACGCGCAGGGTGCGCAGCGGTGCGGGGTCGGTCATCGAAACTACCTTCGGGCTGGGCCCTGCGCCAGGCGCCCCATGGGGCGGCCCCGCGGGCTCACTGGACTCCCCTTCGCGCTGCGCGCTTCGGGATGAGCGCTCGGGGACGGCCCGGCACGCTCATGCGCGGAGTATCGCCCAGCGCGGCGGGCGCCAAGTGCCAACTATCGCGCGCCGCGGCGGCCTACTCGGGGGCAGCGCGCAGCGTGTCGATGACCGGGCGGCGCAGCACTTCGCGCAAGCCCCACCAGCCCGCGGCCAGCGCCAGCACGGCGCCGGCCAGCGCGCCCAGCAGCGGCACCCACGGCGACGCGTTCCAGGTGAATTCGAAGGCGTAGCGCGCCAGGGCCCAGCCCACGGCCATCGCCGCCAGCGCGGCCAGCAGCCCGGCCAGCGCGCCCACGCCCAGCAGCTCGGTGCGCTGCACGCGCGCCAGCAAGCGGCTGCTCGCGCCCATCGCACGCATCAGGCCGAATTCGCGGGCCCGCGCCTCGCGCGTGGCCGTGACCGCGGCGAACAGCACCACCAGCCCGGCGGCCAAGGTGAAGCTGAACAGGAACTCCACTGCGCGCACCACCTGGTCCAGCACGCGCTGCACCTGGCCGATGGACGCCGAGATGTCGACGTTGGTGATGTTGGGGAAATCGCGGTTGAGCTTGTTGTCGAAGCCCGGCTGGTCCGGCGCGCGGAAGGCGCTGATGTAGGTCACCGGCAGCCCGGGCATGTCGGCCAGCGGGAACATGACGAAGAAATTGACGCGCATCGACGACCAGTCCACCTTGCGCAGGCTGGTGATGCGGCCTTCGTGCAGCTGGCCGGCGATGTCGAAGCGCAGCCGGTCGCCGAGCTTGACGCCCAGCGTCTCGGCCAGGCCCGACTCGACGCTCAAGCCATCGGCTTCGCCCTCGACCCAGCGGCCCGCGGTGATCGGGTTGTGCGCCGGCGGCGTCGCCGCATGGCTGAGGTTGAACTCGCGCTCGACCAGGCGCTTGGCGCGGTCCTCGCCGAAGTCGTCGGCCTGCACCGGCCGGTCGTTGATGGCCACCAGCCGGCCGCGGATCATCGGGTACCAGTCGTAGCGCGTCACGCCGGCATTCGCCAGCGCCTGGCGGAAGGCGCCGGCCTGGTCGGGCTGCAGGTTGATGACGAAGCGGTTGGGCGCGTCCGGCGGCGTGGCGCGGCGCCAGCTGTCGATCAGGTCGGTGCGCAGCAGCACCAGCAGCACCAGCGCCAGCAGGCCCACCGCCAGCGCCGACACCTGCAGCACCGCAAAAGCCGGCCGCGCGGCGATCTGCCGTGTCGCCAGCACCAGCCAACGCGGCGCGCGCGCCTCGGGCACCGCGCGCTTCAGCAGATGCACCGCCAGCCACGACAGCAGGGCAAACAGCAGCACCGCGGCGGCGAAGCCGGCCACGGCGATGAGCCCCAGCTTCAGGTCGGCCGACACCGCCAGCAGCAGCGCCACGAAGCCGGCCGTGCCGGCCAGCAGCACCAGCAGCGACGACGCCTTCAGCGCACCGACGTCGCGGCGCATCACGCGCAGCGGCGGCACGCGCGCCAGCTGCAGCACCGGCGGCAGGCCGAAGCCCAGCAGCAAGGTCATGCCCACGCCGATACCGAACAGCGCCGGCCACGGCCCGGGCCGCGGCAGCGCGGCGTCCACCAGCCCGGCCAGCAGCCACACGAAGACGTAGTGCACGACGAAGCCGAGCAGCACGCCGGCGATGCTGGCCAGCGCGCCGACGCCGGCGAACTGCAGCGTGTAGGCCCCGGCGATGCGCGCCTGCGACAGCCCCAGCACGCGCTGCATCGCGCAGTCGTCCAGGTGCCGCTGCGCGAAGTCGCGCGCGGCGATGCCCACCGCCACCGCGGCCAGCAGCGCCGACAGCAGCGCCACCAGGTTGAGGAACTTCTCCGCGCGGTCCAGCGTCTGGCGCATCTCGGGCCGGCCGCTCTGCAGCGATTCGACGCGCACGCCGCGCAGCGGCACGGCCTTGATGCGCTGCTCGGCCCAGGCCACGTAGTCGCGCAGCGCCGCCCCACGCCCGGCGGGCGCGGCCAGTGCCAGCCGGTAGCTGACACGGCTGGCCGGTTGCACCAGCCCGGTGGCGGGCAGGTCGGCCTGGTTGAGCATGACGCGCGGCGCGAAGCTCATGAAGCCGGTGCCGCGGTCGGGCTCCAGCACGATGATCTGGGCGATGCGCAGCGCGCTGTCGCCGAGCAGCAGCTCGTCGCCGACCTGCAGCTGCAGCGCCTCCAGCAGCTGGGCATCGACCCACACCGTGCCGCGCACCGGCGCACCGGCCAGCTCGCGCTCGGGCGCATCGGGCGCGGCCTTCAGGCGCAGGTGGCCGCGCAGCGGATAGCCGTCGCTGACCGCCTTCACCGCCACCAGCCGCGACGCGCCGCCCAGCTCGTCCGGCGCGCGGCCCATGCTCGGGAAGGCGGCGCTGGTGGCCGTGCGCAGGCCCAGCCCGGTGGCGCGCTGCAGCAGCTCCGGCGGCGTCGGCTGGTCGCTGCCGACCACGGCGTCGCCGCCCAGCAGCGCGGCGGCATCGCGCGCCAGGCCCAGGTTCAGCCGGTCGGAGAAGAAGGCCACCGCGCTCAGCGCGGCCACCGCCAGCGTCACGGCCAGTGCCAGCAGGCGCAGCTCGCCGGCACGGAAGTCGCGCAGCGTCTGGCGCCAGGCGAGCGCGCCGATGCCCGGGGGGCGGTGCGTGGGGTCGGTCACGGGCGCAACGGTAACCGAAGGCCGCCGGCGCCGCGGGCGTGGGGTTGAACGCTGCGTTCAGCCGCGCTGAAGCGCACCGCAGCGCCGCGATGCTCCAATCTCGGCATGCACACCCCGTCCGCCCCAAGCCCGATCTTCCTGTCCCACGGCTCGCCGATGACGGCGCTGGAGCCGCGCGAGGCCGGCGCCTTCATGCAGCGGCTGGGCCCGGCCATCGACGCCAGTTTCGGCCGGCCGCGCGCGGTGCTGGCGGTGTCGGCGCACACGCTGGCACGCGCGCCGGTGCTGCTGGCCGGGCCGCGACACGAGGCGGTGTACGACTTCGGCGGCTTCGACGACCGGCTCTACACGCTGCGCTACGACGCCGCCGGCGCGCCGCAGCTGGCCACGCAGGTGCAGACGCTGCTGCAGGACGCCGGCATCGAGGTGCAGCGCGTCGACCAGGGCGGCCTGGACCACGGCATCTGGACGCCGCTGCGCTACCTGTGGCCGCAGGCCGACGTGCCGGTGCTGCCGCTGGCCTTCGTGCCCACCTGGAGCCCGCGGCAGCTCTTCGACTTCGGCGCGGCGCTGGCGCCGCTGGCCGCGCAAGGCGTGCTGGTGATGGGCAGCGGCAGCATCACGCACAACCTACGGCGCGTCTTTGCCGGCGGGCTGCACGACGCCGGCCGCCCGGCGACGCCCGAGAGCACGGCCTTCCGCGACTGGTTCCGCGAGCGCGGCGAGGCCGCCGACTGGGACGCGCTGCTCGACTACCGGCGCCGGGCGCCGCATGCCGCGCTGATGCACCCCAGCGACGAGCACCTGCTGCCCTACTACGTGGCCGCCGGCGCCGCCGGCCCGCAGCCGGCCGTGCGCCTGCATGCCAGCGTGACGCACGGCGACCTGGGCATGGACGCTTATGCCTTCGGCCCGCAGGCCGAGGCGCTGCGCCAGGCGCTGCCCGCCTGAAGCTCAGCTTGCGCCGGGGCGCGCTTCGTCGGCGGCCAGCGCGCGCATCGCCGCCAGGTCGGCTTCGGTATCCAGGTCGAGCAGGGTGCCCGGGTCGTCGACGTCGACGCCGATGGCCGGGTAGCGGGCCACGATGCGGCGCGCGCCTTCGTCGCCGCTGAGCATCATCAGCTCGGAGTACAGCTCGGCGGCGAAACCCACCGGATGGCCACGCCGGCCCTGGAACTGCGCATAGGCCACCGGATGATGCTCCAGCGCCGCGGCCACCGCCAGCATCGTGGCCGGCCGCACCATCGGCATGTCGCCGGGCAGCAGCAGCCAGCCGGGCGCGTCGGCGCGCGCGGCGATGCCGGCGGCAATGGAGTGGCCCATGCCCAGCGACGCCAGCGACTGCGGCACGACGACCACGTCGCGCGCGGCGACCAGCTGTGCGGCCCCGGCGGCCAGCGCCTGGGTCGTGACCACCACCACCGGCAGGTGGCTTTCGATGGCATTGCGCAGCGTGCGGCCGAGCACGCTCAGGCCACCGAGACTCTGTTCCAGTTTGTGCGTGGAACCCTTGAATCGACTGCCCTTCCCTGCGGCCAGCACGACGACGGTCGGACGGGACTGCATGCCCTGTACCTTTCGTGGCGAGTCTGGTGACGGTGCGCGCTGCGGCGCACTTGTTGCACGAAGCATGGCCGGGCCACCGGCGAGCAGGTAGTGGGAGCTTCACTTAGGGCCTTTCACGTAAGGGATCGACCCGTCGCGCAGGCCTCATACTGCGGCGATGGACAAGAACCTGGCCGACCTGCGCAAGAGCTACGAGCGCGATGCGCTGGACGAGGAGGCTTCGGCCGCAAACCCTTTGCAACAATTCGAGGCGTGGCTGCAACAGGCGCTGGACGCCCAGCTGCCCGAGCCGAACGCAATGACGCTGGCCACCGTGGGCGCCGACGGCCGGCCCTCGACGCGCATCGTGTTGCTCAAGGGCGTGGATGCACGCGGCATCGTCTGGTACACCAACTACCAGAGCCGCAAGGGCCGTGAACTGGCGGGCAACCCGCAGGCGGCACTGCAGTTCCACTGGGTCGAACTCGAGCGCGTGGTGCGCATCGAGGGTCTTGTCGAAAAGGTCGAGCCCGAACTGTCCGACGCCTACTACGCCAGCCGGCCGCTCGATTCGCGCATCGGCGCCTGGGCCTCGCCGCAGAGCGAGGTGATTGCGTCGCGCGCGCTGCTCGTCGGCAACGCCGCCAAGTTCGGGCTGAAGTACGCGATGAACCCGCCGCGGCCGCCGCATTGGGGCGGCTACCGGCTGGTGCCCGACACCTGGGAGTTCTGGCAGGGCCGCAAGAGCCGCCTGCACGACCGGTTGCGCTACCGGCTGCAAGACGGCGCCTGGCTGCGCGAACGCTTGGCGCCCTGAACTCATCGCCCGGGCGCGACCTTCCCCCAGGGGAAATGTCGCCGCAGGCGACGAGGGGGACGGCCGTGCCGGAGCGTGCCGAACCCGATCCGGGTCTCCCGGTCGGGTTCGGTGCCCCCTCGGGGGGCGGCCGCCAGACGGCCGGGGGCTCTACTTCAACCGGGCCTTGAAGGTCTTGCGGAACTTCTCCACCTTGGGCGCCACCACCGCCGCGCAATAGCCCTGGTAGGGGTTCTTGTCGAAATAGCGCTGGTGGTAGTCCTCGGCGCGGGAGTAGTTGTCCACGTGGCGCAGTTCGGTGACCACGCGGCCGCCATACGCCTGGTTGGCCTCGTCCAGCACCGCCTGCGCCACCGCGCGCTGCGCTTCGTCGTGCAGGTAGATGCCCGAGCGGTATTGCGTGCCCACGTCAGCGCCCTGCCGGTTCAAGGTGGTGGGGTCGTGGATGCTGAAGAAGATCTCCAGCAGCTCGCGCAGGCCGATGCGCTGGTTGTCGAACTCGACGCGCACCACCTCGTTGTGCCCGGTATCGCCGCCGCAGACCTGCTGGTAGCTGGGCTGGCGCGTGTGGCCGTTGCTGTAGCCGGACTCGACCGAGCGCACGCCGTCGATCTGCTGGTACACGGCCTCGGTGCACCAGAAGCAGCCGCCGCCGAGGGTGATGGTTTCGATGGCCATGATCTTCTCCGTTCGCGCGGGTCCGGCGGGTCTCAGCTGGCCGACAAGGTCAGCTGCGCCTGCGGCACCCAGGGGGCATTGTCGGCCGACGGCTCGCGCAGCTTGGGCTCCGCCAGGAACAACCTGCTGCCGGGCAGGCCCTTGGCCATCAGCGCCTCGCGCACGCTGCGGCCGCGCTGCACCGCGAGCTGCCGCGCCGCGGCCTCGTCGACCGGCATCGCCGCCACCAGCATGGCCTCCATGTCGGCCACCGGGATGTCCTTGGCCATGCCGATGAAGTTGCGCGGCTTGTCCGGCAGCTTGGTGTCGTCGTAGACCGCGCGCACCAGCCGCGCGCGCTGCTCGGCGCTCAGCGGCGGCAGCGGCGCGTCGGTGCCGCTGCTGCCCAGCGCGCCGCGGCCGCGCTCGCGCCGCTGCTCGTCGCGCAGGCGCGCCTCGAACGCGGCCTGCTGCATGGCCTGGCGCTCGCCCACCGGGTCGGCCGTCGCGGCAATGCCCAGCTTCAGCGCGGGCCGCGCGTCCAGGGCCTTGGCGACGCGGGCGATGACCTCCTCGCCCGACGCGGCCAGCGTGGCGGTGCCCGGGCGGAATTCGACGGTGCTGAGGTCCTTGCCGCCGCCGCCGAGCACCGAGAACGGCGAGCTGACGAGCTTGCTGAACAGGTTGGTGACGACCTTCCAGATCAGCGCGCCCAGGCTGAACTGCGGGTCGTTGATCGAGCCGGTGAGCGGGATGTCCAGGTCGATGACGCCGTTCTTGTCCTGCAGCAGCGCCACCACCAGCGGCACCGGCAGCTTGGTGGCATCGGGGCTGTCGGTCTTGGGGCCGAAGGTCAGCTGGTTGACGATGACCTGGTTGCTGGCCTCGAGCTTGCCGGTGGCGTCGATCTTGTAGGCCACGTCGACGCTGAGCTTGCCGCGCTCGATCGGGTAGCCCGCGTACTTGGCCGAGTACGGCGTCAGGCCCGGCAATTCGATCTCGTGCGCCTTGGCTTTGATGTCCAGCGCCGGCGGGATCACCGTCGGATTGACCGCGCCGCCGATCTCCAGCAGCCCGGTGCCGCCGACGCGGCCGCTGAACTGCAGCGTGGCCATGTCGCGCGAGCGGCTGTCCAGGCGGCCGACGCGGCCGCTCAGCTCGCTCAGGTCGGCGCGGTAGTTGGGGCGGATGAAGTGGTCCTGGAAGTCCACGCGCCCGTTGCTGAACTGCATGGATTCGACCAGCAGGTCCACCGGCAAGCGGCTGAGCACCGAATCGCCGCCGGCGCGCGCCGGCGCGTCGGCCGCCGCCGGCGCCGACGCGGCCGCGGAAGCGGTTGCCGGCGCGGGCGCGGTTGCCGGCGTGGCCGCGGCGGCACGTGCCGGTGCCGACGCGGCATCGGCCGGGCGCGCGGTCAGCGTCTGCAGGTTGAAGCGCCCTTCCTCGGTGATCTCCAGGCGGGTGAAGAAGTCGGCCAGGCGCAGCTCGCCGATGTCGATGCGCGGCTTGGCGCCGGGCTGCAGGCCGACGTCCAGGCGGTTCAGGTTCAGCGCATTCCAGCGCAGCAGGTCGGCCGCCGCATCGGCCTTGCCGTCGGCCGGCACGGCGCCGCGCGCGACGACGCGCAGGTCGGCCAGCAAGGCGTCGCCGCGCAGCCGCGCCGTCAGGCCCTGCGCCTGCTGCTGCGCCTCCACCTGGCCCTGGAAACCAGCCTCCAGGCGCTGCAGCGACACCGGCAGCTGCGCGCCGAAGTAGGGCTCGAAGACATGCACCGGGAAACGCTCCACGCGCAGTTGCCCGTTGACGCCCATCGGCTCGGGCGAGACGCGGCCGCGCCAGTCGACGCGTGCGGCCGTGTCGGACTTGCCGGCAGGCGACAGGCTCGCCGCGAGCTGCGTGTTCAGCGGCGCCGCGCCGGGCGCCAGCGGCCAGACCAGGCCCTGCGCCAGCACGCGCAGGCCGGACAGCTCCAGCGGCCCGGACGGCAGGGCGGCGTCGGCCAGCCGGGCGCGCCCGCCGTCGACCTTGAACTCGCGCAGCTCGAGGCGCCACGGCGGCCCCGCGTCGGCAGCGCGGGTGGCGGGCGTGTCGGCCTCCTTCAGCCACTGCTGCACGTTCAGCCTGCCGTCGCGGTCGCGCGCCAGGTCGATGGTGGGTCGCTGCAAGGCCAGCGAGCCGACGCCCACGCGGTGCCCCAGCAGATCGGCGCGCACGTCGCTCACTTCCAGCCTGGCCAGCTGCGCCAACGGGGCCGGCGCGCGGGCGCCACGCGCCGCCGGCTCGGCCAGCCGGAAGTCGTCGACCTGCAGCATGGGCACCTGCACCAGCAGGCGCGGGGCGTCGCCGCGCGCCCAGTCGACCGAGGCCTTGGCGGCCAGCTTGGCGCTGGCCTGCGGATGCAGGTACTGGCGCAGATAGGGCTCGACCGCGGCCAGGTCGATGCCCTCGGCCTGCACGTCGACCTTGGCCTGGCGGTCGGTGAACACGCCCTCGGCATGCACCTGCCCCGACGGCCGGTCCTGCGCGACCAGGCGGGCGTCGGCGCGCAAGCGCGCGTCACCCGCCGTGGGCCAGGTGAGCTGCTCGAGCTGCACGTCGATGCCGTCCAGTTGCAGCTCGGCGGCAGGCTGCACGGCCGCGTCGCTCCAGTGCACCGTGGCACCCTTCAGCGCCAGCCGCGCCAGTTGCAGCTGCCAGCCGGGAGCGGCGGGCGCGCCGGCAGCGGCGGAAGCCGCTGAAGCGCCCGAGGCGGCGGAAGCCGCCGAAGCGCCTGTGTTGGCCGCCCCTGCTGACGCGCCGGTCGCAGGCGAAGGCGCCGACGCGCCGGTGGCGCCGGACGCCGGCAAAGCGTGGGCCGCCGGCGCGCGGCCCGCGTCACGCGGGGCGGCAAAGGCGGCGGCCAGCCGCTCCAATTCCAGAGCCCCCGAAGCCTCGCGCCGCAGATGCAGCACGGCGCCGTCGAGTTGCACCTCGTCCAGTGCCACGCGATGCTGCAGCGGCCACACGTCCGCGAGGCGCACGCGCAGGCTCTGCCAGGCCAGCAACGGGGCATCCCCGGGCGGCTGCAGCCTGAAGTCGCTCACCTCCACCTGGCCCTTCAGTTGCACGCGCGGCTCGCTCTGCCGCGGCTGCTCGAAGCGCAGGTTCAGGTCGGCCGAGAGCCTGCCGCCGCCCGGCCGCAGCGGCAGGCCGTCGGGCGCATAGGCCCACATCGGCTGCAGGTCGAGCTGGTCGAAGCGGATCTCGAACTCCGACGCCCGGCCTTCGGCGAACGGCGTGGAGCGGCCCTGGTTCTCGAAGGCGCTGCCGTTCAGCTCGAAGGCCAGGCGCGGCTCGACCTTGACCAGCAGGTCATCGGGCAGATTGGACAGGAACGGCAGGTCGAGCACCAACTTGCGCAGCTGGTGCTGGCGCGCAACGGGCCGGTCGTCGAACTGAAGCTCGCCACCGGCCACGCGCACGTTGAACAGCGCGAAGCGCGGCATCTCCGACGGGGCTTGGGGCGGCGGCTGCGGCGGCGCCAGGCGCTGCAGGATGTCGTCGATGTCGTAGCGGCCGGGTGCCAGCCGCGTCAGCCGCGCGTGCGGCGCGTCGATCTCCAGCGCCTCGACCACCGGCGCCAGCCGCCACAGCGAGCGCACGTCGAGGTCGACGAAGATGCGGTCGATATGCAGCTGCGGCGGCGCCGCCGCATCGGCGCCGGCGACCGACAGGTCGCGCAGCGTGAGCGCCAGCGCATGCGGCACGAAGCGCACTTCGCCCACCCGCATTTCGCGCCCCAGCGCCTGCGAGCCGCGGCTTTCCAGCTGCCATTTGAGCAACGCCGGGACGCCGAACCAGGCCAGCACCCAGAGCACCCCCAGCGCAGCGGCGGCCCACAACAACAGCCGCAACAGACGTGACTTCAGCACACCCACCCTTCGTGCACCGGCGCCCCGCCTGCCCTGGCCTGCGGGCCCATCGCCGACATGCGTTGCCGCCCAATCCTAGCGCGCTCCGGACATGCCGAGGACGCAGGCGATGGAATGACGCCCCATCAAAACGAAACCCCCTCGCACCTTGCGGCCGAGGGGGTAGGCGGAACCAGCCGCCTTCGGGGCTCCGGAGAGATGAGGTCCGGGGCTCCTGATGCGCAGAGACTGCGCCATCTTTAGTGCCTGCGTTCAGGCGCGCTCAGACTAAGACAATTCGCCCCCGCTGACAAGAGCCGGCTGCATCGACGCACGCCTATGGCGCAGAGCCCGCCAGCAGGCGCTCCACCAGGGCCGACATGCGCGTCTGCACGGCGGCGTCCATGGTGATCGGCCGGCCCCATTCGCGCGCCGTTTCGCCGGGCCACTTGTTCGTCGCATCCAGCCCCACCTTGCCGCCCAGACCACTGACCGGCGACGCGAAATCCAGGTAGTCGATGGGCGTGTGCTCGACCAAGGTGGTGTCGCGCACCGGGTCCATGCGCGTGGTCACGGACCAGATCACCTCTTTCCAATTGCGCACGTCCACGTCGTCGTCGGTGACGATGATGAACTTGGTGTACATGAACTGGCGCAGGAAGCTCCACAGCCCGAACATCACGCGCTTGGCGTGGCCGGGATAGGCCTTCTTGATGGAGATCACCGCCAGCCGGTAGCTGCAGCCTTCGGGCGGCAGGTAGAAGTCGACGATCTCCGGGAACTGCTTCTGTAGGATCGGCACGAACACCTCGTTCAGCGCCACGCCCAGCACCGCCGGCTCGTCCGGCGGCTTACCGGTATAGGTGGAGTGATAGAGGGGGTTGTGGCGGTGCGTCAGCCGCTCGACCTGGAACACCGGGAACCAGTCCTGCTCGTTGTAGTAGCCGGTATGGTCGCCGAACGGGCCTTCCAGCGCATGCAGGTAGCCACCCTGCTCGCGCAGCGGCACGCCCGCCTCGCTGTGCCCCTGGTAGCCGGCGGTGGCGATCGGGATGTGCCCTTCGAGCACGATCTCGGCGCCCGCCGGCACCTGCAGCTTCAGCTCGCCCTCGCCCACGCCGGAGGCCACCACCTCGCTGCGCCGGCCGCGCAGCAGCCCGGCGAACTGGTACTCCGACAGCGTGTCCGGCACCGGTGTCACCGCGCCGAGGATCGTCGCCGGGTCGGCGCCCAGCGCCACGGCGATGGGGAACGGCCGTCCGGGGTTGGCACGGCCGAAGTCGCGGAAGTCCAGCGCCCCGCCACGGTGGGCCAGCCAGCGCATGATCAATTGGCGCGGGCCGATCAGTTGCTGGCGGTAGATGCCCAGGTTCTGCCGCAGCCGGGGTGCGGCCACCGTCTGCGGGCCGCGGGTGACCACCAGGCCCCAGGTGATCAGCGGGCCGGCGTCGCCGGGCCAGCAGGTCTGCAGCGGCAGGCGGCCCAGGTCGACGTCCGGGCCCTCCAGCACCACCTCCTGGCAGGGTGCCCGGCGCTGCACCGACGGCTTCATGTCCCACAGCGCCTTGGCCATCTGCAGCAGCCGGCCGGCGTCCTTCATGCCGCGCGGCGGCTCCGGCTCCTTCAGGCTGGCGAGCATGCGCCCGATGTCGCGCAGGTCGGCCACCGAGTCGCTGCCCATGCCCAGGGCCACCCGTTCAGGGGTGCCGAACAGGTTGGTCAGGCAGGGAATGTTGTAACCGTCGGGCTTCTCGAACAGCAGCGCCGGGCCTCCGGCTTGCAGCACGGCATCGCTGACGGCGGTCATTTCCAGGCGCGGAGACACCGTTTCGGGCACCCGGACGAGCTTTTTCAGCTTTTGCAGCTGGTCGATGAAGTCCCGGAGGTCAGTGTAAATCATACCAATTAGTCATTACACATCGCTTCATTATTCTTGACTGGGTATATTTCGATTTCTAGAATCCGCCAAATATTGACGCCCTCGAGGGTTAACCCTTGGCACTGGAGCCGGGTTCGCGAAGCGTCATGGGTGGGCAGCCGCCGGCCGCAATGGCCGGTATCCCGGGGCTGCAGCCCTTCCGATCAATTATCACTGGCGCCCCTGCTCGCCTACGAGACGGTGCACGGTGGCTGGCGCGGGGCGCCGGCGCCTGACAGACAAAGAGGACTGCGATGAAGAGCTCCGATAGGCTTCGAGCAGCGCGCGAGTCTGCGATGCGGTCGATCACCGTCTTCGCCCGCGACGTTGGCAACGGTTTGCTGGAGGTCAGCCACAACGGCCTGGCCCTGCTGGGCCTGGCCGTGGTGGTGGCACTGGTGTTCGTCGCCGGCCAGCCCGATCTGCGCCACCGCACCGAGGTCTGGGCGCTGGACTGGCTGCAGGAGCGCCAGGACATCCGCGCCGAAGGCACCGAGGCCGACGACCTGACCGTGGCGGCGGCCGAGCCCGACGCCGTGGCGCGGGCGACGGCGGTCCACCCGAGCGAGCTGACCAAGCAGCAGGCAGCGCTGGCGAAGTGGATCTCGCGCCGTTACAACGTGGCGCTGGAGCCGATCGGCCGCTTGGTGCAGGAGGCCTGGACGATCGGCCAGAGCGTCGGGCTGGACCCCACCTTGATCCTGGCGATCGCGGCCATCGAGTCGCGCTTCAACCCCTTCGCGCAGAGCGCGATGGGGGCGCAAGGGCTGATGCAGGTGATGACGCGGGTGCACGGCGACAAGTACGAGCCCTTCGGCGGCACGCATGCCGCCTTCGACCCGGTCAGCAACCTCAAGGTCGGTGTGCAGGTGCTGCGCGAGTGCATCGCCCGCGCCGGCGGCATCGAGGCCGGCCTGCGCTGGTACGTGGGCGCCGCCAACCTCAGCGACGACGGCGGCTACATGGGCAAGGTGCTGATGGAGCAGAGCCACATGAAGCGCGTGGCCAGCGGCGGCGCCGTATCGCCCAATGCACCCATCGGCGTGCGCAAGCCCGCACCGACCGCCCAGGACGCCTCCACCACGGCCCCGGCCCCGGAAGCCACGCCGGCGCCCAACGCCGAGCAGGTGGCGCTGGCCGGCTGAGCGGCCGGGGCCGCTACACTGGCGGCCTGCGCAACTGGCGATGAGGCGGCCGGCCCGGCCGCCGAGGTGGCATGAACACCATGAAGCGCGGTGAGCGGCCCCGCGCCGCGTCAATCAGCCGTTCGCCTGGGCAGCCCCCTGCGACGCCGGCCCCCGCCGGCGCCGCGACGGGACAGCTTCAACCCTGAAGAGGACTGCCATGTTCGACCGTTCCCAATCCACCGTCGCCCGCGTCGACCCGGAGATCTGGGCTGCCATCGAGGCCGAGAACCGCCGCCAGGAAGCGCACATCGAGCTCATCGCGTCGGAAAACTACACCTCGCCCGCGGTGATGGCGGCACAAGGCTCGCAGCTCACCAACAAGTACGCCGAGGGCTACCCCGGCAAGCGCTACTACGGCGGCTGCGAGTATGTCGACGTGGTCGAACAGCTGGCCATCGACCGGCTGAAGACGCTGTTCGGCGCCGGGTATGCCAACGTGCAGGCGAACTCCGGCTCGCAGGCCAACCAGGCGGTGCTCTTCGGGCTGCTGCAGCCGGGCGACACGATCATGGGCATGAGCCTGGCCGAAGGCGGCCACCTGACGCACGGCATGCCGCTGAACATGAGCGGCAAGTGGTTCAAGGTGGTCAGCTACGGGCTGGACGCCCAGGAAGCCATCGACTACGACGCGATGGAGCGGCTGGCGCACGAACACCGCCCCAAGCTGATCATCGCCGGCGCCAGCGCCTACAGCCTGCGCATCGACTTCGCCCGCTTCGCCCGGGTGGCCAAGGCCGTCGGCGCGTATTTCATGGTGGACATGGCGCACTACGCCGGGCTGATCGCCGCCGGCGTGTACCCCAACCCGGTGCCGCATGCCGACGTGGTCACCAGCACCACGCACAAGAGCCTGCGCGGGCCGCGCGGCGGCGTCGTCCTGATGAACGACGAGGCCATCGCCAAGAAGATCAACAGCGCCATCTTCCCGGGCATCCAGGGCGGGCCGCTGATGCACGTCATCGCCGCCAAGGCGGTGGCCTTCAAGGAGGCGCTGGCGCCCGAGTTCAAGACCTACCAGGCGCAAGTGGTGAAAAACGCCGACGTGCTGGCGCGCACGCTGATCGAGCGCGGGCTGCGCATCGTCTCGGGGGGCACGCAGAGCCACGTGATGCTGGTCGACCTGCGGCCCAAGGGGCTGACCGGCAAGCAGGCCGAAGACCTGCTGGGCCGTGCCCACATGACCTGCAACAAGAACGGCATCCCCAACGACCCGCAGAAGCCCATGGTGACCAGCGGTATCCGCCTGGGCACGCCGGCGATGACCACGCGCGGCTTCGGCGAAGCCGAGGCGCGGGCCACCGCCAACCTGGTGGCCGACGTGCTGGACCGGCCCGACGACGCGGCGCGCATCGCCGAGGTGCGCGAGCAGGTCGCGGCGCTGACGCAGCGCTTCCCCGTCTACCGCTGAGGCGCCGTGCGCTGCCCCTACTGCAGCCACGACGAGACGCAGGTCGTCGAGACCCGCGAATCCGACGAAGGCGGCGTGGTGCGGCGCCGGCGGCGGTGCCAGCACTGCGAGAAGCGCTTCACCACCTACGAGCGCGCCGAGATCGCGCTGCCGGCGGTGGTCAAGAAGGACGGCTCGCGGGTCGATTTCGACGCCGCCAAGCTGCGCGCGTCGATGCTGCTGGCGCTGCGCAAGCGGCCGGTGAGCATCGAGCAGGTGGACGCGGCACTGGAGCGCATCCACGACAAGCTGCTGGCCAGCGCCGCCAAGGAAGTGCCCAGCGCGCGCCTGGGCGAGCTGCTGATGCGCGAACTCAAGCGCATCGACAAGGTGGCCTACGTGCGCTTCGCCTCGGTGTACCGCAGTTTCGAGGACGTGGACGAGTTCCGCCAGCTGATCCGCGACATTTGAGGCGGACACGTCGGCACGCCTGCGCGCGCCGCTGAGCTGCGAAACGCCGGGCGCCGGCGTGCGGCTGGCCTGAATCTCCCTCCGATGGGGGATGCCGCGGGGGCCCTCCAATTCGGCCGATCCGCTCCCCCGCGCCGGGGACGCGCGCGGGCGGCCGAATTCCTACAGTGAAGCCATCGATTCACTGCCAGGAGCCGCCCCATGAACACCCGCCGCACCCTCCGCCGCCCGATCCTCGGCCAACGCCGCGCCCAGGCCGGCGTGACGCTGGTGGAATCCATGGTCACGGCCTCGGTGCTGGCCGTGGTCACCGGCCTGACGGTGCCGGGCTTCGAGGCCAGCATCCAGCGCCGGCACCTGGAGGGCGCAGCCGCCCAGCTGGAGACCGACATCCACCATGCACGCATGCTGGCCGTGGCGCGCAACATGCCGCTGCGCATCAGCTTCGAATCCGGCGCCGCGGGCAGCTGCTACGTGATCCACACCGGCGCGGCCAACCAGTGCAGTTGTGCCGGCGGCGGCGCCGCCGTGTGCCAGGGCGCGGCGCAAGCC
>JAHBZS010000060.1 GCA_019635285.1 Rubrivivax sp. | reverse complement strand
CCTAGCGCGCGACGCGCGCGCGGCCCGGCAGGTCCGCCACGGCGGCGGGTTCGTCGTCGTGACGGCTGGGCTGTGACAGCGACGACGCCGTGCCACCGGCCTGCGTCTCGGGCGGCAGCGGCAGGGCCTGGCGCGGACCCAGCGCGCGCGCCAGCAGCCAGCTCAGCAGCACGAACAGCCCCAGCCCGGCGACCGCGAAGGCCATGAACAACGCCCCATGCACCCAGGGGTCGGTCAGCGCGGTGAAGGCGCCGGCCTGCAGCAGCGCCAGGCCGGCGGCGCGCAGGCGCACGGTGCTGCCGAAGAGGCCGCCGATGGCCAGCACGTAACAGGTGACGAAGCCGAAGAGCAGCAGCAACTGCACGAAGCTCATGCGCTCAAGACTGTCACCGAGTTCCGCCATGTCGTCCCTGCCCCTGGGCCTGCGATGCCCTGCACTCGCCGGCAGCGTCGCACGGCGGCGGTGGGCGGGCAATCCCAGGGCCGCGCGCCGAGCGTTCCGCCGTGACCGAACGCACAGGCCTCGCAGGCATTCTGCACGACCGCTGTGACGGCCGTGCGACGACAAGGGGCGCGCGGTGGCGCTACGGCAACAGCGGCACGCCGGTCTTGGTCTGCAGTTCCTCGAGCGTCACGCCCGGCGCCATCTCGACGACCTTCAGCCCCTGCGGGGTGACGTCCAGCACCGCCAGGTCGGTGATGATGCGGTCGACCACGCCCACCGCCGTCAGCGGCAGCGTGCACTTGGGCAGGATCTTCAGGTCGAAGCCGCCGTCCTTCTTGCGCGCCACGTGCTCCATCAACACGATGACGCGCTTGACGCCCGCCACCAGGTCCATGGCGCCGCCCATGCCCTTGACCATCTTGCCGGGGATCATCCAGTTGGCCAGGTCGCCCTTGTCGGTGACCTGCATCGCGCCCAGGATGGCCATGTTGATCTTGCCGCCGCGGATCATGCCGAAGCTGTCGTGGCTGCCGAAGATGCTGGTGCCGGGCAGCGTGGTCACGGTCTGCTTGCCGGCGTTGATGAGGTCGGCGTCGACCTCGGCATCGTCGGGGAACGGGCCGATGCCGAGCATGCCGTTTTCGCTCTGCAGCCAGACCTCGATGTCGGGGCTGACGAAGTTGGCCACCAAGGTCGGCAGGCCGATGCCCAGGTTGACGTAGAAGCCGTCCTGCAGTTCCTTGGCCGCGCGCGCGGCCATCTGATCGTGGGTCCAGGGCATGTCAGGCTCCCTTGGGATTTTGTTTGGTGGTGCGCTTCTCGATGCGCTTCTCGGGCTTGGCATTGAGCACCAGGCGGTGCACGTAGATGCCGGGCAGGTGGATCGCGTCCGGGTCCAGGCTGCCGGTGGGCACGATCTCTTCGACCTCGACCACGCTCACCTTGCCGGCCATGATCACCGCCGGGTTGAAGTTGCGCGCGGTGCGGCGGAACACCAGGTTGCCGCTTTCGTCGGCCTTCCAGGCCTTGCCCAGCGACACGTCGGGCACCAGCGCGCGCTCCATGATGTAGGTGTGGCCATCGAACTCGCGCGTTTCCTTGCCCTCGGCCACCAGCGTGCCGACGCCGGTGCGCGTGAAGAAGGCCGGGATGCCGGCGCCGCCGGCGCGCAGCTTCTCGGCCAGCGTGCCCTGCGGCGTGAACTCCAGCTCCAGTTCGCCCGCCAGGTACTGGCGCTCGAACTCCTTGTTCTCGCCGACGTAGCTGGAGATCATGCGCTTGATCTGCCGCGTCTCCAGCAGCTGCCCGAGGCCAAAGCCGTCGACGCCGGCGTTGTTGGAGATGACCGTCAGGTCCTTGGTGCCGCTGTCGCGCAGCGCGGCGATCAGCGCTTCGGGAATGCCGCACAGGCCGAAGCCGCCGACCGCCATCAGCTGGCCGTCGTGCACGATGTCGGCAAGCGCTGCCTTGGCGCTGGGAAAGAGCTTCTTCATGCGTGTGATCCTCTGGTCGTCACAGCCGCGAAGCGTACTACGTAATGCGTTAAGTAGTCATTACGTAGAATTGATTAAGTCATCTCAGGAGCCCCCATGCCCCAAACGCCCACCATCGACCTTGCCGCCCTGCGCGGCATCCTCGGCTCGGTGGTCGCGCCGTGGGTGGCCGAACTGCAGCTGCAGCTGCAGGAGGCGCGCCTGGGCGAAGTGGTGCTGACGCTGCCGGTCACCGCCAAGCACGTGCACGGCGGCGGCGTGCTGTGCGGCCAGTCGATGATGGCCGCGGCGGACACGGCGATGATCCTGGCCGTCTGCACCCACCTCGGCGAGTTCAAGCCGATGACCACGGTGCAGCTGCAGACCAGCTTCCTGCGCCCGGTGCCCGGCGACGCCGACGAGGTGCGCGTCGTGGCGCGCGTGCTGCGCATGGGCCGCAAGCTGGTGTTCGGCGAGATCCGCATCGACGACGGCCGCGGCGAGCTGGCCGCGCAGGCCACCACCACCTACGCCATCCTGTAGCGCGTTGGACTACCGCACCGCCTTCGAGCTGGCGCCGATCGGCCTGGTGCTGTCGCGCCAGCGGCTGATGATCGACTGCAACCGCCAGGCGCTGGCCATCTTCGGCGCCACGCGCGAACAGATGGTGGGCCAGTCCTTCGAGGTGCTGTACCCGACGCAGGACGAATACGAACGCACCGGCCAACGCATCGTGGCCAGCCTGGATAGCCACGGCTGGTATGCCGACGACCGCGTGATGAAGCGCCTGGGCGACAAACAATCCGGCGAACTCTTCTGGTGCCACGTCAGCGGCCGCGCGCTGGACCCGCGGCAGCCGCACGCCGCCGGCATCTGGGCCTTCGAGGACCTGTCGTCGCGACGTGCGCTGAAGGTGGACTTCACGGCACGCGAGCGCGAGATCGCCGCGCTGCTGATCGAGGGCCTGACGAGCAAGCTGATCGGCAAGCGCCTGGGCATCAGCCCGCGCACCGTGGACGTCTACCGCGCCCGCCTGATGCGCAAGGTGGGCGCGGCGAGCACGGCCGAGCTGGTGAACAAGCTGCTCACCGGTTGAGTCCCTTCGGCGCGTTGCAGTCGCTCGTCGGATCGCTGTGATTCTCTGAGGGCTGCGCGGGCCGAGGCTGGCGGGCGAACGCATCCGCTCATGTCCCCCGACCGCGCCATGAATGGCGCGGTCTCCTCCTTTACTTCCCGGATGCGTTCGCCCGCCAGCCTCGGCTTTGCACCGCCATATCACTGCGAAGGCCGCGAAGGCAAAAACCCCTTCCGGCGAGCATTGCCACGAGGCGCAGCGCGGGCTGTTTCCGGGCGCTGCGAAGACCCGGCAGGTGCCCGCCGAGGATGACGGGCAAGCGCATCCGGGAAGTAAAGGAGGAGAGCGCGCCGTGCACGGCGCGATCGGGGGACATGAGCGGATGCGCTTGCCCGTCAGCCTCGGCTCGCGCGGGCCTTGAAACGCGACTCACCAAGGACAGCAAAGCGCCGAGAGCAGCCGTCGCATTCCTGCCCCCTCGGGCACTGCCTCAAGTGGCCAAGGGCGGCGGCACGAAGCTGCGGTACTCGGCCTCCAGCCAGCGCGCGAAACGCAGGCACACCGGATCGGCCAGCACCGGGCCGCAGATCTGGGCGCCGATCGGCAGCCCTTCCGGCGACAGGCCCAGCGGCACGGCGGTGGCCGGCAGGCCGCACAGGTTGGTGTAGCCGGCCCAGAACATCGACGTGGTGGTGGGCTGCCCGCGGCCGTTCACCGGGATCAAGCGCTCCCAGCGCCAGCCCTGCTGGTTGTGCTTGAAGGCGGGCGTCGTGGCCACCGGGCAGATCAGCAGGTCGAAGCGTTCGAAGAAGGCCGTCCACTGCCGGCGCAGCTTGCTGCGCACCTCCTCCAGGCGCAGCCAGTCGCGGTGGCTCAGCGAGCGGCCGTGCCAGTGCAGCGCCGCGAACTCCAGGCTGTCGGCGGGCCACTTGGCAGCCTCGGTGACGGCCTGCTGGTGCTCGGCGTCGCTGATCGGGCCGATCAGCGCGGCGCGCACCAGCGGCACATAGGTGGTCCAGGCCTCGACGCTGTCCACCGGCCGCGCCTGCTCGTCCACGGCCACGCCGCTGTCGCGCAGGAAACGCACCAGCGCGGCCGTGGCCTCGCGCACGCTGGCGTCGACCTCGGCCAGCGCGTCGTCGGCCATCACCGCCACGCGCAGCCGCGGCGCCGGCACGCCGGCATCGCGCCACGCCGCCGGCTGCCAGCCCAGCGGGCCGAAGCTGCGCAGCGGCGTGCTCAGCACGTCCATCGCCAGCGTCAGGTCGTGCGCGCTGCGCGCCAGCGGGCCGACGACGCCGATGTCGATGGTGTCCACGCATCCCATGCCGGGCAGCTGCTGGCCCTGCTGCGGCACCACGCCCCAGGTGGGTTTGTGGCCCCACACGCCGCAGTAGTGCGCCGGGTTGCGGATCGACGCGCCGATGTCGCTGCCCAGCTCCAGCGCCGTCAGGCCCGCCGCCAACGCGGCGGCCGAGCCGCCGGACGAGCCACCGGGCGTGCGTGTCAGGTCCCAGGGGTTGTGGGTGGTGCCGTAGATCGGATTGAAGGTCTGCCAGTCGGCCATGGCCACCGGCACATTGGTCTTGCCGAAGATCACCGCGCCCGCGTCCTGCAGCCGCTGCACGCTCAGCGCCGTGTGCGTGGCGATGTTGTCGCGCATCGTCTCGAAGCCCCAGGTGGTGGGCAGGCCGGGCACGTCGAAGGATTCCTTCACCGTCATCGGCAGGCCGTGCAGCGGCCCCCAGGATTCGCCACGCGCCAGCGCCGCATCGGCGGCACGGGCGCGCTGCAGCGCACGCTCGGCGTCCAGCACGACCACCGCATTCAGCGCCGGGTTCAGCCGCGCGATGCGGCCCAGGAAATGCTGCAGCAGCTCCACCGACGACAGCTCGCGGCGGCGCAGGCGCCGTGCCAGCTCGCTGGCGGATTGCAGGCCCAGGTCCAGCGCCATCGCATCACTCCAGGATCTGGCGCAGCCAGGCCGGCATCGGCACGGTCTTGCCCTGCGGAATGTTCAGCCACACCGTGGTCGCGCCGCCGGTGGCGTACATCACGCCCGGCTGGTCGCTGCGCTCCAGGGTCACGTAGGTATCGAAGCTGCTGCGCCCGGGGTTGCAGACGTACTGCCTGGCCAGCACCTCGCCCGGGTACTCGAGCTGGCGGATGAAGTTGCAGAAGGCGTTGACGATGACGAAGCCCTCGCCGTTCATGTCTGGCGGGCCGCCCACCTTGAACAGCCACTCGATGCGGATGCTCTCCATGTAGCGGAAGTACACGGCGTTGTTGACGTGGCCCATCGCGTCCATGTCACCCCAGCGGATGGGGATGTGCATCTCGTGCACCAGCTTCTTCTGCTCGGGAATCTCGAAACGCATGGCGGCCGGGCTCCGGGGTTCAAGGCGCGGGGCCGGGGGGCTCGATGCCCAGTTCCGCGCCGACGCGCTGTGCCCACTGGCGCAGCTGCGCGAGCTCGTCGGCCAGGCGCGCCTGCTCGGCCTTCAGCGCCGCCAGCTCGCCGGCCGACACCGACGCGGCGTCGCCGTCACCGTCTCCGCCCTGGCCGCCGGCCACCTGCGCCGGCAGCAGCGGCTCGCCGCACAGCAGGTGTACCCAACGCGCCTCGCGCGCGCCCGGCGCCCGCGGCAGCTTGCGCACGCGCGGCGGCTCCTTCGCCGCCATCTCGTCCAGGAAGCCTTCGACCGAGGAGATGTCGGCGAAGCGATGCAGCCGCTCGGCATGCAGGCGCAACTCGGCGGCCGTCTGCGGCCCGCGCAGCAGCAGCGTCGCCAGTAGCGCCACCGACGCCGCCGGCAAGGCGTACACGCGCGCCATGTTGTGCTCGAAGCGCACGACGCGGCTGCCGCTGCCCTCGAACACCAGGCTCAGGCTCTTCAGCCCGTCCACCGCGGTCAGCACCTCGGCTTCGGTGGCGTTGATCACCGGCTCGCGTGCGCTCTTCTGGTTGCAACCGGCGAGCAGCGCGTTCAGCGACAGCGGGTAGGTGTCGGGCACGGTGTGCTGCTTCTCCACCAGCACGCCCAGCACGCGGGCCTCCAGCGGCGTCAGCGTGCGCATGGCCGCCTCAGAGGCTGAAGCCGTCGTCGGCGGCGATGACCGCGCCGTTGACGAAGTGGCTCTCGTTGGCGCACAGCATCACCAGCACCGCGTCCAGGTCGCGCGGCTGCCCCACGCGCTTGCGCGGCATCATCGCCACCAGCTTCTTGCCGGACTCGGTCTGCCACTGGTGGTGGTTGATCTCGGTGTCGATGTAGCCCGGGCAGAGGGCATTGACGTTGATGCCGTAGCGGCCCCATTCCAGCGCCATGGCGCGCGTCATGTGCACCACCGCGGCCTTGCTGACGGCGTAGATGCCGATGCGGCTGAGCGCCTTGAGCCCGGCCATCGAGGCGATGTTGACGATGCGCCCGCCGGTGAAGGTGCCCGGCGCCTTGCCTTCGGCGCGCGCGATCATGCGCCGCGCCACCTCCTGCGCGACGAAGAACGCGCCGCGCGCGTTGGTGCCCATGACGTGGTCGAAGTCCTCGGGCGTCACGTCCACCAGCTTCTGCGTGGAGCCGACGCCGGAGTTGTTGACCAGGATGTCGATGGTGCCCATCTCGGTCTCGGCATGCGCGACCGCGGCCTTGATGCTGTCGATGTCGGTCACGTCCAGCGCCACCACGTGCGCGTCGCCGCCGTCGGCCTCGATCTCGGCGCGCAGCGACTTCAGCCGCTCGACGCGCCGTGCCGCCAGCACCACCCCGGCACCCGCCCGGGCCAGCGTGCGCGCGAACTGTGCCCCCAGCCCGCTGGATGCGCCGGTGACCAGCGCGACGCGGCCCGACAGGTCGATGTTGTAGCTCATGAAACCTCCTTGCAAGCGCGGGCCACGATAGCAGGCTGGCGTCTTCGTCCCGGAAATAGCACGATCGTTCTATTTTGCTGCCGGCTTAGTTAAAATCGCCGGCCACGCACAAGACAGGAGCCCTCGCCATGAGCCCGCAACAGATCCTCGAAACCTACGGCCCGCGCGAGTCGATGGAGTACGACGTGGTCATCGTCGGGGCCGGGCCGGCGGGCCTGTCGGCGGCCATCCGGCTCAAGCAGCTGGCGGCGGCCAAGGGGGCGGAGGTGTCGGTGGTCGTGCTGGAAAAGGGCTCCGAGCCCGGCGCGCACATCCTCAGCGGCGCAGTGATGGACCCCCGCTCGATGACCGAGCTGTTCCCCGACTGGAAGGAAAAAGGCGCACCGCTGAACCAGCCGGTCAGCGGCGACGACGTGCTCATCCTGCGGCAGGACAGCGCCGCGCGCACGCCCGATTTCTTCGTGCCCGAGTGCATGCACAACGAGGGCAACTACGTCATCAGCCTGGGCTCGGTGACCAAGTGGCTGGGCGAGCAGGCCGAGGCGCTGGGCGTGGAGATCTTCCCCGGCTTCGCTGCCGCCGAGGTGCTGTACGACGACAAGGGCGCGGTGCGCGGCGTGGCCACCGGCAACCTGGGCATCGGCAAGGACGGCGAGCCGCACGACGGCTTCCAGCTGGGCATGGAACTGCTGGGCAAGTACACGCTGTTCGCCGAGGGCGCGCGCGGCCACCTGGGCAAGCAGCTGATCGCCAAATACCAGCTCGACGCCGGGCGCGACCCGCAGAGCTACGCCATCGGCATCAAGGAACTGTGGGAGATCCCCGCGGAGAAGGCCAAGCCCGGCCGCGTGGTGCACACCGCCGGCTGGCCGATGGACAACGAGACCTACGGCGGCGGCTTCCTCTACCACCTGGAAGGCAACAAGGTCACGCTCGGCTTCGTCGTCGGCCTGGACTACAAGAACCCCTGGCTCAGCCCCTTCGAGGAAATGCAGCGCTGGAAGACGCACCCGTCCATCCGCGCGCACATCGAAGGCGGCAAGCGCATCGGCTACGGTGCGCGCGCCATCACCGCGGGCGGCATCCTCAGCCTGCCGAAGACGGTGTTCCCCGGCGGCGCGCTGATCGGCTGCGACGCCGGCTTCCTGAATGCCAGCCGCATCAAGGGCAGCCATGCCGCGATGAAGACCGGCATGCTGTGTGCCGAAGCCGCCTTCGACGCGCTGCAGGCCGGCCGCAGCCACGACGAGCTGAGCGCCTTCCCGCAGGCCTTCGAGAAGAGCTGGCTGCACGAGGAGCTGGAACGTTCGCGCAACTTCAAGCAGTGGTTCAAGAAGGGCTTCGTGGTCGGCAGCCTGATGACCGGCATCGAACAGTGGCTGCTGCCCAAGCTGGGCATCAAGACGCCGCCGTGGACCATTCACCGCGAGAAGGCCGACCACCTGTACCTGAAGCCGGCCGAAGAGTGCACGCCGATCAGCTACCCCAAGCCCGACGGCAAGCTGACCTTCGACCGGCTTTCCAGCGTGTTCATCAGCAACACCAACCACGAAGAGAACCAGCCCGCGCACCTGACGCTGAAGGACGAGGGCGTGCCGGTGGCCATCAACCTGATCCGCTACGCCGGGCCGGAATCGCGCTACTGCCCGGCCGGCGTGTACGAATTCGTGAAGAACGAGGACAACAGCGACCGCTTGCAGATCAACGCGCAGAACTGCGTGCACTGCAAGACCTGCGACATCAAGGATCCGACGCAGAACATCGTCTGGGTCACGCCCGAGGGCGGCGGCGGCCCCAACTACGCGGGCATGTAGCGGCACTTCTTTTGCGCTTCCCCCGGTTCGAGGGAGGCCACGCCTCGCGCCGCGCCTGTCGGGGGGCTCACAATGCGCGCTCGAAACGCATCGAGCGACCGCGATGAGCAACGATCCGACGATGACCCCCCGGTGGCCGGGCGTCGACGACAGCCCCGGACCCGCGGCCCAGGCGTCAGCGCGGCGCGGCAATCGCCGGCGGCTGGGGGTCTTTGGGCTGGTCTTCCTGCTCGCTTTGGTCGCCGGCCAGGCGTGGAATTTCAGCCGGCCGGCGGAATACCGCGCTAGCACGCGCCTGCAGGTCAACCTGCCTGAAGTCGGCCGGCCCGGCTCGTCGGCCTCGGCGGCCTTTACCACCAAGCTGCAACTCTTCGACAGCCGGCCGATGCTGGCCAAGCTGGGCGATGCGCTCGCCCGCGCCGGGGTGCCCACCGGCACCCTGGGCAGCGACCCGGCCGCCACGCTGCAGTCGATGCTGCAGGTGCTGCCGGTCCAGGGGTCGGAAGTGGTCGAACTGCGCGCCGTCGGCGGCGACCCCCAACTGCTGGCCGCCATGCTCAACGCCTACCCCGAGGTCGTGCGCAACGACATCGCGGCGCGCCAGGCGAAGGAGGCCGACGCCCAGCTCACCGCCGCGCGGCAGGAGTTGGCCCGACTGGAGCGCACCGCCACCGACCGGCGCGCCAAGCTCGATGCCTTCCGCCAGCGCGAGGACGTGGCCGCCGATCGCGACGACAACGACGCCGTGGCGCGCAACAAGGGCCTGAACCGGGCACTCGACACCGCGGTCGAAAAAGAAGCGGCGGCGACGGCGCGCGTGAATGCGATCAGCAAGGCCGTCGAAGAGGGCAAGAGCAGCACGCAGGTGCGCTCGGACCCGGCGCTGTCGGGGCTGGAGACGCGGGCGCATCAGGTTCGCGAAGACTTGAAGGAGCTCGAACGCACCTACACCGCCGAGTTCCTGGCGATGGACCCGCGCGCCCGGGCGATGCGCGCGCGCCTGGCCGAACTGGAGGCGCAGATCGTGCGCCAGCGCAACGTCAGCCTGCAGGGGGCGCTGCAGGCCGCACAGGAGGACCAGACCAGCGCGCAGGCCCAGGTCGAGCGGCTGCGCGCGCAGTTGCGCGCCACGCGCCCAGCGCTGACCAAGACCAACGCCCGCTTCGGCGAAGCCAAGGTGCTGGAGGACGACCTGGCCCAGGTGGACAAGGCGCGTCGCGACCTGCTGGAGCGCGTGTCGCGCCTGGAGGCGGACGACGCGCGACGCGTGGCCACGGTGACCGTGCTCGAAGCCGCCAGCGTGCCGACGGCGCCGTTCCGCCCTGACCGCTGGCGCGACGGCGCGCTGGTCCTGGCCGGTGCCGCGGCACTGGCCTTGCTGGTCATGGGCACGGTGGAGCTCTTCAACCGGCCGGCGCGGGTCAGCGCCCCGGCGTCGAACACGACCGTGCTGCTGACGCCGGGATGGGGCGAGCATCCAGCCTTGGGCCAGCCCGGCGCGCACGCCGCGCCGCGGCTGGGCGCGACCCCCGGCCAGGGCTTCGCCGGCACCGCCCTGCCACCGCCGCTGCAGTTGCTGAGTCAGCCGGAGGCGATGGCCTTGCTCACCGCCAGCCGCGGCACGTCGCGGCTGCTGTGCGGGCTGGCGCTGATGGGCCTGTCGGTCGACGAAGCGTTGCAGGTGCGGGCCGCTGACCTGGACGCCGCGCAGCTGCGCATGAACGTGCGCGGCGCATGGGCACGCCAGTTGCCGATGCCGGCCTGGCTGCCGCGCACGCTGCCCCCGGGGGCCCATGCGGACCAGCCCGTGCTGCAGGACGCCGCGGGCCAGGCGCTGTCGACGGCCGACGTGGCGTCGATGGTCATCAGCGCCGCACTGGACGCGCAGCTGGCGCAAGCCGCCGGCATCGGCTGGCAGGCGTTGCGCGACACCGCAGTCGACTGGCTGATCGGACAAGGCCTGCGCTACAGCGAGCTGCCGAAGGTTGTCGGGCGTGTGGACGCAGAGAAGCTGCAGGCCCTGTCGTCGCGCCATGCCGACACCTCTCGGCGCGATCTGGACGGCATCGAGCTGCTGATGCCGGCACTGCGGCTCGACCCCGACGTGTGAGCCTTGACGGCGCGCGTCGAGGCACGGCAGGCCCGCACGCAGTCGGCCGCGACACGCGCTCGCTCCCCGCGCTTCGCAAGAAAACGCTTGCGCCTTGATACCAAATCTAACGACCTGCCCGAGACCCCTTCGATACAGTCGGAGCCCGTAGAGAGCCTTCGCCTTCTGAGAAGGGCAACCCACGCGAAAGCGTGGTGCGCAAAGTCAACGGTCTAACGGGCAATTGCTCCAGGACGGCAGGACTGCCAGACGGCACCAGGCACCGCATCCCCTTGGGCGAGCGGTGGGTCAGCAGCAGCGACGCTGATGGGTTCGGCCTGTCCCTCATCGGACAGCGCCAAATCGGGCGGAAGCTGCGCAGATGGTGCGTGACGCAGTCTTGTGCCCAGCACTGCTCGACTTGTCATCCAAGGGGAAACATGTCACGCATCGCGCCGGTTGTTGGAAGCTTGCTCCTGGGGGCGCTGTCCTCGATATCGCCGACGGCGTCTGCCGCCCCTCCGGCCGACACACAGGCACAGGCGGACGGTGCCTTCGCCCCGGGACGCATCATCGTCATCCCGCGGGCGGGCCTGAAGGACAGCGCCATGGCCTCGGCGCTGGGCGAAGTCCGCGGCCGGGGCCGGCGCCTCGGTGGCAGCGGTCTGCACATCGTCGAGGTGCCGGCCGGGTCGGAGCGCGCGGCGGTCGAACGCATGTCGCGGCACCGACACATGAAGTTCGCCGACCTGGACCGGCGCATCGCACCCGACCTGATCACCAACGACCCCTACATGGGCAGCGCCTGGCACCTGCCGGTCATCAGCGCGCCCACCGCGTGGGATCAGTCGCAGGGGCGCGGTGTCATCGTCGCCATCCTCGACTCCGGCGTCGACAGCACGCACCCCGACCTGGCGGCGCGCATCGTGCCGGGCTGGAACTTCTACAGCAACAACGCCGACACGTCGGACGTGTACGGACACGGCACCAAGGTCGCCGGTGCGGCGGCGGCCAGCAGCAACAACGGCGCCGGCGTGGCCGGCGTCGCGGGGCAGGCGTCGATCATGCCGATCCGCGTCACCGACGCCTCGGGTTACGCCTACACCAGCACGCTGGCCCAGGGCCTGACCTGGGCCGCCGACCACGGCGCGCGGGTCGCCAACATCAGCTTCGAAGCGGCCGGCATGTCGTCGGTGATCGCCGCCGCCAACTACATGCGCAGCAAGAACGGGCTGGTGACGGTTTCGGCCGGCAACAGCGGCGCGCTGTCCAGCACCGCGCCCACCACGTCGATGATCACGGTGTCGGCCACCGGCTCCACGGACAAGCTGGCCAGCTGGTCGAACTACGGCAACGTCATCGCGCTGGCCGCGCCGGGCGTCGGCATCTGGACGACGGTGGTCGGTGGCGGCTACAAAACCGTCTCGGGCACCTCGTTCGCCGCGCCGGTCACCGCGGGCACGGTCGCCCTGATGATGGCCGCGCAGCCGACGCTGACCAATGTGCAGATCGAGAAGCTGCTCTACTCGTCCGCCACCGACCTGGGGACGGCCGGGCGCGACGTCTACTTCGGCTACGGCCGCGTCAACGCCGGCGCCGCCGTGCAGGCCGCGATGGCGGCGGGCATGGCGGCCGACACCAAGCCGCCGACGGTGTCCGTGACCGCGCCCACCGCGTCGGGCACCGTCAGCGGTCTGGTGGCCGTGGACGTGTCGTCCAGCGACAACGTCGGCGTGGTGCGCGCCGAGCTGCGCGTCAACGGCAAGACCGTGGCCACCGATACCAGCGGTCCGTTTGCCTTCAGCTGGGACTCGACGACAGTCGCCAACGGCATGGCCAACCTGAGCGTGGTGGCCTTCGACGCGGCAGGCAACTCCAGCAGCTCCAGCGTCGTGGCCGTGAACGTCGCCAACGCGGCTGCAAGCGTCCCCACGAGCGTCGACACGAGCGTCGACACGGTCAAGCCGGTGATCACGATCCTGACCCCGACGATGGGCAGCATCGCCACCGGCGCGGTCACCGTCACCGCGACCTTCTCGGACGACCGCGGCGCGGCGGCCATCCAGCACAGCGTCTACCTCAATGGCAAGCGCGTCATGGCGGGGACGGGCGGCTCGCTCACCTATGTGTGGGACAGCAGCTCTGCCGCGGCCGGCTACTACCACTTCAACGTGCGGGCCGCGGACGCTGCGAACAACCAGGTCTCGAAAACGGTGACCGTCAAGAAGCTGTGAGCGGCCGGGGCTCCGCGCCCCTGGGTGTCGGGTCACGTCGACCCGGCACCCGCGCCACGTTAGACGTCCACCTCGATCGCGTCGCCGTGCAGTTCCATCAGTTCGCGCCGGGCCGCCGCCTCGCCCTTGCCCATCAGCCGCGTCAGTGACTGCACGGTGGCGCCGAAGCCGGCGGCGCCATAGGCCACCGGCAGCAGCCGGCGCGTCTCGGGGTTCAGCGTCGTCTCCCACAGCTGCTCGGCGTTCATCTCGCCCAGGCCCTTGAAGCGGCTGATGCTCCAGCTGCCTTCGCGCGCCCCCTCCTTGCGCAGCTTGTCCAGCGTCGCCTCCAGTTCACCTTCGTCCAGCGCGTAGATCTTGGCGGCCGGCTTCTTGCCGCGCGCCGGCGCATCGACGCGGAACAGCGGCGGCTTGGCGACATAGACGTGGCCACGCTCGATCAGCTTGGGAAAATGGCGCAGGAACAGCGTCAGCAGCAGCACCTGGATGTGCGAGCCGTCGACATCGGCATCGCTGAGCACGCAGACCTTGCCGTAGCGCAGGCCGCTGAGGTCGGGCTCATCGTTGGGGCCGTGCGGGTCCACCCCCACCGCCACCGCGATGTCGTGGATCTCGTTGTTGGCAAACAGCCGGTCGCGCTCGACCTCCCATGAATTGAGCACCTTGCCGCGCAGCGGCAGGATGGCCTGCGTCTCCTTGTCGCGGCCCATCTTGGCGCTGCCGCCGGCGCTGTCGCCCTCCACCAGAAACACCTCGTTCAGGTTCAGGTCGCGGCTTTCGCAGTCGGTGAGCTTGCCCGGCAGCACGGCCACGCCGGAGCCCTTGCGCTTTTCCACCTTCTGCGCCGCACGCTGGCGCGTCTGCGCCTGGCGGATCACCAGTTCGGCCAGCTTCTTGCCGTACTCCACGTGCTGGTTCAGCCACAGTTCCAGCGCCGGCTTGACGTAGCCCGACACCAGCCGCAGCGCGTCGCGGCTGTTCAGCCGCTCCTTGATCTGGCCCTGGAACTGCGGGTCCAGCACCTTGGCCGAGAGCACGAAGCTGGCGCGCGAGAACACGTCCTCGGGCATCAGCTTCACGCCCTTGGGCGCCAGCGCATGCAGCTCGATGAAGCCCTTGATCGCGCCGAACAGGCCGTCCTTCAGGCCGCTCTCGTGCGTGCCGCCAGCCACCGTCGGAATCAGGTTGACGTAGCTCTCGCGCAGCGTCACGCCCTCTTCGGTGAAGGCCACGCACCACGCCGCGCCCTCGCCTTCGGCGATGTTCTCGGTCTCCTGCCCGGTGGCGTACTGCTCGCCCTCGAACAGCGGGATCAGCGGCTCGGCCGTCAGGTGCTGGTTCAGGTAGTCGCGCAGGCCGCCCTTGTAGAGCCAGGTCTGCGTCTCGCCGCCTTTTTCCAGCGCCAGCGTCACGCTCACGCCGGGCATCAGCACCGCCTTGCTGCGCAGCAGATGCACCAGCTCCGCGCGCGGCAGGTCGGCGCTGTCGAAGTACTTCGGGTCGGGCCAGACACGCACCTGCGTGCCGTGCTTGCGTTCGCCGGCCGTGGCCGGGCGCGTCTTCAAGGGCTCGCTCACATCGCCGCCGGCGAAGGCCAAGGTGGCCACCTGGCCATCGCGCCACACCGTCACCTGCAGGCGCCTGGCCAACGCGTTGGTCACGCTGACCCCCACGCCGTGCAAGCCGCCGCTGAAGCTGTAGGCGCCGCCCGAGCCCTTGTCGAACTTGCCGCCGGCGTGCAGCCGCGTGAACACGATCTCGACCACCGGCACCTGCTCTTCGGGGTGCAGGCCGAAGGGGATGCCACGCCCGTCGTCGTCGACACTGACCGAGCCGTCGGCATGCAGCGTCAGCGCGATACGCCGGCCGAAACCGGCCAGCGCTTCATCGGCGGCGTTGTCGATCACCTCCTGCACGATGTGCAGCGGGTTGTCGGTGCGCGTGTACATGCCCGGCCGCTGCTTCACGGGCTCCAGGCCCTTCAACACGCGGATCGAGGCTTCGGCGTAGGTACTCTGCTTGGTGGCCATGGCGGCCGATTCTAGGTAGGCGTGCGCGCTCAGCCGTAGCGCGCCATGGTCAGCCCGGCGATATCGATCTCCGGCTTACGTCCGGACACCAGGTCGGCAATCACGCGCCCCGTGCCGGCGGCCATGGTCCAGCCCAAGGTGCCGTGGCCGGTGGCCAGCAGCAGGTCAGACAACGGGGTGGGCCCGACGATCGGCGTGCCGTCGGGCGTCATCGGCCGCAGCCCGCACCAGAAGCTGGCCTGCGACACATCGCCCCCCTTGGGGAACAGGTCGGTGACCACGTGGTTCAACGTGGCGCGCCGCGCCTCGCGCAGCTTCAGGCTGTAGCCCGCCAGCTCGGCCGTGCCGCCGACGCGGATGCGGTCGCCCAGCCGCGTCACCGCCACCTTGTGGGTCTCGTCCATGATGGTCGATTCAGGCGCGAACTTCGTGTCGGTGATCGGCACGGTGATCGAATAGCCCTTCACCGGATACACCGGGATGCGCAGGCCCAGCGGGCGCAGCATCAGCGGTGAATAGCTGCCCAGGGCCAGCACGTAGCGGTCGGCCTGAAGCAGGCCACTGTCGGTGCGCACGCCGGTGAGGCGGGCGCCCTGCCGCTCCAGGCCGCGGATCGGCGTGCCCCAGCGGAAGCTCACGCCCAGGCCCTGCGCCATCTCGGCCAGGCGGTTGCTGAACTTAAAGCAGTCGCCCGTCTCGTCACCGGGCAGGCGCAGCGCGCCGACGAACTTGTCCTTCGTCAGCGCCAGCGCCGGTTCGACCTTGACGAAGCCGTCGCGGTCCAGCAGCTCGTAGGGCACGCGGTACTGCTGCAGGATCTGGATGTCCTTGGCCGTGCCGTCGAGCTGCGCCTGCGTGCGAAAGAGCTGCAGCGTACCCATCGCGCGCTCGTCGTAGGCGATGCCGGTCTCGGCGCGCAGCGCCTTCATGCAGTCGCGGCTGTATTCGGCGATGGGCACCATGCGGCTCTTGTTCAGCGCATACGCGCGCTCGGTGCAGTTGGCCAGCATCGCCGCACCCCAGCGCCACATGGCCGGGTCCAGCAGCGGCCAGATGACCAGCGGGCTGTGGGCCATCAGCATCCACTTGATGGCCTTGAGCGGCACGCCCGGACCGGCCCACGGTGCCGAGTAGCCGGGCGACACTTCGCCGGCGTTGCCGAAGCTGGTCTCCAGCGCCGGACCGTCCTGGCGGTCCAGCACCTGCACCTCGTGGCCGTCACGGGCCAGGTAGTAGGCCGCGCTGGTGCCGATGACGCCGCTGCCGAGCACGAGAACCTTCACGTCGATCCTCCGTTGAGGCCGCAATGTAGCCTGCGGCGCGCTCGGGCGGATTGCGCTAGATTCGCCGCATGACCTCTACTGCCACAAGCGCACCGGCGCGACTGTCGATGACCCAGGTGCTGCTGTGCGGCGCGGCGGTGGTCACCTTGTCGATGGGCATCCGCCACGGCTTCGGCCTGTTCCTGCAGCCGCTGACCATGGACCGCGGCTGGTCGCGCGAGACGTTTGCCTTCGCGCTGGCCATCCAGAACCTGGCCTGGGGCATCTTCGGGCCGCTGGCCGGCATGGTGGCCGACCGCTACGGCGCCTTCCGCGTGCTGCTCATCGGCGGACTGTTCTATGCCGGCGGCCTGGTGCTGATGGCGCTGTCCACCTCGGGCCTGGCCTTCACCGGCAGCGCCGGTCTGCTGCTGGGCATGGCGCAGGCCGGCACCACCTACGCCATCGTGTTCGGCGTGATCGCGCGCAACGTCGCCCCCGAGAAGCGCTCGTGGGCCATGGGCGTGGCCGCGGCGGCCGGCTCCTTCGGCCAGTTCCTGATGGTGCCGGTGGAGAACTGGTTGATCGGCGGCTGGGGCTGGCAGAACGCGCTGTTCGTGCTGGGCATGATGGCGCTGCTGATCCTGCCGCTGGCCTTCGGCCTGCGCGAGCCGGCGCAGCGCGGCAGCCAGGCCGGGCCGCAGCAGAGCGTGCGCGCCGCGCTGCACGAGGCTTTCAACCACAAGGGCTTCAGGCTGCTGACGGCCGGCTATTTCGTCTGCGGCTTCCAGGTGGTGTTCATCGGCGTGCACATGCCCGCCTACCTGAAGGACCATGGCCTGGAGCCGGGCGTGGCCACCGCGGCGCTGGCCTTGATCGGCCTGTTCAACGTCTTCGGCACCTACATCGCCGGCACCCTGGGGCAGCGCCTGTCCAAGCCGCGCATGCTGTCGGCCATCTACCTGCTGCGCTCGGTGGTCATCGTGCTGTTCATCAGCGCGCCGCTGACGCCTTGGAGCGTGTACCTGTTCGCCGCGGCGATGGGCCTGCTGTGGCTGTCCACCGTGCCGCCGACGAATGCCGTGGTGGCGCAGATCTTCGGCGTGCAGTACATGTCGATGCTCGGCGGCATCGTCTTCCTGAACCACCAGCTGGGGTCGTTCCTGGGCGCCTGGCTCGGCGGCCGGCTGTACGAAAGCACCGGCAGCTACGACATCGTCTGGTGGATCGCCGTGGCGCTGGGCGTGTTCGCCGCGGTGGTCAACTGGCCGGTGCGCGACACGCCGATCGTGCGGCCCGTGCCGCAGCCCGCATGAAGCTCCGCGCCGCGCGCCTGGGCTGGGCCGTGCTGGCCGCTGCGGCGCTGGCACTGGTGTTCCTGAGCTATCTGAACCCGCATTTCGCGGTGGACCTGGCCAACCGTGTCTGGGCCTGCTTCTGACGCGCCGTCGCCCTGGGTGCGGCGCTGGGCGCCGCTGGTGCGCCCCGGCGGCCGCGTGCTCGACCTGGCCTGCGGCAGCGGCCGCCACGTGCGCTGGCTGGCGGCGCAGGGCTTCGTGCTCACCGCGGTGGACCGCGACGCCGCCGCCGTGCAGCCGTTGCGCAGCCTGGCGCGCGTGCTGGTGGCCGACCTGGAAGGCGCGCCGTGGCCGCTGGACGGCGAGCGCTTCGACGCGGTCGTCGTCACCAACTACCTGTGGCGCCCTCTCTGGCCGGCCTTGCTGGGCGCGCTGGCCGACGGCGGCGTGCTCATCTACGAAACCTTCGCCGACGGCAACCAGAGCGTCGGCAAGCCTTCGCGGCCCGACTTCCTGCTGCAGCACGGCGAACTGCTGGACGTGACCCGCGGCCTGCGCGTGGTGGCCTACGAAGACGGCTTCCTGGACCCGCCGCCGCGCTACGTGCAGCGCATCGCCGCGGTCGCCGGCGCGGACGGGCTGCGGCGCTACCCGCTCGCGTAAAATCGGCGGATTGCAAGGAATGCGCGCATGAACCCCATTGTTGGCAGCATCGTCGCCCTGGTCACCCCGATGCACGAAGACGGCAGCGTGGACTACCCGACGCTGCGTCGCCTGATCGACTGGCACATCGCCGAAGGCACCGACTGCATCGGCGTGGTCGGCACCACGGGCGAGTCGCCGACGGTGTCGATGGAGGAAAACTGCGAGATCATCCGCGTCGCCGTCGAACAGGCCGCGGGCCGCGTGCCCATCATGGCCGGCACCGGCGCCAACGCCACCAGCGAAGCCATCGAACTGACGCGCTACGCCAAGCAGGTCGGCGCCGACTGCCACCTGTCGGTGGTGCCCTACTACAACAAGCCCTCGCAGGAAGGCATCTACCAGCACTTCAAGGCCGTGGCCGAGGCGGTGGACCTGCCGATGGTGCTCTACAACGTGCCCGGCCGCACCGTCGCCGACCTGCACCACGACACCACCCTGCGTCTGGCCCAGGTGCCCGGCGTGATCGGCATCAAGGACGCCACCAGCGACATCGAACGCGCCGCGTGGCTGATCAAGCAGGCGCCCAAGGGCTTTTCCATCTATTCCGGCGACGACAACACCGCGGTGGCGCTGATGCTGCTGGGCGGGCACGGCAATGTCAGCGTCACCGCCAACGTGGCCCCGCGGGCCATGCACGAGCTGTGCATGGCCGCGCTGGAAGGCCAGGTGCGACGCGCCGCCGAAATCCACCTGCGGCTGCTGCCGCTGCACCGCGAGCTGTTCTGCGAGCCCAGCCCGGCACCCACCAAGTGGGCCATGCAGCAGCTCGGCCTGTGCGGCCCCGGCTTGCGCCTGCCGATCGTGCCGCTCACGCCGGCCGGGCAGGCCCGGGTGCAGCAGGCGCTGCGCGACAGTGGCCTGCGCTGAGCCGGAACTCGCGCCATCGGCCCCGCCCTCATCGATGTCCGCATCGCGCACCGGCCACGGTGCGCTGGAGACCTGAAGTGACTTCTCTACCTGGTGGCAAGCCCCCGGTCCTGTACGTGCTGGTGCTGGCGGCCACGCTGGGCGGCTGCTCGTCCGGCCTGTTCTCCGGCGATCGCGTCGACTACCGCAGCGCGGCGACCAAGATGAATCCGCTGGAAGTTCCGCCCGACCTGCAGCAGCTCAGCCGCGACGGGCGCTACCAACAGCCGCAGCAACGCGGCGTGGTCAGCGCCAGCACCATGCCGGCGGCGGGCAGTGCCAGCATGCGTCCCGTGGCGGCGCCGGCGGTGGCGCCGACGGCGCTGGGCGACTACAAGGTCGAGAAGGACGAGAACCGGCGCTGGCTCAGCGTGCCCAAGCCGCCCGAGCAGGTGTGGCCGCAGCTCGTCAGCTTCTGGCAGGACCTGGGCTTCACGCTGGTGAAGAACGACGCCACGGCCGGCGTGATGGAGACCAACTGGGCCGAGAACCGCGCCAAGCTGCCGCAGGACTTCATCCGCAAGTCGATCGGCTCGCTGCTCGATTCGGTGTATTCCACCGGCGAACTCGACCAGTACCGCACGCGCATCGAGCGCACGGCCAGCGGCGGCAGCGAGATCTTCGTCACCCACAAGGGCATGGTCGAGGTCTACACCACGCCGCAGAAGGACTACACCAAGTGGGAGCCGCGGCCCGCCGAGCCCGACCTGGAGAACGAGATCCTGACGCGCATGCTGGTCAGGCTCGGCGCGTCGGAAACGGTGGCGCGGGGCGCCGTGGAGAACCCGGTGGCGGCGGCGGCGTCGCAGCCGCGGGCACGCGCGCTGAGCGGCGCGCCCGGGTCGGCACTCGAGGTCGACGACGGGCTGGACCGCGCCTGGCGCCGCGTCGGCCTGGCGCTGGACCGCTCGGGCTTCAGCGTCGAGGACCGCGACCGCGCGGCGGGCCTGTACTTCGTGCGCTACGTCGACCCCAAGACGGCGGGCCAGGAGGCCTCGCCAGGCTTCTTCGCCAAGCTCTTCGGCGCCACCACCGACACCAGTGCCGCGGCCGTCAAGTACCAGGTGGCGCTGAAGGCCGACGGCCCGAAGACCATCGTCTCGGTGCTCAATTCGCAGGGCGCGCCCGACAGCAGCGAGAACAGCAAGCGCATCGCCGCGCGGCTGGTCGAGGAGTTGAAGTAGCGCGGGAAAGCGCTTGAGGCAACAAAAAAGCCGCCCGAGGGCGGCTTTTTCGTCGCTGCGCGAGCCTTACTGCTTGACGGCCGAGGCGGCAGCCGCGGCAGCGTCCTTGGCGGCGTCGACGGCCTTGCCAGCGGCGTCCTTGGCCTCGACCGCGGCAGCGGCGGTGGCCGAAGCGGCGTCCACGGCGGCCGACGCGGCGGAGTCGGCGGCACCGGCCACGGCCGATGCGGCGGCGGCCGCCGGCGCAGCCACGGCTTCAGCAGCCGACGCGGCGGCAGCAGCCGGCGTGGTCGGCGCCGCTTCTTCCTTCTTGCCGCAGGCGGCGAGAGCGACGGCGGCGACCAGCGAAGCCAGGACGAGAGACTTGTTCATGAAGATCTTCCTCAGAGGTTTGGAGTGGGCGAATTCGGGCGATTCCGGGCCCGAGACGCTTCTGACCAGGCCCCCCTGTGAGACTTCGGAGAGAGCGCAGCCCGCCCCCGAAATCAGCTCACCATTATAGGGCGCCTAGTGGATTTCCCTAGAGTCCCAGGGTGGTCACCGGCAAGGCCGGCTCCGACCGTTGCAAAAGCGCGTCAAGCTCCTCGCGCACCACGCGCAGCTCCGTCGGTGCCTGACTGCTGCGTCCGCGCCAGTGCCGCTTGTCGAGCAGCCGCACCAGCACCGTGTCCTCGGCCCACAGCAGGCAAGGCAGTTCCGCCGCGTCGTCGGGCGCGGGGGCGAAGGCGGCGATGGCGTGCGACCACAGGCGATAGGCGTCCATGAAGCGCGCGCGGCGACGCAAGGCCTCGGGCTCGGCGGCCAGCAGCACCAGCTGGCGCTGCGGCAGGCGCAGCCAGTCGACCAGCCCATGCAGCATGGCGGCGTCCTCCAGCGGCCAGTCGATGAAGTCGGTGTCGGCCCAGACCATGCGCCGCGCGCGCTGCGCCAGCGCCAGGGCCAGTGCGCCGTGCACCGCGGCGACGAAGCCCTGCCGGCTGTCGATGGACACCGGCTCGATCTGCGGACTCATGGGTCTACCTCCATGCTGCGGACGCAACGACGGGCGCATGGCAGCCGCGCAGCGCGATCATGGCATCGCCTGCAGCCAGCCGGCCGCCAGCCAGTCGGCGACCACGGCGCGCGCTTCGCCGCTGAGTTGCGCCGCGTCCGCAGCGCTCAGGCAGCGCCGGTCGGCCAGCCGCCGCAGCAGCCGCGCGTCGCGCCCGCCGGCGCGAAAGGACTCGCCGTTGATGAACAGGTGGCGTGCGTCGTAGAGCATGCGCGTGCGCCGGTCGAGCTGCACGCCGCCGCGCAGGTGCGCGCGGGCCGGTGCCTCGAACCACACCCGGGCCTTGGGCTCGCTGAGCCATTCGCCCAACGCCCGCGCCAGCGCCTGCGGGTCGCGCAGCGCGGCCGACAACGCGCCAGCCGCGAAGTCCCGCAACGCGTCCGGCACCGCGCCGGGCGTCGCCGTCGCGCCCTGCGCCGGGTCGCGGTAGAGGCCTTCCCGCGGCGTGGGCTCGACGTCCTCGGCCAACCGGGCCAGCAGCTCGCGCGCCAGCTCCGACGGCGCCGGGGCGCGAAAGCCGATCGACGCGGTCATGCATTCACCGACGGCGATGCCGTCGTGCGCCCAGCGCGGCGGCAGGTACAGCATGTCGCCGGGATCGAGCAGCCAGTCGTGCTCGGGCTCGAAGCGGCGCAGGATCTTCAGCGGCAGGCCGTCCACGAAGGCATCGTCGCGCGCGCGGCCGACGCGCCAACGCCGTTGGCCCTGCACCTGCAGCAGGAACACGTCGTAGGAATCGAGGTGCGGGCCGACGCCGCCGCCGTCGCTGGCATAAGAGACCATCAGGTCGTCGAGCCGTGCATCGGGCACGAAGCGAAAGCGCTGCAGCAGCCCGTGCGCGGCCTGCACATGCAGGTCCAGCCCCTGCACCAGCAGGGTCCAGCCCGGCCGTGACAACGGCGGCAACGCGCGCCTCGGCAGCGGCCCGGGGCGCAGCGTCCACGTGTCGCCCTGGCGCTGCACCAGCCGCGACTCGACCTCGTCGCGCGCCGCCAGCGCAAACAGCTCGGCACGCGGCAGTGGCGGCGCCGCGCCGGGCAGTGCCTGGCGCACCAGCAACGGCTTCTTCTGCCAGTGGCGACGCATGAACTGCGTGGCCGACAGGCCGCCCAGCAGCGGCAATGCCCGGTTCAGGTCCATGGCCGGATTGTCGCGGAGACGGCTGTGCGATCATCCCTCGATGAAGATCACTGCCCCCTGTGTGCTGAGCCTGAGCTGGACGCTGTCCGATGCGCAGAACCAGCCGATCGACGAGCTGACCGAGCCGGTGGAGTTCTTCTACGGCGGCAGCGACCTGCTGCCCAAGGTGGAAGAAGCACTGGCCGGCCACGAAGCCGGCTACGAAGCCCACCTGCACCTCGAGCCGGAGCATGCCTTCGGCGACTACCGCAGCGAGCTGGTGTGCTTCGAGGCACGCGACCTGTTCCCCGAGCAGCTCGAAGTCGGCATGCATTTCGAAGGCCTGCCGCCGGGCAGCAAGACGCCGGACATGCCCGCCGACGTGCTGTATGCGGTGACCGAGATCTACCCGTCGCACGTGGTGCTGGACGGCAACCACCCGCTGGCCGGCATGGCGCTGCGCCTTCAGCTAAAGGTACACGACGTGCGCGAGGCCACCGAGGACGAGATCGCCGCCGGCACCTTGGGCACCGACGGCATCACGGTGCTGAACACGGCGCCTCCCGGCGCGCCGATGCACTGAGATCAGATCTCGTCCATCGCATAGAAGCTGTTGGCTGCCATCGGCGCTTTGCTGCCCTTGGTTGAGTGACTTCTCAGGGTTGCGCGAGCCGAGGCTGACGGGCAAGCGCATCCGCTCATGTCCCCCGATCGCGCCGTGCACGGCGCGCTCTCCTCCTTTACTTCCCGGATGCGCTTGCCCGTCATCCTCGGCGGGCATCTGCCGGGTCTTCGCAGCGCCCAGAAACAGCACGCGCTGCGCCTCGCGGCAGTGCTCTCAGGAAGGGGTTGTTGTCTTTGCGGCCTCGGCAGTGATCTGGCGGTTCCAAGCCGAGGCTGGTGGGCG
>JAHBZS010000006.1 GCA_019635285.1 Rubrivivax sp. | reverse complement strand
GCCTTCGTGAAGGACCGCCCCGGCCATGACCGCCGCTATGCGATCGATGCCTCCAAGATCCGCCGCGAGCTCGGCTGGCGTCCGACCGAAAGCTTCGAATCGGGCATCGCGCGCACGGTCGACTGGTACCTCGAGCACGCCTCGTGGGTGCAGCGGGTGCTCGACGGCAGCTATCGCATGGAGCGCCTCGGCGACGCCTGATCGATGCCGCGGCCGCGGCGCCGGATCAGGGGGCTGCCGCCGGCCCGCCGTCGTCGCGTTCGGCTGCGCCGGCCACGCGGGCTCCGATCAGCGCGGCGGCGGCGAGCACGACCGCCGCCAGCAACAGGCTGGTGCCGATGAACGGGATCATCGCGTCGGTGCCGCTGGAGATCGAGTAGACCCAGCCGAAGAACAGCGGCGAGAAGATGCCGGCGATGCTCGCCACGCTCATGTTGGCGCCCTGCAGTTGCCCCTGTTCGGATTCCGACACGCGTCGCGTCATCAGCGCCTGCAGGGTCGGCATGGCCAGGCCCCACAGCGCGTTCGGCAGCATCGTCAGCGCGAACAGCACGCCGTTCGGGGCGAGGCCCATGCAGGCAATGCCGATGGCGCCGCCGGCGAGGCCGAGCACCATCGTGCGACGGTCGCCGAGCCGCTTCGCCACCGGTCCGACCAGCACGCCCTGCACGAGCATGTCGAGCGCGCCGGCGAAGGCGAGCACGAGGCCGACCTGCAGCGCGCCCCAGCCGTAGCGGTGCCCGGCGTAGAGCACGAACACCGCCGAGAACACGTGGTGGGCGAAGTAGAGCAGGAAGTTGACGATGGCGAGGCCGGCGAGTTCGGCATGCGAGCGCAGCAGGCGCAGCGCGCCGAACGGGTTGGCGCGCCGCCAGGCGAAGGCCATGCGGTTGGCCGCGGGCAGCGATTCGGGCAGCACGAACCAGCCGTAGAGCCAGTTGACGATGGCCAGCGCGCCGGCCACGAAGAACGGCAGGTGGATGCTGATCGAGCCCAGCAGTCCGCCCATCGCCGGGCCGAGGATGAAGCCCAGCCCGAACATCGCGCCGACCAGGCCGAAGCGGCGCGCACGGTCCTCGGGCGGCGTGATGTCGGCCACATAAGCATTGGCCACGGCGGCGTTGGCCTGCATCGCGCCGCTGACCAGCCGCACCGCGATGAGCATCCACAGCGCCGTCGCCAGCCCGGTGACGAAGAAGCTCAACGCCAGCCCGCTGACGCCGATCAGCAGCACCGGACGTCGGCCGTAGCGGTCGGACAGCCCGCCGAGCACCGGGCTGCCGAAGAAATTGGCGATGCCGAAGGCGAACGAGACCACGCCGAACCAGAAGGTCTGCTGCGCAGGCGACGTAGTGAAGGTGCCCACCAGCAGCGGCAGCACCGGCACGATCAGGCCGATCGCCACCATGTCGATCAGCACCGTGAGCATGATGAACGGCATAGCCGCGGCGCGGCGGCCTGTCGACGACCCGGCCATCGTCATTCGGTGCGGTAGTTCGGCGATTCCTTGGTGATCTGCACGTCGTGCACATGGCTTTCGCGCATGCCTGCCGAGCTGATCTCCACGAACTCGCAGCGCTCGTGCATCTCGGCGATCGAGGTGCAGCCGCAGTAGTGCATCGATGCGCGCAGGCCGCCGGCCATCTGGAAGACGATGGCCACCAGCGAGCCCTTGTAAGGCACCTGCCCTTCGATGCCCTCGGGCACCAGCTTGGCCGAGCCGACGCTGCCGTCGTCGGCGCCTTCCTGGAAGTAGCGGTCGGCCGAGCCCTGCTGCATCGCGCCCAGCGAGCCCATGCCGCGGTAGCTCTTGTAGCTGCGGCCCTGGTACAGCACGACCTCACCCGGCGCTTCTTCGGTGCCGGCGAAGGCGCTGCCCATCATCGCGCTGTGCGCGCCGGCGGCGATGGCCTTGGCCAGGTCGCCCGAATAGCGGATGCCGCCGTCGGCGATCAGCGGCACGCCGCTGCCCAGGATGGCCTTGGACACCGACTCGATGGCCATGATCTGCGGCACGCCGACGCCGGTGACGATGCGCGTGGTGCAGATCGAGCCCGGGCCGATGCCGACCTTGACGGCATCGGCACCCGCCTCCACCAACGCCAGCGCGGCCGCGCCGGTGGCGATGTTGCCGCCGATCACGTCGACCTGCGGATAGTGCTTCTTGACCCAGCGCACGCGCTCGATCACGCCTTCGCTGTGGCCGTGCGCGGTGTCGACGACGATGGCGTCGACGCCGGCCTTGACCAGCAGCTCGACCCGCTCTTCGGTGCCCTCGCCCACGCCCACGGCCGCGCCGACGCGCAGCTTGCCCAGCGAATCACGCGCGGCGTTGGGAAAGTTGGTCTGCTTGGTGATGTCCTTCACCGTCATCAGCCCGCACAGCTCGAAAGCCTCGTTGACCACCAGCACACGCTCCAGCTTGTGCCTGTGCATCAGCGCCTTGCCGTCCTCCAGCGTGGCGTGCTCGCCCACCGTGACCAGCCGCTCGCGCGGCGTCATGATCTCGCTGACCGGCGCGTCCATGCGTGTCTCGAAGCGCAGGTCGCGGCCGGTGACGATGCCCACCACCGCCTTGCCCTTCAGCACCGGAAAGCCCGAGATGCCATGCTGCTTGGACAGCGCCATCACCTGGCGCACCGTGACGTCGGGCGTGATGGTGATCGGGTCGCGCAGCACGCCGGATTCGTAGCGCTTGACGCGGGCCACCTCGGCGGCCTGCAGCTGCGGCGACATGTTCTTGTGCACGATGCCGATGCCGCCTTCCTGGGCGATGGCAATGGCCAGGCGCGACTCGGTCACGGTGTCCATCGCGGCGGACACCAGCGGCAGGTTCAGCGTGATGTTGCGGGACAGGCGGGTGGCCAGGCTGGTGTCGCGCGGCAACACCTTCGAATACGCAGGCACCAACAACACGTCGTCGAAGGTGAGCGCTTTGCCAAGAAGGCGCATGGATGAAACTCCGGACGCAAAAAACGATTATACGGACCGCCCTCACGGGCATCCCGATGCCGTGACGCTTTGCACACCCGTCGCCCGGGGGCTGGACACTACACTTCCACGATGCTCCTGTACTTCATGCGGTCCCGGCGCCTGACCGGGCTGGGCTTGGTCGCATTGGCCTGCGCGCTGTCGTCCCTGCCCGCCCAGGCGCAGTGGAAGTGGCTCGACAGCCGCGGCCAGACCCACATCAGCGACACGCCGCCGCCGCGCGACGTGCCCGACAAGGACGTGTTGCAGCGTCCCGACCCGGCGGCACGCAAGGCGGTGCCGGCACCCGCCGCCGCAGCGCCCTCCGCCGCGAGCACGTCGGCCCGGCCGGCGGTGGACCCCGAACTGGAGGAGCGCAAGCGCAAGGCCGAACAGGACCAGGCGACGCGCCAGAAGGCGGACGACAAGAAGGCCCAGACGGCCCGTGCCGACAACTGCCAGCGCGCGCGCGAACAGCTGTCCACCATGGAAAGCGGCATGCGCGTGGTGCGCGTCAGGCCCGACGGCGAGCGCGAATACCTCAGCGACGAGCAGCGCGCCAGCGAAGCGCAGCGCGCGCGCAGCACCATGGCCACCGAGTGCCGCTGAGGCGGCCGCAGCCTCAGCTTCCGGACGCTGCCTGGCGCGCACGCTTGTAGCGCTGCCGCCGGGCCTCCTTGGGATCGATCTGCAGCGGCCGGTACAGCTCGACACGGTCGCGCTCGCGCAGCCGGGTCTGCAGCGGCTGCTTGCGGCACCACACCCCGATCTCGATGGCATCGGCCGCGAGGCCGTGCCGCTCGCACAGGCCGCTGGCCGCGACCGCGTCGCCCACGGTGGCACCGTCGGGCAGCTTCAGCGCCACGCGCTCGCAGCGTCCCGGCGCCGGGCAGTACACCACCTCGACGTTCAGCACGGCGGTGTCAGCGCGGTCCATACACCGATTCGGCACGCGCGACGAACGAGTCGACGAAGGTGTTGGCCACCCGGTCGAACACCGGGCTCAGCACGGTCTCGAGGGCTTTGCTGGCAAACGCGTAGCGCAGGTCGAACTCGATCTTGCAGGCCAGCGCCGGCCCGTCGGCGCGGCCCAGCGGCCGGAAGGCCCAGGTACCGTCGAGCAGCGAGAACGGCCCGTCCACCAGCCTGACGATCACCGATTCGCCGGGCACGTGTTCATTGCGCGTGGTGAAGGTCTGCCGGACCCCTGCGTAGGCCAGCCCGATGCGCGCCGTCACGCCGTCCTCATGCCGCTCGACGATCTCGGCATGGTCGCACCAGGGCAGGAAGCGCGGATAGTCCTCGATCCCCGTCACCAACCGGTACATCTCTTCCTGCGAGTACCAGAGCAGCACCGACTTGTTCACGTGCTTCATACAATGCAAGGATTCTAGAGAGTGCCCCCAGGGCCGAGCCGGCCCGGCCCACCCCGCGAGGGGGTTCGAGTCGCCTGGCAAAGACAGATCGACTCGAGAACCATGCCCGCCATTGCCGAGAACCGCCGCGCCCGCTTCGAATACCACATCGAGGAACGCTACGAAGCCGGCGTGGTGCTGGAAGGCTGGGAGATCAAGGCCATCCGCGCCGGTCAGGTGCAGCTGACCGACGGCTACGTGGTCATCCGCGACGGCGAGCTCTACCTCATCGGCTGCCGCATCAACGCCTTGCGCAGCGCGTCGACGCACGTGCACCCCGAAGCCGACCGCACGAAGAAGCTGCTGATGCACAAGGACGAGATCAAGCGACTGGTCGGCAAGGTCGAGCAGAAGGGCTTCACGCTCGTGCCGCTGGACCTGCACTACAAGGGCGGCCGGGTCAAGGCGGAGATCGCGCTGGCCAAGGGCAAGGCCGAACACGACAAGCGCGACACCGAAAAGAAACGCGACTGGGAGCGTGAAAAGGGCCGATTGATGAGACACAAAGTCTCATCGACGCCAAAGGCGTGAGCGGCGCAGCCGCGGGGCGGCCCTTTCGCTAAAAGGGCCGATTGATGAGACACAAAGTCTCATCGACGCCAAAGGCGTGAGCGGCGCAGCCGCGGGGCGGCCCTTTCGCTAGAAGGGCCGGTTGATGAGACACAAGGTCTCATCGAAGGCATCTTGAAGCCTGCTCAGCCCTGCTCGAAGCCGCCAAGCACACAGGCCGCGTTGCTGCCGAGCTCGCTGGCCGCGTAGCCACCCTCCAGCACGAACAGCGTCGGCCGAGCCAGGCGCTTCAGCCTGGTGCCGAGCCCGACGAAATCCTCGGCCTGCAACCGGAAGGTCGAGATCGGATCGCCCGCAAAGGTGTCCAGGCCAAGCGACACCACCAGCGCGTCGCTGCGCGCGGCTTCGATGCGCACACACGCCGTGTCCAGCGCGTCGAACCATGCGCCGGTGGCCGTGCCGGCGGGCAGCGGCAGGTTCAGGTTGCAGCCCTGCCCTGGCCCGGCGCCGGTCTCGTCGGCATGGCCCAGGTAGAAGGGGTATTCGGTGCGCGGGTCGCCGTGCAGGCTCAGCGTCAGCACGTCCGCACGTTCGTAGAAGATGCTCTGCGTGCCGTTGCCGTGGTGGTAGTCCACGTCCAGCACCGCCACGCGCTGGCAGCCCTGCTCGCGCAGCGCCTGCGCGGCGACGGCGGCGTTGTTGATGAAGCAGTAGCCGCCCATGAAGTCGGCCCCCGCATGGTGGCCCGGCGGGCGCGTCAGGCAGAACACCGCGGCCGCGCCGCGCGAGAGCCGCCCCGCCGCGCTCACCGCCAGGTCGGCGCCGGCCTTGGCCGCCGCCCAGGTGCCGGCGCTCAGCGGGCTGCCGTTGTCCATCGAATACAGCCCCAGGCGGGCGATGAAGTTGTCCGGCTCGAGGTCGCTGCGCAAGCTGCGCACCGGCCACACCGACGGGAACGGCTGGCGCACGGCGTGTGCCGCGTCCAGCGCCAGCCATTGCGCCCAGGCGGTTTCCAAGAAGGCCAGGTAGCGGGCGCTGTGCACTTGGCTCAGCACGCGCGTGCTGTCGGTGTCGGGGCCTTGCAGTTCGTGCCCACCGGCTTGCAGGGCCTGCAGCACGAAGGCCGCCCGCGCCGGGGTCTCGAAACAGGGCACGCGCTCGCCGCGAAAGAATTCGAACGCAGGGGCATGCGCGGCGTGTGCGGGAGAATGGAGGATCAGCATCGCAACTCATTGTCGGCGAGGCAGGGTTTGCCTGGGCTTTGACGCCATGCCAGTTCCACTCCAGCGCATTCGATGGGCAAACCGACTGTCATCCCCAGGCGCGCCGCGGCGGTCGCCGCGGCACTGGCCACGGCCACGCTGAGCAGCCACGGCCAACCGGTGCCCACCGAGACCGAGCAGGTGGTGGTCAGCGGCAGCGGCGTGCAGCGCCGCGCCTTCGAGACCCCTTATGCGATCAGCGTCGTGGACCAGAGCGAGCTGCGCTCGGCCGGCCCGATGGTCAACCTGTCCGAATCGCTGAGCCGCGTGCCCGGCATCGTCGCCAACCTGCGCAACAACTATGCGCAGGACCTGCAGCTCAGCTCACGCGGCTTCGGCGCACGCGCCACCTTCGGCATCCGCGGGCTGCGCCTGTACACCGACGGCATCCCGGCCACCATGCCCGACGGCCAGGGCCAAGTGTCGCACTTCGACCTGGCCGGCGCGCAGCGCATCGAAGTGCTGCGTGGCCCGTTCTCGGCGCTGTACGGCGCCAACTCCGGCGGCGTCATCTCGCTCATCAGCGCCGCGCCCACCGGCAACTTCTATTCCGTGGACGGCGACGTCGGTAGCGACGGCCTGTGGCAGGCGCGCCTGGGTGCCGAAGCGCTGCTGTCGGGCGGCTGGAACATCCGCGTGCAGGCCAGCCAGTTCAGCACCGACGGCGTGCGCCCGCACAGCGCCGCCGAGCGCAGCTTGGGCAACGTACGCCTGGGCTGGGTGGGCGAGCAGGACACGGTGACGCTGCTGATGAACAGCGTCGACCAGCCGGCGCAGGACCCGCTGGGACTGACGCGCCAGCAGTTCGACGCCGACCCGTTCCAGACCACGCCGCAGGCGTCCCAGTTCGACACACGCAAGACCACCGGCCAGACGCAGGGCGGCGGCAGCTGGCGCCACCGCTTCGCCGACGCTGGCGCGTTGAGCGAAAGCGTGCTGACGCTCTATGCGGGGCAGCGCGACGTCACGCAGTGGCAGGCCATCCCGCCGGCCACGCAGGCCAACCCGCGCCACCCGGGCGGGGTCATCGACTTCGCGCGTGACTATGCGGGCCTGGATGCGCGGCTGGTGTGGCGCTGGGACCGTGCGTCGCTGATCGCCGGCGTGGCCAGCGAAAGCCAGCGCGAGGACCGCCGCGGCTACGAAAACTTCGTCGTGCGCGGCGGCCGGCAGGTGCTGGGCGTCACCGGCGCCTTGCGCCGCCAGGAAACCAACACCCTGCGCAGCAACGATCTGTACCTGCAGGGCGAAGCCGAGCTCGCGCCCGGCATCCTGGCCACACTGGGGCTGCGCAGCGGCCGGCTGCGTGTCGACAGCGACGACGCCTACCTGAGCAACGGCGACGACTCCGGCGCGCTGTCCTATGGCTACAACACGCCGGTGCTGGCGCTGCAATGGCTGCCGACCCCGGCCTGGAACCTCTACGTCAGCGCCGGCAAGGGCTTCGAGTCGCCGACGCTGAACGAACTGGCCTACCGCCCCGACGGCGGCACCGGCTTCAACACCTCGTTGCAGCCGCAGACCAGCGTGCAACTGGAGGTGGGAGCCAAGTGGCGCGACGATGCGCTGGGCCTGGGGGTCGAGGCGGCGCTGTTCCGCGCCGACACCGACGACGAGATCGGTGTGCTGACCAACGCTGGCGGCCGCTCCACCTTCCAGAACGTGGGCAGCACGCGGCGCAGCGGCGCCGAACTGGGCCTGCGCTGGCAACCCGCGCCGCAATGGCGTGCGCTGCTGGCGCTGACCTACCTCAACGCCGCATACCAGGACAGCTTCCAGACCTGCGCCAGCGTGCCCTGCGTGGGCCCGGCCAATCGCGTCACCGTGCCGGCCGGCAACAAAATCGCCGGCACGATGGCCCACAGCGGCTTCGCCAGCCTGGGCTGGCGCCCGTGGCCCAGCACCGAACTGGGCGTGGAACTGCGCTACCAGGGCGAGATGCCGGTGAACGACCGCAACACCGACTTCTCGCCGTCGGCCACGCTGGTCGGCCTGCGCCTGAGCCACAGCGTGCCGCTGGGCCCGGGCACGCTGTCGCTGCTGGCGCGGCTGGACAACCTCACCGACCGCATCTACGCCGGCTCGGTGATCGTCAACGAAGCCAACGGCCGCTACTTCGAGACGGCTGCCGGGCGCAACGCCCTGTTGGCGTTGCGCTGGCAGGCGCCGTTTTGAGGCGCTGCTTCGGCCGACCTTCGGGCGCTACTTCGGGCGGATGGCGTCGGCCGTGCCCTGGATGAAGGCCTTGATCTTTTCCACGTCGGCCGGCGTCAGCTTGCCGCTGAAGTCGGGCATGCCCTTGGACCCGAGCGCGCTGCTCAACACGATCTTGTCCAGGTTGGCGATCGTCGCCTGTGCCGAGTAGCCCAGGTTGGGAATGTTGCCGCCCCGGTCGATGCCGGGCACGCCGTGGCAGAACGCGCAGTTGCTGACGTACAGCGCCGTGCCGGCGTCGTATTGCGACTTGTCGTAGGGCACGCCCTGCAGCAGCGCGTTCAGCTTGTAGTCCACGAAGGCCGGCGCCTTGGCCGACCCGCCCAGCGCGAAGGTGTAGACCGTGCCCGGGCCGGCGCGGTCGGTCTCGCGCGCGGCCAGACCGTACACGCCGCCCCAGCCCACGGCGATCGACACATACTGCTTGCCGTCGACCTCGTAGGTGCTCGGGCCCGCCACGACGCCGGTGCCGGTGGGCGTCTCCCACAGCTTCTTGCCGTTGCGCGCGTCGTAGGCGATGAAGCGGCCGTCCGCCGTGCCCTGGAACACCAGGTTGCCGGCGGTGGCCAGCGTGCCGCCGTTCCACGGGCCGACGTACTCGGCGGTCCAGGCGGCCTTCTGCGCCACCGGGTCCCAGGCCACCAGGCGGCCGAAGGGCTTGCTCTTCGGCGGTTCGATGTTGGCGAAGGTGGCGAGGTTCCAGCCCAGGTTGCTGTGCGGCTCACCCAGGCGGTGGGTGTTGAAGCTCCAGTCCTTGTTGTCCATCAGGGTCAGCGGGATGCCTTGCACCGGCATATAGGCATAGCCGGTCGCCGGGCTGTAGGACATCGGCTGCCAGTTGCGTGCACCGAAGGGGCTGGGAATGATCTCGCGTGGCCGGTCGGCGGTGCGCGCGATGGCCGTCTCGATCGGCCGGCCGTTGCTGTCGTAGCCGGTGGCCCAGTTGACGTCGACGAAGTTCTTCGCGGAGATGAACTTGCCGTCGGTGCGGTCGATGACGAAGAAGAAGCCGTTCTTCGGCGCGTGCAGGATCACCTTGCGCGGCTTGCCGTCGATCTTGATGTCGGCCAGGATCATCGGCTGCGTGCTGGTGAAGTCCCAGTTGTCGCCGGGCGTCTCCTGGTAGTGCCACACGTATTGGCCGGTGTCCGGGTTCAGCGCCACGATCGACGCCAGGTACAGGTTGTCACCGCCCGCCGGGCTGCGCTTGCTGCGTGCCCAGGGGCTGCCATTGCCGGTGCCGATGTACATCAGGTTCAGGTCGGGGTCGAAGCTCATCGTGTCCCAGGCCGTGCCGCCGCCGCCGAACTGCCAGTACTTGGACGACGGGTCCCAGGTCTGCGCCGCACGCGCCATCGAGATGTCCTCGTAGGGCTTGCTCGGGTCACCGGGCACGGTGAACCAGCGCCACTTCTGCTCGCCGCTCATCGCGTCGTAGGCGGTGACGTAGCCGCGCACGCCGTATTCGGCGCCGCCGTTGCCGATGATCACCTTGCCCTTGTACACACGCGGCGCGCCGGTGATGGTGTAGGACATCTTGCGATCGATGATCGTGTCCTTCTCCCAGACCTTGGCGCCGGTGGCCGCATCCAGCGCGAACAAGCGGCCGTCGAAGGAGGCGACGAAGACGCGCCCCTTCCACACCGCGACGCCGCGGTTGACCACGTCGCAGCAGCCCTTGTAGCCGCCCAAGCGGTCGACCTTCGGGTCGAAGGTCCACAGCCGCTTGCCCGTGCGCGTGTCGATGGCATGCACGATGCTCCACGACGCGGTCACGTACATGATGCCGTCGATGACCACCGGCGTGGCTTCGACGCCGCGGCTCGATTCCAGGTCGTAGCTCCACACCAGCCCCAGCTTGCCCACGTTGTCGGCGTTGATCTGCTTGAGCTTGGAGAAGCGCGTCTCGGCATAGTCCAGGCCGTAGCTGGGCCAGTTGCGTGTGTTGCGCTCGTTGGCCTCGATCGTGGCGCCGTCCACCTTGGCGGTGGCGGCACGGATGAAGTCCGGCGTCACCTTGCTGGCCGGCTGCGCCAGCGCCGGTGCGGCGGCCAGGGCCCACAGCAATGCACCGGCCAGTACACCGGCGAACAAGCGCACGCACGCGCCCGGAGAGGGGCGCCGACTCGTCGATAGTTGCATCATCAAGGTCGTCTCCAGTGCTTCTGGTTGCACCGGAACCCGCTGGACGCAGCCGGCGCGATGAAACCTTAACTCTGGCGCGCGCACGCGCCCAATCTGGTACTTTCCCTAGCGGATAACTGTCGCGCTTCAGCACAATCCATCGGCTTTCCGGAAGCTTCGGACATGCCCCACCGCTCGCCCCTCCACTGCCCGCCCGAGGTGCCGGCCGCGCACGTGGCGCCGAACGTGTTCTTCAGCACCCCAACCCAGCGCGTCGGCCTGGCGCGGCAGCGCTTCTTCGACGAAGGCGTGCGCCCCACGGGGCTGGTGTCCGAGGCGGTGATCCAGTCCTGGACACGCTGCATCCAGGCCGAGCGGGCGACCACCGAATCGCTGAGCTTCACGCCGGTGACGCGCAGCCGCATCGACAGCGCCGTGGCACGCAACCGCCTGCTGCTGGAAGCAGGCCAGGAAGATCTGCGGCAGTTGCAGGCCCTGCTGGCCGGCACCGGCTGCAAGGTCATCCTGACCGACGCGCGCTGCGTCGTGGTGCACGCCTCGCCCACTGAGCGCGAGCACGGCCCGCTGATGTGGCTGGCCGGGCGCATCGGGGTGGACCTGTCGGAGGCCTGCGTGGGCACCACCGCGCCGGGCATGGTGGCGATCTCGGGGCAAAGCTGCACGGTCCAGGGCGCCGAACACTACTTCGCGCTGAACCGCGGACTGCACTGCGCGGCCGCACCGATCCGCGACGTGCGCGGCGACCTGGCCGCCGTGCTCGACCTGTCCTGCGAAGGGCGCGAGTTCCAGTTCGACGCGGCGGCGCTGGCGCGCACCTATGCCGCGGCGATCGAGAACCGCCTGCTGGTCCGCCAGGCGCGGCCCTTCGTGTTGCTGCGCTTTCAGGCCACCCCTCAGTTGCTGCACACGCCGCTGGAGGGGCTGGCGGCGGTGGATGAATGCGGCCAGTTGCTGTGGATGAACGCGGCCGGCCGCAGCCTGCTGCAGGCCCCCCGCTCTCCGCGCGAGGACACGACGGTCGAGCGCACCTTCGGTCTGCCGCTGGCACCGCTGATCGCCGCCGCGCGCGCCGGACGGCTGCTGTGGCACGGCCTGCCCAACGGGCTGAGGCTCTGCCTGCTGGCGCAGACCGAGCAGCACGCCACCTATCCGGCACCGCCGCCGGCGGCGCCGATGCCCGCACGGCCCTTGCCGGAGTCGGCCGCAGCGGCTGCCGCCGCACCGGAGGACGGTGCCCGCCTGCGCGACGCGAGCCAGCAGTTGATCGAGAAGACGCTGGCGGCCTGTGCCGGCAACGTGTCGCGCGCGGCGCGCGAGCTCGGGGTGTCGCGGGGCCTGATCTACCGCCATCTCAAGCAGGCGTCGGCCGCCCGCTGACGCCGCCTGCCCGCGCCGTGCTCAGGCGCCCGAACGCAGCGCCTGCACCGACTGCAGCGCCTGCTGCAGGTCGGCCTGCAGATCCCGCACGTCTTCCAGGCCCAGCGAAAAACGCACCAAGGTGCCGCGCCAAGGCGTGCCGGGACGCAGCAGCGCCAGCTCGTAAGGCACCACCAGGCTCACCGGGCCGGCCCAGGAGTAGCCCAGCTTGAAGAGCTTCAGCGCATCGACGAAGGCATGCACGGCCTCGCTCGGCAAGGCCGGATCGAAGTGCACCGAGAACAGGCCGGCGGCCTGCGTGCACAACCGCGCCCAGTGCGCGTGGCCGGGCGAGGCCGGCAGCGCCGGATGCAGCACCTGCACGATCTGCGGCTGCTGCGCGCACCAGCGCGCCAGCGTGCGGCCGGCGGCATCCTGCGCGGCATAGCGCAGCGGAAGCGATGGCAGCGCGCGCAGCACCGCTTCGACATCGTTGACGCCCACGCCCCAGCCCATGCGCATGTGCGTGGCCTTCAGGCGCAGGTGCAGCTCGTGGTCGCGGGTGGTCACCGAGCCCATGAGCACATCGCCGCCGCCCGACGGGTACTTGGTCAGCGCATGCGCGCTGATGTCCACGCCCAGCCCGTCGCCCAGCGCGAAGGCGTTGAAAGCCACGCCCGCGCCCCAGGTGTTGTCCAGCGCCGTGAGCACGCCCCTGGCCCGCGCCACGCGCACCAGCGCGCGCAGGTCGGGGAACTCCATCGTCACCGAGCCCGCGGCCTCCAGCCACAGCAGCCGCGTCTGCGGCCCGATCATCGCGTCCAGCGCCGCCGCATCGGCAGGGTCGTAGAAGCGGTGCGTGATGCCCCAGCGCGACAGCTCCTGGCGCGCCAGGTCCTTGCCGGGCCCGTAGGCGTTGTCGGGGATCAGCACCTCGTCGCCGCTCTTCAGCAGCGCCAGGTCCACCAGCGTGATTGCCGCCAGGCCGCTGGGCACCAGCAGCGTGTGCCGTCCGCCTTCGAGCGCGGCGATGCGCTCCTCGAGCAAGAAGGTGGTCGGCGTGCCGTGCAGGCCGTAGGTGTAGCCGGTCTTGTCCTTCCAGTTGCGGGCCTGCAGCGCCGCCACGTTGGGGAAGATCACCGTCGACGCCTTGTACACCCCCGGCTGCGGCGCGGCGAAGCCCGCCGGCGGCTGGTAGGCGTGGTGGATCAGCTCGGTGCTCAGCGCCTTCGGTTCGGGCATGCTGCGGTCCTTCAGACGGGCCGGCCGATGAGGTCGTGGCCCTCGGTGCCGACGATCTGCGCGCGCGTGAACTCGCCGACCTTCAGCGTCTTCGACGCCTTCTCCGGCGGCAGCAGCCGCACCTGGCCATCGATCTCGGGCGCGTCGGCATAGCTGCGGCCGACGCCGCCCTTGCGGCCCAAGGCCGGTGCATGGTCCACCAGCACCTGCATGGTGGCGCCGATGCGCTGCGCCAGCTTGCGCGTCGACACCTCTTCGGCCACGGCCATGAAACGCGCGCGGCGCGCTTCGCGCACCGCGTCGGGCAGTTGCCCTTCCAGCTGGTTGGCCGACGCCCCCGCCACCGGCGAATAGGCGAAGCAGCCGGCGCGGTCGATCTGCGCCTCGCGCACGAAGTCGAGCAAGGTCTCGAACTCGGCCTCGGTCTCGCCCGGGAAGCCGGCGATGAAGGTCGAGCGCACGACGATCTGCGGGCACAGCTCGCGCCAGCGCATCAGCCGCTCCAGGTTGCGCTCGCCGCTGGCCGGGCGCTTCATGCGCTTCAGCACGTCGGGGTGGGCATGCTGGAAGGGCACGTCCAGGTAGGGCAGCACGCGGCCTTCGGCCATCAGCGGCAGCACCTCGTCGACATGCGGGTACGGGTACACATAGTGCAGCCGCACCCAGGCGCCGAAGCCCTCGGCCAGGCGGCCGAGCTGCTCGCACAGCTCGAGCATGCGTGTCTTCACCGGCTTGCCGTCCCAGAAGCCGGTGCGGTACTTCACATCCACGCCATAGGCGCTGGTGTCCTGGCTGACCACCAGCAACTCCTTGACGCCGGCTTCGAACAGCCGCTGCGCATCGCCCAGCACGTCGCCCACCGGGCGCGACACCAGATCGCCGCGCATCGACGGAATGATGCAGAAGCTGCAGCGGTGGTTGCAGCCCTCGCTGATCTTCAGGTAGGCGTAGTGCCGCGGCGTCAGCTTGATGCCCTGCGGCGGCACCAGGTCGACGAAGGGGTCGTGCGGCTTCGGCGTGTGCTGGTGCACCGCGTCCATCACCTCCTGCGTGGCGTGCGGGCCGGTGACCGCCAGCACCTTGGGATGCATCTGCCGCACCAGGTTGCCGCCGCCGTCGCCTTCGCGCGCGCCCAGGCAGCCGGTGACGATGACCTTGCCGTTGCTGCTCAGCGCCTCGCCGATGGCGTCCAGGCTTTCCTTGACCGCGTCGTCGATGAAGCCGCAGGTGTTGACGATCACCAGGTCGGCATCGCCGTAGGTCTTGCTGGTGCGGTAGCCCTCGGCCTGCAGCTGGGTCAGGATCAGCTCGGAGTCGGTCAGCGCCTTGGGGCAGCCGAGCGAGACGAAACCGATCGTCGGCGCGGCATCCGTGGGTTGGCTCATGCGGGCATTGTCCCGCATTGCCACGGGAGGGCTCAGCCGGGGCGCTTGCCGCCCGGCATGCCCGGGATGCCCTGGAACAGCGAGCCGGCCTGCTTGGCCATCTGCTCCTGCATCTGCGTGAACAGGCTCTTCGACTGTTCGACGTAGGCGTTCATCACGCCTTGCATCGCCTGGCCCTGGCCGGTGACGAACTGCGTCCACATCTCCGGCGTGAAGGCCTTGGTGTCGTTCAGGCCCATGCCGGGCGCGGCGAAGCGCTTCTGCAGCTCGACGAAGGTCTGCAGGTTCTTCTCCAGGTACGCGCCCATCATGCCCTGCATCGAATGCCCGTAGAAGCGGATCATCTGCGCCAGCATCTGCGCGCTGAACATCGGCACGCCGCCGGATTCTTCTTCCAGGATGATCTGCAGCAGGATGCTGCGCGTCAGGTCCTCGCCGGTCTTGGCATCGCGCACCTCGAAGTCCTCGAGCTTGAGCACCATGCTCTTCACGTCCGCCAGCGTGATGTACGAGCTGCTGCGCGTGTCGTACAGGCGCCGGTTCGGATACTTCTTCAGCACACGCGGGCCGGTGGCTGCGGCCTCGGCAGGTTCTGCAGCGGCAGCGCGGCGTTGGGCAGGCATGTTCGGGACACTCCAGTGGGCGGACGAAATCATTCTAGGTTCGGCCTCCCGGCCACCGCGGCGGGGGTTTCCCTGCCGGGCATGCAGGCTTCTAGAATCGCGGCCGCTCCAAGCATTGCGAGGCTCCGTCGATGAATACGAAGAACACTTCGGCCGGCGTCATCTTGTGCCTGGCCTGTCTGGCCATGGCCGGCCCGGCGGCCGCCCAGCCAGCCTCCACGGCGGCGCCGGCCAACCTGCCGGCCGACCCGTGGCCGCGCGACCTCAGCGTGCCCAGCGCCGCCGTGCTGATGTACCAGCCGCAGGTGAACCGCTGGGTCGACAACCAGATCGACCTGCGCGCCGCCATGGCGCTCAAGCCCACCGGCGCGCCACAGGAGACCTTCGGCGTGGTCTTCGCCACCGCGCGCACGCAGGTGGACAAGGCCACGCGCACGGTGGTCTTCGAGAACCTGCAGCTCACCAAGATCGACTTCCCGACGCTGCGGGACCGCGGCGCCGGCTACACGGCCGCCATACAGGCCGGGCTGCAGAAGCAGCTGCGCACGATGTCGCTGGACCGGCTCGATGCCTCGCTCGCCGCGAGCGGCGTCAAGCCGACGCCGGTGCAGGTGCAGAACGACCCGCCGCAGGTCGTGGTCAGCTACAGGCCGGCGATCCTGGTGCCGGTGAACGGTGCGCCGGTGTGGAAGCCGGTGCCGGAGAGCAGCCGCTTCCAGCGCGTCATCAACACCAGCGCGCTCATTCTCAAAGGCGGCTTGGGCGACCGGCTGTACATGCACGTCTACGACGGCTGGCTCAGCGCCGACTCGATCGCCGGGCCGTGGACGCTGTCCAGCACCCAACCGCTGGGCATGGACGACGTGGCCAGGAAGCTGGCCCAGGGGGGCCAGGTCGATCTGCTCGACGGCGGGCCGAAGGCCAACCCCAAGCCGTCGCTGGCCGGCGGCGTGCCGACCCTCATCGTCAGCCAGCAGCCCACCGAGCTGATCGTCTTCAAGGGCACGCCCGACTTCGTGCCTGTCACCGGCACGCAGCTGCTGTGGGCGGCCAACACCACGGCGGACGTGTTCGTCGAGACCGGCAACAACCAGTACTACGTGCTGATGTCCGGGCGCTGGTTCAGCGCGCCGGCGCTCACCGGCCCCTGGACCTTCGTCGCCGCCAATGCGCTGCCGGCCGACTTCGCGCGCATCCCGCCGAAGACGCCCGCCGGCGCGGTGCTGCCCACGGTGGCCGGCACGCCGCAGGCGCAGGAGGCGCTGATCTCCAATTCGATCCCGCAGACGGCGACGGTGCCGCTGAAGAACGGGCCGGCCTTCACGCCCAGCTTCGACGGGCCGCCGCAGTACTCGCCGATCGCCGGCACGCCGCTCAGCTACGTCGTCAACTCGTCGGTGCCGCTGATCCGCGTCGACGCGGGCGGCTACTACGCGGTGACCGCCGGCGTCTGGTTCACCGCCGCCGACCTGACCGGCCCGTGGCGCGTCGCCACGTCGGTGCCGGCAGTGGTCTACACCATACCGGCCAGTTCCCCGCTGCACTACGTGACCTACGTGCGCATCTACGAAGCCACGCCCAGCGTCGTCTACGTCGGCTACACGCCGGGCTACATGGGCACGGTGGTCTCGCCCTACGGCACCGTGGTCTACGGCACCGGCTACGTCTACGACCCGTGGATCGGCAGCGTCTGGTACGCCCCGCCCTACACCTACGGCGTGGCCGCGGCGCCCGTCTACAACCCCTACGTCGGCTTCACCTACGGCTTTGCCGTGGGCCTGGCCACTGCGGCCTGGATGGAGCCCTACTGGGGCGGCGCGTACTACCACCCCTACTACTGGGGCGGCTACGGCTGCTGCGCCAGCGCCAGCGCCAATGTCTACGGCCACTGGGGCAACACCACCTACTCCGGCACACGCAGCTGGTACGCCGGCGGCGGCGTGGCCGGCACCACGGCATCGGGCACCTACAACAACGCGCGCACCGGCACCACCGGCAGCTATGCCGGCGGCCGCCAGTACAACGCCTGGACCGGCAATGCCACGCGCGGCTACGACCGCACGGGCACCGGGCAGAACGGCGGCTCGGGCAACGTCGCGCGCGCCAGCAACGTCAACACCTATACCGGCCAGCGCTCCACCGCCAACAGCGCGTCGGTGACCGGCGCCGGCGGCAGCAGCTACGACCGCAGCGGCGCCACCACCACCGGCCCGCAGGGCAATGCCCATGCCGGCGGCGGCTCGACCTACAACGCCAACACCGGCAAGACCAACACCTGGAACACCGCGACGGTGAACGGCAACCACTATGCCGACGTCAACGGCAACGTCTACCGCAACACCGGTGACGGCTGGCAGCAGCACTCGTCCAGCGGCTGGGGCGCGGCCTCGGGTGACAACGGCTGGGCCAACCGCGAATCGGACGCGCGCAGCGCCGGGGACGACCGCGCCGGCGGCTTCGGTGGTGGTGGCGGCGACCGCTTCGGCGGCTTCGGCGGCGGGGGCGATCGCTTCGGCGGCGGCGGCTTCGGCGGCCGCTTCGGCGGCGGCGGTTTCGGCGGCGGACGCGGCGGCGGCTTCCGGCGCTGAAGCGCCGGTGCCGGGCTACAGCGGTACCTCGAAGCGGGTGCCGCGGATCGAGAACACCGCGGTCTTCGGCCGGATCTGTTCCAGCTTCAGTTCCGGCGTCAGCGCATTGCCTTCCTGGAACACCTGGCCATTGACCACCACCATGCGCGCGTTGGCCTGGGGCGAGTAGACCGAGCCGCCGATGGTCAGCGCCGGCACCTGCTGGCGCAACTCGCCGGGCAACTCGGCCAAGGCCGGCACACGCGCCGGTGGCGGCGGCGCCGGTGGCTCGGCCGGCGGAGGCGGCGTGCGATCGGCCTTCGGCGGAGGGGGTGACGTCGGTACTGAGGTCGGAAGAGGCGGCGGCGGGGCCGGCCGTGCCGACGCCTTGGCCTGGGCCGTCGGCGCCTCCCGCTTGGCCGGCGCAGCCTTGCGCGCGGGCGGCGGTGCGGGCTTGTCCGCCTTCGCGGCGACGGATTCCGCGGAAGGGGCCGGCGCGGACGCGGCCACTTCGGCCCGCGATGCCACGACAACCGGTGCGGACCCCGCGGTGGCAACAACCGGTGCTGACGCCGCCACGGCGGCCGTCGCTGCCGATGCCGGCGCGGCGGCCATCGTTGCGGAAGCCGGCACGGAAGCCGGCGAGGCCACCGGCGCAGGCATCTGCGTCCGCCCCAACCAGAACCAGGCCGCCGCCGCCGCGCCGACCAGCAGCGCGGCCCCACCCACCCACAGCGGCAGCGACGAACGCGCCGGGGCCACGGCCGCACCGGGTGCGCTGCCGGGCAGCGCCTGCGCGTGCAGGTCGGGCACGGCACCGCGCCGACGTTCGGCTTCGGCCTTGCGCAATGCTTCGAGGATGTACGACATCGCGCCTACCTCCCTGCCGGCGGCGGTACCGCAGCTGCCGTCGTCGCCGGCGGCCGCAGCGCGTCGAAGGCCAGCAGGCCGGCACCGAAGAGCGCGGCGCCGCCGACGGCGCCCAGGCCCAGCGCCAGCGCCAGCCGCGCACGCATGCCGTGCCGGCCGCGCCGCGCCGCGCGCGGCGGCATCTCGCCGTTGACCTCGGCGGCGGCCTTGTCGACGATGTCCACGCTGACCATCGGCCGGCCGCTGGCGTAGGCGCCGAGCAGCGCCCGGTCGCACAGCAGGTTGATGCGCCGCGGCACCCCGCGCGCCAGCGTGTGGATGCGCTGCAACGACGGGGTGTCGAAGGGCAGCGCACCGCCGAGGCCGGCCACGGCCAGCCGGTGATGGATGTACTGCGCGGTCTCGGACGGCGTCAGCGCGTCGAGGTGGTAGCGCGCAATGACGCGCTGTGCCAGTTGCTCGAGTTCCGGACGCGCCACCATGTCACGCAGTTCGGGCTGGCCGATGAGGATGATCTGCAGCAACTTGCGCTCGTTGGTCTCCAGGTTGGTCAGCAGGCGCAGCTGTTCCAGCACCTCGGGCGCCAGGTTCTGCGCCTCGTCGATGATGAGCACGTTGTTCTGGCCCACGCCGTGCGTGCGCAGCAGGAATTCATTGAGCGCGGCGACGTGGTCGCGCGCCGTCGGCAGCCGTCCGCTGGGCGGTGTGCGCGGAATGCGGAACTCGTCGCAGATCGAATCCAGCAGTTCTTCGGCCGACTGCCGCGGGTTGAAGATGTAGGCGACGTTGCAGCGGCTCGGCACCTGTTCCAGGAAGCAGCGGCACACCGTGGTCTTGCCGGCGCCGATCTCGCCGGTGAGCAGCACGAATCCGCCACCACCGCGTACGCCGTACAGCAGGTGGGCGAGCGCCTCGCGATGGCGCTCGCTCATGAACAGATAGTGCGGGTCGGGAGCGATCGAGAACGGCTCGTGCTTCAACCCGAAATAGCTCGTGTACATCGCGCGGAGGATAGTGCCTGCGCGCGCCTCCGCGCCGGCCCGGTGCGTGACGCATCACGCGCCGGGCGCGCAGGGCCGATCAGTTCTTCTGGGCGGATTGCTGCTTGCCTTGCTGCACGCCGGCGTCGAAGGCGCGTTGCTGCGCGGCCGCCTGACGCTGCCGCTCCTGCTCGGTCAGGTAGCCGGCACCGGCGCCGATGGCCGCGCCCGCAGCCGCCCAGGCCCATTCGCCGGTGATGGCACCGACGGCCACGCCCGCGGCCGTGCCGATGGCCGCGCCGGACAGCGTCGACTGCTGCGACTGGTTCATGCTGGAGCAGCCGGCCATCGCCAGCGTCGCCGCCAGCACCGGAGCCAGGATCAGATTGCGCTTCATGTGGGATTTTCCTTTCGGGTGCGGGGCGTCAACGCTTGCAGGGGTAGGCTTCGGCGGCATAGCGGAACAGCGCGTCGATGGCACCGTCGCCGTTGTACTGCGGGCGCGCCTTCAGCCAGGCCACGAAGCCGTCGGCCACCTGCGTGCGGGTCACCGCCGGCGTCGGCGGGCAGACAAAGCGGTCGGCCGCGGGCACGCTGGACTGGAAGTAGCCGTAGGCGCCTGCCAGCACGCCGTGGCAGAAGGCCAGGCTGGTGGCCGCGTCCTTGTCGCCGGCCGCCGGGGCGCAGGCACGGGACAGGTCGGCCGCGCTCTGCAGGCGGAAATGCTCCTGCGCCATCGCGGGTGAGGACAGCGCCAGCGCCAGAGCGGCCGTCGCGAGTGCGAGTTTCATGGGGACTCCTCGGTTCGAATTGAAATTCCCCATCTATGGTATCAAAGGGAAATCACCGATTCGCGACGGCTCAGGCCAGCCTGTGTAGGATGCGGTCCCCCCGACACAGCCGCCGCGGAGCGCCCATGTCCTACATGCTCCTGATCGTCGAGCCGCCGCAGCAGCGGCGCGCCCGCACCGAGGCCCAAGGCCGCCAGGCCTATGCGCGCATGCAGCAGTTCGGCGAGGAACTGCGCGCCCAAGGCAAGCTGCGCGCGGTGGAATCGCTGGCCGGCTCGGCCGGTGCGGTGCGCGTGCAGTCGCGCGACGGTCGCACGCAGTTGATCGACGGGCCCTTCGCCGAGGCCAAGGAGATGATCGGCGGCTTCTTCCTGCTCGACGGCGTCGACCGCGACGAGGCCATCGAAATCGCACGGCGCTGCCCCGCGGCCGAATGGGCGACCGTCGAAGTGCGCGCGCTGGCCCCCTGCTACGACGAAAGCCACGCACCGGCCGCCGCCGGCGCCTAGGAGCCTGGGCGGCAGAGATCGGCACCCGCGTTGGGGCTGATTCGGGATGCAGGCAAGGCGCAGTGCGCAGCCCGGGCGGGCCGCCCGGGCAAGCGCTGCAACGCTGCATGCGCCCGAATCAGCCCCAACCCGAAGGGCCGAGGAACCCAAGGCCGCTGGCGGGTGTTGCGCCGCTTGCGCGGGCGGCGAGCCCGCGCTGCGCGACGCGCCTACGCCAGCGGCCTTGGCCACCTCGGCGCGGGTACCGATCTCTGCCGCCCAGGCTCCTAGCACCTGTCGAAACCGGCGGGTCTCGATCGTCGTGGCCTCGGGTGGCCTCCGCGAAAGGAATCCAGCCATGCGTTTCATGATCATCGTCAAGAGCACGCCGGAGTTCGAGTCGGCCGCCGCGCCGGTGGCCGACGAGGCGCTGCTCGGCGCCATGGCCACGTTTCACGAGGAACTGGCGCGCGCCGGCGCACTGCTCGACGCCTCGGGGCTGCAGCCCAGCCGCCACGGCTGGCGCATCCACTACGACGGCAGCCGCCGGCACGTCATCGACGGCCCCTTCGCCGAAACCAAGGAGCTGATCGCCGGCTACACGCTAGTCCAGGTGCGCTCGCGCGAGGAGGCGATGGAATGGTCGCGCCGCTTCCCCAACCCGGCCGGTGCGGGCTGTGCCGCGCAGATCGAGGTGCGCCCGCTCTACGAGCTGGAGGACTTCGAGCCCAGCCCCGCCCTGCAGCGCATGCGCGCCATGGATCCCACCGGTGCGCGCTGACGATGCCGGCGACACCCACCGCGCCATGGCGGCAGTCTGGCGCATCGAATCGGCGCGCATCGTCGCCGTGGTGGCCCGCATGGTGCGCGACATCGGCGTGGCCGAGGAACTGGCGCAGGATGCCCTGGTTTCCGCGCTCGAACACTGGCCTCGCCAAGGAGTACCGGACAACCCCGGTGCCTGGCTCACCACGGCCGCCAAGCGTCGCGCGCTGGACTATCTGCGCCACCAGCGCACCGCCCAGACACACCATGAAGGCATCGCGCAGGACCTGCAGGCCCAGCAGGCGCTGACCGTGCCCGACTTCGTCGACGCCCTCGATGCCGCGCGGCAGGACGAGATCGGCGACGACCTGCTGCGCCTGATCTTCACCGCCTGCCACCCGGTGCTGTCGGCCGACGCGCGCGTGGCGCTGACGCTGAAGCTGCTGGGCGGGCTGAGCACCCAGGAAATCGCCCGCGCCTTCCTGGCCAGCGAGGCCACGGTGGCACAGCGCATCGTGCGCGCCAAGCGCACGCTCAGCGAGGCCCGTGTGCCCTTCGAGCTGCCGCGCGGCGAGACGCTGGGCCCGCGCCTGGCGTCGGTGCTGGAGGTGGTCTACCTGGTCTTCAACGAAGGCTACAGCGCCACCGCCGGCGACGACTGGATGCGCCCCGCGCTGTGCGACGAGGCGCTGCGCCTGGGGCGCATGCTGGCGCAGCTGGCGCCGGCGGAGCCCGAGGTGCAAGGGCTGCTGGCGCTGATGGAGATCCAGGCCTCGCGCACGGCCGCGCGCGTCGATGCGGCCGGCCGCCCGGTGCTGCTGGCCGACCAGGACCGCGGCCGCTGGGACCGGCTGCTGATCCGCCGCGGCCTGGCCGCGCTGTCGCGTGCCGAGGCCTTGTCGCAGCCCGGCGGGCCGTACCAGCTGCAGGCCGCGATCGCCGCCTGCCATGCCCGCGCGGCGCGCGCCGAAGACACCGACTGGGCGCGCATCAGCGCGCTGTATGCCACGCTGATGCAGGTGGCACCGTCGCCGGTGGTCGAGCTGAACCGCGCGGTGGCGGTGTCCATGCACCGTGGGCCGGCGGCGGCCCTGGCCATCGTCGATGCGCTGCGCGACGAGCGCACGCTGCGCCAGTACCAATGGCTGCCCAGCGTGCGCGGCGACCTGCTGGAGAAGCTGGGCCGTCGCGACGAGGCCCACGCCGAATACACGCGCGCCGCCGCGCTGGCCGGCAACCAGCGCGAGAAGGCGCTGCTGCTCGAACGCGCGCGGCGCGTGCGCGACCATGCCGCCGGCTGATCCCCCTCCGCACGGAACCTGACGCCGCGGCGCAGGTCACAGGGCCATCATGAACTTTTCTCAACCTGCCACCGTGGCCCCTTCCCTGCTGCAGCGCGTGTTGTCCGCCGTGCTGGGCTTCGCCATCGTCATCGGCGGCGCCCTGTTGATGCTGGCGGCGCTGCTGCTGGGCCTGGTGGTGGCCAGCGGCGTGGTGCTCTGGGCGCTGCTGCGCGGCCGCCGCCCCGAGCCGGTGAACCTGCGCTGGGGCCAGATGCCGCGCCCGCGCGGCTTCGGCCCGCGCGCCACCGATGCCCGCGAGGTGGTCGACGTGCAGGTGCGCGAAGTCGACGAGCCTCCGTCGCGCTGAAACCCGTCCGCCCTTCGGGGACAATGCGCGGCATCGTTGTCGCTGCATGCGAAAGGGTCCCGATGTCCGTGAAACCCGAATCCGTCGGCATGTGCTCGTCACGGCTGGCGCGTATCGACCGCTTCCTGTCCGAACGCTACGTGGCCGCCGGCCGCCTGCCCTGCGCGCTGCTGCAGATCAACCGCGGCGGCCAGCGCGTGCACCAGTCGGTGCTGGGCCACGCCTCGCTGGAAGGCGGCACGCCGCTGGCCGAAGACAGCATCGTGCGCATCTATTCGATGACCAAGCCGATCACCAGCGTGGCCTTCATGATGCTGGTCGAAGAAGGCCGCGTGGCGCTGGAAGATCCGGTGCACCGCTTCATCCCGTCGTGGCGCAACCTGGGCGTGTATGTCGGCGGCGGCGGCGGCCTGCCCGGCACGCCGCCCGGCTGGCTGACGCGGCCCACCGATTCGCCGATGCGCATGATCGACCTGCTGCGCCACACCTCGGGGCTGACCTACGGCTTCCAGAACCGCACCAACGTCGATGCGGCCTACCGCGCCCACAAGCTGGACCCGTTCGCGCGCAGCGACGGCCTGCAGGGCTTCGTCGACGCGCTGGCCGAGGTGCCGCTGGAGTTCTCGCCGGGCACGGCCTGGAACTATTCGGTGTCGACCGACGTGCTGGGCTACCTGGTGCAGGCCATCTCCGGGCAACCCTTCGAGCAGTTCCTGCAGCAGCGCATCTTCAAGCCGCTGGGCATGCGCGACACCGCCTTCTACGTCGACGCCGACAACGCGTCACGCCTGGCGCAGTGTTACCTGATGTCCCCCGAGGGCAAGCTGACGCCGGCGCAGCTGGGCGGCTTCAACGAGCCGCCGCGGGCGCCGTCGGGCGGCGGCGGCCTGGTGTCCACCGCGGCCGACTACATGCGCTTCTGCGAATGCCTGCGCCGCGGCGGCGAGCTCGACGGCCAGCGCCTGCTGGGCCCGAAGACCCTGGCGCTGATGCGCGCCAACCACCTGCCCGGCGGCCGCGACCTGGCCGACGTGTCGCTGTCGATGTTCACCGAGGCCACCTACCGCGGCGTCGGCTTCGGCCTGGGCTTCGCCATGACCACCGACGTCGCCAAGACGCAGGTGGCCGGCTCGGTGGGCGAATACTGGTGGGGCGGCGCGGCGTCCACGGCCTTCTGGATCGACCCGGTCGAAGACCTCTGCGTGGTCTTCCTGACGCAGTTCCTGCCGTCGACGCTGTACCCGATCCGGCGCGAGCTGCGCACGCTGATCAACGCCGCGGTCATCGACTCCAAGGCGGGCTGAGCTCGCCACGGCGCTGCGCGTGGCGCGGTGGCCTGCGTACGCAAGCGCCGCGTCACGCGTAGACCAGCGAGCCATCCTCCAGGTCGGCGCGCGGCAGTTCGTCCTTGTCGACCGCGTAGTCCTGCGTGTGCAGCCAAGGCATGCGGTCGCCCTGCTGCGGCAGCAGGTGCACGCCGCGCTGGATGTAGCCCGGGTTGAAGTCGGCGGGGTCGACCCAGGGCCGGCGCGCCATGTCCTGGTCCGCGGCGCGCAGCGTCGGTATCACCGTGCTTGCGCCACGCTCGTCCATGTGCTGCAGCAGCCGGCAGACGAACTCGGCCAGCAGGTCGGCGCGCAACGTCCAGGCGGCGCGGAAGTAGCCGAACACCCAGGCCAGGTTGGGCACGCCGCTGAACATGGCGCCGCGCCAGCCGACGCTGTGCGCAAAGTCCAGCGGCTGGCCGTCGATGGCAAAGCGGATGTCGCCGAGCACGCTCAGGTGGAAGCCGGTGGCGCTGACGATGACGTCGGCCTCCAGCAGCGCGCCCGACTTCAGCCGGATGCCCTTAGCCTCGAAGCCCTCGATCTCGTCGGTGACCACCGACGCGTGTCCTTCGCGCACCGCCTTGAACAGGTCGCCGTCGGGCACGAAGGCGATGCGCTGGCTCCAGGGCCGGTAGCGCGGATTGAAATGCTGCTCCACCGCGGCCTCGTGGCCCGGGCCCAGCGCCGCGCGCACGCCGGCCATCAGCTCCTTGCGCACCACCTCGGGTTCACGTTCGCAGCGCTTGGTGAAGGCCGCCTGGTCGAAGAGGATCTTGCGGCGCACGATCTCGTGCGTCCAGGCCGGCGGGATGTCCAGCTGGCGCAAGGTCTCGGCCAGGTCGTTGGCGTTGCGGCCGGTGATGAAGAAGGTGGGCGAGCGCTGCAGCATCGTCACGTGCGCGCACTGGCCGGCGATCGCCGGGATCAGCGTCGCCGCGGTCGCGCCCGAGCCGATGACCACCACGCGCTGGCCGCGCAGGTCCAGGTCTTCGGGCCAGCTCTGCGGATGCACGATGCGGCCGGCGAACGAGGCCATGCCCGGCCACTGCGGCATGTAGCCCTCGGCGTGGCGGTAGTAGCCCTGGCACATGAACAGGAAGCGCGCCTTGAAGCGCAGCGTCTGCCCGGCGTGCGTGGCCGTGACATGCCAGCGCCGGTCGGCGCCGGCCCATTCGGCCGACTGCACCGCATGCCCGTAGCGGATGTGCGCGGCCAGGCCGTTTTCGTCGATCACCTCGCCCAGGTAGGACTGGATCTCGGCGGCGGTGGCGATGGGCTTGCCCATCCACGGCTTGAACTTGTAGCCGAAGGTGAACAGGTCGCTGTCGGAGCGGATGCCCGGGTAGCGGTGCGTGCGCCAGGTGCCGCCGTAGCCGGCCTGCGCTTCCAGGATCAGGAAGCGCTTGTCGGGGCAGCGCTGCTGCAGGTGCCACGCCGCGCCGATGCCGGAGATGCCGGCACCGACGATGAGCACGTCGAGATCGCCCTCCATGGCGCTACTCGAAGTCGGGTTCATCCCACCAGGGGAAGAACGCCGGCATGTCGGTGGACACCTTGTTGGGGTAGACCGGTGTGCGCTTCTCGAGGAAGGCGCTGACGCCTTCGCGCGCATCGGCGGAACGGCCGCGCGTCTGGATCGCCCGGCTGTCCACGCGGTGGGCCATCATCGGATGCTCGGCCGCGGCCATGCGCCACAGCAGCTGGCGGGTCAGCGCCACCGACACCGGCGCGGTGTGGTCGGCGATCTCGCGCGCCAGCGCGCGCGCCGCCGGCAGCAGTTCGTCCGGCGCGTGCAGCGAGCGCACCAAGCCGCGCTCCAGCGCCTCCTGCGCCGGGAACACGCGGCCGGTAAAGCACCATTCCAGCGCGGTCTGCATGCCCACCAGCCGCGACAGGAACCACGAGGACGCGGCCTCCGGCGTGATGCCGCGGCGCGCGAACACGAAGCCGAAGCGCGCCTCGGTGCTGGCCATGCGGATGTCCATCGGCAGCTGCATGGTCATGCCGATGCCCACCGCCGCGCCGTTGATGGCCCCGATGATCGGCTTCAGGCTCTTGTACATGCGCAAGGTGACCATGCCGCCGCCGTCGCGGTAGACGTCGCCGACCTTCAGCTCCTCGCGCGCCGACTCGTTGCGCGCCGCATAGTCGAAGGTCTTGCCGCCGCTGGACAGGTCGGCGCCGGCGCAGAAGGCGCGGCCGGCGCCGGTGACGATGACCGCGCGCACCGCGTCGTCGGCATCGGTTTCGTCGAAGGCGGCGATGAGCTCGTCGCGCATCTGCGCGGTGAAGGCATTCAGCTTCTCGGGCCGGTGCAGCGTGATCGTGGCGATGCCTTCGCTCACCTCGTAGCGCAGGGTCTGCAGGTCGTTCAGGGCCAAGGCGTGTCTCCCGTGATGCGGTCGAGGGCCAGCATAACGCGCGGCCGCTGTCGCCAAGTGGACATGGAAAACCTTCTCCCCGGCAGGGTCGCGGTGCGGGCATCATCGCTTTTTCGCTGCGACCTCGAGAGAGTCCATGGACCTGAACTACGCCCCCGAAGAACTGGCCTTCCGCGACGAGGTGCGCGGCTGGCTGGCGAAGAACCTGCCCGCGGACATCCGCGACAAGGTCACCGGCTACCGCGGCCTGAGCAAGGACGACTACTTACGCTGGCACAAGATCCTGGCCGCCAAGGGCTGGTCGGTGCCGCACTGGCCCGAAGAATGGGGCGGCACCGGCTGGAACATCACGCAGCGCTACATCTACGACGAAGAGTTCGGCCTGGCTGGCGCGCCGATGCTGCCGCCCTTCGGGCCGAGCATGTGCGCGTCGGTGCTGCTGCGCTTCGGCAGCCCGCAGCAGAAAGACCGCTTCCTGCCGCGCATCCGCGAAGGCGAGGACTTCTGGGTGCAGGGCTACAGCGAGCCGGGCGCGGGCTCCGACCTGGCGTCGCTGAAGACACGCGCCGAGCGGCGCGGCGACCACTACGTCGTCACCGGCCAGAAGATCTGGACCACGCTGGGCCACTACGGCGACTGGATCTTCTGCCTGGTGCGCACCGACGCCGCCGCCGAGAAGCGGCAGGAAGGCATCAGCTTCCTGCTCATCGACATGAAGACGCCGGGCATCACCGTGCGCCCGCTGATCCTGATGGACGGCGGCCACGAGGTCAACGAAGTCTTCTTCGACGAGGTGAAGGTGCCGCTGGAGAACCTCGTCTACGAGGAGAACAAGGGCTGGACGGTGGCCAAGTACCTGCTGGGCCACGAGCGCATGGGCTCGGGCGCGGTGGGCTCGTCCAAGCGCGAACTGGCCGCGCTGAAGGCGCTGGCCGCCAAGGAGCAGAAGAACGGCAAGCCGCTGATCGACGACGTGCGCTTCCGCGACCGGCTGTCGCGCGTGGAGATCGAACTGGATGCGCTGGAGCTCACGTCGATGCGCTTCCTGGACAAGATGCGCCGCACCGGCCAGCCGCCCGGTGCCGACGTGTCGATGCTCAAGATCCGCGGCACCGAGATCCAGCAGGCCATCACCGAACTGATGATGCAGGCCGTGGGCCCGATGGCCCAGCCCTTCGTCGCGGTGGACGACGGCCAGGTCGACGCCTACGTGTCGCGGCTGTCGCCGCGTTACTTCAACTACCGCAAGACCAGCATCTACGCGGGCAGCAACGAGATCCAGCGCAACATCATCGCCAAGATGACCCTGGGCCTTTGAGGAACTCCCGATGAACTTCGAATACAGCGACGAACAACAGCAGCTTGCCGACTCGGTGCGCAAGTTCCTGGGCCAGGCCTACGGCTTCGAGCAGCGCAAGGCCATCATTCAGTCGGCCAGCGGCGACAGCGCGCAGGTATGGAAGACCTTCGCCGAAATGGGGCTGACGGCGATCGCCTTGCCCGAAGCCGATGGCGGCTTCGGCGGCGGCGCCATCGACCTGATGCCGGTGATGGAAGCCTTTGGCGAAGCCCTGGTGGTGGAGCCGCTGCTCGACCACATCGTGGCCGGGCGGCTGCTGGCCCGGGCCGGCAACGCCGCACAGCGCGCCGCGCTGCTGCCGGGCGTGGTCGACGGGTCCACGCGCCTGACCCTCGCCTACCTGGAGCCGGGGCGGCGCTACGAGCTGGCCCCGCAGGCCACCACCGCCACCCGGTCCAACGACGGCTGGGTGCTCAACGGCACGAAGAGCGTGGTCGTCGGCGCCGCCGCCGCGGACCGGCTGATCGTCTCGGCCGACGCCGGCGGGCCCAGCCTGTTCATCGTCGACGCCAAGGCGCCGGGCCTGAGCCTGAACCCCTGCCGCACCGTCGACGGCCAGCGCGCCGCTGACCTGACGCTGGCCGGCGTGAAGCTGCCCGCCGATGCGCTGCTCGGCCAGGCCGGCGGCGCGCTGCCGCTGCTGGAAGACGCCGTGGACTTCGCCACCGCGCTGCAGTGCGCCGAGGCCATCGGCGCCATGGCCTTCGCCAACGACACCACCTTGGACTACCTGAAGACACGCAAGCAGTTCGGCGTGCCCATCGGTTCGTTCCAGGTGCTGCAGCACCGCATCGTCGAGATGGTCATCCACACCGAGCAGGCGCGCTCGATGGCCGTGCTGGCAGCAAGCAAGGTGGACACCGCCACCGATGCCGCCGAGCGCGGCCGCGCGCTGTCCGGCGCCAAGGTGAAGATCGCCGATGCGGCGCGTGCGGTCAGCCAGGAGGCGGTGCAGCTGCACGGCGGCATGGGCATGACCGAGGAGCTGAAGATCTCGCACACCTTCCGCCGACTGACGACCATCGGCCAGCGCTTCGGCGATGCCGACCACCACCTGGAGCGCTATGCAAGCCTCGGCTGACGCGGGCGCGCCGGTCGGCTACGACCTCACCCGGGTCGAGGCCTGGATCGCGCGCCACGTGCCCGACCTGACGCCGCCGCTGAAGTGGACGCGCCTGGAAGGCGGCCACTCCAACCTGACCTACCTGATCGAAGGCACCCTGGGGCGGCAGGCGGTGATCCGCCGCCCGCCGATGGGCGAGCTGCTGCCCAAGGCGCACGACATGGCGCGCGAATGGGCGCTGATCAGCGCCCTGGGCAAGACCGCGGTGCCGGTGCCGCGCGCGCTGGGCTTCTGCGACGACACCGCAGTGACGGGCGCGCTGTTCTACGTGATGGGACACGTCGACGGCCACCCGCTGTACTCGGCCGCCGACGCCGAGCGCTATGCGCCGCCGCAGCTGCGCACGGAGATCGCGCATTCCTTCATCGACGTGCTGGCCGAGCTGCACTCCATCGACCCCGACGCGGTGGGCCTGGGCGAGCTGGGCAAGAAGGACGACTACATCGGCCGGCAGCTGAAGACCTGGTACCGCTCGTGGACCGCGTCGATCGCCGGCGCGCAACTCGACGACCCGCGCGCGCACGAGCTGCAGGCCTACTTCCTGGCGCACGTGCCCGACCAGGGGCCGGCGCGCATCGTGCATGGTGACTACGGCCTGCACAACACGCTGGTCGGCCCCAACGGGCGCATCGCCGCGGTGGTGGACTGGGAGATCTCCACCTTGGGCGACCCGCTGGCCGACCTGGCCTATGCGCTGAACCAGTGGGCCGAGCCCAGCGACCCGCCGTCGGTGCGCGGCACGCCGCCGACCAGCCTGCCCGGCTGGCCGTCGCGCCGGCATCTCGCCGAGCGCTATGCCGCGCGCACCGGCCGCGACCTGCGCCTGCTGGACTACTACGTCGGCTTCAACCGCTGGAAGAGCGCCGCCATCGTGCACGGCGTCTACGCGCGTTACCTCGAAGGCAAGAAGAGCACCGTGGGCGTGGACCTGCCGGCACTCAAGGCCTCGATCCTGCGCTCGCTGGAGCAGGCCGAGCAGGCGGTGCAGCGCCTCGAGCAGCGCTGACGGTCGATTCAGCGGGCCCTGGTCCGTCGTAAGGGACACGCGGTCGCGTGGACGCCTGTGCGCAGGCAATCACGCCAAGCTTGTTACTCACGCCGCCGGGCGGGCCACGCTAGCCTGAGCGGCCGACGCAATCCACCAAGGACCGGGCATGCTCTTCTCTCTTGACGCGCTGCGCGCTCACTACCGTTGGGTCATCGTCGCTGCAGGCGGCGTGCTGGGCTGTGTGGCCATCGGCGGGCTGTTCTCGCTGCCGGTGCTGCTGCGGCCCATCGCCCGGGACACCGGCTGGTCCACCACCGGCATCTCCACGGCGATGACGCTGGCCTTCCTGGCGCTGGCCTTCGGCAGCATCGGCTGGGGCGCCCTCTCCGACCGCATCGGCCCGCGCATCGTGGTGCTGACGGGCTCGTTGCTGCTGGCCACGGGGCTGGCGCTGGCCAGCCTGGCGAGCTCGCTGCCGGCTTTCCAGCTGCTGTTCGGCGGGGTGGTCGGCGTCAGCGTGGCGGCGATCTTCGCGCCGCTGATGGCCTGCGTCACCGGTTGGTTCGACACGCGGCGCAGCCTGGCGGTGTCGCTGGTCTCTGCCGGCATGGGCATGGCGCCGATGACCATGTCGCCGCTGGCCGCGTGGCTGGTGCAGAACCACAGCTGGCGCACGTCGCTGCAGCTCATCGCCGCGCTGGTGGCGGTGATCATGCTGCCGCTGGCGCTGCTGGTGCGCCGCCCGCCGGCGCTGGCACAGGCGGCACCGGCGGCGGTGCCGGGCGCGCCACAGGCGCCGGCGCTGTCGGTCGGGCAGGCCATGCGCTCGGCGCCGTTCGTCATCCTGGTGCTCACCAGCTTCCTCAGCTGTGCCACCCATTCGGGCCCGATCTTCCACACGGTGAACTACGCGGTGGCCTGCAGCATCCCGTTGATGGCCGCGGTGTCGATCTACAGCCTGGAAGGCCTGGCGGGCATGGGCGGCCGGCTGGTCTTCGGCCTGCTGGGCGACCGCTTCGGCGCGGCGCGCGTGCTGGTGCTGGCGCTGCTGGCCCAGGCCGTCGTGGCGCTGGGCTACGTGGCGGTGCGCGAACTGGGCAGCTTCTACCTCGTCGCGGCGCTGTTCGGCTTCACCTACGCTGGCGTGATGCCGCTGTTCGCGGTGATCGCGCGCGAGAACTTCCCGCTGCCCATGATGGGCACGGTGATCGGCAGCACCACCATGGCCAGCAGCCTGGGCATGGCGCTGGGCCCCGCGGTGGGCGGCCTGATCTACGACGCTTTCTCCAGCTATGCCTGGCTCTTCATCGGCGCCAGCGCGCTGGGCCTGGGCGCCTTCCTGGCCGCGCTGGCCTTCACGCGGCTGCCGCGGCGGCCGGCGATCGGCGCGATGGCCTGAGCCCGGCTCAGCCGCGCGCGCGCAAGCGCATGCGCAGGCCCACCGGCGCCATCGTGAACATCAGCCGCTCTTCGGGCTCGGCGCCGTCGGCGGTGTCGACGGACACGATGTCGAAGTGGGTCAGCAAGGTCAGCAGCACCATCTTCATCTCCTGCAGCGCCAGATAGCGCCCCGGGCAGATGCGCGGGCCGGCGCCGAAGGGCATGGAGATGCGCTTGGCCGAACTCGCCGACAGGCCGTCCTCGCCCAGCCAGCGTTCGGGCATGAAGCTGCGCGCGTCGGGCACGAAGGCATCGTCGATGCTGTCGTGGCGCATCGCGCTGATGACCACGGTGCCGGCCGGCACGGCCACGTCGCCGACCACGGTGTCCTTCAGCGCCTGCAGCGGCAGTTGCGGCGCCACCGGCTTCAGCCGCATGGTCTCGTGCATGCAGGCCTCGACGTAGTCCATCTGCGCCAGGTGCTCCAGGGTCACCGGCCCGCCGTCGGCCATGGCGCCGCGCACCTCGGCCGTGGCCCGCGCCAGCGCAGCCGGGTGGCGATGGAGGAACCAGATGCACCAGGCCAAGGTGTTGGCGGTGGTGTCCTCGCCGGCCAGCAGCATGGTGATCACGTTGCCGGCCACCTGCTCGTCGTCGATGCCGCTGTCCGGCTCGTCCGCCGCCACCAGCATGGCTTCGAGCAGGTTGTGCGGGGTGGGGTCGGCAGCCAGCCGTTCGCGCGCGCTGCGGATGAAGCCATCGATGGCTTCGTTCACCGCCCCCATCGCCTGGTCGAGCTCGCGGTCCGAGGGCAGCCTGAAGACGCGCCAATACGGCAGCGGCGTGATCAGCCGCTTGAACAGCTTGGGGAAGATCTTGTTCAGGTGCTGCTGGATGATGTCGTCGTCGGACTGCAGGGTGTTGACGTCGGTGCCGAAGGCCAGCCCGGCGATGGCGTCGACGGTGAAGCGCATCAGGTCGGCCTGCAGGTCGATGTCGCGGCCCTGCGCCGCGGCCTCGGCCCAGCGCCCGCGCAGGCGCTCGCCGCAGCGCGCCAGCGACGGGTAGTAGGCCTTGACGTGGCCGGGGTCGAACGCCGCCATGACCATGCGCCGCTGGCGCTTCCAGGCGTCGCCGTTGACGCCGAAGAGGCCCGGCTTGAGCCCCATCTCCAGGCCGACGGCTTCGAGCCGGTCGGTGCGGCGGAAGCCCTCCGGGCGGTCGCGCAGCACGGCCGCCACGGCCTGGTGGTCGGCCGTCACCAGCAGCAGCCGGTTGGCCATGCGCAGCCGGAAGTAGCGCCCGTACTGCTGCGCCCACTGGCCGAGCTGCAGGTGAAAGCGCGCCGGCTCGATCTGCGGCAGGTTGCCCAGCACCGGCCAGCCGCGCGGCCCGGGCAGATCCTGCAACTGGCGCAGCGTGGCGGTGGTCGATTCGGCAACGGACATGAACACTCCAGAAGGATCAACGCATCGTCAGGACGTGTCCCGCGCAGCACCGCACCGGCAGCCGCGGATCCGGACCGCCGCGCCCATCGCCGTCGCCCGCCTCACACCGACCGCGTCAGCCCGCCGTCGATGCGGATGTTCTGGCCGGTGATGTAGGACGAGCGCTCCGACACCAGGAAGGCGATCAGCTCGGCCACCTCCTGGTCCTTGCCGTAGCGGCCCATCGGGATGCGCCCGCGGCGCTCGGGCCGTTCCGGCAGGCTGTCGATGAAGCCCGGCAGCACGTTGTTCATGCGCAGCCCGTCGGCGGCGTACTGGTCGGCATACAGCTTGGCGAAGGCCGCCAGGCCGGCGCGGAACACGCCCGAGGTCGGGAACGCGGCCTCCGGCTCGAAGGTGGCATAGCTGCTGACGTTGACGATGACGCCGCGCTTGCGCTGCTGCATCACCGGCGTCACCAGCCGGGCGATGCGCACCACGTTCAGCAGGTAGAACTCCATGCCGCGCTGCCAGTCGGCGTCGCTGATGTCCAGCAGCGCGCCCTTCGGGCCGTGGCCGGCGCTGTTGACCACCGCGTCGATGCGGCCCCAGCGCGCCATCGCGGCATCCACCAGGCGCTGCAGGTCGGCCGTTTCGAGGTTGGAGCCGGTGATGCCCAGGCCGCCGAGTTCGCCGGCCAGCGCCACGGCGCGCCCCGATGACGACAGGATGGCCACCTGCCAGCCCTCGGCGGCGAGCTTGCGCGCCGCGGCGGCGCCGATGCCGCTGCCAGCGGCGGTGAGCAAGGCGACAGGTGCATCCATGCACGCCATCATAGGCAAGAAGCCGCCGCTACGATGCCGTGATGCAGCACTTCGATGCCGACGCCACGCGCGACGCCCTGCCCTTCGACCGGCTGATTCCGGCGCTGCGCGAGCTGTTCGCCAGCGGCTGCGAGGTGCCGCCGCGCCACGTGCACACGCTGCCCGGCGCCGACGGCGACAGCGCGACGCTGCTGATCATGCCGGCCTGGCTGCCGGGCCGCTTCCTGGGCATCAAGACGGTGAGCGTCTTTCCCGGCAACGCCGCGCGCGGCCTGCCGGGCCTGCATGCGACCTACACCCTCTACGACGCCGCCACCGGCCGGCCGCTGGCGCAGATGGACGGCGACCAGATCACCGCGCGCCGCACCGTCGCGGCCTCGGCGCTGGCCGCGTCGAGCCTGGCGCGGCGCGATGCGACGCGGCTGCTGGTGGTCGGCGCCGGCCGCGTGGCCGCGCTGCTGCCCGCCGCCTACCGCGCGGTGCGGCCCATCCAAAGGGTCGAGGTCTGGGCACGGCGACCGGCCCAGGCCGAGGCGCTGGCAGCCCGCTGGCGCGACGACGGGCTGGACGCCGCGGCCACCACCGACCTGGCCGGCGCGGTGGCCGCGGCCGACGTGGTCAGCTGCGCCACGCTGGCCACGGCGCCGCTGCTGCAAGGCGCCTGGCTGCGCCCGGGCAGCCATCTGGACCTGATCGGCAGCTTCACGCCGCAGATGCGCGAGGCCGACGATGCCTGCTTCAGCGGCGCGCGCGTCTACGTCGATACCGACGAAGCGCTGCGCAAGAGCGGCGACCTGCTCTCGCCGGTGGCCCGGGGCGCCTGGGATGCCGGCATGCTGTGCGGCACGCTGGCCGGGCTGAGCCGCGGCGACGTCGCCGGCCGGCAGACGGAGGGCGAGCGCACGGTGTTCAAGTCGGTGGGCACCGCACTGGAAGACCTGGCGGCGGCGATGCTGGTGTGGGAGATGCGCCAAAGAGGCGCTGAAGAGGCGCTGAAGAGGCGCTGAAGAGGCGCTGAAGAGGCGCTGAAGTGGCGCCGACTCAACGCGGCGCCGACGCCGCGGCCACGCCGGGAAGGGCGCGCAACAGGCCCGCCGCGCCGCGCACGACGCCGGTGGCGCCCCGCGTCACCGTGCCCACCGTGCCGCGCGCCACGTTGGGCACCGACAGCGCGGCCACCGCAGCCGTCACCGTGGCCCAGGGCACCTGCCATTCGATGTCGCCGAAGGGGCCGCTCAGTTGCACCGGCACGGTGACGCCGTTGAGCATCATCATCTCCGGCCCGGCGCGGCCGCTGGCGGTGTTGGCCACGCGCGTACGCAGCAGGTAGTCCAGCCGGCCTTGCGCCAGGTCGATGCGGCCCTCGCCGCTGACGCGCAGGAACTCGCTGCTGCCGGCCAGGTCGCTGTTGTGCGCCACGCCGTTACGCAGCTCGAAGCTGCCTTCGAGCTGGCTGAATTCGGTCTGGCGCGCCACGTCCGAGGCCAGCTGGTCGGTGGTGGCGCTGCGCCAGGTGCGCAGCGTCTGCGCCAGGTCCACGCCGCGCAGCGCCGCCGGCTGCAGCGACAGCCGCGCGGTGCCGTTGAGCGCGGCGCGCAGCGCGCCGACCGTATTGCCGCGGCTCGTCACATCGGCCTCGATGCGGCCGCGGCCGCGCAGGCCGTCGTAGCCGGTGGTGTCGGCCAGCAATGCGCGCACGTCCATGCCGTCGGCACGCAGCCGCAGCGCCAGCCGGCCGCTGCCGGCGTCGGCACTGCCGCTGGCGTCGAAGCTGCCGCCCCAGGCGCGGCCCGCGGCGCGGCGCAGGTTGAGCACGCCGTTGTCCACCGCGGCCTGCAGCTCCAGCCGGTCGATGCGATAAGGAGCGCGCAGCAACCGCGCGACGCTCAGGTTCAGGCGCGCGTCGGCCAGGCGCAGCGGCTGCAGGTCCACCGGCCTGTCGGCGGCGGCCGGCGCCGGCGCCGCGCCGCGCTGCGCCGGGGCGACGAAGCGGTTCAGGTCCAGCGTGTCGAAACGCGCCTGCACCACCAGCCGGGGCCGTGCGCCCGCGCGCTGCACGTCCACCTGCGCATCGACACGCTGGTCGTTCAGCGTGCCGGCGAGCCGGCCGCTGGCGGCATCGGGCGCCAGCCGCGCGCTGCCCTGCAGCGCCATCTGCAACGGCGGCAAGCTCGGGTCGTCCAGCCGCAGGCGCAGCGAGGCCTCGTCCAGCGCGGCCACCCGCGACTGCGGCTCGATGACCAGGTGGCCGTCGGCCTGGCCCGACAGCGCACTGCCCTCGCGGCGGCCGTCGATGTCGACGTGCAGGCCGGGCAGCGCGATGCGCTCGAAGTTGCCGCTGGGCGCCTGCGAGCGCAACTTCATGTCCAGCTGCAGGTCGCCGCCGAGCTTCAGTTCGCCTTCCAGCAGCCCGCCCTGCAGTTGGTCACCCTGCACCGACAACTCCGGCCAGCGCAGCGACGCGTCCAGCGTGCTCCCCGCGCGCTGGCCCTTCAGCTGCACCGCCAGCGCCTTCAGCGCCAGGTGGCGCTGTGCCATGTCCAGCTGCAGCCGTGCCAGCTGCAGCTGGCCGGCATCGATCTGCCAGCCCAGGCGCCGGCCGCGGAACTGCAGCTTCAGCTCGCTCAGGTCGGCACGGCTGTCGCGCGTGCCTTCGGCCGCGCCGTATTCCAGCTGGATGGTCTGCGCCTGCAGGCTGGCGTCCAGGCCTTCGGTCTGGAAGCCATCGCCGCTGAGATGCAGCGTGGTCTTGTCCAGCCGCAGGATCGGCGGCCCGCCCGGCTGCGGCGCCGGCCGCAGTTGCAGCCCGGTCTGCAGATCGAGCTTGGCGTTCAGCGGCGGCTGCGTCAGTGCGGCCTGCGCCTGCAGCTGCAGCGGCGCGCGCAGCCCGGGACCGAAGGCGCCCAGCTCCAGATGCGGCACCGTCAGCCGGCCGTGCACGCCGGCCCAGGCATCGTCGAGCTGCAGCTCAACGTCGCTCAGCTCCAGGTGTTCGAGCTGGGCAGCGCGCTCTGCGCGCGGCTCGCCGCCGGCGCCGGTGGCCGCGCCGAGCAGGTCGTCGATGTTGCGCCGGCCGCCTTCTTCGCGCTGGAAATGCAGCTTCAGGCCACGCGCCGAGACGCTGTCGACCTCGATGCGGCGCTCACGCAGCAGCGGCTGCAGCTTCAGCGACAGGGACGCCGCTTCGACGCTTGCAAAGGGTTGAGGGGGCTGGCCGGGCCGCACCGGCTCCGACAGCCGCAGCGCCTGCACGGCCACCGCGGGCTGCGGCCACAGCTGCAGCCGCACCGGACCGCCGAACACCAGCTCGCGCTGGTGGTGCGTGCGCATCCAGTCGCTGGCGGCGCGCGCAAAGCGCTCGCCGTCGAAGCCCTGCACCAGCCACCACGCCAGCCCGGCCGCCAGCAGCAGCAGGGCCGCCAGCCCCATCAGACCCCACCGCCACCACGCGCGCATGCGGCATTGTCACCGAGGGTTGCCGCCGGACTTCGACCCGCGCGTGCGGCGCCCGTTTGCGCCGGCGGACTGACTCAGGAGCAGGTGGAACGCAGGCGGCGCAGCGCCTCGTTGGCCGCCGGCAGGCTGGCGCGGTCTTCGCCCGCGAAGGTGCGTTGCCCGGCGGGCCAGGCCGGGCTGCCCCTGGGCGGCCAGCCGCGCACCGGCACCACCTGGCTGACCAAGGTGGCGGCGTCGATGCGCCCCAGGTCCAGGTCGCGCTGGCAGACCAGCAGCACGCCGTTGGCCGCGAGGACGCGCTCGCGCCATTGCGCCTGCGCGGGCAGCGCGTTGCGGCGCAGCGCCGACGCTTCAGGCGGCAAGCTCAGCAGAAAGAAGCGCTGGCCAGCGGTGTTCTGCGCCAGCGCGCGCTGTGCGGCCGCGTCGAAGCTGAAGCCCGCGCCGGCGATGTACAGCCCGCCTTCGCCGGGCTGCGTGCCGGCCAGGGTGGCTGCGGCAAGCAGCACGGCAGCGACCAGCGACGAAACCTTGGTGGGCAATGACATGCGCGCATGCTACGTGAAGCCTGCGGCACCGTGCGCCGCCGCCTGCGGCAAATGCCGCGGCCAAAGCGGCCACAGCGACTACAGCGTAAGCACCAGATCGGCACGGAACGCGGTGTTCTCGGGCCGCGGCATCGCCGCCGTCTGGTAGCCGCGAGGGTTGCAGACGATGCGGCAGCCGCCGACCCGGTAGTCGTGGCTGCTGTGCGTGTGCCCATGCAGCCACAGCACCGGCACCTCGAAGAAGCTGGGCGGCAGCTCGCTCAGGTAGGCGGTGGAGATCCAGTCGGCCGCAAAGCGCGGGGCCAGCGAGCCGCGGTGCGGGCCGTGGTGCGTGAGCACCACCGTCGGGCCGTCGAAGGGCTCGGCCAGACGCTGCTGCAGCCAGTCGCGCTGCTGGTGGTGCAGGCGCAGGGTGTCGTGCGGCGTCAGCCGGCGCGTCGTGCCGCCGTCCTGCCAGCCGATGCAGCGGTAGTCGGCCATCGCCCGCTGCGCCACGGCGATGCCGCGCGCCGCGTCCGACACCGGGCCCTGCGGCGTGTCGATGCGCAGCGCGAAATCGGTCCACAAGGTGCAGCCGAGGAAGCGCACGCCGTCGATGACCACCTGCGCCGTGTCCAGCAGGTGCAGCGGCGGCAGACCATGCCCCTGCATCGCCGCGGCTTCCTGCTGCAGCACGGCGTCGAAGTACTCGTGGTTGCCGCTGACCGCGACCACCGCGCGTGCGCGCCGCAGCACTGGCGACGCCGTCACCCAGTCGTGAAGCCGGTGGCCGGGGTTGACGATGTCGCCGGCCAGCAGCGCGACATCGACGTCCAGGTCCGGCGGCAAGGCCAGGTCCGACAGCTCCAGGTGCAGGTCGGATAACAGCAGCAGCTTCACGGCAGGCGGTCGAGGAAGCCGAAGCGGCCCTGCTGCCGCACCTCCTGCGCCGCCTGGCGCAGGCCGTCCATGGCCGCGCGGTACAGCGACGTGGCCAGGCTGATGCGGCGCACGCCGGCGTCGCGCAGCTCGGCCACGCTGAAGCTCAGGCCCTTGCGTGCGACCATGAAGTTGACCGGCTTGCCGAGCGACTGGCAGACGGTGCGCACGGCCGCAAGATCCGGCAGCAGCGGCGCAAACAGCACGTCGGCGCCGGCCTTCTCATAGGCCTGCAGCCGGCGCAGCGTGTCGTCCAGGTCGGGGTGGCCGCGCAGGAAGTTCTCGCAGCGCGCGGTCAAGGTGAAGGGGAACGGCAGGCTGCGGGCCGCCTCGGCCGCCGCCGCGACGCGCTCCACCGCATGGTTGAAGTCGTAGATGCGCCGGTCGTGCACGCCGCCGGCGTCCTCGATCGAGCCGCCCACCAGGCCGGCCTCGGCCGCCAGGCGGATGGTCAGCGCCGCCTCGGCGGGCGCATCGCCGAAGCCGTTCTCCAGGTCGCCGGCCACCGGCAGGTCGGTGGCGGCGACGATGGCGCGGGCGTGGGCCAACGCCTCGTCGCGCGTCAGCTCGCCATCCTTGCGGCCCAGTACGCCGGCCGCGGCGCCGCTGGAGGTGGCCAGCGCGGCAAAACCCAGGTCGGCCAGCAGCCGGGCGCTGCCGGCGTCCCAGGGGTTGGGGATGACGAAGCAATCGCCGCGATGCAGGTCGCGGAAGGCTTCGGCCTTGCGGTGTTGGTGGGTGTCCATGGTCGTCTCCTCGTGCCCTGAGCATAGCGGCCAGGCCTTCGCGGTAGAGTCCACGCGGTCATGAGAACCGTCTGTGCCACCCGCTACCTGACGCCGCTGCGCGAAGGCGGCTCGCTGCCGGCCATCGTCGAAGCCGACGACGACGGCCTGTACGTGCTGAAGTTCCGCGGCGCCGGCCAGGGGCCGAAGGCGCTGATCGCCGAGCTGGTGGCCGGCGAGATGGCGCGCACGCTGGGCCTGCCGGTGCCGGAGATCGTCTTCATGCAGCTGGACCCGGAGCTCGCGCGCACCGAGCCCGACCCGGAAATCCAGGACCTGATCCGCGCCAGCGGCGGGCTGAACCTGGCGCTGGACTACCTGCCCGGCTCGGTGGCCTACGACCCGCTGACCATGCCGATTGACACTGCGCTGGCCTCGCGCATCGTCTGGTTCGACGCGCTGGTGGGCAACGTCGACCGCACGCCGCGCAACACCAACCTGCTGTGGTGGCATGGCAAGCCCTGGCTCATCGACCACGGCGCGGCGCTGGTGTTCCAGCACCAGTGGGACGGCTACCTGGAACGCGCGCGCGCACCCTTCGTGCCGATCCGCGACCATGTGCTGCTGCCGCGCGCCGACGCGCTGGCCGAGGCCGATGCGCAACTGGCGCCGCTGCTGACGCCGGAGCGCATCGCGGCCATCGTGGCGCTGATCCCCGACGCCTGGCTGGATGCGCCGCGCGACGCCTACCGCGCCTACTTCGATGCGCGGCTGCAAGCCCCGCGCGCCTTTGCCGAGGAAGCCCGGCATGCCCATGCTCGCTTATGACTACGCCATCGTGCGTGTGCTGCCGCGCGTGGAGCGCGGCGAGCAGATCAATGCCGGCGTGATCCTGTCCTGCCCGGCGAACCGCTACCTGCGGGCGCGCTTCGCGCTGGACGACGGCGTGCTGCGCTGCCTGGCCCCGGGTGTGGACCCGCAGCCGATCCGTGCCGCGCTGGCCGGCATCGAGGCCGTGTGCCAGGGCGGACCGGCGGCGGGCGCCCTGGGCAAGCTGTCGGCGCGCGAACGCTTCCACTGGCTGGTGGCGCCGCGCAGCACCAGCGTGCAGGTGTCGGCGGTGCACACCGGGCGCTGCGACGACCTGGACGCCGCGCTCGACGACCTGATGCGCAAGATGGTCAGCCGCTGACGCTGCGGCGGCCGACCTGTAGGACGACCATGTCGGAAGCGACAGCGCCGCCAGGCCAGCCGGCGCCGGCACGGCTCAAAGCTGGAAACCCACCCACAGCACCATGCCCTCGGCCAGGTCGCGCCACAGCCCCGGCTGGCGCAGCACATAGGGCCGTGCCGAGAGCTTCTCGCGCTCGAACCAGTCGCGGAAGCGCTGCACGTCGCCGGGCTCGTGGAAGGCCATCATCATCTCGTAGTTGAGGAACAGGCTGCGGCTGTCGAGGTTGGCCGAGCCGGCCAGCGCCAGCATGCCGTCGACCACCGCCAGCTTGGCATGCAGCATCTGCGGTGCCAGCCAGATGCGCACGCCGGCCTGCGCCAGTGCGCGCACCGGGCGACCGCGCGCGATGTCGGACAGCCGGTGGTTGGAGCGTGCCGGCATCAGCAGGTCGATCTCCACCCCGCGGCGCGCCGCCAGCGACAGCGCCAGCACCAGCGCGCCATCCGGCACGAAGTACGGCGTGACCAGCGCGATGTGGCGCCGCGCCTGGTAGGCGGCGCTGAGCAGCAGCGCATAGACCGTGTCGTCCACCTGGTCCGGCCCGGAGGCGACCAGTTGCGCACCGTGCGCCGGACGTTCGTTGCTGTCCTGCTCGTCTTCGGGCGGCATTTCCTCGGGGGCCCGCTCGGTGTTGGCGAAGGCCCAGTCGCGCTCGAACAGCGCCGCGGCCTGGCGCACCAGCGGCCCGCCGAGGTCGAAACTCAGGTCGTGCCACGGCGGATCGCCGGGCGTGCCCTCGAAGTATTCCGACGCCAGGTTGCGCCCGCCGCTCCACAGCCGGCGCGAGTCCAGCGACGCGTCGACGATCAGCATCTTGCGGTGGTCGCGCAGGTTGGTGCGGCCCTTCAGCGGCGAATGCAGCGGCGGCACGAAGAGCGTCACCCACGCACCGGCGTCGCGCAGCGGCCGCAGGTCGGGGCGCCCGGCCATCAGGCTGCCCATGCCGTCGAGCAGCAGGCGCACGCGCACGCCGGCGCGCGCCTTGGCGCACAGCAGCTCCATCACACGCTGGCCGACCGGGCCGCGGCCGAGGATGAAGGTGCAGATGTCGATCGACTCCTGCGCCCTGTCCAGGTGCAACCACAGCGCCTGCAGGGCCTGGCTGCCGTCGGCGTGGATGTTCAGCTCGCGGTATTCGGCCGGCGCCGGCTGGCCCAGCGCATGCAGCGTCTGCAGCACCCACGAGCCGCCCACACCCTGCGGCGCCACATGGTGGCCGCGCGCCGTGCGCGGCCGTGCCTGCTTGCGCGAGCCGAAGGCCAGGAAGACCGGCATCGCCGCATAGGGCATCAGGATGATGAACAGCACCCAGGCGATGGCCGCGGTGGGGTGGCGGCGCTGCTCGGTCAGGTGCGACACCACCACGTACAGCAGCAGCCCGGCCACCACGACCAGGCCGTGGATGGACAGGTAGTGATCGATGAAGATCACGGGCCGCTCAGCGCGGCTTGTCGGCGGTGCGCAATGCGGCGCCACCGCCCTTGAGCGGAATGCGCTGGCCGGTATCGACCAGGCGCATGCCGTCGATGCGGAAGACCTGGATGTCCTTCTGCACCATGTTCTGCACCAGCACCGTCAGTCCGTCGGGCGCGAAGGCCACGCCCTGCGACCAGTTGCCGATGGGCAGCTCGCCGAACTTCTGCAGCGTCTTGCCCGCCACCATGTACAGCAGCAGCTTGCCCTGCGGGTTGTAGAAGGGCGACTCCTTGGCCTTGTTGCTGCCGTTCATCACCACCACGGCCACGTACGTGCCGTCGGGCGAGCACTTGATGCCTTCGGGCGTTTGGCCGACGCTGAGCGTTTCGACGATGCGCGGCGGCGCGGCCGTCATGTCGATGACGCTGATCGTGTCGGCATCGCCCTGCCCGGCGCCGATGTTGGCCACCACCGCGATGCGGCCCGGCACGCAGATGTCGATGCCATAGGGCCGCAGGCCGGCGTTCATGTCGCGCTGGGTGGGCTCCACCTTGGTGCCGTCGATGGCCAGCACCGAGATCTTGTGGTCGTTGTCGCGTGTCACCAGCGCGCGGCGGCCATCCGGGCTGATGGCCACGTGGCTGGCGCCGCAATCGGGCGCGCCGCCGAGGGCGACCGTGCCCGCCGGCGTCACCGTCTTGCCCGCGATGGTGAAGACCGACACCGTGCAGTCGCCCCGATTGGCCACCAGGGCCAGCGTGCCCGCGCGGTTGATGGACACGCCGGCCGGCGAGGCGCCGGTCGTCAAGGTGGCGATGATGCGCGGCGGGCGCACCGTCAGGTCGATGACCGACATGCGGTTGTCGGGCACGGTCTTGGTGGGCTCGGCCGGCGAGACCTTCACCGCCGACGTCACCAGCGCGATCGACTCGTCGGGCGCCACCGCCACCGACAGCGGCGGGCCGACCACGCTGCCCGGTACCTCGATCTCGTCGAGCAGCCGCGGCGGCATCGTCTTCATGTCGATCAAGGCCAGGGTGTCGGGCGGTGCATTCGGCACCACCTTGGCCACGCCGTTGTCCAGCACCATCTTGTTGTCGTTGACCGAGACGGCAATCTGCGCGGCGGCGCCGAAGCCGGTGGCCAGTGTGCACAGCGCGACCAGGGATCTGCGAAGGAGCTTCATGGTGAGTCGTTTGCGGTAGTGGCGCATCGGCACGGCCGCGAGCATAAGGCGGCGGCAGGGGGCGGCCTTGCCGATGCGCAAGAATCGGGGTTCCCTTCGATTCTTCAGACCGACTCACCGATGAGTGCATTGACCTATTCGCAGGCCCAGGGCCTGATCTCCGCTGCCTTTGCCGCCGCCCGCGCCAAGGGCTACAAGCCGATGGGCCTGGTCGTCGTCGACGCCGCCGGCCAGATCAAGGCCGCGGCGCGCGAGGATGGCGCCACCGCGCTGCGCATCGACATTGCCAACGGCAAGGCCAGCGCCGCGCTGGGCATGGGCGTGAACTCGCGCGCGCTGGCCCAGCGTGCCAAGGACCTGCCGGCCTTCATGACCGCGCTGGCTGCCGTGTCGTCGCAGAAGTTCCTGCCGCAGACCGGCGCGGTGCTGATCCAGGATGCGGCCGGCCAGACGATCGGCGCGGCCGGTGCGTCGGGCGGCACGGGCGACGAGGACGAGGAGATCTGCATCGCCGGCATTGCCGCGGTGGGACTGAAACATGCCTGAGGCGCCGCGCAAGGTGGTGGTCACCGGCAGCCTCCAGGCACGGCCGGAGCAGGTCGACGAACTGCTGCGCCTGAGTCTGGAACACGTGCGGCGCTCGCGCACCGAGCCCGGCTGCCTGAGCCATGCGGTGCACCGCGACGTCGAAGACCCGTTGCGCCTGGTGTTCGTCGAGGAATGGGCCGACCGCGCGGCGCTGCTGGCGCATTTTGCGGTGCCGGCCTCGCGCGCCTTCGTCAAGGCGGCGGCGGCCTGCGCGACCGCGGCGCCGCAGATGTCGCTGTACGAGGTGGACGAGCTGAAGTTCTAGCGCGGGTTCCAGCGCGGCGCCCAGGCCGCCGGCCGCCGTCGGCCCGCGCGTCCTACTCGAGCGACGCGCTCGGGTCGCTCGGGATTGCAGGCGGCGGCGGCTTGCGGCAACATCCCCCCCGCAGTGATCTTGCTGCGCCGCGAAAGGAGGTGATCCGTTGAAGTTCCACACTCATTCCGCGTCCATGCAGACGCTGTGGTGGATCGGGTCGGAACGGCTCCCCTCGGGAACAGACCGGTGATCGTCACTGCCACGAGTTGACGCTTCGAAGCGCCGTGCCTCACGGGCGCTGAAGTGATGCGATGCAAGGCTCCGATGGAGCCTTGTTTTTTTGGGGCGCGCCGCGCAGTGGCCCATCACCATGCATGCGCAGCGACACCGCCCAGTTGTTGAAAGGACATCGAGCATGAACCCGCAGGCCCGCCTGGACTACGCACACCAAACCCCCGCGCTCTTCAAGAAGCTGGCGGAACTCAGCAAGACCATCGCCGACAGCGAGCATCTAGATGCGGGGCTGGCCCACCTGGTGGACATCCGCGCGTCGCAGATCAACGGCTGCGCGTTCTGTCTCGACATGCATGCCAAGGAGGCCCGGCTGCACGGCGAACGCGAGCTGCGTCTGCATCACGTGGCGGCCTGGCACGACTCCCCGCTGTTCACGCCCAGGGAGCGCGTCGCGCTCGAATGGACCGAAGCCGTCACGCGCATGGCGCCGGGGGGCGTGCCGGACGCGCTCTACGACGAGGCGCGCCGCCACTTCAGCGACCCGGAACTCTCGGCGCTGACCTTTCGCGTGGCGAGCATCAACGCCTGGAACCGCCTATGCGTCACCTTTCGCACGGTGCCCGGATCGAGGGACAAGGCGCTGGGCCTGGACAAGGCGGGGCTCGCCTGAAGCCATGACCGTCGTCGCCCGAAAGGACAACGGGCCAGCCCCTTGTGGGACCTGACCCGTTGATTTCAGTGGTCGGGACGGCGGGATTCGAACTCGCGACCCCTTGCACCCCATGCAAGTGCGCTACCAGGCTGCGCTACGCCCCGACTGAACGGAGAATTATAGACTGCGCTCCAGGCGGCCCCTGCCGGCACTAGGGCGCCAGCAACTCGCGGATCGACTGCAGTTCCTGGCGCACCTGCTGCACCGTGTATTCCCGCGTGCCGGGCGGCAGCGGCAGCGCCTGGACGGCGTCGCCGCCGGCGTCCGGCGGCGGCGCTTCGTCGAGGGCTTCGTCCAGCGGCGGCAACTCGGCATCACTGCGCACGGGCGGTGCACCGCGCGCGTGACCCAATTCGCTCAGCCGGTTGCGCGCGCCGCTGATGGTGAAACCCTGGTCGTACAGCAGGTCGCGGATGCGCCGCACCAGCAGCACCTCATGGTGCTGGTAGTAGCGCCGGTTGCCGCGGCGCTTCATCGGCTTGAGCTGCGTGAACTCCTGTTCCCAGTAGCGCAGCACATAGGGCTTCACGCCGCACAGCTCGCTCACCTCACCGATGGTGAAGTAGCGTTTGGCGGGGATCGGCGGAAGCGCTTTCTCCATTGAAATCAACGCGATCTAACGGGAAAGCTCAAACTTTACTCGAAGTCTTCTTCCAGCGGTGTGTCACCTTGCACGATGGCTTTCAACTTGTGACTCGCATGAAAAGTCACGACGTTGCGCGCCTTGATCGGGATCGACTCACCGGTGCGCGGGTTGCGGCCGGGGCGCGGCGCCTTGCGCCGGATGTTGAAGTTGCCGAAGCCGGACAGCTTGACATCGCCGCCCTTGACCAAGGTGTCGTGGATGATCTCGAAGTAGGCCTCGACCATGTCCTTGGACTCGCGCTTGTTCAGGCCCAGGCGCTCGAACAGCAGTTCGGCCAGGTCGGCCTTGGTCAACGTGGGCGTCTCGATGCTCGGCAGGATCACCGGGTCCATGGGCTTCCTTTGTGTTCAGGCGCGCAGGCGCGCGCCGAAGGCCTGTTGGGCGCGCTGCACGGCCGCGGCGACCGCGGCGTCGATGCGCTCGTCGGTCAGGTTGGCCTGGTCGTCCAGCAGTTCCAGGCGCAGCGCCATGCTGTGCTCGCCGGCCGCGATGTCGCCGGTCGGCTGCGTGGGGCGGTAGACGTCGAACAGCAGCACCGAGCGCACCAGGCCGGACGGGTCCTGCGCCAGCGCGGCCACCACGCGGTCGTGCGCCACGTCGTCGCGCAGCACCAGCGCCAGGTCGCGCCATGAAGCCTGGTGCCGGGGCACCGGCTGGGCCTGCGGCACGTCGCGCGCCAGCACCGCGTCGAGCTCCAGTTCGAACAGCAGCGGCGCCTGGGGCAGCTCATAGGCCTGGCGCCATTGCGGGTGCAGTTCGCCGACGTGGCCGATGGCACGGCCATCGAGTTCGACGCGCGCACAGCGCCCCGGGTGCAGCGCGGGATGGGTGTCGGCCACGAACCGGGGCCGGCGCGGCGCGAGCAGCGCCTCGATGTCACCCTTGAGGTCGAAGAAGTCGACCGCCCGCTCCTTCTGGCCCCACTGCAGCATGGCCGCCGGTCCGTAGGCCAGCGCTCCCAGGCGCAGCGGCTGGGCCACGCCGGCCACGCTGGTGCCGCTGTCGGGCGTGCCGTCATCGCGCCGGAACACGCGGCCGACCTCGAACACGCGCACTCGGCCGGCGCGGCGCGCCAGGTTGTAGTGCAGCACGCCGAGCAGGCTGCCGAACAGGCTGGAACGCATCACGCCCAGCGGCGCGGCGATCGGGTTGAGCACGCGGATGGGCGTGTCGTTGCCGGCCAGCTGGCGCTCCCAGCGCTCTTCGACGAAGCTGTAGTTGATGGTTTCCTGGTAGTCCAGCGCGGCCATCGCCTGGCGCGCGGCATGCGGGCCGCGGCGCGATTCGCTGGCCACGCGCGCGCGGATCGGCGCCACCGGCGGCGTGTCGGGCAGCTGCTGGTAGCCGATGATGCGCGCCACCTCTTCGATCAGGTCTTCTTCGATCAGCAGGTCGAAGCGCCAGCTCGGCGGCGTCACCGTGATCGTGCCCTCGCCTTCGCTGAACTCGAAGCCCAGGCGGCGGAACACGGTGGCGCACTGCGCCTGCGTCAACGGCATGCCGATGACCTTGGCCGCGCGCGCCACACGCAGCGTCACCGGCCGCAGCGGCGGCAGGCGCAGCGTCTGGTCATCCAGCGGGCCGGGCTCGCCGCCGCAGATCTGCAGGATCAACTGCGTCACCCGCTCGATGTGCAAGGCCGTCGACGCGGGATCCACACCGCGCTCGAAGCGATGCCCGGCCTCGGTGGAGAAATTGAAGCGCCGCGAGCGCCCCGCCACGGCTTCGGGCCACCAGAACGCGGCCTCGACGTACACATGGTGCGTGTCGTCGGACACGGCGGTGGCGTCGCCGCCCATGATGCCGGCCAGCGATTCCACCTGGCGCGCGTCGGCGATCACGCCGACCGACGGGTCGATGTCGATGGTGTTGCCGTTGAGCAGCTTCAGCGTCTCGCCTGGGCGGCCCCAGCGCACTTCCAGGTGGTCGTGGATCTTGTCCAGGTCGAAGATGTGCGTCGGCCGGCTGTACTCGAACATCACGTAGTTCGAGATGTCGACCAGCGCCGTCACCGACCGCTGGCCGCAGCGCGCCAGGCGCTCGACCATCCAGGCGGGGGTCTGCGCGCGGGTGTTGACGTTGCGGATGATGCGGCCGGAGAAGCGGCCGCACAGGTCCGAGGCTTCGACCCGCACCGGCAGTTTCTGGTCGTGGCGCGGCGGCACGGGCTCGATGCGCGGCGTCTGCAGCGGCGCGCCGGTCAGCGCCGACACTTCGCGCGCCACGCCGTAGACGCTGAGCGCATGCGCCAGGTTGGGCGTGAGCTTCAGCGTGAAGACCGTGTCGTCCAGCCCCAGCACGCTGCGGATATCGGCGCCCAGCGGCGCATCGGCCGCCAGCTCGAGCAGCCCGGCGTGGTCGTCGGAGAGCTTGAGCTCGCGCGCCGAACACAGCATGCCGAAGCTGTCGACGCCGCGCAGCTTGCCCACCTTGATGGCGAAGGGCGCGCCGCCCTCCTCCGCCGGCGGCAGCTCGGCGCCCACCAGGGCTAGCGGGACGCGGATGCCGACGCGGGCGTTGGGCGCGCCGCAGACGATCTGCAGCGGGCCGTCCGGCGAATGCGCGCCGGCGTTCACCTTGCACACGCGCAGGCGGTCGGCGTTGGGGTGCTGCGTCGCTTCGACGATCTCGGCGACCACCACGCCGCGGGTCGGCGGGGCTACGGGGCGGGTGTCTTCCACCTCCAGGCCGGCCATGGTCAGCAACTCAGCCAGTTCGGCGGTGGTGATGGGCGGGTTGCAGAACTCGCGCAACCAGGATTCGGGGAATTGCATGCGACAGCCCTACTTGAACTGCGACAGGAAGCGCAGGTCACCATCGAAGAACAGGCGCAGGTCGTTCACGCCATAGCGCAACATCGTCAGCCGGTCCGGGCCCATGCCGAAGGCGAAGCCGATGTTCGTCTCCGGGTCCAGGCCGAAGTTGCGCACCACGTTCGGATGCACCTGGCCGGAGCCGGCGACTTCGAGCCAGCGGCCCTTCAGCGGCCCGCTGGCGAAGGCGATATCGATCTCGGCCGAGGGCTCGGTGAAGGGGAAGAACGACGGGCGGAAGCGCACCTGCAGCTCGTCGGTCTCGAAGAACTGGCGCAGGAAGTCGCTGAAGACGAACTTCAGGTCCTTGAAGCTGACGTTCTCGCCGATCCACAGGCCTTCGCACTGGTGGAACATCGGCGAATGCGTGGCGTCGCTGTCCACGCGGTAGGTGCGCCCCGGCGCGATGACACGCACCTCGGGCATCACCGCGGCGCCGGCATGGCGCTGCGCGTGGGCCTGCGCGTAGCGCACCTGCATCGGGCTTGTGTGCGGGCGCAGGTTCAGCCAGCGGCCTTCGGCGTCCTTCATGTCGACGTAGAAGGTGTCCTGCATCGAACGCGCCGGATGGTTCTCGGGGTTGTTCAGCGCGGTGAAGCTGTACCAGTCGGTCTCGATCTCGGGCCCGTCGGCCACGTCGAAGCCCATCGACGCGAAGATGGCCTCGATGCGCGCCATCGTGCGCGACACCGGATGCAAGCCGCCGCTGCCGCGCCGCCGCCCGGGCAGCGTCACGTCCAGCGCCTCGGCCTGCAGCTGCGCCTGCAACTCGCCGGCGGCCAGCGCGTCGCGGCGTGCCTGCAGCAGGGCTTCGACCTGCTGCTTCGCCTGGTTGATCGCCGCGCCGCGCGTCTTCTTCTGCTCGACGCTGAGCGCGCCCAGGCCTTTCATCAGGTCCGTCAGTTGCCCGGCCTTGCCAAGGTAGCGCGCCTTGGCGTTCTCCAGTTCGGCGGGCGTCGGCGCGGCGTCGAAGGCCGACTGCGCCGCCCGTACCAGTGTGTCCAGATCGTTCATGGCCTTCCAGGGAATCACAGGCGCAGGCGCCCGCGTGGGAACTTCATGTCGCGAAGCGCTGTATCGCCGCGGTCGCAAACAAAAATGGCCGCCCTTGCGTGACGGCCATCGAATGCTAGCGAGCCGCTGCGGACATCAGCCGAGTTGGGCCTTCACCTTGTCCACGATGCTGCCAAAGGCAGCCGGGTCGTTGACGGCCAGGTCGGCGAGGACCTTGCGGTCGATGTCGATCTGCGCCTTCTTCAGGCCGGCCATGAACTTGCTGTAGGTGACGCCGAGCTCGCGCGATGCGGCGTTGATACGGGCGATCCAGAGCTGGCGGAACACACGCTTGCGGGTACGACGGTCGCGGTAGGCATATTGCCCGGCCTTCATCACCGCCTGCTTGGCGATGCGGAAGACGTTCTTGCGACGGCCGCGATAGCCCTTGGCCAGAGCCAGGATCTTCTTGTGGCGGGCGTGTGCGGTAACTCCACGTTTGACGCGAGGCATGTCCTACTCCCTCAAAGGCCAGCAAAAGGCATCATCTTGGCGATGCTGCCCATGTTGGTGTCATGCACCTCCTTGACGCCACGCAGGTGGCGCTTGCGGGTGGTGGACTTCTTGGTGAGGATGTGGCGCTTGAACGCCGCACCGCGCTTGACGGTGCCCCCCGGACGCACGCGGAACCGCTTGGCCGCGCTCTTCTTGGTCTTCATCTTGGGCATTGCTGCTCCTTCTTCGATATTGCCGTCTGCAGGCGACCGCATGAAACATGCGGTGCTTGTTGGCCTGCAGCAGCTTCTTGTCACCGCCACAGGCGACCCAGCCTGTCGCGGTGAATCCCTCGTTACTTCCTCTTCGGCGCCAGCACCATGATCATCTGGCGCCCTTCCAGCTTGGGCATGTGCTCCACCACCGACACGTCGGCCAGTTCGTCGCGGATGCGCTCCAGCAGCCGCATGCCGATGTCCTGGTGGGTGATCTCGCGGCCGCGGTAGCGCAACGTGACCTTGCCCTTGTCACCGTCCTCCGCGATGAAGCGGCGCAGGTTGCGCATCTTGATCGCGTAGTCGCCTTCGTCGGTGCCGGGCCGGAACTTGACTTCCTTGATCTCGATGATCTTCTGCTTGGCCTTGGCTTCGGCGGCCTTCTTCTGCTCCTGGTACTTGAACTTGCCGTAGTCCATCAACCGGCACACCGGGGGATCGGCCGTGGCGGCGATCTCGACCAGATCGACATCCTTGTCGCCGGCCATCTGCAGCGCTTCCATGAGGCTGACGATGCCCAGCGGCTCGTTGTCCACGCCATTCAGGCGCACCTGCGGCGCCATGATTTCCCGGTTCAACCTGTGCTTGCGCTCCGCATTCGGAGTGCGACGGTCCATGAAGGTAGCGATAGTTCAGACCCCTTATCACGACCCCCAGGCATTCAGGGCCGTACAAAAGACAAGAGCGCGCCGGCGCTTCAGACCTTGCGGTGGATGTCGTCGGCGAGCTTCGTAGCGAAGTCGCCGAGCGCCATGACCCCCAGATCCAGGTTGCCCCGAGCGCGCACCGAAACGGCCCCGTTTGCCTTTTCCTTGTCGCCTACGACCAGGATGTACGGAACCTTTTGCATCGAATGCTCGCGTATTTTATACCCAATCTTGTCCGCCCGCAAATCGGCCTGTGCTCTAACCCCTTGTTTTTGCAGCGCTTTCACGACATCCACCGCATAGTCGGCGGTGTGCTCGCTGATCGAGGCCACGACCACCTGCAGCGGCGCCAGCCAAGCCGGCAGCGCGCCGGCATGCTGCTCGATGAGGATGCCGATGAAACGCTCCAGGCTGCCGACGATCGCGCGGTGCAGCATCACCGGGTGGCGGCGGCTGGAATCCTCGGCCACGTATTCGCCGCCCAGGCGCTCCGCCGTGTTGAAGTCGACCTGCATCGTGCCGCACTGCCAGGGGCGGCCGATCGCGTCCTTCAGCGTGTATTCGATCTTCGGGCCGTAGAAGGCGCCGTCGCCGGGCGAGACCTCGAACTCCACGCCGGAGCGCCGCAGCGACTCCATCAGCGCGTGCTCGGCCTTGTCCCAGAGATCGTCCGAGCCGACGCGTTTTTCCGGCCGCGTCGCCACCTTGTAGATGATGTGCTCGAAGCCGAAGTCCTTGTAGACGCGCTGCAGCAGCGCCGTGTAGGCGATGCACTCGTCGAGGATCTGGTCCTCCATGCAGAAGATGTGGCCGTCGTCCTGCGTGAAGCCACGCACGCGCATGATGCCGTGCAGCGCGCCGCTGGGTTCGTTGCGGTGGCACTGGCCGAACTCACCATAGCGCAGCGGCAGGTCGCGGTAGCTCTTGATGCCCTGCTTGAAGATCAGCACGTGGCCCGGGCAGTTCATCGGCTTGAGCGCGTAGTCGCGCTTCTCCGACTCCGTCGTGAACATGTTCTCGCGGTAGTTCTGCCAGTGCCCCGTCTTCTCCCACAGGCTCTTGTCCAGGATCTGCGGCCCCTTCACTTCCTGGTAGCCGTTGTCGCGGTAGACGGCGCGCATGTACTGCTCGACCTGCTGCCAGATGGTCCAGCCCTTGGGATGCCAGAAGACCAGCCCGGGCGCCGCCTCGTCCATGTGGAACAGGTCGAGCTCGCGGCCCAGTTTGCGGTGGTCGCGCTTCTCGGCTTCCTCCAGCATGTGCAGGTATTGCTGCAGCTCGTCCTTGGTCGCCCAGGCCGTGCCGTAGATGCGCTGCAGCATCTCGTTGCGATGGTCGCCGCGCCAGTAGGCGCCGGCCACCTTCATCAGCTTGAAGTGCTTGAGCTTGCCCGTGCTCGGCACGTGCGGGCCGCGGCACAGGTCTTCGAAGCCGCCTTCGCGGTACAGCGACACGTCTTCGTTGGTCGGGATGCCGGCGATGATCTCGGCCTTGTACAGCTCGCCGATGGACTTGAAGTAGGCCACCGCCTCGTCGCGCGGCAGCACGCGGCGCACCACCGGTTCGTCCTTCTTCGCCAGTTCGGCCATGCGCTGCTCGATGGCTGCCAGGTCCTCGGGCGTGAAGGGCCGCTTGTACGAGAAGTCGTAGTAGAAGCCGTTCTCGATGACCGGGCCGATGGTCACCTGCGCGTCGGGGAACAGCTCCTTCACCGCATAGGCCAGCAGGTGCGCCGTCGAATGCCGCAGCACCTCCAGGCCGTCGGGGCTCTTGTCCGTGACGATGGCCAGCGACGTGTCGTGGTCGATGCGGTGGCTCAGGTCGACGACCTTGTCGCCCAGCTTGCCGGCCAGCGCCGACTTCGCCAGCCCGGGGCCGATGGACGCGGCCACTTCGGCCACCGTCACCGGCCCGGGAAACTCGCGTTGGGCCCCATCGGGCAGCGTGATCGCGATCATCTGATTCAACTCCGGAAAAGAAAAAGCGCGGTACCGGACCGCGCTCTCTCGTGACAGTGAAATGTCTGCAGGCGTGACGACGCGGCCGATCAGGTTTCGGTGACGAAGCCCTTAGTTCGCGGTGTCATAACCATGCTGCCTTTCCCGTCCTTGTTCGTTGCAATGGCGCCGATTGTAGTCTCAGGCCAGTAGCAGCGCCTCGATGGGCCGGCCTGAGGCCACCGCTTGCGCGAATTCGTCCGCCAGGCGCTGGCTTTCGGCAACCGCGCGGCGCCAGGTCGCCGCGCGCGCCTGCAGATCGTCACCGTAGGCCTTGAAGTCGCCGCGGTCCGGCAGCTTGGCGTTGGGCAAGGTGGCGATCCATTCGGCGCGCGGCGACAGCAGAACCACGTTGTCCAGGTGCGCGCTCGCCCGATGGCGGTGCTTCAGCGCCTTGTCCAGCCAGCCCGGGATCACCGTCTTCTGGAAGTGCGGATACAGCACCAGGCCGTCGTGCATGGCGCCGTAGTTGAGGTGCAGGTGGTAGTCGGTGATGCCGCCGTCCCAGTAGGCGCCGGCGGGCGCGCCGTGGATGTCGTGCACGGCGTCCAGCCAGAACGGGATCGAGCAACTCGCCAGGATGCTGGGCTGCAGGTTCTGCGCGTTCAGCGGCACCTGGCAGCTGCGGTAGTCGTGCAGCGGCAGCGGCAGCGCCTCGCGCACATCGGAGAAGACCACGCGCTCGAGCCAGCCGCCCATGGCCTTGCGGCTGACCGTGTTGGCCAGGAAGGCACCGGTGTAACCCAATGGCGTGCGCCAGCGCCCCTGCCGATGCAGCAGATGGCGCCCGCGGCTGGTGAAGACATGCAGGCGGTAGCGTGGGTGGTCCAGCACCTCGGCCTGCCGGCCTCCGAAGCGCTCGTGCAGCTTGGCACCGAAGACCGCGCTGACGTGGCTGGGCGCCGGCGGCTTGCCCGGCGCGTGCTCGTAGTCCTGGGCGATGTAGTCCTCGGCCATCTGCGCAAACTGCCGCGCCGGGTCGGCCAGGCAGGCGGTGGCCATGCGCCAGGCGCCGATGGACGCGCCCAGCAGATGCACGCTGTGCCGGCTGCCGGCCAGCCAGTCGCCGAAGACGAAGCGGTCCAGCGGGTTCAGGATCAGCCCCTTCGGGCCGCCGGCCGCGGCCGGGACGATGCGCACGTCCTGCGGCCGCAGCCCCTGCTCGCGCAGGTGCTTCAAGGCGGACGCGCCGGCGTGGATCTGCAGGGCCTTCATGGCGCAGGACTGTAAGCGCTACGATGCGGCGATGAGCCACGCGCACCATCACCCGCAAGAGCACCACGACCACAGCGAGCTGGGTGAGATGGACTTGCGCGTGCGTGCGCTGGAAAGCGTGCTCACGCAAAAGGGCTACGTCGACCCCGCGGCACTCGATGCACTGATCGACACCTACCAGACGAAGATCGGCCCGCGCAATGGCGCGCGCGTGGTGGCGAAGGCCTGGGTGGACCCGACCTACCGCGACTGGCTGCTGCGCGACGCCACCGCGGCCATCGCCTCGCTGGGCTACACCGGCCGCCAGGGCGAGCACATGGTGGTGCTGGCCAACACGCCGCAGCGCCACCACATGGTGGTGTGCACGCTGTGCAGCTGCTATCCGTGGCCCGTGCTCGGGCTGCCGCCCACCTGGTACAAGAGCGCGCCCTACCGCTCGCGCGCGGTCAAGGACCCGCGCGGCGTGCTCGCCGATTTCGGCGTCACGCTGCCCGACGACACGCAGATCCGCGTCGTCGATTCCACCGCCGAAGTGCGCTACCTGGTGCTGCCGATGCGCCCGGCCGGCAGCGACGGGCTCAGCGAAGAGCAGCTGGCGGCGCTGGTGACCCGCGACTCGATGATCGGCACCGGCCTGCCACTGGCCCCCGCAAGATGAGCCACGTCACCCACGCCGACCTCGGCGGCCTGCCGAACACCGACCCCGTCCTGCCCGAGCCCGAGGGCGAGCTGTTCCATGCCGCCTGGGAGCCGCGCTTGCTGGCGCTGACCCTGGCGATGGGCGCCACCGGCAGCTGGAACCTCGACATGAGCCGCGCCGCGCGCGAAGCGCTGCCCGACTATGCGCGGCTCAGCTACTACGAGATCTGGTTCGACGCGCTGCAGCGATTGCTGGACGAGCGCGGCCTGCTGCAGCCCGACGCGCCGCCGCTGCCGCGCGTGTTGCGTGCCGACGCCGTGCCGGTGGTGCTGGCCAAAGGCGCGCCGACACTGCGCGACAGCAGCGCCCCGCCGCGCTTCGCCGTCGGCCAGCGCGTGCGCACCCGCGCGCACCGCGTGGATCGGCACTCGCGCCTGCCGGGCTACGCGATGGGACGGGTGGGCGTGATCGAGCAGCTGCACGGCGCGCATGTCTTCGCCGACGCCCACGCGCAAGGGCTGGGCGAACAACCGCAGTGGCTCTATGCGGTGGCCTTCGACGCGGCCGAGCTGTGGGGCGACGCCGCCACGCCGGGCAGCAGCGTCAGCCTGGACGCCTGGGAGAGCTACCTGGAGCCCGCCGCATGAAGCTGCTTGCAACACCCGGCATGCCGCAGCTGGACGGCGAACCGGTGTTCGCCGAGCCCTGGCAGGCCCAGGCCTTCGCCATGACGCTGGCACTGCACCAGCGCGGCCTGTTCACCTGGCCCGAGTGGGCCGATGCGCTGGCGGCGCAGATCAGCGCCGCGCAGGTGGCCGGCGACCGCGACCTGGGCGACACCTACTACCGGCATTGGCTGGCCGCGCTGGAAGCCCTGGTCGCCGCCAAGGGCGTGGCCTCGGCCGCCGAGCTGGCGCGCTTGCGCGAGGCCTGGGACCACGCCGCCGACCGCACGCCGCACGGCCAGCCGATCGTGCTGCGGCCCGAGGACTTCTCAGCCTGATGCAGCGAGAGTTAGCGCTTCGTTAGCGAAGCACCCCGCGCAGGCGGGGCACCGCGCCCCAATCAGCGGCCCGAGCGCAGCCGCGCAAAGGCCTCGGCCATCGCCGAGCCCGCCTGCGGCGCCTGCGCACGCATCCGCTCGCCGCGCGCCGCCGGCCTGAAGCCGGTGTCGGCCGATTTCGGCGCCGGCTTGGCATCGAGCTTCATCGTCAGCGCGATGCGCTTGCGCGGCAGGTCCACTTCCAGCACGCGCACCTTGACGATGTCGCCGGTCTTGACGATCTCGCGCGCGTCGTTGACGAAGCGATTGGCCAGCTGGCTGACGTGCACCAGCCCGTCCTGGTGCACGCCCAGGTCGACGAAGGCGCCGAACTGCGCCACGTTGCTCACCGTGCCCTCCAGCAGCATGCCCGGCTTCAGGTCCTGGATGTCGCTCACGCCGTCGTTGAAGCGCGCCACCTGGAAGTCCGGGCGCGGGTCGCGGCCCGGCTTCTCCAGCTCGGCCAGGATGTCCTTAACCGTGACGGCGCCGAAACGTTCATCGGCAAAGGCCTCGGGCTTCAGCGTGCGCAGCACGTCCGCCGCGCCCATCAGCCTTTCGATGTCGCGGCCGGTGGCGGCCATCATCTTCTGCACCAGCGCATAGGTTTCCGGATGCACGCCGGTCATGTCCAGCGGGTCGTCGCCGCCGCGGATGCGCAGGAAGCCCGCCGCCTGCTCGAAGGTCTTCGGACCCAGGCCCGACACGTCCAGCAGCTGCGCACGGCGGCGGAAGGCACCGTGGGTGTCGCGCCAGCGCACGATGCCTGCGGCCACCGCCGGCGTCAGCCCCGACACACGTGCCAGCAGCGGCGCCGACGCGGTGTTCAGGTCCACGCCGACGGCATTCACGCAGTCCTCGACCACGGCCTCCAGCCGGCGCGCCAGCGCACCCGGGTTGAGGTCGTGCTGGTACTGGCCGACGCCGATGCTCTTGGGGTCGATCTTCACCAGCTCGGCCAGCGGATCCTGCAGCCGCCGCGCGATGCTCACCGCGCCGCGCAGGCTCACGTCCAGGTCGGGCAGCTCCTTGCTGGCGAACTCGCTGGCCGAATACACCGAGGCGCCGGCTTCGCTGACCACCACCTTCTGCAGCGCCTGCGCAGGGTTGCGCCGCATCAACTCGGCGGCCAGCGCATCGGTCTCGCGGCTGGCGGTGCCGTTGCCGATGGCCACCAGGCTGACGCCATGCGCCTGCACCAGGCGCGCCAGGGTGTGCAGCGCGCCTTCCCAGTCGCGCCGCGGCTCGTGCGGATAGACGGTGGCCGTCTCCAGCACCTTGCCGGTGTCGCTGACCACGGCCACCTTGACGCCGGTGCGGATGCCCGGGTCCAGCCCCATCACCACCCGCGGGCCGGCCGGCGCGGCAAGCAGCAAGTCGCGCAGGTTGTGGCCGAACACCTTGATGGCCACGTCCTCGGCCTGCTCGCGCAGCCGGCCGAACAGGTCGCGCTCCAGGCTCAGGCCGAGCTTGACCTTCCAGGTCCAGGCCACCGTGCGGCGCAGCAGGTCGTCGGCCGGCCGGCCGGCGTGGCGCCAGCCCAGATGCTGGGCAATGCGTGCCTCGGCCGCCGACACCGTGCCGGGCGCCACCGGGTCGTCGGGCGCGGCCAGGCGCAGCTCCAGGATGTCCTGCGCGCGTCCGCGGAACACGGCCAGCGCGCGGTGCGACGGCACGCCGTGCATCGGCTCGTCGTAGTCGAAGTAGTCGCGGAACTTGGCCGCCTCGGCATGGCCTTCGTCCAGCCCGGCGCGCACCACGGCGCGCAGCCGGCCCTCGGCCCACAGCCAGTCGCGCAGCGTACCGACCAGCGCCGCGTCCTCGGCCCAGCGCTCGGACAGGATGTCGCGCACGCCGTCCAGCACCGCGGCGGCATCGGCGAAGCCGGCGTCCGCGTTGACGTAGGCCGCCGCCTCGGCCAGCGGCTGCAGCGACGGGTCGGCCAACAAGCGGTCGGCCAGCGGCTCGATGCCCGCCTCGCGCGCGATGGCGCCCTTGCTGCGGCGCTTCGGCTTGAACGGCAGGTACAGGTCCTCCAGCGCCTGCTTGGTGGCCGCGGCGTCCAGCGCGGCGCGCAGCTCGGGGGTCAGCTTGCCTTGTTCGTCGATGCTCTTCAGCACGGCGTCGCGGCGCTCGGCCAGCTCGCGCAGGTAGGCCAGGCGTTGTTCCAGCTCGCGCAGATGGTTGTCGTCCAGGCCGTCGGTGGCCTCCTTGCGATAGCGGGCGATGAAGGGCACGCTGGCCCCGCCGTCCAGCAGGTCGACGGCGCTCTTCACCTGGGCCGGGCGCACGCCCAGTTCGGTGGCAATCTGCAGCAGGATCGATTCCAAGATGTCCAATGGCCCACGCCGTGTGGGCGGCTCGTGAAAGGCGGCGCAGTGTGCCACGGGGTCGATGCCGCGCCGCATCGGCCGCCCAGGGCGTGCAGATTTGCTCATTCCCGAATATGGGCATCTCAAGCTGCAAGCCCGCAGGTCGATAGCGCGGAATGCCCGCGTCCCTGCAGCTTGCCGGCTACGTCACCCTGCCCACGGCGCTCGGTACGCTGTTGCTGGTGCTCGCGCTGTACATGGCGCTGGAGCTTGCGCACCGGGCGCAGAACCCGAAAACACGCAACGAACGCAATGCCTGGTTGATGGCCGGCGCGGCGGCCGCGACCTGCGGCATCCTCTCCGCCCAGGTGCTGAACCTGGTCAACGTGCTGGGGCCGTCCGGCGTCGGCTTCCATGCCGGCCTGACACTGTTCACCGTGCTGGCCACGCTGCTGCTCAGCGCGGTGGCGGCCCGATGGAGCTTCATCGCCGACGCCGGGCCTCCGAGGGCACTCATCGGAGGAGCGGCCTTTGCCGCGGCCGCACTCACCGGCCAGGCCCTGCTGGTGCTGTCGCTGGGCCTGCTGCCGGACATCCAATGGAATGCGGCCGGCCTCGTGCTGGGCTGGCTGGTCATGGCGGCAGGCTTCGCCTGGGCGCTGCACCGGCTGCCGCCGCGACCCGACGGCGCGGGCTTCGGCTTCTGCCGGCCGCAGCTGGTGTCCAGCGCGATGGCTGCGGCGGCAGCGCTGATCGGCCAGAGCCTCAGCGTGGCTTCGGCGTCGCTGCCGCAGTCGAGCCCCGTCGACGACCCCTCGCTGCTGTCGTCGGTGACCATGGGCACCGTGGCGTCGATCGGCGTGGCCGAGCTGCTGCTGCTGATGCTGCTGGCCTGCGCCTTCGAGTCGCGCGTGCGCGGCAAGCTGGATGCGGTGCGCGGCGCGGTGCCGGGCGATGCGTTCCGCGACAGCCTGACCAAGCTGCCGAGCCGCAACACCTTCGAAGGCACGCTGTCCCAGGTGCTGCGCCAGGCCGATGCCACCGGCAAGTCGGCCGTGCTGATGCACGTCGCGCTGGACCGCTTCAAGCAGGTCAACGACCAGTGCGGGCACCAGACGGGCGACGCGGTGCTGAAGTCCGTGGCGCGGCGCCTGCGCGATCTGGCGCCGCCGCACCGCGCCGCCCGCCTGGGCGGCGACGAGTTCCTGGTGCTGGTCGACGGCGACGACGCCCCCGACCGCGCCAAGACACTCGCCGCAGCCATCCTGGAGGCCATGGCGCAGCCCTGCACGGTCGATGGCCGCGAGCTGCACGTCAGCTGCTCGATCGGCATGGCCACCTATCCGCAGCACGGCGCTCAGTCGGTGCTGATCACGCATGCGGCGGTCGCCACCCGTGCATCCAAGGCCGGCGGGGGCGCGGCCTATTCGGTCTTCGACCCGCGCATGGTGAACGACGTGCGCGACCAGGCCGAACTGCTCAACGACCTGCGCCTGGCCCTGTCGCACCACCAGCTGGAGCTGTACTACCAGCCGAAGATCCATGCGCCCAGCGGCCAGGTCACCGCGGCCGAGGCGCTGCTGCGCTGGCACCACCCGCGCCGCGGCATGGTCAGCCCGAGCGTCTTCATTCCCATCGCCGAGCGCAGCGGCCTGATCAACGCGCTGGGCGCCTGGGTTATCGACGAGGCCTGCAAGCAGGCCCGCATCTGGCGCGACCAGGGGCTGCGCATGCGCGTCGCGGTCAACCTGTCCGCGCAGCAACTGCGCCAGGCCGACCTGCCCGCGCACATTGCCGCGGCGCTGGCCAAGCACCAGATCAACCCCGACCTGCTGACCTGCGAGATCACCGAATCGGTGGCCATGGAAGACACCGAGGCCACGCTGCGCTTCTTCACCGACCTGGCCGCCGTGGGCGTGCACATCTCCATCGACGACTTCGGCTCGGGCTATTCCAGCCTGGCCTACCTGCGCAAGCTGCCGGCCACCGAACTGAAGATCGACCGCGGCTTCGTGCTCGACCTGGAGAACAGCGAAGGCGCACGCAAGATCGCCGAGGCGGTGGTCAACCTGGCGCAGGCCCTGAACATGAAGGTGGTCGCCGAAGGCGAGGAAACCGACGGCCAGTACCAGATCCTGCGGCGCCTGGGCTACGACCAGGTGCAAGGCTTCCTGTTCGCCAAGCCGATGACGGCCACCGCGCTGGCGCTGTGGGCGAGCGGCTGCGAGGGGCCGCGGTCAATCCAGTTCAGGGAATCGCTGTTCCAGGAAACCGCCATGATGGCGGCCTGAAGCCACTGGTCGGGGCGACACGATTCGAACGTGCGACCCTCTGCTCCCAAAGCAGATGCGCTACCAGGCTGCGCTACGCCCCGATCGCCGAATTGTATGCGGCCCTCTCAGGGGCTCTCGACCGCGGTGGGTGCCGGCAGGCGCAGTTGCTCGCAGATCGACATGCATTGGCGGATGTGCTGCTCACAGACGTAGCGCAGCGCCCCGTAGTTGAGCACGGCCGACAGCCCCTGCCCCGCGATGGGCACGTACTTGACGGCCTGCTGCGCCGACAGGCGCACGCCGACCATGCGCAGCAGCGCGACCACCAGCTCGCGCGTCACGATGCGCCCCACCAGCATGGTGCCGCCGGCGGTGATGGCCTTGAACACCACGAGCCGCCGGTCCGGTGCCAGGCGCTCCACCTGCTCGGCGCTGAGGCCGAACTTGTGATTGATGTCGGGCAGCAGCTTGAGCAGCACGCCCACACTGGTGGCCCAGTCGACGCCCGGGATCGGCACCACCGCCACGCCGGCGGCGACCAGCGCGCGCCGCGACACCATGCGCCGGCACTCGTTGGCCACCGCGTCGATCTGCGCCGGCGTGGAAGGCACCACGTCCCATTCGGTCGGCACGTCCATCGTGGGTCCCCCTCCTGTATTCGGTGCGGCCGTTATAGCCCGCGGGTCCGGGAACATTTTGTGCATCACCGCATGACGTCATCATCGACGATCGGAGGGTTCCTCATGCTGGACAAGGTCAAATCACCCAGTGGCACGACGTTTTCGCACGTCAAGCCGCAGGACACGGTATTCCGCGGCGACGGGCTGCGCGACTTCTTCCTCTACCGCGATCTGGGCGTGGCCGCGGCCACCGACGGCAAGGTGCTGGCGCAGCTGGTCATCGCGCACAACGCACCCGAAAAAGGCACCGGCTGGCACCGCCATGAGGCGGACTTCCACATCGTCATCATGCTGCGCGGCTGGGCGCGCTTCATGTACGAGGACCAGGAGACCCTGGTCAGCGCCGGCGACTGCGTGCACCAGCGGCCGGGCGTGCGGCACTACCTGTTCGACTATTCGCCGGACATGGAGTACCTGGAGATCGTCGGCCCGGCCGACTTCAACACCATCGACGTCGAGCCGCCCTGCGAGGTGCCTCAGTCCAAAGGCTGGGCGACCTGATCTTTCAGAACTCCATCTCGAGCTCGTCGATGTCCTCGGGCTCGAGCCGGGCTGCGGCGATCCACTCCTGCAGTTCGGGCATGGCCATGATGCGCGTGCAGTAGGCGGCGCAGGCCGCATCGGCGACGCGCACGTCGTAGGTATGCAGCCGCGTCACCACCGGCGCGTACATCGCGTCGGCCATGCTGCGCTCGCCGAACAGGTACGGCCCGCCGTGGGTGCTCAGGCATTCCTGCCAGATCTGCAGCACGCGTTCGATGTCGCTCTGCGCCCGGCTCCACACCTTGTAGCCCGGGAAGCGCGTCTTCAGGTTCATCGGCAGCGCCGAGCGCAGCGACACGAAGCCGGAATGCATTTCGCCGCACACCGCGCGGCAATGCGCGCGCGCCGCACGGTCGGCCGGCAGCAGCCCGGCCTTCGGCTTGATCTCGTGCAGGTACTCGCCGATGGCCAGCGTGTCCCAGACCTTGACGCCCTGGTGGCGCAGGCACGGCACCAGCATCGATGGCGCCAGCAGCAGCATCTCGGCGCGCACGCCGGGGTCGTCCGCGCCCAGCACCAGCTCCTCGAACTCCAGCCCGGCAAAGCGGGCCAGCAGCCAGCCGCGCAGCGACCAGGACGAGTAGTTCTTGCTGCTGATGGTGAGCGTGGTCTTCGACATGGTGCACTCCGTCGGGGTGGGCAACGCAGTCGCAAGCGTTGTGCCAGCTTGGTGCATGTGGGTGGTCCGTTCCTTGCCTTTCCTGGTGAACGCCACGCCAACCTGCTTCATGCTCTACCACGCCTACCAGCTGCAAAACGATTGGCTCGGCCCGCTGCAGAGCGCGGCGCAATGGGGCGCGGACTGGCTGAACCACGGCCCGCTGGCGCCCTTCAAGACGCCGGCCACCCGGCAGCTGGCGGCCGCGTGGGAAGTGTTCTCGCGCCTGCGGCTGACGCACCGTCGCCCGTCCTTCGGCATCGATTCGGTGCAGGTCGGCGAGCGCGTGGTGCCGGTGCGGGAGGTTTCGGTGCAGCAACGCCCGTTCTGCACGCTGCAGCGCTTCGTGCGCGACGACCTGGGCGAGCAGCCCGACGCCGACCGGCCCAAGGTGATGATCGTGGCGCCGCTGTCGGGCCACTTCGCCACGCTGCTCAACGACACGGCGCGCACCATGCTCGCCGACCACGACGTCTACATCACCGACTGGCACAACGCACGCGAGGTGCCGCTGTCGGCGGGCCGCTTCGGGCTGGAGGAATACGTCGAGCACGTGATCGCATTCATCGAACTGCTCGGCCCGGGCACGCACCTGGTGGCGGTGTGCCAGCCCTGCGTGCCGACGCTGGCCTCGGTGGCGCTGATGGCGCAGCGCAACCACCCGGCACAGCCGCGCAGCATGACCTTGATGGCCGGCCCCATCGACTGCCGCGTCAACCCGACCCAGGTCAACCACCTGGCCACCGAGCGGCCGATCGAATGGTTCGAAGACAACCTGATCAGCCGTGTGCCGTGGCGCCATGCCGGCGCGATGCGCCGCGTCTACCCGGGCTTCCTGCAGCTCAGCGCGTTCATGAGCATGAACCTGCCACGCCACCAGCAGGCCTTCCGCGACCTGTACCAGCAGCTGCAGAACGGCGAAGCCGAAAGCGCCGCCGCCACCAAGCGCTTCTACGAGGAGTACTTCGCCGTCAACGACCTGCCGGCCGAGTTCTACCTGGAGACGGTGGCCCAGGTGTTCCAGGAATACCGGCTGGCCAAGGGCGAGCTGACCGTGCACGGCGAGCGCATCGAGCCGGCGGCCATCCGCCGCACCGCGCTATTCACCGTGGAAGGCGAGCGTGACGACATCTGCAGCATCGGCCAGACCGTCGCCGCACACGACCTGTGCAGCGGCATCCGGCCCTACATGAAGAGCCACCACGTGCAGCTGGGCGTGGGCCACTACGGCGTGTTCAGCGGCCGGCGCTGGCAGCAGCAGATCTACCCGCGCGTGCGCGAGATGATCCACGACTGTCACTGAGCAGGCCGTTCGCCCAGCCAGGCCAGCGCACCGTCGCCGGCCACGCGGCCGCTGGCCATCGCCGCGGTGAGCAGGTAGCCGCCGGTCGGCGCCTCCCAGTCGAGCATCTCGCCGGCGCAGAACAGGCCCGGCAGCGCGCGCAGCATCAGCCGCTCGTCCAGGGCCTCGAAGCACACGCCGCCGGCGCTGCTGATGGCCTCGGCCAGCGGCCGCGGCGCGCGCAGGCGCAGCGGCAGCGCCTTGATCGCCGAGGCCAGCCGCACGGGGTCGGCCAGGGTCGGCTGGTCCAGCAGCTCGTGCAGCAGGCCGGCCTTGACGCCGGACAGGCCCAGCCGCGACTTCAGGTGCGTGGACAGCGAGCGCGTGCCGCGCGGCCGCTGCAGCTCGGCCTGCACGCGGTCCAGCGCATGCGCCGGCAGCAGGTCCAGATGCAGCGTCGCCTGGCCGTCGGCGTCGAGGCGTTCGCGCAGCAGCGCCGATGCGGCATAGACCAGGCTGCCTTCGATGCCGTAGCCGGTGACCACGCATTCGCCCGGCTGATGCCAGTCGGTGCCGGGCACGTGCAGCGCCACGGTCTTCAGCGGCGCGCCGGCATGGCGGCTGGCGAAGTGCTCGCTCCAGCCCGGCTCGACCTCGAAGCCGCAGTTCGCCGGGCGCAGCGGCGCCAGCGCCACGCCGGCCTGCTGCAGCCACGGCCACCAGGCGCCGTCGGAGCCCAGCCGCGGCCAGCTGCCGCCGCCCAGGGCCAGCACCCACACGTCCGCGTGGACGTCGACGGGCCCCAGCGGCGCCTCGAAGCGCAACACCGCGCCGTCCAGGCCGGTGCAGCGGTGGCGCATGTGGAACTGCACGCCCTGCCCGCGCAGCCGGTGCAGCCAGGCGCGCAGCAGCGGCGCGGCCTTCATCTCGCGCGGGAAGACACGGCCGGAGCTGCCGACGAAGGTGTCGATGCCCAGGCCGGCGGCCCAGTCGCGCAGCTGTGCCGCGGCAAAGCCGTCGAGCAGCGCGCCGACCTCGCGCTGGCGGTGGCCGTAGCGGCTGACGAAGCGCGACGCCGCCTCGTCGTGCGTCAGGTTCAGCCCGCCCTTGCCGGCCAGCAGGAACTTGCGGCCCACCGAGGGCATGGCATCGAACACGTGCACCGCGGCGCCGCCCGCGGCCAGCACCTCGGCGGCCATCAGCCCCGCGGGGCCGCCGCCGACGACTGCGGCGCGGACCTTCAATCGGCGGCGCGCAGCGCGGCGCGCAACTCCGCACCGACCTCGGGCTTGGCCGCGAAGGGGTCGCTGGGGTTACGCGGCTGCAGCAGGTCTTCCATGCGCGACTGCACCGAGCCCAGCGCCCGCGGGTGGCTGTAGATGTAGAAGCGCTGCTCGCGCAGCGCGTCGAACACCTGTTGCGCCACGTTGGCCGCGGTGACCTTGCCGCTGCCCACCGCACGATCGGTCATCGCCTGGCCCAGTCGCTGGCTCTTCGTCGGCCCGCTGCCGGCCAGCTCGGCCGGGCGGTTGCGCTCGCTGCGGGTGATGCCGGTGCTGACGAAGAACGGGCACAGCACCGACGCGCCGATCTGGTCGGTGACCAGGCGCAGGTCCTGATACAGCGTCTCGCTGAGCGACACCACCGCATGTTTGCTGACGTTGTAGACGCCCATGTTGGGCGGGTTCACCAGCCCGGCCATCGACGCGGTGTTGATGACGTGGCCTTCGTAGCCGGGGTCGCGCTTGGCGGCCTCGAGCATCATCGGCACGAAGCTGCGCACGCCGTGCACCACGCCCATCAGGTTGACGCCCAGCACCCATTCCCAGTCCTGCAGCGTGTTCTCCCAGATCAGCCCGCCGCCGCCCACGCCGGCGTTGTTGAAGACGAAGTGCGGCGTGCCGAAGCGCCCGAAGGCGGCGGCGGCCAGCGCGGCCACCTGCTCGGCCTTGGACACGTCCAGCCGGTACGGCAGCACCGCTGCACCCAGCGCGCCGATCTCGCCCGCGGCCTGCTCCAGCGCATCGGCCTGCACGTCGGCCATGACGATGTTCATGCCCTCGCGCGCGGCGATGCGCGAGACCTCCAGGCCGAAGCCCGAGGCCGCGCCGGTGATGACCGCGGTGCGGCCCTTGAAGCTCTTCATGTCAGTCTTTCCTCTCTGCCTTGATCTGGTAGCCGATGCGCGGGAAGTGCACGTGCACGCGGCCGGCCCGCGGGTCGTCGCGCTGCAGCACCACCTCGTCCAGGCTCAGCCCGACCAGGCGGCCCGCCACCGGGTCGGCGCCGTAGTCCAGCGCGTTCACCGTCACTTGCGCGCCGGCCTCGAAGCCCAGCGTCGCATCGACCGCGCACGGCGCATGCGCCGTGGCCTGCGCCGACACCTGCAGCGCGGCGCTGCTGGACAGCTCGCTGGGCTGGCCGTGGCCGAAGGCCGCGACGCGCCCATACCAGCTGCCCAGCTTGGGATACGGCGCCAGCAGCTGCTGCGCCACCTTGGGCGACAGTTGCATGAACCAGATGGTCTGCGCGATCGACACGTCGGCGATGCACGGGTCCGCGCCCAGCACGTAGCGGCGTCCGTCGCCCAGTTGTTGCTCCAGCCAGCCCAGGTAGTTGAGCAGGGTCGCGCGCGCGTCGTGCGCCGCCGGCCGGCGCAGCCCGGCGGTCATCGCCGCGCGGTCGGCGGCGAAGGCCTTGAGGAACTCCGGCGACTGCTGCGGAAAGATGCCCAGCGGCCCGCCCAGCTGGATGGTCAGCGGCACCGCCACCCAGAACAGCGCCGAGTCCGCCCATTGCGACAGCACCGGCGCGGCCCCGCTGCAGCTGGCCGGGTACAGCGGCGGCTGCGGTGCCAGGCGGTCGATGACGCGGCACATCAGCAGGCTGTCGCAATAGACGTCGGCGCCGATCTGCAGGAAGGGCGTGCGCCGGTAGCCGCCGGTCAGCGGCAGCACATCGGGCTTGGGCATCATCACCGGCACGTCCACCGAGCGCCACGCCAGGCCCTTCAGCCCGAGCACCAGCCGCACCTTCTCCGAGAATGGCGAACTGGCGTAGTGGTGCAGGATCAACTCGCTCATGTCGGTCTCCAAAGCATCTGCCGATGGGGAATGCCGTCTTCCAGATAGTCCTCGCCCTGGGTGACGAAGCCGAAGCCGGCGTAGAAGTCATTGAGCCGCGCCTGCGCGCTGATGCGCACGGCCTGGCCCGGCCACTGCCGTGCGCAGCGCACCAGGCCTTCGTGCATCAGCTCGCGGCCGAGCCCGCTGCGGCGCAGCTCGGGCGCGGTGATGACGCGGCCGATCGACGGCTCGCTGTATTTGACGCCCGGATCGACGCCGCGCAGGTAGGCCTGCAGCACCCCCGCCGCGTCACGCCCCTGCAGATGCCAGGCCTGCAGGTCCGCCCCATCGGGGTCGAGATAGGCGCCTTGCTCCAGGATGAAGACGCGGCAGCGCAGCGCCAGGATGTCGTACAGCGCGTGCACGCCCAGGTCGTCGAAGCGCTGCCAGCTCCAGTGCACGTCAACTGCCCATGCCGCCGACCAGGCACGGCCCGGCGCACCCCGTGCGAACGCTTCCAGCGACCGTCACGGACCCGGCGGTGCCGGTCTGCTGACGGTGCCGCCAGGCGGCGGCCGAAGGCCGTGGCGGGAGGCCCAACTCAGACCAGCTTGACCAGCTGCTTGCCGAAGTTGCGCCCCTTGAGCAGGCCAATGAAGGCCTCGGGCGCGGCCTCGATGCCCTGCGCCACGCTCTCGCGGTACTTCAGCTTGCCGGTGGCCACCGCCGTGCCCAGCTCCTTCAGCGCGGCCGGCCAGTGCTGCATGTGTTCGCTGACGATGAAGCCCTGCACCTTCATGCGGTTGACCAGGATGAGCTGCGGCGCCAGCAGCGGGATCGGCTCGCCGTTGTAGCCGGCGATCATGCCGCACATGGCGACGCGCGAGAACGCATTGGCCCGCTGCAGCACGGCATCCAGGGTGATGCCGCCGACGTTTTCGAAGTAGCCGTCGATGCCCTTGGGGCAGGCGTCCTTCAGCGCCGCCGACAGCGACTTCAGGTCCGGGTGCTGCTTGTAGTCGATGCAGGCATCGAAGCCGAATTCGTCGACCACCGCCTTGCATTTGTCCGGCCCGCCGGCCAGGCCCACCGCACGGCAGCCGCGGGCCTTGGCCAGCTGGCCAACCACGGCGCCGACCGCGCCGCTGGCTGCACTGACGACGATGGTCTCGCCGGCCTTGGGCTCGATGATGGTCACCAGCCCGACCCAGGCCGTCACGCCCGGCATGCCCACCGCGCCGAGGTAAGCCGACAGCGGCACCTGGCTGGCGTCGACCTTGCGCATCATCGGCAGCTGGGCGGCTTCGGCCAGGAAGTACTGCTGCCAGCCGCCGGGCGCCACCACCTTGTCGCCGGCCTGGAAGGCGGCGTTCTTCGAGGCCACCACCTCGCCGACCGTGCCGCCCTGCATCACCGCGTTCAGCGGCTGCGGCTGGGCGTAGCTCTTGCCATCGTTCATGCGCCCGCGCATGTACGGGTCGAGGCTCATGTAGTGGTTGCGCACCAGCACCTGGCCGTCCTGCAGGTCGGGCACGGTGGCTTCCACCAGCTTGAAGTTCGACGGCGTCGGCTCACCCGTCGGCCGCGAGACCAGATGCCATTGTTGGTTGATCATGGGGTCCTCCTCAGTCGGACGCGTCAGGGGATTGGATGCGCCGGCCCTCGACCGGCAGACCCGCCAGGAACTTGAAGGTGCCGGTGGCATGCGCCAGGCGCTCGCCCGAGGCGCCGTACACCGTGCCCTCGCAGAAGCACAAGGACGCACTGCGCTGCAGCAGCTTGCCCACGCAAGTCACGCGGCCGCGTGCCGGCTTCATGAAGGTGGTCTTCATCTCGATGGTGACCACGCCGCGCGGGTCGGGCCCGTCCTCGGGCGGGCGTGGTGAGCGTGTGGCATGCGCCATGGCCACGTCCAGCAAGGTCATCACCACGCCGCCGTGGGCCACGTGCCAGGAGTTGTGCAGCTCGTCGCGGATGTCGAGTGCGATCTCGCTCTCGCCGTCCTCGAAGCGCAGCAACTCCGCGCCCAGCAGGTGGATGAAGGGGATGCGCCGGGCGAACTGCATCAGCCGCCGCCGTGCACCGCGCTGACGCCGCCGTCCACCGCCAGGATCTGCCCGGTGATGTGCTTGCCGGCGGCCGACGCGAACAGCAGCGCCGCACCCTTCAGGTCGTCGTCGTCGCCCAGGCGCCTCAGCGGCGCCTGCGCGGCCAGCTTGTCGGCGCCCTGCTCGGCCAGGATGCCCTTGGTCATCTTGCTCGGGAAGAAGCCCGGGGCCAGCGCGTTGACGGTGATGCCGTAGGCGCCCCACTCGCCGGCCAGCGTGCGCGTGAAGTTGACCACCGCGCCCTTGCTGGTGCCGTAGGCGATGAACTTGACGTCGATCGAGCCGCTCAGCCCGGCGATCGAGGCGATGTTGATGATGCGCCCCTGCCGCCGCGGCACCATGCTGGCCTTGCCCACCGCCTGGCTCATCAGGAAGATGCTGCGGATGTTCAGGTTCATCACCTTGTCCCAGGCTTCCAGCGGGTAGTCCTCGGTGGGCGCGCCCCAGGTGGCGCCGGCGTTGTTGACCAGGATGTCGATCTGGCCGAACTTCTGCATCGTCTCGTCGCAGACCTTCTGCACCTGCGCCGGGTCGCTGGCGTCGGCGGCGACCCAGTGCGCCTCGATGCCCTTGGCCTTCAGGTGCGCCGCGGCTTCCTCCAGGTCGGCGGCCTTGCGCGAACTAAGCATCAGCTTGGCGCCGGCCTCGCCCAGCGCTTCGGCGATCTGCAGGCCCAGGCCCCGCGAACCGCCGGTGATGAGGGCGGTCTTGCCGCTCAGGTCGAAGAGTTTCTGCACGCTCGTGCTCATGGTGTGTCTCCAGTGAGGGTCAGGAAGGCCGTCGCGAGCGCAGCCATATCAGCAGCACCCCCGCGGCCACCAGCGCGCCGCCCAGGCACAGCAGCGTGACGCCGGCGGCCAGGTGATGGCGGCTGAACCAGACGCCGATGCCCAGGACGAACAGGCCCGCGTAGATGCAGACCCAGATCATCGCCTCCAGCGTCTGGTTCTTCATGCTCAGAACCAGCGGTCCTGCATCTCGCGGCACAGCGCCTGCCGCGACGCCACCGTCAGCAGCCAGGCATCGATCTTCGGCAGCTCGTAGGCATAGAAGTAGCGCATCGCGGCCAGGCGGCCCTGCAGCGCATCCAGCGTAGCGGCGTCGGTCGACGCCTGCGTGCGCTGTGTCTCGCAGGCCCGCGCCACGTCCAGCCACAGCCAGGCCAGCACCACGTGGCCGAAGGCCTGCAGGTAGGGCGTGGCATTGGCCAGCGCCTGTTCCGGCGTGGCGTCCATCCAGGCGGCGCGCGTCGCCGACTGCAGCGTCTGCAGCGCCGTCAGCAGCTCGCGCGCGGGCGCGCGCAAGCTGTCGTGGGCCGCAGCCTGCTCCGCCGTGGCGCGCACGCGCGCGGCCAGCAACTGCAGTGCCGCGCCGTCCTGCATCAGCACCTTGCGTCCCAGCAGGTCCAGCGCCTGGATGCCGTGCGTGCCTTCGTGGATCATGTTCAGGCGGTTGTCGCGCCAGTACTGCTCCACCGGGAAGTCGCGCGTGTAGCCGTAGCCACCGTGGATCTGGATGGCCAGCGAATTGGCCTCCAGGCACCATTCGCTGGGCCAGCTCTTGGCGATGGGCGTCAGCACCTCGAGCAGCAGCCCGGCCTCGCGCGCGCTGCGCTCGTCGCCGGTGTGCAGTTCGTCGACCAGGCGCGCGCAGTACAGCTCCAAGGCCAGGCCGCCTTCGACATAGGCCTTCTGCGCCAGCAGCATGCGCTTGATGTCGGCGTGCTGGATGATCGGCACCTGCGGCTGCGTCGCATCCTTGCCGCCCACGCCCAACAAGCGCCCTTGCGGCCGTTGGCGCGCGTAGTCCAGGCTGGCTTCGTAGCCGGCCATGCCGAGCATCACCGCGCCCAGGCCGACGCCGATGCGCGCCTCGTTCATCATGTGGAACATGCAGCGCAGGCCTTCGCCCGGCGCGCCCACGCGGTAGCCGATGGCGCCCGCCTGGCCACGCGGGCTGAAGCGGCCTTCGCCGAAGTTCAGCAGCGTGTTGGTGGTGCCGCGGTAGCCGAGCTTGTGGTTCAGCCCGGCCAGCACCACGTCGTTGCGCTCGCCGCTGAGCCGGCCGTGCGCGTCGACCAGATGCTTGGGCACGATGAACAGCGAGATGCCCTTGGTGCCCGGCAGGGTGCGGCCGTCGGCGTCGGCGATCTTGGCCAGCACCAGGTGCACGATGTTCTCGGTGAGCTCATGCTCGCCGGCCGAGATCCACATCTTGTTGCCGCGCAGCCGGTAGCGCGGGCCCAGCGGGTCGGCTTCGAAGTCGGCGCCGTCGGGCACCGCGCGCGTGGCCACGTCGCTCAGGCTGGAGCCGGCCTGCGGCTCGCTCAGACACATCGTGCCGAACCAGCGGCCGGAGAATTCGTTCCTGGCGAAGACCTCGCGCTGCGCGTCGCTGCCGTGGGCCATCAGCAGGTTGGCGTTGCCGCTGGTCAGCAGCGCGTAGCCGGCCATGGCGATGCTGGCCTTGTGGAAGAAGGCGTTGGCGGCCATCTCGATGACACAGGGCAGCTGCATGCCACCGACCGCCTGGTCCTGCGCCGCCGCCAGCATGCCGGATTCGGCATAGGCCAGCACCGCGTCACGCGTCGCCTCGGGCAGGTGCACGCGCTCGCCGTCGAAGTGCGGCTCCTGCGTGTCGGCCAGGCGGTTGAAGGGCGCGAACTTGTCGCGTGCGATGCGCTCGCAGGTGTCCAGCACCGAGGCGAAGGTTTCGGCGGAATGGTCGGCGAAGCGCGGCCGCTGCAGCAGCGCGTCCACGCCCAGCCAGTCGTGCAGCAGGAAGTCCAGCGTGCGCCGCATCTCAGGCCGGGCGCGTCAGCGCCATCGTCGCCGCGGCGCGCAACACGTGCGTGCGCTGGCCGTCGGCGTCGCAGTAGACGTCGGCCTCGGTGAAGCTGATGTTGCGGCCGCGCTTGAGGATGCGCGCTTCGCAGAACAGCCGCTCGCCACGCGCCGCGCGCAGCAGCCGGATGGACAGCTCGGCGGTGATGATCACCGCGTCGCCGGCCAGGGTCTGCGCGGCGATGCCCATCGAATGGTCAGCCAAGGTGACCATCACGCCGGCATGCACCTGGCCGGTGTGCTGGTAGTGGCGCGGCGCCAGCCGCAGTTCCGAGTCGATGCGGCCGTCCGCCACCGCCAGCGCTTCGATGCCCAGGTCGGCGACGAAGGGGGCGCGGGCGAAGAGCGCCCGCGCGGCGGCCAGGTCCATCATGATGCGAGCCCGAAGTGGCGCAGCGCCGCCGTGGCGATGGGGCCGCCGCGTTCCTGCACGAAGTGCCCGCCATCGGCGACCTCCATGGCCTCGGGGCAGCCGCGGATCTGCTTGCGCAGCGCCTGCATCGGCACCGGGCCCAGCACCGGGTCCTGCATGCCGATGGCCATGAAGCTGTCACCGCGCCAGTGCTCGCTCCAGAAGCGTGCGGCGCGACGGCTGATCTCGGCGCCCGGCGCGCCCTCGTGGTCGGGCACCAGGTTGGGAAAGCGGCGCACGCCGGCCTTGTAGCTGCGGTCGGGGAACGGCGCGTCATAGGCCGCTGCCTCCTCGGCCGTCATGCCCGGGTTGCCGCGTTGGAGCAGCTTGCCGATGGCCATGTCCGGCTGGCTGTTGGCATAGGCGCGCCACTGCTTGAAGCCTTCGGTGACCGTGCCGGTGCCCAGCCCGGTGTTCATCACCAGCAGCCGGGTGTAGCGCTCGGGCTGGTGCAGCGGCAAGGTCAGGCCGAGCAGGCCGCCCCAGTCCTGCACCACCAGCAGCACGTTGCGCAGGTCGAGCTGGGCGACGAAGCGCAGCATCGACTCACGGTGCTGGTCGAAGGTGTACCAGCCGTCGTCCACGGGCTTGTCGGAGCGGCCGAAGCCGAACCAGTCCGGCGCCACGACGCGCACGCCGGCGGCCGTGAAGACCGGGATCATCTTGCGGTACAGGTAGGCCCAGCTCGGCTGGCCGTGCAGGCACAGCGCCGTCACCGCCGCGTCCGCCGGGCCCTCGTCGATGTAGTGCATGCGCAGGCCGTCCACCTGCGCGTAATGCGGCGCCCAGGGGAAGCCGGGCAGGTCTGCGAAGCGCGCGTCCGGCGTGCGCAGCGCCTGCATGCTCAGAGCACCTCGAACACGCCGGCCGCGCCCATGCCGCCACCGACGCACATCGTCACCACCACGCGCTTGGCGCCGCGGCGCTTGCCTTCGATCAGCGCATGGCCGGTCAGGCGCTGGCCGCTCAAGCCATAGGGGTGGCCGACGGCGATGGCGCCGCCGTTGACGTTGAGCCGGTCCATCGGGATGCCCAGCTTGTCGGCGCAGTACAGCACCTGCACGGCGAAGGCCTCGTTCAGTTCCCACAGGTCGATGTCCTCGACCTTCAGGCCCAGGCGCTTGAGCACCTTGGGCACGGCGAACACCGGGCCGATGCCCATCTCGTCGGGCTCGCAGCCGCCGACGGCGAAGCCGAGGAAGCGGCCCAGCGGCTTCAGGTTCTTCTGCTGCGCATAGGTGTCGCTGACCAGCACGCAGGCGCCGGCGCCGTCGCTGAACTGGCTGGCATTGCCCGCCGTGACCACGCCGCCGGGAATGGCCGGGCGGATGTTCTTGATGCTGTCCACCGTGGTGCCGGGGCGCAGGCCTTCGTCGGCGCTGATCGTCACCTCCTTGGTGCGCAGGCCCAGCTGCGCATCGGCCACACCGGCAGTGACGGTGCAGGAGATCATCTCGTCCTTGAACTTGCCGGCTTCCTGCGCGGCGCAGGCCTTCTGCTGGCTGCCGGCACCGTATTCGTCCATGCGCTCCTTGGAGATGCCGTAGCGCTTGGCCACGTTCTCGGCGGTCTCGAGCATGCTCATGTAGATGGCCGGCTTGTGCTCCACCAGCCAGCTGTCGGTGAGCATGTGCTTGTTCATTTCCTGCTGCACGCAGGAGATGCTCTCCAGCCCGCCGGCGACCAGCAGGTCGCTCTCGCCGGCGACGATGCGCTGCGCCGCCATGGCGATGGTCTGCAGCCCGCTGGAGCAGAAGCGGTTGACGGTGGCGCCGCTGACGCTGATCGGCAGCCCGGCGCGCAGCGCCGCCTGGCGCGCGATGTTCATGCCGGTGGCGCCTTCGGGGTTGGCGCAGCCCATCAGCACGTCGTCGATGGCGCCGGCTTCGACGCCGGCACGCTCGACCGCGGCCTTGATGGCCATGCCGCCCAGCGTGGCGCCGTGCGTCATGTTGAAGGCGCCCTTCCAGCTCTTGGCCAGGGGCGTGCGGGCGGTGGAGACGATCAGGGCTTGGGTCATCGATGTTCCTTCGGGGATGGGGGCGCCTAGGCCGCGCCCTGGCTGAGAAGCCGATGGTAAAAGCGGATCAGCTCGGCCAGGTTGCTGGTCGAGATGCGTTCGTTGGTGCCGTGAAAGCGCGGCAGGTCCTCGGCCCTGGCGCGCACCGGCGAAAACTTGTAGATGTGGTCAGACACCTGGCCGAAGTGCTGCGAATCGGTGCCGCCGATCATCAGCCCGGGTGCGACCAAGGTGCCGGGGAAGAGTTCGCGCACCGTGCGCTCGATGAGCTTGTACGAATCGCTGCTGGTCGGCGCCACCTTGGACGGCTCGGTCGCGCCCGGCAGCACCTTGATGCCGATGCGCTCGTTGGCCACGGTCTGCTTGACGTGCGCCAGCACGCCGGCCTGGCTGTCGCCCGGCAGCAGGCGGTAGTTGACGGTGGCCTCGGCCCGGCCCGGCAGCACGTTGTCCTTGTTGCCGGCGTTGACGATAGTCAGTGCGGTGGTCGTGCGCAGCATGGCGTTGGTGCTGGCGCCGCCTTCCAGCTGCTTCTGCACCAGCGGCCCGAAGAGCCAGAGGTTCGACAGCGCCACGCGGCCGAAGCCGCTCATCTCCGGCGCCACGGTGGCGAACATCTCTTGCGCCACGCCGGTGATGCCGGCCGGCAGTTGGTGGTCGTCCAGCTGCTTGAGCGCGGCGCTCATCATGGCGATCGCGCTCTGGCCGGGCGGCGGCGGCATCGACGAATGGCCCGGGGTGGCCGTGGCCTCCAACTGCACCGACATGTAGCCCTTCTCGGCCACGCCGATCAGCGCGGCCGGCGGCTTGAGGCCGGGCATCACGCCTTCGGTGATCAGCAGGCCTTCGTCGATGACGAAGTCGAGCTGCACCTTGCGCTCGGCCAGCAACGCGGCCATCGCCTTGGCGCCGCGCAGGCCGCCCACTTCTTCGTCGGCGCCGAAGGCCAGGTAGATGGTGCGCCGCGGCTTGAAGCCGGAGGCGACGAGCATCTCCACCGCCTCCATCTGCGCGATCAGGTTGGCCTTGTCGTCCCACGAGCCGCGGCCCCAGACGAAACCGTCCTTGAGGATGCCGGCGAAGGGTTCGACCTGCCAGTCCTTCTCGGTGCCGGGCGCGATGGGCACCACGTCCTGGTGGGCCATCAGCAGGATCGGCTTGGCCGACGGGTCGCTGCCGGGCCAGGTGTAGAGCAGGCTCAGGCCGGCCACCACCTCGCGCTTCAGCGCCGCGTGCAGCTTCGGGTAGCGCGCCTGCAGGTGCGCATGCAGCGCCTGGAACTGGTCGGCGTTGAGCGCCGCGTCGTCGCGCGACGACACGGTCCTGGCGCGGATGGCCGCCGACAGCGACTCGCCGGCCGCCTTCTCGTCCAGCGCGATCGGCGCCAGCGGCGGCACGTCCACCTGGCGCGAGCCCTGGCGCCAGGTGTTGACGGCCACGATCAGCACCAGCAGCGCGAACAGCGCCACCAGGCCCAGCAGCAGGCGCTTCAGCATGTGCCGTCAGCGACCGACGATGCTCAGCTGAAGCTCTTGCCTTCGGCGGCCAGCTTGGCCAGCAGCGGCGCCGGCTGCCAGAAGGCCTGGTCGTCGCGCGGGTTCTGGGCAAAGCGCTTCATCGCGTGCACGACGTTGAACAGGCCCACCGTGTCGGCGTAGCACATCGGGCCGCCGCGCCACAGCGGGAAGCCGTAGCCGGTGAGGTAGATCATGTCGATGTCGCTGGCCTTGCTGGCGATGCCTTCTTCGAGGATGCGCGCGCCTTCGTTGACCAGCGCATAGACCAGGCGCTGCACGATCTCGTCGTCGCTGATCTTGCGCGGCGTGATGCCGAGCGAGGCGCGGTGCTTCTCGATCATGTCGGTGACCACCTTGCTCGGGATGGCGTCGCGCTTGCCGGCCTGGTAGTCGTACCAGCCCGCCTGCGTCTTCTGGCCGTAGCGGCCCATTTCGCACAGCAGGTCGGCGGTCTTGCTGTACTTCATGTCGGGGTGCTCGACGGCGCGGCGCTTGCGGATCGCCCAGCCGATGTCGTTGCCGGCCAGGTCGCCCATGCGGAACGGGCCCATCGCGAAGCCGAACTTCTCGATCGCCTTGTCCACCTGCTGCGGCGTGGCGCCTTCATCCAGCAGGAAGCCGGCCTGGCGGCTGTACTGCTCGATCATGCGGTTGCCGATGAAGCCGTCGCAGACGCCGGAGACCACCGCCGTCTTCTTGATCTTCTTGCCCAGCGCCATCACCGTGGCCAGCACGTCCTTGGCGGTCTTCTCGCCGCGCACCACCTCCAGCAGCTTCATCACGTTGGCCGGGCTGAAGAAGTGCGTGCCGATGACGTCCTGCGGGCGCTTGGTGAAGGCAGCGATCTTGTTCAGGTCCAGGGTGCTGGTGTTGCTGGCCAGGATGGCGCCGGGCTTCATCACTTCGTCCAGCGTCTTGAAGACCTTCTCCTTGACGCCCATCTCCTCGAACACCGCTTCGATGACCATGTCGGCGTCCTTGATGTCCTCGTAGGACAGCGTGGTCTTCAGCAGGCCCATGCGCTGCTCGTACTTGTCCTGCTTGAGCTTGCCCTTCTTGACCTGCGCCTCGTAGTTCTTGCGCATCACGCCGACGCCGCGGTCCAGCGCCTCCTGCTTCATCTCGAGGATGGTCACCGGAATGCCGGCGTTGAGGAAGTTCATCGAGATGCCGCCACCCATGGTGCCGGCGCCGATGATCGCCACCTTCTCGACCTTGCGCTGCGGCGTGTCCTCGGGCACATCGGGGATCTTGCTGGCCGCGCGCTCGCCCAGGAAGGCATGGCGCAGCGCCTTGCTCTCCGGCGTCAGCATCAGCGCCATGAAGGTGTCGCGTTCGAAGCGCATGCCGTCGTCGAACTTCATCTTCACGGCGGCCTCGACGCAGTCCACGCACTTGGCGGGTGCCGGGAAGTTCTTGGCCATCGCCTTGACGGTGTTGCGCGCGAAGGCGAAGTAGCCGTCGGCATTGGCATGCTTGGCCTTGAGGTCGCGCACACGCGGCAGCGGCCGCTTGTCGGCCACCTCGGCGGCGAAGGCCAGCGCACCGGCCAGCGCGTCGCCGTCGACCAGCTTGTCGATGAGCTTCTGGCCGGGGATGGCGGCCAGCACTTCGCTCTTCACCGGCTCGCCGCTGACGATCATGTTCAACGCCGTCTCGACGCCCAGCACGCGGGGCAGCCGCTGCGTGCCGCCGGCACCCGGCACCAGGCCGATCTTCACTTCCGGCAGCGCGATCTGCGCGCCCGGTGCGGCCACGCGGTAGTGGCAGCCGAGCGAAAGCTCCAGGCCACCGCCCATGACCACGCTGTGCAGCGCCGCGACCACCGGCTTGGCGCTGGCTTCGAGCTGCAGGATCAGGCTCAGCAGATTCGGCTCGGCGATGGCCTTGGGCGAGCCGAACTCGCGGATGTCGGCACCGCCCGAGAACGCACGGCCGGCGCCGGTGATGACGATGGCCTTGACGGCGGCATCGGCATTGGCGCGGTCCACGCCTTCGGCAATGGCACAGCGCGTGGCATAACCCAGCCCGTTGACCGGCGGGTTGTTCATCGTGATCACGGCGATCGCACCGCGGACTTCGTAGCTGGCTGTCATGGCAATCCTCTCGGCCCGGGTGGGCAGTGCGTAGGGGGCTGTGCGTAAGGCAGCCTTTGATTCTAGGTGGGCGTCGCAAACGCCCCTTGTCCCACCTGCGACAAGGGCTACCCGCAGCGGCGAACGCGCCCGCGCCTGCGCCCGCGTTCACGCGGGCACCGGCCCATCGATGGCTTCCTTGGGGTGGCGTCGCCCCCCAGGGGCGAGCGCGAGCGCTACTTGGGCTGCAGCAGCTTCTTCAGATTGGCCAGGTTTTCCTCGAAGCGGTCCTGCACGATCTTCCAGGCTTCCTTGCGCGACTGGGCTTCCATCTGGGCCAGCTCGCGCACGTTGGCGATGGCGTCCTGCACGCCCTGGCGGGCCAGCTCGGCCTGCTTGGTCAGCAGTTCGGTGCCCTTGGCGCCCTTCATGGCGTCGCGCCACTGGATGAAGGCTTCCTTGAGCATCTCGTTGCGGCGCTCGGCCAGCGCCTTGATGCCTTCGTAGGCCTGCCGGTTGGCATCGGCCAGCGCCTGCATGTCCTTGCGCTGCGACTCGACGATGGCCGCGACGTCGATGCCCGGCAGCTTGAACCTGCCGAGCAGCTTGCCCAGGTCGCCTGGAGAGGCAGCGGCCTTGGCCTTGGCCGCCGGCGCAGCCGCCGTGGCGGTCTTGCGTGGTGCCCTGGGCGCCGTCTTGCGCGCCGTCTTCTTCGCGGGGGCCTTCTTGCTCGTCACCATGCTTGTCTCCTCCACCGTTGAATCCGCGTCCGCAGGTGCCGCAGGCGCAGCGTCAGACCTCCAGCCACTCCTTGCGCACGTCATCGTTGGCGCGCAGCTCGGCCGGCGTGCCCTCGAAGACGATGCTGCCGTGACCCATCACGTAGCAGCGGCCGGAGATCTCCAGCGCGATGGTCAGCTTCTGCTCGACGAGCAGCACCGACACGCCCCGGTTCTTGAGTTCCTTCAGGTATTCGGCGACCAGTTCGACGATCTTCGGCGCCAGCCCTTCGGTGGGCTCGTCGATCATGATCAGGTCGGGGTCGCCCATCAGCGTGCGGCACAAGGTGAGCATCTGCTGCTCGCCGCCGGACATCACGCCGGCCTCGGTGTGCTGCCGTTCCTTCAGCCGCGGGAACATGCGGTACATGTCGTCGAAGGACCAGCGCGGCTTGGCCTTGCCGCGCTTCTCGCCGAGCATCAGGTTCTGGTGCACGGTGAGCTTGGGGAAGATGTCGCGGTTCTCGGGCACGTAGCCGATGCCGCGGTGCGCGATGTCGTAGGCATGGTGGCCGAGGATCTCGCCGCCCTTGAACTGCACCGAACCGCGCCCCTCGACCAGACCCATCACGGCCTTGACCGTGGTCGAGCGGCCCGAGCCGTTGCGCCCCAGCAGGCTGACGATCTCGCCTTCGCCGACGCGCATGTCCACGCCGTGCAGGATGTGGCTCTTGCCGTAGAACGCCTCGAGCCCCTTCAGTTGCAGCATCGTCAGACCCCCGCTTCCGCCGCCTGCTGGTCGGCCAGCACCGAGCCCAGGTAGGCCTCCTGCACGCGTGCGTTGGCCCGCACCGCCTCGGGCTTGTCGAAGGCGATGACCTCGCCGTAGACCAGCACCGCGATCTTGTCGGCCAGGCCGAAGACCACGCCCATGTCGTGCTCCACCGTCAGCAGCGTCTTGCCCACCGTGACCTCGCGGATCAACTCCACGAAGCGCTTGGTTTCGCTCTTGCTCATGCCGGCCGTCGGCTCGTCCAGCAGCACCACGTCGGCACCGCCGGCGATGGTGATGCCGATTTCCAGCGCGCGCTGCTCGGCGTAGGTCAGGTTCATCGCCAGCGTGTCGTGCTTGGCGTCGAGCTTGATCATGTGCATCAGTTCCTCGGCCCGCGCATTGGCATCGTGCGTGTTGGCCAGGAAGTTCCAGAACGAATAGCGGTAGCCCAGCGACCACAGCACCGCGCAGCGCAGGTTCTCGAACACCGACAGCCGCGTGAACAGGTTGCTCACCTGGAAGCTGCGCGCCAGGCCCATGCGGCTGATCTCGTAGGGCCGGCGTCCGTCGATGCGCCGGCCATTCAGCAGGATCTCGCCGCTGCTGGGGCCGAAACGGCCGCTGATCAGGTTGAACAGCGTCGACTTGCCGGCGCCGTTGGGCCCGATGATCGCCACGCGCTCGCCGGCAGCCACCGCCAGGTTCGCACCGCGGATGATTTCGGTCTTGCCGAAGGCCTTGCGCAGGTCCTTCAGCTCGACGGCATAGGCGCTCATGCGGCCTCCTCCTGCCCGCCGTGCCGGCGGCTGATCTCGTCCGCGATCTCGGTCTGCACGTCGTTCCACTGCCGCGCGAAGCGGCGTCTGGCGATCTCGAACAGCCCGCCGCCGACGAGCAGCGCCGCCAACGCACCCGCCCAACTGGCGGTCGAGGCGACGTCCAAGGTCAGGCCGAAGAAATGCAACTCCGAACCCATGCCCATGTTCAGCTGGATGTGATAGATCATCTCGATCAGCGCCGCGGCGCCGAAGACCATCAACGCCCCCGTCAGCAGCAGCCCGACGTAAGGCAGCACAAGGCGGCCGAACTTTCCGAACTTGATGACACGCACGTTGATCAGGATCAGCCCCGCGACACCCCCAGGCGCAAACATCACCATGAACAGGAAGATCAGGCCCAGGTAGAGCAGCCAGGCCTTGGTGAATTCCGACAGCAGCACGAAGGCCAGCACCATCAGCACCGCACCGATGATCGGGCCGAAGAACACCGTCGCGCCGCCCAGGAAGGTGAACAGCAGGTAGGCGCCGGAGCGTGCCGCACCCACGACCTCGGCCGTGGCGATCTCGAAGTTCATCGCGTACATGCCCCCGGCGACGCCGGCAAAGAAGCCGGAAATGATGAACGCCAGGTAACGCACGCGCTGCATCTCGTAGCCGATGAACTCCACCCGCTCCGGGTTGTCGCGCACGGCGTTGAGCATGCGCCCGAGCGGCGTGCCGGTGAAGGCGAACATCGCGGCGGTGCACAAGAAGGTGTAGATCGCCAGCAGGTAGTAGACCTGCAGCGCCGAGCCGTAGTTGATGCCAAGCACCGGGCTGCCGACCACGCGGTTGGCCGACACGCCGGCCTCGCCGCCGAAGAACTCGGGAATCATCAGCGACATGGCGAACACCAGTTCGCCGATGCCCAGCGTGATCATCGCGAACGGTGTGCCGGCCTTCTTGGTCGTGACGTAGCCGAGGATCACCGCGAAGAAGATGCCGGCCAGGCCGCCGACCAGCGGGATCAGGCTGATGGGGATGGGCAGCCCGCCCCCGATGCTGTTCATCACATGCACGGCGACGAAGGTGCCCAGGCCGGTATAGACCGCATGGCCGAAACTGAGCATGCCCCCCTGGCCCAGCAGCACGTTGTACGACAGGCAGGCAACGATGGCGATGCCGATCTGCGCCAGCATGCTGCGCGAGAAGGGGCTGGTGAAGATCATCGGCGCGACGATCAGCACCACGGCGAACAGGCCCCAGGTCAGCAGGCGGGCCGTGTTGTAAGGCTTGGCTTGCGCGATGGCCATGCTCAGCCCTCCCTCGTGCCGAGCAGGCCCTTGGGCCTGAAGATCAGGATCAGCACCAGGAACAGGTACGGCAGGATCGGCGCGACCTGCGACACGGTGAGCTTCATCAGCGTGTTGCCGGCCAGCGCGGCGCCGGGCTTGATGCCCAGCATCTCGACCAAGCCGATCAGCGAATAGTCAAGCGCCACGGCGAAGGTTTGGATGACGCCGATGAGGATCGACGCCAGGAACGCGCCCGCCAGCGACCCCATGCCGCCGACGACGACCACGACGAAGATCACCGAGCCGACGGTGGCCGCCATCGCCGGTTCGGTGACGAAGGTGCTGCCGCCGATGACGCCGGCCAGACCGGCCAGCGCGGCGCCGGCACCGAAGACGAGCATGAAGACGCGCGGCACGTTGTGGCCCAGCGCCTCGACCATCTCGGGGTGCGTGAGCGCGCTCTGGATCACCAGCCCGATGCGCGTGCGCGTGAGCATCAGCCACAGCGCCAGCAGCATCAGCAGCGCCACCAGCATCATGAAGCCGCGCGTCGCCGGGAACGGCGAGCAGACCACCCGCACCGCCGCGTCGGCCGCCTGGCACATCTCGGGCGGCGCGGCGCCGAAGACCATCTTCAGGCCATCGACCGATGAATTGATCAGCGTGAAGGCCGGGCCGCGCAGGATCTCCGGTGGCTTGAACTCCACCGCCGTGCGCCCCCAGATCAACTGCACCAGTTCGAGGATCACGTAGGCCAGGCCGAAGGTGATCAGCAGTTCGGGCACGTGGCCGAACTTGTGCACCCGACGCAGGCAGTAGCGCTCGAACAGCGCGCCCAGCGCGCCGACCACCAGTGGCGCGATGACCAGCCCCGGCCAGAAGCCGGCGACGCGGGCGATGCTGTAGGCCACGTAGGCGCCGACCATGTAGAAGCTGGCATGGGCGAAGTTCAGCACACCCATCATGCTGAAGATCAGCGTCAGGCCCGAACTGAGCATGAACAGCAACAGCCCGTAGCTCAGGCCATTGAGCATCGAGATGGTGAAGAACTCCATGGCGCGGCTTCCCGTGCGGCTGACGCGTAGGCGATAAACGGCGGGCGCGACGCGCCCGCCGCGGGACTCAGGAAGGCCGCTTCATCTGGCAGCTGGTCGGCGTGCTCGACACGTACGACGGGAACTCCTTGACGGGCACGAAGGTCATGCCGGTCTTCTCCACGCTGTAGGGGTTCTTGGCGTCGGTCTTCTGCCAGACCGTCAGGTACAGCGGCTGCTGCAGCTGGTGGTCGGTCTTGCGCATCTCGACTTCGCCGTTGAAGCTCTTGAACCGCATGCCCTCCATCGCCTTGGCCACCTTCACCGGATCGGTGGACTTCACCTGGGCCATGGCGTTGCCCAGCAGTTCGAACATCGCCTGGTACGAGAAGGTGTACAGGTCGTCGTTGAACTTCTGGTTGAACTCCTTCATCCACTGCCCAGGCTGGCCGGTCATGTTGGGGTGGGCGTAGGCGATCATGAACACCTTGCCGGCGCCGTTGTTGCCCAGCGCCGACGGCGTGCCGGTGACCACCGCGTAGTAGGTCAGGAACTTGCCGGTGTAGCCGCCCTCGTTGGCCGCCTTGATCAGCAGCGACAGGTCGGAGCCCCAGTTGCCGGTGATCACCGTGTCCGCGCCCGACGCCTTGATCTTGGCGATGTAGGGCGCGAAGTCGCGCACCTGCGCCAGCGGGTGCAGGTCTTCGCCCACGACCTTGATGTCCGGGCGCTTCTGCGCCAGCATCTCCTTCGCATACTTGGCCACCTGCGCACCATGCGAGTAGTTCTGGTTCAGCAGGTACACGTTCTTGATGTCCGGCTGGTCCTTGATGAAGCTGGTCAGCGCTTCCATCTTCATCGACGTGTCGGCGTCCAGCCGGAAGTGCCAGTAGCTGCACTTGCTGTTGGTCAGGTCCGGGTCGACGGCGGCGGTGTTCATGTAGATCACCTCCTTGCCCGGGTTGCGCTCGTTGTGCTTGTTGATGGCATCGATCAGCGCCACGGCCACCGAGGAGCCGTTGCCCTGCATGATGTACTGCACGCCCTGGTCGATCGACGCCTTCAGCGCGTTCAGGCTCTCGGTCGGGCTGAGCTTGTTGTCGAAGGGGACGATCTCGAACTTGACGCCGGCCGGATTGGTGGCGTTGTACTTCTCGGCCATGAAGCGCACGGTGTTCAGCTGGTTGTTGCCCACCGGGCCCATCAGGCCGGTCTGCGGGTCGATCCAGGCGATCTTGACCACCTTGCCTTGCAGCGGCTTCGCCTGCGCCAGCACGGCCGACGAGCCGAGCGCCAGCGTGCCGCTGAACACCACTGCGGCCACGCCCATGAACCATTGGCGACGCTGTTCAATCATCACAAGTCTCCCACTCCACTCAATGAATGGGTAGAGATTATGGGCCCGCAAACGGCGCCGTTACAGGGTCTTCCCGCCCCCACGGGGCGATGACCAAGGCCCTGCGGGTGCACGCGGCCTCGGTCGGCGCGACAATCGCGGCGCAGCGCAGGAGGAATGGTTCCCATGAGCATCAAGCCGATCGACGACCCGAGCTACGCGGTCCGCAAGAGCGACGCCGACTGGCGCCAGCAGCTCGACCCGATGCAATACCAGGTGGCACGACACGCCGCCACCGAGCGCGCCTTCACCGGCAAGTACTGGGACCACTTCAAACCGGGTCGCTACGACTGCATCGGCTGCGGCACGCCGCTGTTCAAGTCGGATTCGAAGTTCGACGCCGGCTGCGGCTGGCCGAGCTATGCGGAGCCGATCAACGCCGACGTCATCGAATACCTGCGCGACACCACCCATGGCATGGTGCGGGTCGAAGTGCGCTGCCGCAACTGCGGCTCGCACCTGGGCCATGTGTTCGACGACGGGCCGCAGCCGCGCGGCGAGCGCTACTGCATCAATTCCGCCGCGATAAACTTCGCGCCGCCCGATTGAGCCCCGGCCGCGCGGCGCAGCGGCCCAGTGCATGAAACTCCTCTTCGACTTCCTTCCGATCGCGCTGTTCTTCGCGGTCTTCAAGTACGCCGAGTCCCATCGGGAAGCGGCCGCGGCCTTTGCCACGTCCCAGCTGGGCTTCATGGTGTCGGGCGGCACGGTCGGGCCGACCGAGGCGCCGGTGCTGCTGGCGACGGTGGTGGTGATCATCGCCACCTTGGCGCAGGTGATCTGGCTCAAACTTCGCGGCCGCAGGGTCGATGCGATGCTCTGGGTCAGCCTGGGCCTGGTGGCGGTGCTGGGCGGCGCCACCATCTACTTCCACAACGAGACCTTCATCAAGTGGAAACCCAGCGTGCTGTACTGGGCGATGGGGCTGTCGCTGTGGCTGAGCCCGCTGCTCTTCGGCCGCAACCTGCTGCGCGTGCTGCTGGGCGAGCAGATGGAACTGCCGGACCGCGTCTGGCACCGGCTCAACTTCGCCTGGGTGGCCTTCTTCGCGCTGATGGGGCTGCTCAACCTGTGGGTGGCCTATCACTTCTCCACCGACGCCTGGGTCAACTTCAAGCTCTTCGGCGGCCTCGGGCTGATGCTGCTGTTCACGCTGGCGCAAGGCTTGTACCTGAGCCGGCACCTCAAGAACGACGAGGCGCCGGCCAGCAAAGCCCCCGCCGACTCCGCCTGATGGCCGTCACCGCCGAGGCGATCGCGGCTGCCCTGCAGGCGGCCCTGCAGCCCAGCCAGCTCGAAGTGCAGGACGACAGCCACCTGCATGCCGGCCATGCCGGCGCGCGCGAAGGCCGGCATTTCACGGTGCGCATCACCAGCGCGCGCTTCGCCGGCTGCAACCGGGTCGCGCGCCATCGCCTCGTGTATGATGCTCTGCGCTTGTTGATGCCGGCCGGCATCCATGCGTTGGCCATCGAGGCCCATGCGCCCGACGAGCCCTGAAATCCTTCTGCGGAACCCAACGCCCCTTAGCGGCCCAGGCTCATTGCCCGCTGCAGTCGCCCAAGGTGACTGCCCTTCCTCCTAGAAAGACCCAGACATGAAGTCGAACTCCAAGGCTGTGCGCGTCGCGTCCCTGGCTCTGTCGGCCGCGCTGTGCCTGCCGCTCTTGGCCCAGGCCCAGAACATCGCCATCGTCAACGGCAAGGCCGTGCCCAAGGCGCGCGTCGACAACCTGCTGCAGCAGGCCGCGCGTGCCGGCCAGAAGGTCGGCCCCGAGATGGAGGCGCAAGCCAAGGACCAGGTGGTGCTGCGCGAGATCTTCACCCAGGAAGCCGAGAAGAAAGGCATCGCCGCCTCGGCCGACTACCGCGCGCAGATGGAACTGGCGCGTCAGAGCATCCTGATCCGCGAGCTGTTCGAGGACTTCAAGAAGAAGAACCCGGTCAGCGATGCCGAGGCCAAGGCCGAATACGACAAGTTCAAGGCGCAGCTCACCGGCACCGAGTACCGCGCGCGCCACATCCTGGTCGAGAAGGAAGACGAGGCCAAGTCGCTGATCGCGCAGATCAAGGCCGGCGCCAGCTTCGAAGACCTGGCCAAGAAGTTCTCCAAGGACCCGGGATCGGGCGCCAACGGCGGCGACCTGGACTTTGCCAAGGCCGACTCCTACGTGCCTGAATTCGGTCAGGCGCTGACGACGCTGAAGAAGGGCGAAGTCACCGCCGTGCCGGTGAAGACCCAGTTCGGCTGGCACATCATCAAGCTCGAAGACACGCGCGAGGCCGAATTCCCGGCCTTCGACGACGTCAAGGCGCAGATCGTGCAGCGCCTGGAGCAGATCAAGCTGCAGCAGTACCAGGAAGACCTGCGCAAGGCCGCGAAGACCGACTACAAGTTCGCGCAGCCCTGAGGCTTCACGGCAGCGTCACGCCGACGCACGGTCGCTGACCAGGCGGCCTGCCTCGATGCCCAGCTGACGCTGGCAGCGCGCGGCGATGCCGCTGTCGTGCGTCACCAGCACCAGCGTCGTGCCGGCCTCGCGGTTCATGTCGAACATCAGTTCCATGACCTTTGCGCCGGTGGCGAAGTCCAGGCTGCCGGTCGGCTCGTCCGCCAGCAGCACCGCCGGCTGCACGACAAAGGCACGCGCCAGCGCCACCCTCTGCTGCTCGCCGCCCGACAGCACCTTCGGATAGTGGCCCAGGCGGCTGGCCAGGCCGACGCGGCCCAGCATCTCGGTGGCCCGCGCGCGCGCATCCGTGCGGCCCAGCAGCTCCAGCGGCAGCATCACGTTCTCCAGCGCATTCAGGTTGGCCAGCAACTGGAAGCTCTGGAACACGAAGCCCAGCTGCCGCGAACGCACCGCGGCCCGCGCGTCCTCGTCCAATGCAAACAGTTCGGTGCCAGCCAGCCGCACCTGCCCGCTGGTGGGCACGTCCAGCCCGGCGACGATCGACAGCAGCGTGCTCTTGCCAGACCCCGAGGCGCCGACGACGGCCACCGACTCGCGCTCGCGCAGCTCGAAGGAGATGTCGTGGAGAATGGTCAGCGGCCCGGTGGCGTCGTTGACCTGCTTGGTGATGCGTTGGACGGCGATGATCGGTTCGGACATTCGAAGCATGAAATCAAGGCTCACGCGGCGCGCGCTGCTGCGGCACTTTAGCCTGCTTGCGCTGGCCAGCGCGTCAGCCCGTGCCTGGGCGGCGGCGCCGCGCGGTCCGCTGCTGGTGGTCGGCGACAGCCTGTCCGCCGAATACGGGCTGCCGCGCGGCAGCGGCTGGGTGGCGCTGCTGCAGCAGCGGCTGGCGCGCGACAAGGTGGGCATCGACGTGGTCAATGCCAGCGTCAGCGGCGACACCACCTCGGGCGGGCGTTCGCGCCTGCCGGGGCTGCTGGCCGAGCACAAGCCCGGCATCGTGATCATCGAGCTCGGCGGCAACGACGCGCTGCGCGGCCTGCCGCTGTCGATGACGCAGGCCAACCTGGGCGCCATGGTGCAGGCCGCCAAGGCCGCCGGCGCACGCGTGCTGCTGCTGGGCATGCAGGTGCCGCCCAACTACGGTCAGAAGTACGCCCGGGACTTTGCCAGCCTGTTCGCCGCCGTGGCCAAGGCCGAAGGCGTGGCGCTGCTGCCCTTCTTCCTGGCCGGCGTGGCCGACGGCCCGGACGCCGACAAGCTGTTCCAGAGCGACCGCATCCATCCCAACGCGCAGGCCCAGCCGCGCCTGCTGGACAACGTCTGGCCCGCGCTGAAGCCGCTGCTGCGCTAGCCCTAGATGTCGTTTCCCAAGAGGTTGTTCACCCGAGGAGAAGGAAGATGGGGGTTCTCACACCAACCCGTCGCCTTCAGGAGCCCTCGGATGAACAGCCACAAGAATGCCGCATTGACGCCCAGAGGGCGAGCGCACTTGATCGAGCGGATTGAACTTGTGGGGCTGATGCCGGCGGCCGAGGCCGCCGGCATCAGTGCGCGCACCGCGCGAAAGTGGCAAGCACGCCATGCTCAAGAAGGTGCGGCTGGCCTGTTGGACCGCAGCTCGCGGCCGCGCAGCAGCCCGCGGCGCAGCGATGTGCGCAAGCTCGAACGCGCGCTGGCGCTGCGGCGGACGCAGCGGCTGACCTACGCGCAGATCGCCGAGCGCGTGGGCCTGAGCAAGAGCTGCGTGGGCCGGGCGTGCCAGGCCGGCGGCTTGCACAAGCTGCCAGCGCTGCAGCCCGGCACGGCGCCGCGCCGCTACGAGCGCAAGAGCGCCGGCGAACTGCTGCACATCGACACCAAGAAGCTCGCTCGCTTCGAGCAGCCCGGCCACCGCGTCACGGGCGACCGCACGCGCTACACGCCGCGCGCGGGCTGGCAGGCCTTGCACGTGGCCATTGACGATCATTCGCGCGTGGGCTTCAGCTGATGCTGAGCGACGAGACCGCCAAGAACGCCTGCGCCTTCTTGTTGGCTGCCTTGCGCTACTACCGCAGGCTGGGCGTGCGCGTCGAGCAGGTGATGACCGACAACGGCTCGGCCTACAAGTCGCGCCGCTTCGCCAAGCTGCTGCGCCGGCTGGGCCTGCGCCATATCCGCACGCGGCCGTACACGCCGCGCACCAACGGCAAGGCCGAGCGCTTCATCCAGACGCTGCTGCGCGAATGGGCCTATGCCTACCGATACCCCACTTCGCAGCACCGGGCCGCCGAGTTGCAGCCCTGGATGCACCACTACAACTTCCACCGGCCTCACTCGGCCACGTCGCACCAACCGCCAGCTTCCCGCCTCGGCTTCGACGGGAACAACGTCCTGAGAAACTACAGCTAGAAGGGTTTCAGCGCTCGCGCGGGTTGCCGCGCGATTCGGGCGTGCGTCGGCGCGCGTCGGGATCGGGCCGGTCCGCATCGCCGCCGCGCTGCCGCCCTTCCGGCTGTGCCGGACGGCCCCCGCCAAAGGGACCCGCGCCGGCGGCCGGCATGGCCGGCAGGGCCGCTTGCATCGGCGGTGGCATCGGCGGTGGCATCGGCGCACGCACCGGCGGGGCCGCCGGCGGTGGGCGCGGCGGCGCCAACTGCGGCGGGGCTGGCGTCTGCGGCGACGGGGCTGGTGGCGCCACCTGCATCGGCGTGTGCCCTGGCGCCGGCATCGGCATGGCCGCCGGCGGCGGACGCGGCGGCACCACCTGGGGCGGGGCAGGCGCCTCCGCCTGTGGCATTGCGGCACGCGGCCGCATCTGTTCACGCCCCGGCCGGCCCGACGCATCCGGGCGCCCGTCCGGATCCTGCCCGTGGCGGCGCGTTGCCATGTCGTCGGCCTGCTGCGTGGCGAAGGCCGGCGCTGGCGGACGTGACGGCGCGGTCTGCGGCAGCGGCGAAGGTGGCGGCCCGGCAGGCGGCCATGGGCCGCGCGGCGCCGCCGCATCGCGATCGGGGTGATCGGGGCGGCCCGGCATGTCCTGCCGCCGTCCAGGCTCCGGCGGCGGGCGGCGGATCACCCTTTCGTCGGGCTGCGCCGAGGCCTCGTCGGACTGCGGCCGCGCGCCCGGCCAGGTCGTCACCGCGCCGGGCACGCTGCGGTTGACGAAGGCGGCCGGTTGCCCCGCGGGGTAAGGATTCAGACGCTGCACAAGCCGTGGGCTGGCCCGGTAGTCCGGGCGATAGGCTTCACGCGGCCCCAACGGCACCCAGCCCTGTGGCGGCGGCGGTCGGCCGCCCCACCCCGCGCCCGGCACCGGTGGCCGGCCGACCCAGCCGACCAGCGCCGGTGCGAAGACCGGCCGCACCACGCGCGGGCCCGGCGTCCAGCACCAGCGGTTGCTCCACCACAGCCAGCGGCCGTAGTGGAAGGGCGCAAAGCCCCAGGGGGCTGCATCGACCCAGGTCCAGCCCCAGGGCGGCTGCCAGACCCACTGGCCCTGGCGGTACGGTGCCCAGCCCGCGGCCACCACGGTCGGCACCCACACCGCGCCGAACTCGGGATGGGGGGTCCAGCTGCCGTAGCGCTGCAGGTCCTCCGCGCCCGTCATCTCGGCCGGCACCAGGTCCGACGGGGCAAGCTGTGCCAGCACCTGGTCCTGGCGCTGCACGGCCAGCGCAAACTCGTCCTGCGCCGGCGCCAGCCATTGGCGCGTGGTGTCGCCCAGCGGGCCATCGCGCCAGAAGGCGGCACGCTGTCCGACCTGCAGCGTCAGCGACAGGTTGTGGGCCTCGACCTGCAGCGCGCCACGCCAGACGGTGGCGTCGCTGGCTTCGGCCAGGCGGTCGATGCGGTAGAAGCCGGCGCGCAGCGGCCTGAAGCGCGCCTCCGGATGCAGCACCTCCAGTTCTGCGGCCACCTCCGGCGACGGCACGCGCAGCGCCATCTGCCCGCGCTGCAGCCGGAACTGCAGGCGCTCGTCGTCCAGGCGCAGCGCTTCGAACTCGGTCTGCGCGCCCAGAAACACCGTGGTCGAGCCGATGCGCAGTTCGGCCGACGCGCCCGGCGCAGTGTGCAGGCGCTCGCCGCCGGTGAAGGGGCGGTTGGGCAGCGCCGCGATCCACTCGCCACGCCCCGGCTCCAACACCCACACTTCGCCCTGCAGCGCCGCCAAGCGGCCGACGCGGCCTGGCGGATCGTCCTGCGCCAGCGCTGCCTGCGCCAGCAGCCACAACGCCAGCAGGCTCAGCGCACGTCCCAGCCAGCCACGCATCGACCTTCCCACACCGCCCGATGACCCCGGGCCTCAGGGCATCAACGCCCCTGGGTCCGGCTGCGATGACAGCTCAGTCGTCGGCTTCGGCTGGATCCAGATCCGGGAACAGCACGCTGGTGTAACCAAAGCGCGTCAGGTCGGTCATGCGCGTGGGATACAAGCGACCGATCAGGTGGTCGCATTCATGCTGCACCACCCGGGCATGGAAGCCGTCGGCCTGGCGCTCGATCGGCCGGCCCTGCGGGTCGAAGCCGCGATAGCGGATGCGCGCGAAGCGCGGCACCACACCGCGCAGCCCCGGCACCGACAGGCAGCCTTCCCAGCCATCCACCCGCTCGTCGTCCAGCGGCTCGATCACCGGATTGATCAGCACCGTCTGCGGCACCGGCGGCGCGTCGGGATAGCGTTCGTTCTGCTCGAAGCCAAAGATCACCAGCTGCAGGTCCTCGCCGATCTGCGGTGCCGCCAGGCCCGCGCCATTCGCCGCGCGCATGGTGTCGAACATGTCCTCGATCAGCGCCAGCAGGTCGGGCGAGTCGAAGTCGGTCACCGGCGCGGCGATGCGCAGCAGGCGCGGATCGCCCATCTTCAGGATCTCGCGGATGGCCATCGCCGCAGGCTACCTGAAGGACACCTTGACCGACGGGTTGTCGGGCAGCCCCTGGTACTGCACCTCGACCTTCAGCCCGGGCTTCGGCGGCATCAGCTTCGAGAACGACCCGACGCTGACCAGGTCGCCCTTCTTCAGCACCTTGCCTTGGCGCTGCAGGTCCTGCGCCAGCCAGACCACGGCGTTGAGCGGATGGTCGAGCACGTCGCGGCCGAAGCCCGAGTCCATGTCTTCCCCACCGCCCATCACCAGCACCTTCATGCTGGCCAGCGCGTCTGCAAACTGCTGCGTGTGCTGCACCGGAATCGGCGTGCCGGTGACGAAGAAGCGCGCGCCGACGTTGATCGCCGTGACGGCCGCGCCGTTGAGCTTGGGCGGCGCCTCGACCACCAGGTCGGGCAGTTCGATCGCCGGGATCACCAGGTCGATGTACTGCAGCACCTGCTCGGGCGTCTTCGCCTGGTTGACGCGTGCGTCGGACACTCGCACCAGCAGGTCGGCCTCGAACAGCGGGCGCGCGCCGAAGGCCGCGTCCAGCGTCGCGCCGTCGGCCAGCATCATCGGCGCGTAGAGCACGCCCCATACCGGCGCGCTGGCGCCAAAGCGCTTCTGCACCGCCGGGTTGGTCAGCCCGGCCTTGTAGCCGACGGTCTTGTTGCCGATCTGCTGTGCCAGGAAGTGGTTGAACTTGGCGCGCGAACATTCGCCATCCGCCGCCGACAGGCCCTCGGGGTTGGCCGCCGGCTTCTTGGCCAGGTAGTTGGCGACCATCGCAGCGGCCTGCAGGTCGGTCAGGCATTCGGCCTGCGCCGTGGACGCCACCGCGGCCAGCGCGGTGGTCAGCATCATGGCGGTCACGGCGCGGCGCGCACGGCGGATCATCGGCATCTCCATGGGTTCTTCGGGTGTGGTGAAGGACGCAAGTTTATGCCTCGCGCCCCTGCCCCGGGTCATCCGCCGACGCTTCCGCTGTCGCGCCGCGCAGCAGCGCCACCAACCCCTGCTCGTCGAGCACCGGCACGCCCAGCTCGCGCGCCTTGTCGAGCTTGGAGCCGGCTTCTTCGCCGGCGACCACGTAGGCGGTCTTCTTGGACACCGAGCCGGCCACCTTGGCGCCGGCGGCTTCGAGCAGGTCCTTGGCCGCGTCGCGCGTCAGCGTCGGCAGCGTGCCGGTCAGCACGACGGTCAGCCCGGCCAGCGGCTTGGGCGCGGCCGCCGCCGCGCCCGCGTGCTCGTCCCAGCGGATGCCCGCCGCGCGCAGCTGCTCCGCCACCTCGCGGTTGTGCGGCTGGTCGAAGAAGGTGCGGATGCTGCTGGCCACCACCGGGCCGACATCGTTGACCTCCAGCAGCTGCGCCTCGCTGGCGTCCATCACCCGGTCCAGCGACCCGAAATGTGCTGCCAGGTCCTTGGCCGTGGCTTCGCCGACATGGCGGATGCCCAGCGCGTACAGAAAGCGCGGCAGCGTGGTGCGCTTGCTCTTGTCCAGCGCGGCGACGAGGTTGGCCGCGCTCTTGTCGGCCATGCGCTCCAGCGCCGACAGCTTGGCGATGCCCAGCTTGTACAGATCGGGCAAGCTGCGCACGATGCCGCCGTCCACCAGCTGGTCGACCAGCTTGTCGCCCAGACCTTCGATGTCCATGGCGCGCCGGCCGGCGAAATGCAGCAGCGCCTGCTTGCGCTGCGCGGCGCAGAACAGCCCGCCGGTGCAGCGGTGGTCGATGCCGCCTTTCTCGCGCTGCACCGCGCTGCCGCAGATCGGGCATAGCGCCGGCATGCGGAAGTTGGGCACGTAGTGCGGGCGGGCCTCGACGATGCGGCCGACGATCTCGGGGATCACATCGCCGGCGCGTCGCACGATCACCTGGTCGCCGACGCGCACGCCCTTGCGGCGCAGCTCGAACAGGTTGTGCAAGGTGGCATTGCTGACCGTGGTGCCGCCGACGAACACCGGCTGCAGCTTGGCCACCGGCGTCAGCTTGCCGGTGCGGCCGACCTGGATGTCGATGCCGTTGAGCCGCGTCACCTGCTCCTGCGCCGGGTACTTGTGCGCCACCGCCCAGCGCGGCTCGCGCGTGACGAAGCCCAGGCGCTGCTGCAAGGCCATGTCATTGACCTTGTAGACCACGCCGTCGATGTCGAAGGGCAGCGCGTCGCGCCGCGCCGCGATCTCGGCGTGGAAGGCCACCAGCCCGTCGGCGCCCTGCACCACGCGGCGGTCGGCATTCACCGGCACGCCGAAGGCGGCGATGGCGTCGAGCGTGCCGCTCTGCGTGTCGGGCCGCGCCCAGCCGCGCGTGTCGCCCAGGCCGTAGGCGAAGAAGCTCAGGCGCTTGTCCGCCATGCCCGCGGGGTCCAGCTGGCGGATCGCGCCGGCGGCGGTGTTGCGCGGGTTGATGAAGGTCTTGCCGCCCTTCTCGCGCTGGCGTTCGTTCAGGCGCTCGAAGTCGTCGCGGCGCATGTAGGCCTCGCCGCGGATCTCGATCAGCGGCGGCGGTTCGCCGATCAGCCGCAGCGGGATGCGGCCGATGGTGCGCACGTTCTGGGTCACGTCCTCGCCGGTCTCGCCGTCGCCGCGCGTGGTGGCCTGCACCAGCACGCCGTCTTCGTAGCGCAGGTTGATCGCCAGGCCGTCGAACTTCAGCTCGGCGTTGTATTCCACCGGCGGGGCATCGGCTGGCAGCGCCAGCTCGCGGCGCACGCGCGCATCGAAGGCGCGCGCGCCTTCGGCCGTGGTGTCGGTTTCGGTGCGGATCGACAGCATCGGCTGCGCGTGCCGCACCGGCAGCAGGCCGTCGAGCACGCGGCCGCCGACGCGCTGCGTCGGCGAGTCGGGCGTGCGCAGCTCGGGCTGCGCTTCTTCCAGCGCCTGCAGTTGCTGGAACAGCCGGTCGTACTCCGCGTCGGGGATCTGCGGTGCGTCGAGCACGTAGTACTGGTACGCATGGTGCTGCAGGGTGGTGCGCAGTTCGGCGGCACGTTCAAAGGCTGTTTTCATCGGCCGCAAGCATGCCATGGCACGCTGGACCACAATGCCGGCCCCAACCACTTTCGGGACATCTCATGGCCGACTCCTTCGACCTGGTGGTGATCGGCGCCGGCTCGGGCGGCGTCGCTGCCTCGCGTCGTGCGGCCGCCCACGGTGCCAAGGTGGCCATCGTCGAGGCCGGACGCGTCGGCGGCACCTGCGTGCTGCGCGGCTGCGTGCCGAAGAAGCTGCTGATGTACGCGGCGGCCTACGGCGACGCCTTCCGCGAGGCCGCGGGCTACGGCTGGTCGCTGGGCGAGCCGCGCTTCGAGATGGCCCGCTGGGCGGCGGCCAAGGCGGCCGAGACGCAGCGGCTGGAGCACGTCTACCGCCAGCTGCTGGCGGGCTCGAAGGTCACGCTGGTCGAAGGCCGCGCGGTGCTCGACGGCCCGCGGCGCGTGCGTGTCGGCGAGCGCGTGCTGTCGGCGCCGCACATCCTCATCGCCAGCGGCGGCGCGCCGGTGCGCGACAGCCTGCCGGGCATCGAGCACTGCGCCACCAGCGACGACCTGCTGGACCTGCAGGCGCTGCCGCCGAAGGCCGCGGTCATCGGCAGCGGCTACATCGCGCTGGAGTTCGCCAGCATGCTGGCGCGGCTCGGCGTGAAGGTCAGCGTGTTCTACCGCGCCCACCTGCCGCTGCGCGGCTTCGACGAAGACTTGCGCACCCGCCTCGCCAGCGAATTGCAGGCCGCCGGTGTGACGCTGCATGGCGGCGCAGCGCCGCGCGAGATCCAGCGTGCCGGCAACGACTGGCTGCTGATCGGCCACGACGAGCGCATGCACGAGTTCCCGTTCGTGCTCAACGCCACCGGCCGGCGGCCGCAGACCGCCGGCCTGGGGCTGCAGACGCTGGGCATCGCGCCCGGCCCCGGCGGCGCGGTGCCGGTGGACGCACGGCTGCGCACCGCGGCCGAAGGCGTGTATGCGATCGGCGACGTCACGGACCGCTGGAACCTGACGCCGGTGGCCATTGCCGAAGGCCGCGCGCTCGCCGATTCGCTGTTCGGCGCCACGCCGCGCACCGTGGACCTGAGCCTGGTGGCCAGCGCGGTGTTCACGCTGCCGCCGATCGCCACCATCGGTCCCAGCGAGGCCGACGCGCTGGCGGCGGGGCGCAAGCTCAAGGTCTACGAGGCCGATTTCCGGCCGATGCGCCAGGCCTTCATCAACGGCCACGAGCGCTGCTACATGAAGCTGCTGGTGGACGCCGGCGACGACCGCGTGCTGGCGGCGCACATGATCGGCGCCGACGCGCCAGAGATCGTGCAGAGCCTGGCCGTGGCCGTGACCGCCGGCGTCACCAAGGCGCAGTTCGACCGCACGCTGGCCGTGCATCCGACCGCGGCCGAGGAATTCGTGCTGATGCGCGAGCCGTCGCGCAGCGTGGGCTGACGCCTCAACCGGCGAAACGTCCGCGGGCGAAACCTCAGCCGGCGAAAAGCCGGCGCGCGGCCGGCGAGCCCGCCGCCAGGTCGTGCGATTCGAGCGCGTCGTAGAGCTGCGCCAGGTCCTTGCCGATGGCGTCGAAGGCATGCAGCGTGATCGGCCGGCCGGCGTCGTCCAGCAGCTCGGCGTCCATGTCCTCGGCCAGCGCATGCGCCACCTTGTGCCAGGTGGGGAAAGGATCGGCGGCGGCCGGCGTCTGCGGCACGTCCAGGCTCAGGAGCACCTCGCGCAGCGCCGCCGCCTGCGGCTCTTCGGCCAAGGCAGCCTGGGCGTCGAATTCCAGCACCAGCACCGGCGGCGCGCCCTCGTCGGCCGATGGCAGCACCAGGCGCCCGGCCACCGCGCCCGGCACCAGGCCCTGGCGGCCGGCGCACTGCTGCACGTAGCCCACCGACCAGGCCACCGAGCGCGCCACCAGACGCACCGCCAGCTGCGCATCCAGCGGCCCGGCGAAGGCGTCGAGTTCGCGCGAGCGCGCCACCACGTCCAGCATGTCGGGGAAGTCGGCCATCGCGCCCACGCCTTCGGCGAAGGCCTGCAGCTTGTGCACGAACTCGGAATACTCGATCTCGTTGAGCGCGCCGCTGCGGTTGGCCAGCTGCACGCCGGCCTGCAGTTCACTGTAGCGCTGCTGCGGCATGGGCTGCTCCCAGTCGCCGGTCTCGGTGTTCAGCCCCTCGATGTAGAAGGGCTTGGTGCCGGCGCGGCGCGTGCCCGGCCAGTGCGCCATCACCAGGTCGCCGCTGACCGGCGCCTCCACCGCCAGCGGCACGATGGCGTCGATCAGCGCATCCAGCCGTGCCTGGCGCCGCGCGGCCGGCACGCGCCGTTCGACCGCATCGTCGGCCGCGGGCAAGGGGGCCTGCGGCAGCGCATCGCCCAGCGCCGGCTCGACGCGCTGCGGTGCCGCCAGCGGCGCGTCGGCCTGCCGCGGGCTGGCGCGGCGCGCGCTCCACCAGCCGTGCCCCAGCAGCGCCAGCAGCACGACGGCGCCCAGGATCGTCAGCGCGACGGTCAGGCTCATGGCGTGCCCACCCTGGAAGCATCGCGCGGCCGAAGGCCGCAGAAGGTGAGCGCGTTCACGCGGCTTCGGCCATGCCGATGGCCTCGTCCATGTCGACCGCCACGATGCGCGACACGCCCTGCTCCTGCATGGTCACGCCGATCAGCTGTTCGGCCATTTCCATGGCGATCTTGTTGTGGCTGATGAACAGGAACTGCGTGCCGGCACTCATCTCGCTGACCAGCTTGCAGTAACGCTCGGTGTTGGCATCGTCCAGCGGCGCGTCCACCTCGTCCAGCAGGCAGAAGGGCGCCGGGTTCAGCTGGAAGATGGCGAAGACCAGCGCGATCGCCGTCAGCGCCTTCTCGCCGCCGGACAGCAGGTGGATGGTGCTGTTCTTCTTGCCCGGCGGCTGCGCCATGACCTGCACGCCGGCATCGAGGATCTCGTCGCCGGTCATCACCAGCTTGGCGCTGCCGCCGCCGAACAGGCTGGGGAACATGCGGCCGAAGTGCTCGTTGACCTGGTTGAAGGTCTGGCCCAGCAGCTCGCGCGTCTCCAGGTCGATCTTGCGGATCGCGTCTTCCAGCGTGCGCATGGCTTCCTGCAGGTCGGCGTTCTGCGCGTCTAGGAAGGTCTTGCGCTCGCGCGAGGCCGTCAGCTCCTCCAGCGCCGCCAGGTTCACGGCGCCCAGCGCATTCAGCTCGCGGTTCAGCCGGTCGATCTCGCCCTGCAGGCCCCACAGCTTGACGCCGCCCTGCTCGATGCCCTGCTGCAGCGCCGGCAGGTCCACCTGCGCGGCCTGCAACTGCTCCAGGTACTGCGCGCCGCCGAGCATGGCCGCCTGCTGCTCCAGCTGCAGCTTGGTCTGCGCCTCGCGCATCGGCTCCAGGCTGCGCTCCAGGGTCAGGCGCTGCTCCTCGGCCGCGCGCAGCTTGGCGCTCAGTTCGTCGTATTGGCTGCGTGCCGCGGCCAAGGTCTGCTCGCGGTCCAGGCGCAGCGCCAGCGCGCTCTGCAGCCCGGCCTGCGCGGCGGCGTCGTTCAGGCCGGCCAGTTCCTCGTCGATCTGCGCGGCCGCCTGCTGGTTGGTGGCCACCTGCTGCTGCGCGGTCTGGATGGCGCGCTGCAACTCGCCCTGGCGCGCGACCAAGGTGCGCGACTGGAACGCCGCCTCCTGCGCCTGGCGCTCCAGCGCGCGCAGTTGCTCGCGTGCGCCGTGCAGGCGGCGCTCGGCTTCGATGGCCGCGTCCTCCAGCTCGCTGTGGCGCTGCTGCGCGTCGGCCAGCTGCTGGTCCAGTTCCTCGAAGCGTGCCTCGCCCAGCGCACGGCGCTCGCGCAGCCCGTCGAGCTGCGCGCCCAGCTCGGCCAGTTCGCCGTCGAGCTGGTCGCGCCGCGTCTGGCTGGCCTCGGCCTGCTGCTGCAGGCGCAGCAGCTCCACCTGCGTCTGGTGGGCGCGGGTCTGTGCTTCGGCGGCTTCGCGCCGCACCGTGGCCAGGCACAAGGAGGCTTCGGTGTACGCCGCCTCGACGCGCACGCCGGCGCTGCGCGCCTCGTCGGCGATCAGCCCCTGCGCGCGATGCTGGCGCTGCAGGTTTTCGATCTCCTGCTGGCGCGCCAGCATGCCGGCCTGTTCGGAATCCGGCGCATAGAAGCTCACCGCGTACTGCGACACCGCATGGCCCTCGCGCGACATGATGACTTCGCCATGCGTCAGCTGGCCGCGCGCCGCCAGCGCCTCGTCCAGGCTGGCCGCCGTGTAGACGCCTTCGAGCCAGTCGTTCAGCAGGGCCTGCAGGCCGGCGTCGTTCAGGCGCAGCAGCTCGGACAGCCGCGGCAAGGTGCGGTGCGTGTCGGCATGCGCGCTGACGCCGGTGGAATAAAAGGCCAGCCGCGCCGGCGGCGCATCGGCCGCGAAGGCGCGCACCGTCTCCAGCCGGCCGACTTCCAGCGCCGCCAGCCGTTCGCGCAGCGCGGCTTCCAGCGCGGTTTCCCAGCCGGGCTCGATGTGCACGCGCGTCCACAGGCCCTGCAGGCTGTCCAGCCCGTGCTTGACCAGCCAGGGCTTGAGCTTGCCGCTGCTCTGCACCTTGTCCTGCAGCGCGCGCAAGGCCTCGAGCCGCGCGCCCAGCTCGGCCTGGCGCGACGACTCGGTGGCGGCGGTCTGCGCCTGCGTGCGGCGCTGCTCGTCCAGCGTCTGCACCTGCTCGTCCAGTTCCTGCAGGCGCGCCTCGGCCAGCGCCTGGCCTTCCTGCTGGGCCGCGCCGTCGCGCTGCAGCTGCTCGAGCTTGTGCATGTCGGGCAAGGCCAGGCCGCGGCGCTCGCCGTCCAGCCGGTCCTGCCGCTGCTGCTGCTGGCGCATCTGCTCGTCCAGGTTGCGGCTCTCCGCGGCCAGCACCTGGATCTGCTGCTGCACCTCGGCCACCGCGCCGCGCTGCTGGTTGCCGCGCAGCTGCGCGTCGCGCAGCGCGTCTTCCAGCGCGGGCAGTTGCTGCGCCTGCTCCTCGGCCTGCGCCGCCTGCAGCTCGGCCTGCTCGTCGGCCGCGCGCATCGCCTCGGCGATGCGCTCCAGCTCGGCATGGGCGTCGCTCTCGCGTGCCGCCCACTGGTCGTTCTGCATCTTCAGGTCGGCCAGGCGCGCCTGCGCGCGCTCGCGCCCTTCGACGACGTAGCGGATGCGCTCTTCCAGGCGGCTGACCTCCAGCGCGGCCTCCGCCAGCTCGCCCTGGCGCAGATGCAAGGTGTCGCCGGCGGCATAGTGCGCCTGGCGGATGCTCTCCATCTCGGCCTCGGTGTGGCGCAGTTCGGCCAGGCGCGCTTCCAGCGCCGTGCCGGCCTCCAGCAGCGCGGCATGCACCCGCTGCTCCTCGGCCGCGGCGTCGCGGTGCTTGAGGAACCAGAACTGGTGCTGCTTGAGCGTGCCCTGCTCCTGCAGCTGCCGATATTGCTGCGCCACCTCGGCCTGCTTCTCCAGCTTGTCGAGGTTGGTGTTCAGCTCACGCAGGATGTCCTCGACGCGCGTCAGGTTCTCGCGCGTGTCGCGCAAACGGTTCTCGGTCTCGCGGCGGCGCTCCTTGTACTTGGACACGCCGGCGGCTTCTTCGAGAAAGAGCCGCAGTTCCTCGGGGCGCGACTCGATGATGCGGCTGATCGTGCCCTGGCCGATGATGGCGTAGGCACGCGGCCCGAGGCCGGTGCCCATGAACACGTCCTGCACGTCGCGGCGGCGCACCGGCTGGTTGTTGATGTAGTAGCTGCTGCCGCCGTCGCGCGTGAGCACGCGCTTGACGGCGATCTCGCCGAACTGGTTCCACGGCCCGCCGGCGCGCGCATCGCTGTTGTCGAAGACCAGCTCGACACTGGCGCGCCCCGCCGGCTTGCGCTGGCCCGAGCCGTTGAAGATCACGTCCTGCATCGACTCGCCGCGCAGCTCGCTGGCCTTGCTCTCGCCCAGCACCCAGCGCACCGCGTCCATGATGTTGGACTTGCCGCAGCCATTGGGGCCGACCACGCCGACCCGCTGCCCCGGCAGCGCAAAGGTGGTGGGGTCACAGAAGGACTTGAAGCCGGAAAGCTTGATCTGGTTGAGGCGCATGGGCTGCGGGCGGAACTCGGGCGGCACAGGTGGCCGCTCGCAAGTGCTTGATTCTTCGAAGGAAAGCGCCAGTTTCCGGGCGGGCGAAAGGCGCGCGGATGATAGCATCGTCGCCCTTTGATTCCGGCCCCTGAGATGCCCCGTACCGCCCCGCCCAGCCCCCGCCAACGTGAGAAGCCCGCCGTGCCGCCGACGCGGCCGAGCAAGGAGCTGCAGGTCTTCCCGAACCCCGCGCCGCAGCGCGACTACCTGATCCGGTTCCAGCTGCCCGAATTCACCTGCCTGTGCCCGCTGACCGGGCAGCCGGACTTCGCGCACTTCAGCATCGACATGGTCTGCGACAAGCTGTGCGTGGAGCTGAAAAGCCTGAAGCTGTATTTCTGGAGCTTCCGCGACGAAGGCGCGTTCCACGAGGCGGTGACCAACACCGTGCTCGACGACATCGTCAAGGCCACCGCGCCGCGCTTCATCCGCGTCAGCGCCCGCTGGTACGTGCGCGGCGGCATCTACACCGACGTGGTGGTCGAGCACCGCAAGAAGGGCTGGAAGCCGGTCGATCCGGTCACCCTGCCGCCGGCGCAGATGGCCACCGGCCTGTCCACTTGAGCGACTGAGCGCCCGACCCGGGGCCCTCACGGACGCAAGGCGCCGCCCCTGCGATCGTGGGGGGTCGGCGCAAGCCCGTTAGCGGGAAAGACTACGACAATCCGCGGCATGCACGCGCCCTCTTCTCCGGCCTGGTCCGGCAGCGGCGATGCCGCCACGCGCGTGCGCTCCCGGCGGCTGCTGCAGCTCATCGCCGCCTCGATGGTCGGCTTCGGCATCAGCGTGGCGTCCGACATTCACGCCGCCGACTGGACCAACCTGGACGTGCACGTGCCCACGCAGGCGGTGCTGGGCGTCGCCTTGTGGGCCTGCGTGCGCGGGCGCCTGCGGCTGGCCAGCGCGCTGCTGCTGGCCACGGTCACCGCCGCCATCAGCCTGCTGGTCTGGCAGAACGCCGGGCTGCGCGACCCGGCCATGCTGGCCTACCCCGGCATCCTGGTCTTCGCCAGCACCATGGCCGGCCGGCGCCTGTTCTACCTGACGCTGGCCGTCGTGCTGGGCTTCGTCACGCTGGTGGCCGTGGCCAACGTCCAGGGCTGGCACGTGAACCCGGTGCCCACGCACAGCTTCGCCAACCTGCTGGACGTCTGGGTGCTGCTGGCCATCGACGCCTTCGTCATCTGGCTGCTGGCCGGGGACCTGCAATCGGCGCTGGCCGGGCTGCGCGCCGAGAATGCGCGCGTGCGCCAGTCGCAGGCGCACGTGGAATACCTGGCCACGCACGATGCGCTGACCGGCCTGCCCAACCGCGCGCTGGCGCAGGACCGCTTCGTGCAGGCAGCGGCACAGGCCGATCGCGAGCATGCGGGCCTGGCGGTGATCTTCCTGGACCTGGACGACTTCAAGCACGTCAACGACTCGCTGGGCCATCCACAGGGCGATGCGCTGCTGCGCGACGCCAGCCGGCGGCTCGTCGATACGCTGCGCCAGAGCGACACGGTATGCCGCCAGGGCGGTGACGAATTCCTGATCCTGCTGGCCGACGTGCGCGACGCCGACGGCGTGGCCGCGACCGCGTTGAAGCTGGTGGCCGCACTGGCCCAGCCCTTCGCCATCGACGGACACGAGATCACCACGACGGCCTCGCTGGGCATCGCCATGTACCCGGGCGACGGGCGCGACTTCGACGAGCTGCTGAAGAAGGCCGACATGGCGATGTACGACGCCAAGGCCGCGGGGCGCAACACCTTGCGCTTCTTCGCCGACGACATGAACGCCGGCCTGCAGGAGCACGTGCGCCTGGTGGCCGGCCTGCGCACGGCACTGGCCCAGGGCGAACTGACGCTGCACTACCAGCCGCAGCTGCGCCTGGCCGACGGCCGCATCGTCGGCGCGGAAGCGCTGCTGCGCTGGCGCCACCCGGTGCTGGGCTTGGTGCCGCCATCGACCTTCATCCGCGCGGCCGAACAATCGGGGCTGGTGGTGCAGATCGGCGCCTGGGTGCTGCGCGAGGCCTGCAGCCAGATGAAGCGCTGGCACGACGCCGGGCTGGCCGACCTGGTGGTCAGCGTCAACGTCTCGCCGGTGCAGTTCCAGCGCGGCAGCATCGAGCGCGACGTGGTCAATGCGCTGGCCGCCGCGGGCCTGCCGGCGCATGCGCTGGAGCTGGAGCTGACCGAGTCGCTGCTGATCCACGATTCAAGCAAGCTCACCGAAGTGCTGCTGCGCCTGCGCGCGCAGGGCGTCGGCCTGGCGATCGACGACTTCGGCACCGGCTACTCCAACCTCGGCTACCTGAAGCGCTTCGAGGTCGGCCGGCTGAAGATCGACCAGTCCTTCGTGCGGCGCCTGCCGGCCGACAAGCACGACGAAGCCATCGTGCGCGCCATCGTGCAGATCGCGCAGAGCCTGCAGCTGACGACCATCGCCGAAGGCGTGGAAAGCGCCGCCGTGCTGGCGCAGCTGGTCGAGATGGGCTGCACCGAGGGCCAGGGCCTGCTCTGGTCGGCGGCGCTGCCGGCGCAAGACTTCGAGGCCTACGTGCGCCGGCACCGGGCCGTGGGCTGGGTGCCGCGGCTGGCCTGAAGGCCAGCCGGCGTCAGTAGGTCTCCAGGTGCAGCCGGCCCTCGCGCTTGAGCGCCGCGCCCACCACGTCCCAGTTCAACCCTGCGGCCTGCGCCACGTCCTTCAGCGCCAGCACCACGCCCTCCTCCATCGCCTTCAGGCCGCAGACATAGAAGAAGGCGCTGGGGTCGGTGAGCAGCCGCGCCAGGTCGGCGCCACGCTGGCGCATGGCGTCCTGCACGTAGGTCTTGGGCTGGCCGGGCGTGCGGCTGAAGGCGAAGCTGATGTCGATGAAGTCCTTGGGCAGGCTCTGCAGCGGGCCGAAGTAAGGCAGCTCTTCCTTGGTGCGCGCGCCGAAGAACAGCATCAGCTTGCCGCCTTCGAACTTGCCTGAGTTGCGCAGCCGCCGGCGCCATTCGGTCATCGCGCGCATCGGCGCGCTGCCGGTGCCGGTGCAGATCATCACGATGTGGCTCTTCGGGTGGTTGGGCATCAGGAAGCTGGCGCCGAAGGGGCCGATCACCTGCACCTCGTCGCCGACCTTCAGGTCGCACATGTAGTTGCTGGCCACGCCGCGCACCGGGTTGCCCTGGTGGTCTTCGAGCACGCGCTTGATGGTCAGCGACAGGTTGTTGTAGCCGGGGCGTTCGCCATTGCGCGGGCTGGCGATGCTGTACTGGCGCGGATGGTGCGCGCGGCCGTTGGCGTCCACACCGGGCGGCACGACCGCGATCGACTGCCCCTCCAGCACCGGGAAGGGCATCGCGCCGAAGTCCAGCACGATGTGGTGCGTGTCGTATTCCCGGCCGACCTCGGTGACGCGCACGTTGCCGACCACGGTGGCCTTGACGGTCTTCTCGGCGGTCTTCGGGCCATAGAGGTTGGTGTAGGCATGTGCGGCCGACCACGGCGGCACCGTGGCGCCGTACTCCGCGCTGTTGAAAGCCGCCTCGCCGGTGACCGCGGCCGGCAGCACGGGGGCCTCGGGCATGGCCTCGGGCTGGGCGTCCGGCGCCACGCCGGCGTCGGCCAGTTGTTCCGGCGTCAGCTCCTCGGGCAGCGACTCCCAGCCCAGCTGGGCCTGCAGCGAATAGGCCTGCGCGCGCGGCACCGTGCGCCAGTTGTCGATGCTGCCGGTGGGGCACGGCGAGATGCAGGCCATGCACAGGTTGCACACGTCCGCGTCGACCACGTAGTTGTTGCTGTCGTGCGTGATCGCCTTGACCGGGCAGACCGATTCGCAGGTATTGCAGCGGATGCAGATCTCGGGGTCGATCAGGTGCTGCTTGATCACGCCACTGTCGGCCATGTCCATGCTCGTCTCCTTGGGCGAAGGGGGCCGCGATGGCCCCCTTCATCCTGCCATGCGGGCGGCTGTGTCAGTTGAATCTCACGTATTCGAAGTTCACCGGCTGGCGGTTGATGCCGATCATCGGCGGCGCGATCCAGTTGGCGAAGCGGCCCGGCTCGACCACGCGGCCCATCAGGCTGGCGACGTGGGCGCGGTCCTCGTCGGTGGGCAGCCATTCGCCCACCTTGGCCTGCCATTCGGCGTCGCTGACCACGCGGCCGTCCGGCGCCACCTTGACGCCGGCCAGCGAGCCGATGTTGCGATGGAAGGCCTTGTGCGGCGCGCTCAGGCGCAACGGGATGCCCGCCTTCTCGATGACCTTGTTCCAGCGCGACACGCCGCCGCGCGAGTCGGTGATGTAGTCGTCGCGCAGCACCTCGTTGAGCGCGTTGAGCATCGGCACGTCCTTCTCGACCAGCTGGCCGTCGACGACGTTGAGCACCTTGTAGTGCTGGCCGCGCAGCTGGTGGTCGTCGCTGCGCTTGCCTTCCTCGAAGCGGCCTTTGAGCCCGGTGCTGTAGAAGGTGGCGGCGTTGCTGCTCTCGTCGGCGCCGAACAGGTCGATGGTCACGCTGAAGTGGAAGTTCAGGTAGCGCTGGATGGTCGGCAGGTCGATCACGCCCGCCGCACGCAGCTTGGCCGGATCGTCGGTCTTCAGCTCGTTCATCACCTGGCAGGTGCGCTGGATGACGCGCGACACGCCGCTTTCGCCGACGAACATGTGGTGCGCTTCTTCGGTGAGCATGAACTTGGTGGTGCGCGCCAGCGGGTCGAAACTGCTCTCGGCCAGCGCGCACAGCTGGAACTTGCCGTCGCGGTCGGTGAAGTAGGTGAACATGAAGAAGCTCAACCAGTCGGGCGTCTTCTCGTTGAAGGCCTGCAGGATGCGCGGCGTGTCGGCATCGCCGCTGCGGCGCTCGAGCAGGGCCTCGCCTTCCTCGCGGCCGTCGCGGCCGAAGTACTTGTGCAGCAGGTAGACCATGGCCCACAGGTGGCGGCCTTCTTCGACGTTGACCTGGAACAGGTTGCGCAGGTCGTACTGGCTGGGGCAGGTGAGGCCCAGGTGGCGCTGCTGCTCCACCGACGCCGGCTCGGTGTCGCCCTGCGTGACGATGATGCGGCGCAGGTTGGCGCGGTACTCGCCGGGGATGTCCTGCCAGGCGTCCTCGCCCTTGTGGTCGCCGAAGTGGATCTTGCGGTCCTTCTCGGCCGGGTTCAGGAAGATGCCCCAGCGGTAGTCGGGCATCTTCACGTGGCCGAACTGCGCCCAGCCCTCGGGGTCGACGCTGATCGCGGTGCGCAGGTAGACGTCGTAGTCGGTCGAGCCCTCGGGGCCCATGTCGCCCCACCAGTTCAGGTAGTTGGGCTGCCACTGCTCCAGCGCGCGCTGCAGGGTGCGGTCCTCGCTGAGGTTGACGTTGTTGGGGATCTTCTCGCTGTAGTTGATCGTGCTCATGTCTGCTCCAGGGTGTTCTTTAGACTCTGTTCCAGTCGAAGGCGGCCTTGTCGCCCTTGCCGTAGACCTTGAGGGCGCCCTTCTCGCCGACGGCGTTGGGGCGCTGGAAGATCCAGTTCTGCCAGGCGGTCAGCCGGCCGAAGACGCGCGTGAACATGTTCTCCGGGCCATTGAAGCGCAGGTTGGCCTCCATGCCGGTGAGCGCGTCCGGGCTCATGGCCACGCGCTCCTCGATGGCGATGCGCGTCTCGTCGGCCCAGTCGATGTCGTCGGGGTTGCTGGTCACCAGGCCCAGCGCGAAGGCCGCGTCGGCGTCCAGCGCCTGGCCGACCTGGGCGCGCACCGCCTCCAGCGCGGGCTGCTCGTCGTAGAAGCGGCGCTGCAGCCGGCTCTGCCCGGTGGCCATCGGGTAGGTGCCGAAGTTCAGCTCGCCGACCACGATCTTCGGCGCCCGCGCCTCGTCGTCCGGCAGCGCCAGCATGTAGCTGCGGTCGCAGGCCAGCGCCAGTTCCAGCAAGCTGCCCGCGAAGCAGGAGCCGGGCTCGATCAACGCGAAGAGGCTGCGGCTGCTCACGTCCAGGCGGCTGAAGGTGCGGCGCAGCAGGCCGACGGTCTCGCGCACGAACCAATGGTCCTTGTGCGCCGCCAGCACGGCGTCCATCTGCAGCACCGCGGCGGCGTCGCCCTGGGTCTTGATCAGCCAGGTGCCGATGTCCAGCTCGTTGGTGCGCATCGACAGGATCGCGTCTTCCAGCTCGCGCGCCAGCGCCAGCGGGTACCACGCGGCGCCGGCCGCTTCGATGGCGGCCACCTCGCCCTGCACCGCCTGTGCCGGCGCCTTGATCGTGAAGGTGGCGGTGCGCTTGGCACGGTCGATCTCGACCGCCACGTGGCTGTAGCGCAGCGCGTCGGCTTCCTCGCTGCGCTGCAGCGGCGTCAGCGCCACGCCTTTGGCGCCGGCCGGGCGGTCGCTCAGCTTGGCCAGCTGCAGCGCACGCTCCTGCACCTTGGCGGCGAACTGCGCCGACTTGGCAATGTCGTCCACCAGCCGCCAGTCCTTGGCCTTCTGGCCGCGCACGCCTTCGCTGGTGGTGCAGAAGATGTCGGCCAGGTCGTGGCGCACATGGCGCTTGTCGGTGACGCGCGTCAGCCCGCCGGTGCCCGGCAGCACGCCCAGCAGCGGCACCTCGGGCAGGCTGACCGAGCTGCTGCGGTCGTCGACCAGCAGGATCTCGTCGCAGGCCAGCGCCAGCTCGTAGCCGCCGCCGGCGCAGGCGCCGTTGACGGCGGCCAGGAACTTCAGGCCCGAATGCTGCGATGAATCCTCCAGCCCGTTGCGCGTCTCGTTGGTGAACTTGCAGAAGTTCACCTTCCAGGCATGGCTGGACAGGCCCAGCATGAAGATGTTGGCGCCGGAGCAGAACACCTTGTCCTTCAGGCTGGTGACGACCACGGTGCGCACCTCGGGGTGCTCGAAGCGGATGCGGTTGATGGCGTCGTTGAGTTCGATGTCCACGCCCAGGTCGTAGCTGTTCAGCTTGAGCTTGTAGCCGGGCATCAGGCCACCGTTCTCGTCGAAGTCGGCGGCCAGGGTGGCCACCGGGCCCTCGAACTTGAGCTTCCAGTGCTTGTAGCGGGAAGGTTCGGTGCGGTAGTCGACGCGGGGGGTGGGGCTCACGGCAAGTCTCCTTCGGTCACTGTCTGGTCACGCTGCAATGCACGCATGATAGTGCATGCATCTGCACTGTCAAGCAGTCAAATGCATTTTTATGCATGCTTTCAAAGAGGCATCTGCAGCGCACCCCGCACGGCCTCCCGCAGCTGCTCGAAGGCCGCGTCGACCGACAACCCACTGGTGTCCAGGCGCAGGTCGGCCTTGGAATAGAAGGCGGCGCGTCCGGCCAGGATGCCCTTCAAGTCCTCCATCGCCTCTTTGCTGGCGGCCATCGGGCGCAGGTCGCCCTGGGCGATGACGCGCTTCATGTGCTCCTCGGGTGTGGCCTGCAGCCACACCGTGGTGCAGTGCGACAGCAGCAGGTTGAAGGTCGCCGGGTCGGACACCAGGCCGCCCGGCGTGGCGATCACCGCCTCGGGATAGATCTGGATCGCCTCCTCCAGCGCACGCCGTTCATAGCGACGGTAGGCGTTCTGGCCGTACAGCGCCTGGATCTCGCTGACGCTGCAGCCGGCGAACTTCTCGATCTCGCGGCTCAGTTCGACGAAGGGGAAGCCCAGGTCATCGGCCAGGCGCTGGCCGAGGGCGCTCTTGCCGGCACCGCGCAGGCCGACCAGCGCGACGCGCGGGCTGCGCGCGCCCCGCACCTCGCCCGGCGACCCGCCCATGCCCAGCAGTTCGCCGACGGCCACGCGCACGCGCTTGAGCGTGCCCTCGTCGCGGTGCTCCAGCATCTCGCGCAGCAGCAGCCATTCGGGCGACCGCGTCGTCACGTCGCCGATCAACTCGGCCAGCGAGCAGCGCAGCGCCCCCGCCACCTGCAGCAACACCAGCATCGACACGTTGCCGATGCCGTACTCCAGGTTCGCCAGATGGCGCTCGGAGACGTCGGCCGCCACGGCCACGGCCCGTCGCGTCATGCCGCGGCGCGCGCGCAGCGCGCGCACACGCTCGCCCAGGCCCACCAGGAACGGGTGTTTCTCGTCACCGCCTGGTGCTGGGGCTTCGACGGCCGCATGCAGTATTGTGCTTGACATGGAAAGGTTGGCCATTTATCGTTGATACAGGCACAATACTTCATCTCACGTAGCCAGACAAGTGCGCAAGATCAAGCCGCGCACAAAAGACCCAGGAGACCGCCGTGACCCTTCCCCACCCCATTCCGGCCCCGGGCGAACGCTTCAACTTCGCGCAGCACCTGCTGCAGTTGAACGCCGCGCACCCCGACCGGCCGGCCTTCATCGACGACCGCGGCACGCTGAGCTACGGCCGCCTGGCCGATCGCGTCGCGCGCCTGGCCAGCGGGTTGCGGACGCTGGGCCTGAAGCGTGAGGAGCGCGTGCTGCTGCTGATGCTGGACGGCAACGACTGGCCGGTCAGCTTCCTGGGTGCGATGTATGCCGGCCTGGTGCCGGTGGCGGTGAACACGCTGCTCACCGCCGACGACTACGCCTACATGCTGGAGCATTCGCGGGCGCAGGCGGTGCTGGTCTCGGGCGCGCTGCTGCCGACGCTGAACGCCGCGATGGTCAAGTGCGACCACGAGGTCTGCCAGGTCATCGTCTCGCAGCCGACAGCGCCCCTGCATGGCGCCGAGCAGGACTTCGACGCCTTTGTCGCCGCGCACGCCCCGATGGCCAAGCCTGCCGCCACCGGGCCCGACGACCCGGGCTTCTGGCTCTATTCGTCGGGCTCCACCGGCCGGCCCAAGGGCACGGTGCATTCGCACGCCAACCCCTACTGGACTGCCGAGCTCTATGGCAAGGGCGTGCTGGGCCTGCGCGCCGGCGACGTCTGCTTCTCCGCCGCCAAGCTGTTCTTCGCCTACGGCCTGGGCAATGCCCTGAGCTTCCCGATGAGCGTCGGCGCGACCACCTTGCTGATGGCCGAGCGGCCGACACCCGAGGCCACCTTCAAGCGCTGGACTGGCGGCGTGGGCGGCGTCCAGCCCACCGTGTTCTACGGTGCACCCACCGGCTTCGCCGGCATGCTCGCCTCGCCGCAACTGCCGGCGCGCGACCAGGTGGCGCTGCGGCTGGTGTCGTCGGCCGGCGAGGCGCTGCCGGCGGAGATCGGCGAGCGCTTCAAGCGCCACTTCGGCATCGACATCATCGACGGCATCGGCTCCACCGAGATGCTGCACATCTTCCTGTCCAACCAGCCTGGCCGCGTGCGCTACGGCAGCACCGGCTGGCCGGTGCCCGGCTACGACATCGAACTGCGCGGCGAAGACGGCGGGCCGGCACCGGACGGCGAGCCGGGCGACCTGTACATCCGCGGCCCGTCGGCGGCGATGATGTACTGGGGCAACCGCGCGAAGACGCGCGACACCTTCCAGGGCGGCTGGACGAAGAGCGGCGACAAGTACCTGCGCAACGACGACGGCAGCTACACCTACGGCGGGCGCAGCGACGACATGCTCAAGGTCAGCGGCGTCTACGTCAGCCCCTTCGAGGTGGAAGCCACGCTGGTGCAGCATGCGGCGGTGCTGGAGGCGGCGGTGATCGGCGTGGCCGATGCCGACGGCCTGACCAAGACCAAGGCCTTCGTGGTGCTCAAGCCCGGCAGCAGCGTCACCGAGGCCGAGCTGAAGACCTTCGTCAAGGACAAGCTGGCGCCCTACAAGTACCCGCGACAGATCGAGTTCGTGGCCGACCTGCCGAAGACCGCCACCGGCAAGATCCAGCGCTTCCGCCTGCGCGAGATGGAAGCGGGCAAGTCCTGAGCGATGGCCGTCGAGTTCGTCGATGTCGACTGGCGCGGCCGCCCTGTGCGCATCGAGCACGAATGGCTGGCGCCGCAGCGTGCCGGCCGGCCGCTGCTGGTGTTCCTGCACGAAGGCCTGGGCTCGCGCTCGCTGTGGAAGGACTTCCCGCGCGCGCTGTGCGACGCCGCCGACTGCCGCGGCCTGGTGTATTCGCGGCCGGGCTATGGCCGCTCGACGCCGCGCGCGCCCGACGAACACTGGGACGTGGACTACATGCACCGCCAGGCGCTCGAGCTGCTGCCGGCGCTGCTGCAGGCCTTGCACGTCACCGAGGCGCCCTGGCTCATCGGCCACAGCGACGGCGCCTCGATCGCCTTGCTGTACGCCGCGCAGTACCCGGCGGCGGTGGCCGGGCTGGTGCTGATGGCGCCGCACCTGTTCGTCGAAGCGGTGTCGATCACCAGCATCGAAGCCGCGCGCGGGGCCTTCACCCGCACCGATCTGCGGCAGCGCCTGGCCCGCCATCACGAGGACGTGGACTCGGCCTTCTGGGGCTGGAACCACGCGTGGCTGAATCCGGCCTTCCGCGCCTGGAACATCGAGGCCGGCCTGGCGCGCATCCGCTGCCCGGTGCTGGCCATCCAGGGCCTGGACGACGAATACGGCACGCTGCAGCAGGTCCATCGCCTGCGCGACCACCTGCCGGCGGCGCAGCTGCTCGAGCTGCCCGACTGCGGCCACTCGCCCTATCGCGACCAGCCGCAGCGAGTGATCGCCGCCAGTGCCGCGTTCATCGCCGCGGCAGGCGGCCGCTGAGCGTTCAGGCGCCGGCCTTGGCGGCGGCCTCGCGGATCTGTTCCATGCTCAGCTGGCGCACCTGCGTGGCCACCGACCAGCGATGTCCGAACGGATCTTCGACCTGGCCGTAGCGGTCGCCCCAGAACATCTCCTGCACCGGCATGCTGAGCTTGGCGCCCGCGGCCACGGCCTGCGCCACCACCGCGTCGGCGTCGGACACCTGCAGATGCAGCGTCACCGGCGTGCCCTTCAGGGCCAGCGGCCCGAGCGCACCCCAGGCCGGGTTCTCGTCGACCAGCATCAGCATCGACTCGCCGATGCGCACCGCGGCATGCATCAGCTTGCCGTCCCGGCCGGGCAGGCGCATCTGCTCCACGGCGCCGAAGGCGCGCGTGTAGAACTCGATGGCGCGCGCCGCGTCGGCGCAGATGAGGTGCGGGATCAGTTGGGTCATGGTCTTGCCTCCGGCTCAAGTCTGGGCGATGGTCTCGAAGCCACCGTAGATCATGCGCTTGCCGTCGAAGGGCATCGGCTGATCCTTCATGCGCGGGTCGGCCATCACCGCGGCCCAGGCCGCGTCGCGCGCCTGGCGCGACGCCCAGACGATCCAGCCGAAGACCACGGTTTCGTGAGCCTCGCGCTTGACCGCCATCGGGAAGGAGGTGAGCTTGCCCTCGGGCACGTCGTCGCCCCAGCAGTCGACGACCGCCAGCGCGCCGTGCGCCTTGAACACCGCACCCATCGCCTGGCAATGGCGCTGGTAGGCCTGCTTGTCGGCCGTGGCTACGGCGGCGACGAATCCATCGACATAGTTCATGAAGGGGCTCCGGTAGGGGTTGAGAACATGGGCTCTGTCCTCCTACGACGCACCAGTCCACGCGGAATCGACGGGCCGCGGGAAGAATGCCTCCGGCAGGTGATGGCTGCCCGCATCGGGTTCATCAGCGCAATCGCACGGTCACCTCGATTACCCCCCTGAACAGGGGGGGGCGTCATCTTTGCTCGTACAAAGGCAGCTGTCGGATTTCCTGACAAGGCGCTGCTGAGCCGGCAGCGACCTAAAAGCGGCAACATCGCTGCCACTTCAGCGTCTTCGCGAGTGGCACGGTTTTCGCTCTGTCGGGTCGCCCCCCAAGAAGCAGAGGAAAAACGTAACCATGAGCATCGCGCACCTCATCCAAAGAGCTTTTGTTACAACCACCTTGGTTGGCATCTCTTCGACCGCGTTGGCCGGCTTCGTCGTGACGATTGAAGCTCCTGGTGTCGTGGAGACCACGGCGACCTTCACACCCTCAGGCGAGAACGGTACGGACATCAAGGGCGTCGAAACTTTCAACAGCCGCCCGATCCAGAACAACCAGACGTTCCAGTCGAACTTCGGCGGCGCGGCCCACGGCATCACCGGTGACTACAAGGGCGTAAACGTCATCGCGGCCAACCAGTACGGCGGCGCAGGCGGTAGCCCAAATCAATATGCGGTGGCCGGCCTGCAGAACGCCGTGAAGAGCTACTCGATCGAATTCAACAAGGACCTGACGTACTTCGGCTACTGGTTGTCCGCGCTGGACGCGGGCAACCGAGTGCAGTTCTACCTGAACGGCACCAACGTGTTCACCTTCACGCCGGCGAATGTGCTGGCGCTGGTCGGCGCAAGCGGCCCGTACTACGGCAAGCCCCTCGACCCGAATCAAGGCCAGAACCAGCACGAGCCCTACGTGTTCCTGAACTTCTTCGGCGAAGGTGGCGCGGCCTTCGACGAGATCGTGTTCTCGCAGGTCGAACCCGTCACTGCCGGCTACGAGTCGGACAACCACACGGTCGGCATCTGGGAGAAGAAGTCGGGTACCCCGGTGCCGCCGAGCGAAATCCCGTTGCCGTCTACCCTGCTGCTGGCGCTGTCGGGGCTGATCGCGGTCAGCCTGACGCGCCGCAGTCAAGCTTGAGCTGACGCGGAACTGCGGCGGACAGACGCACGCCGTCGACACACTGTGTCGACGGGCGTGAGGGCGCGGCACGCATGAAGCTTGTTAGTCCGGCGCGCGCACCTGGCCGAGGAAGCCCTCGCGCAGCACCCGTTTGAGGATCTTGCCGCTGGGGTTGCGCGGGATCTGTTCCACGATGCGCGCCACCTTCGGCAGCTTGAAGCTGGCGAGCTTGCCCTTGCACCAGGCCAGCAGTTCCGCCTCGGCCAGGCTCATGCCCGGCTTCAGCACCACCACCGCCAGCGCCACCTCGCCCCAGCGGGGCGACGGCAGCCCGATGACCGCCGCATCGGCCAGCGCCGGGTGGCCGAGCAGCATGTTCTCCACCTCGGCCGGATAGACGTTCTCGCCGCCGGAGATGAGCATGTCCTTCATGCGGTCGCGGATGGTGACGAAGCCCTCGGCATCCATCGTGCCGACATCGCCGGTATGCAGCCAGCCGTCGCGCAGCGCCATCGCCGTGGCGTCGGGCCGCTTCCAGTAGCCGAGCATGTTGTGCGGCCCGCGGATCAGCACTTCGCCAGGCTCGTCGGGCGCGCAGTCGCGGCCGTCCAGGCCGATGACGCGCACGTCGGTATGGAAGTAGGCGCGGCCGGTGGAGCCGGCCCGCGTCAGCGCGTCCTCGCCCAGGATCAGGCAGCCCGGGCCGCAGCTTTCGGTCAGGCCGTAGACCTGATGGATCTCGATGCCCATGTCGGCGTAGGCCCTGATGAGGTTCACCGGCACCGGCGCCGCGCCGCTCATGCACCAGCGCAGGCTGCGGGTGTCGTGCGCCGCGGGGTCGCGCACCGCCTGCATGAACTGCAGCATCGCCGGCACCATCAAGGTGTTGGTGATCTTCTCGTCGCGGATCAGCTCCCACGACAGCTTGGGGTCGAAGGCCTTCAGGATGACCAGCGTCGCGCCCAGGTAGACGCAGCCCATCGCCGGCGTCAGCGCGCCGACGTGGAACAGCGGCAGCGACAGCAGGAAGCGGTCGCCCCAATGCAGATCGGCCGTGGCCGACAAGGTGAGCATCGCCCACAGCACCGTCGAATGGCTGTGCATCACGCCCTTGGGCAGCCCGGTGGTGCCCGAGGTGTACATGATGTACAGCAGGTCGTCGTCGAAGCCGGCGGGCTCGGGCTCGGCGTCGGACGCAGCGTCGCGCCAGGGCTCGTAGGCGGCGGCGAAGGGCGCGGTCGTGCCGCCCAGCTGGACCCAGCGCCGCAGTTCGGTCCTGGTGCCGCGCCGCTGCAGCTCGGCGGCGGCCGCGGCAAAGGCGTCGTCGAACACCAGCACCGTGGCGCCGGCGTCCTTGAGGATGAACTCCAGCTCGTCCGCCACCAGGCGCCAGTTCAGCGGCACGTTGACCGCGCCGATCTTGGCCACGGCAAAGAAGGTCTCGATGAACTCCGCGCCGTTCATCATCAGCAGTGCGACGCGGTCGCCGGGCTTCACACCGTCGGCCCGCAGCGCATTCGCCACCCGGTTGGCGCGGGCGTTTAGCTCGCGGAAGCGCAGCCGTCGCCCGCCGACCGCGGGCTCCACCGTGGCTTCCAGCTGCGGGCTGATGAACGCGCGACGACGCAGGAACTGGCCGAAGTTGATCTGCATGGTGGGTGCCTCAGGCAATACGCAGCGGGCGGAAGGTGCTGCGGATCTCGTCGACCAGCACCCCGGGCCGCTCCAGCGCGGCGAAATGCCCGCCACGATCGAGTTCGCGCCAGTGCACGATGTGCTTGAAGCGCGCTTCGGCCCAGCGCCGCGAGCAGCGGAAGATCTCCTTCGGGAACAAGCTGATGCCGGTGGGCGCCAGCACCGGCGCCACGCTCGGCTTGGCGAAGCTCTCCCAGTACAGGCGCGCCGACGAGGTGGCGCTGTTGGGCAGCCAGTACAGCATCACCTGGTCCAGCAGTTCGTCGCGGCTGAGCACGTTCTCCGGATGCCCGTCGCAGTCCATCCAGGCCTGGTACTTCTCCACCACCCAGGCGGCCTGGCCGGCGGGTGAATCCGCCAGGCCGTACCCCAGGGTCTGCGGCCGCGTGCCCTGCTGGCGCGCATAGCCCGAGCCCTCGGCACGGTAGCGCTTCAGCCCGGCCAACGCCGCCTTCTCGGTCGGCGGTCAGCTCCTGCATCGTCGCCGGGTCGGGCGCGACGATGGGCATCGTCAGGTGGATGCCCAGGCACGGGCCATGGTCCTGCAGGCCGATCGCCGTGGTCACCATCGAACCCCAGTCGCCGCCCTGCGCCACGTAGCGCACGTAGCCCAGCCGGCGCATCAGCGTCGCCCAGGCGCGGGCGATGCGCTCGACGCTCCAGCCGGCTTCGCCGGGCTTGCCCGAGAAGCCGTAGCCGGGCAGCGCCGGGCACACCAGATGGAAGGCGTCGGCCGCGTCGCCACCGTGTTCGGTGGGGTCGGTCAGCGGCTCGATCACCTTGTGGAACTCGGCGATCGACCCCGGCCAGCCGTGGGTCATGACCAGCGGCAGCGCATCGGCGTGCTTGGAGCGCACGTGCACGAAGTGGATGTCCACGCCGTCGATCGGCGTCTTGAATTGCGCGAAGCGGTTGAGCCGCGCCTCGCGGGCGCCCCAGTCGTAGTCGTGCGCCCAGTAGCGGCACAACTCCTGCGCGTAGGCCAGCGGCAGGCCCTGCGACCAGTCGGCCACCGGCTCCTTGTCGGGCCAGCGCGTGGCAAGCAGCCGCCGCTTCAGGTCGGCCAGCTGCTCGTCCGTCGCCTCGATGCGGAATGGAACGACAGCGTCGCCCATCGCCACGCCTCAGGCGGTGAAGCGCTTCTTCTCCGTGGCCATCTGCTTGAGCAACGGCGCGATGACGAAGCCATCGCCCAGGCGCGGCAGGTGCTTCTCCAGCGCCGCCACCACATTGGCCGCGCCGACGGTGTCGGCATAGAACATCGGCCCGCCGCGGTACACCGGCCAGCCGTAGCCGTAGATCCACACCACGTCGATGTCGCTGGCGCGCTGCGCGATGCCCTCGGCGAGGATCTTCGCGCCCTCGTTGATCATCGGGTAGACCAGCCGCTCCAGGATCTCGGTGTCGTCGATCTTGCGGCGCGTGATGCCCTTCTCGGCCGCGAAGTCGAGGATCAGCTTCTCCACCAGCGCGGAGTGGCTGCGGTTGCGCTTGGCGTCGTAGTCGCAGAAGCCGGCGCCGGTCTTCTGGCCGCGGCGGTCCAGCTCGCACAGGCGCTCGCGGATGGTCGCGCCCTTGCTGGTTTCCTTGGACCAGCCGATGTCCAGGCCGGCCAGGTCGCTCATCTGGAACGGGCCCATCGGCCAGCCGAAGTCGAAGGCCACGCGGTCCACGTCCCAGGGCATCGCACCTTCCAGGATCAGCGCGTTGGCCTGCGCCTGGCGCTGCGCCAGCATGCGGTTGCCGATGAAGCCGTGGCACACGCCCGAGACCACGGCCACCTTGCCGATGGTCTTGCCGATGTCCATCGCGGTCGCCAGCACGTCGGGCGCGGTCTTCGCACCGCGCACCACTTCCAGCAGCTTCATGACGTTGGCCGGGCTGAAGAAGTGCATGCCGACCACGTCCTGCGGGCGGCTCGTGGCCGAGGCGATCTCGTCGACGTTGAGGTAGCTGGTGTTGCTGGCCAGGATGGTGCCGGGCTTGGCGATCTTGTCCAGCTTGGCGAACAGTTCCTTCTTAATCGCCATGTTCTCGAACACCGCCTCGATGACCATGTCCACATCGGCCAGCGCGCTCAGGTCCAGGGTCGGCGACAGCGCGGCCATGCGCTTCTCGACCTCGTCCTGCGTCATGCGGCCTTTGGCCGCGGTGTTCTCGTAGTTCTTGCGGATGGTGGCGGTGCCGCGGTCGAGTGCGGCGGCTTGCGTCTCCACGATGGTCACCGGGATGCCCCGGTTCAGGAAGTTCATCGCGATGCCGCCGCCCATCGTGCCGGCGCCGATGATGCCCACCTTCTTCACCGGCCGCGTGCTCGTGCCTTCGGGCAGGCCGTCGATCTTGGCAGCCGCACGTTCGGCGAAGAACATGTAGCGCTGCGCCTGGCTCTGCACGCCCTGCACCAGCCCCATGAACAGCCGGCGCTCCGTGGCCTGGCCTTCGTCGAAAGGCTGCGATGCGGCGGCCTCGACGCACTGGATGATCGCTTCGGGCGCCTCGAAGCCGCGGAAGGCCTTGGCGTGGCTCTTGCGGAACTCGGCGAAGAGTTCCGGCGTGCCGCCGGCCACCGACTGCGTGCGGATCTTGCGCAGCGGCCGCTTCTCGGCCAGCACACGTTTGGCGAAGGCAATGCCGGCGGCGCGCAGGTCGCCGCCTTCGGGCACCAGTTCGTCCAGCAGGCCCATCGCCAGCGCCGCCTTGCCGCCCACCGGCGCGCCGCCGGTCATCATGTCCAGCGCCTTGGCGGCGCCGACGATGCGCGGCAGCCGCTGCGTGCCGCCGGCGCCCGGCAGCAGGCCGAGCTTGACTTCCGGCAGCCCCACCTTGGCCGAGGGCACGGCCACGCGGTAGTGGCACACCAGCGCGGTCTCGAAGCCACCGCCCAGCGAGGTGCCGTGGATCGCCGCCACCACCGGCTTGTCGGCGCCTTCGATGCGGTCGAACAGCGCGTGCAGCGACGCCCCCTTGGGCGGCTTGCCGAACTCGCTGATGTCGGCGCCGGCAAAGAAGGTGCGGCCGCCGCAGGTCAGCACGATGGCCTGCACGTGGTCGTCCTTGAAGGCCTGGTCGAAGGCGGCCGTCAGGCCATCGCGCACGATGGCCGACAACGCATTCACGGGCGGGTGGGTCGAGGTGATGACGGCAATGCCGTCCTCGATGCTGAGGTCGATCACCTCGTTGATGGCGGCCATCCTGCGGTCTCCTGCTGTCGTGGGTTGCGCGGCGCTCAGGCGGCCTTCGGCGTGTAGCCCAGCACCGCCTTGATCTCCAGGAACTCGCCGAACGCGTGGTCGCCCCACTCGCGGCCGTTGCCCGACTGCTTGAAGCCGCCGAACGGCGCCATCAGGTCGGTCGCCGCGCTGTTGATGTTGACCTGCCCCGCGCGCAGCCGCGACGCCACCTGGCGGGTGTTGTCCAGGTCGCCGCCCGAGACATAGGCGGCCAGGCCATAGGGCGTGTCGTTGGCGATGGCCACCGCCTCGTCCACCGTGTCGTAGCCGATGACCACCAGCACCGGGCCGAAGATCTCTTCGCGCGCCACGGTCTTGTCGTTGCTCACCGGGCCCAGCACCGTCGGCTTGACGTAGTAGCCGGTCTCCAGCCCGGCCGGCTTGCCCGGGCCGCCGGCGACGACCTTGGCGCCTTCTTCGATGCCGCGGTTGATCAGCGTCTGAATCTTGTCCCACTGCGTGGCCGAGATCACCGGGCCGATGGCCGCGCCGCTGTCGGGTGCACCCACGGTGGTGGCTTCGGCCACTTCCTTGGCGATGGCCAGCGCCTCGGCCATCTTGGCGTTGGGCACCAGCATGCGCGTCGGCGCATTGCAGCTCTGGCCGGAGTTCTGCATCACGCCGCGCACGCCGCCGGTCACGGCACGCTTCAGGTCCGCGTCCGGCAGGATGATGTTGGGCGACTTGCCGCCCAGTTCCTGGTGCACGCGCTTCACCGTCGGTGCGGCATTGCGCGCCACTTCGATGCCGGCGCGGGTGCTGCCGGTGAAGGACACCATGTCCACGCCGGGGTGGCTGGAGATGGCCGCGCCCACCGTCGGGCCGTCGCCGTTGACCAGGTTGAACACGCCCGCCGGCACGCCCGCGGCATGCATGATCTCGGTCCACACCTGCGCCGAGAAGGGCGCGATCTCCGACGGCTTGAGCACCATCGTGCAGCCGACCGCCAGCGCCGGCGCCACCTTGCAGGCAATCTGGTTGACCGGCCAGTTCCACGGAGTGATCAGGCCGCACACGCCGATCGGCTCCTTGACGATCATCGTCGTGCCGCGCGGCTCCTGGAAGTGATAGTTCTTCAGCACCGCCAGCGCCGATTGCAGGTGGCCGATGCCCATCGCCGCCTGCGCCTTCTGCGACAGCACCGCCGGCGCGCCCATCTCCTCGGTGATGGCCGCCGCCATGTCGGCGTAGCGCTTCTTGTATTCGTCGATCAGCTTCTCGAACAGCGCGATGCGCTCGTCCACGCTGCTCTTCGACCAGCTCTCGAAGGCGGCGCGCGCGGCCTTCACCGCCTTGTCCACGTCCGCGGCAGAACCCATGGAGATGCGGCCGGCCACGGCTTCGGTGGCCGGGTTGATGACGTCCAGCGTCTTCGGCGCGACCGGATCGACCCAGGCACCGTTGATATAGAACTTCAGGTAGTCGCGCATGTGACAGTCCTCCGCCGCAATGGAAAGGGGCATTCTAGGCAGCCCCCTGGCATCCGATAAGCTAGGGTCAATGCGACCCCGCGACGTCATCGAACTGCTGGTGCTCAGCGTGCTGTGGGGTGGCGCCTACCTGTTCACGCGGGCCGCCGTGCCGGCCTTCGGCCCGGCCCCGCTGGTGTCGATGCGGCTGGGCATTGCGGCGCTGTTGCTGCTGCCGATCGTGGCCTACCGCGGCAGCCTGCCGCAACTGCGCGCGCGGCCGCTGGCGCTGTGCATGGTGGGCGTGCCCTTCACCGCCCTGCCCTTCCTGCTGATGACCTGGGGTGCGCTGCACATCACTGCCGGCCTGTCCGCGGTGCTCAACGCCACCGCGCCGATGTTCGCGGCGCTGATCGGCCACTACCTGCTGAAGGAACGGCTGGGCGCGTGGCGCAGCGCCGGGCTGGTCATCGGCTTCGCCGGCGTGCTGATCCTGATGGGCGGTGGCGGTGTCTCGTGGAAGACCAGCCACGGCCCGCTGGCGGTGCTGGCCGTGCTGGGCACCGCGCTGATCTGGAGCATCGGCGCGACCTACACGCGCCGCAAGATGGCCGGCCTTGACCCGATGGTCGTCACGGCCGGCAGCCTGGCCGCCGCCAGCCTGTCGCTGCTGCCGTTGGCCTGGATCACCTGGCCGGCCACGCCGCCGTCCACGCGGGCCTGGGCCGAGATGGCCTTTTTGGGCGTCGCCAGCTCGGGCATCGGCATGTGGATGTACTTCCGCCTGCTCGACCGCATCGGCGCGGTGCGCGCGATGTCGGTCACCTTCCTCAGCCCGCTGGTGGCCATGGTCTCGGGTGCGCTGTACCTGGGTGAGGCACTGACCCTGCAGATGCTGCTCGGCTGCGCGGTGGTGCTGCTGGGCACCGCGCTGAGTCTGGGGCTGATCGGCCGCAGCGCGCCGAAGGTCCAGCCCCGCACCGCCACCTGAGCCTGCGTCGACGCTAAGGGTCGGCGAGCGCCGCTGCCAGCGGCCAGCCGACCCGCACCTGCGTCCCCTGCCCGGGGCGGCTGTCGATGTGCAGCCACGCGCCGATGGCCTCGGCCTGCTCGTGCAGGCCCACCAAGCCGTAGTGCCCGGGGGCCACGCGGCCCGGCTCGAAGCCGCAGCCGTCGTCGACCAGTTCCAGGCAGGCCTGCGCCTGCGGCGTGCGCCACAAGCGCAGCCGCACGTGGCTCGCGCCGGCGTGGCGCTCCACATTGCGCAGCAGCTCCTCGGTCATGCGGAACACGGTCTGCGCGGCATCGTCGGCCAGCGCGGCGAGCGCCGGGTCGACCTCGCAGGTCACCGGCATGCCGTGGCGCTCGCCGAAGGCCCGCGCCAGCTCGACCAGCGCCGCGCCCAGCCCGGCCTGCTGCACCGGGTTGCTGCGCAGCTGGTCGATGGCATGGCGCGCCTCTTCCAGGCCCTCGCGCGCGGCCTGCTCGGCACGCACCAGTTCGGCAGGCAGCTCCTGCGGCCGCGACGACGCCAGGCGCTTGAGCACGCGGATCTCGGTCAGCATGGCCATCATCGAATGCGCCAAGGTGTCGTGCAGGGCACGTGCCAGGCGCAGCCGCTCGCGCACCACCGCGGCATCGCGCGACTCCAGCGCCAGGCGGCGGATCTCCTCGGTGCGGTCGGCGACGCGGCGGTCGAGCTCGGCATTCAGCAGGCGCAGTTCGTCGCGTTCGCGCTGCAGGCTGGCGAGCAGCCGGTCCAGCGCGGCGCCCAGCCGCGCCGCCTCGTCGTCACCGGCCGGCACGTCGATGCGCTGTGCGCCGCCGCGGCCCACCGCGTTGGCCGACTCGGCGATGCGCCGGATGCGCCGCGTGAGGCGCCGCGCCACCGAGATGCCGGCCAGCGCCGTGGCCAGACCCAGCGCGCTGAGCACCGCGGTGATGCGCCATTCGATGCCGCTGGCGAAGGCGGCCACCGACTCCACCGGCTGCACGACGACGATGCGCCAGCCCAGCTTGTGCAGCATGCCGTCGTCGGGCGAATCGGTGTGCACCACCACGTAGGGCTTGTCGGCCAGCAGCCGGCGCAGCTCCACGCGCGGCGGCAGGTCCGAGGCGTCGGTGCCCAGGTCGACCAGCGCCGGGTCGAAGGGCTTGCGCGCCTCGGCCGCGCCGGCCCAGCGCTGCCCGACCAGGCCCGGCGGGCCGATGCGCACCAGGCCGTCGCGGTCGATCAGCAGCCATTCGCCGGGCGACGCATGGATGCCGGCGGTCAGGCCCTGCACCCAGGTCCAGCCCAGCTGCGCGGCGACCACGCCGACGATCGCGCCAGCGGCGTTGCGCACCGGCGCGGTCAGCTTCAGGTAGGGCTCGCCCGGCGCCCGGCCTTCCTCGATCCAGGCCACGTCCAGGCCCTGCGACTCCCAGGTGTACTGGTAGACGTTCTGGCCGACGACGCGCTCGTCGGTGGCGGCGACGACGTTGCCGTCGGCATCGGTCACCGCCATCCAGATCAGGTCGGACACCTCGCGGCGCACCGCCTCGAGGGCGCGGCCCAGGCGCCGCGCGTCGCTGAGCTCGATGTCCTCGGACAGCATGGTGGCAGCCACCGCCACCGACTGCAGCCGCAGCTGCATGGCCGTCTCCACTTCGGAGACGACGTGGCCGCCGGTGCTTTCCAGCCGCTGGCTGTGCTGCTCCAGCAAGGTCGAGCGGATGAAGCTGCGCAGCCACAGTTTGGTGGCCAGCGCCAGGCACAGCGTGAGCACGATGACCCACCAGCCGATGGCCGCGGCCAGGCTGCGACGCGGGTCCAGGCGCTGCAGCAGCTTCATGGTCTGCCCGATGGGAACTTGCAGCACGCTTGTGCAGAATCGGCAGATCTCATGCCCTGATGATGCCGCAGGCCCCCACGAGTCCCGCGCCGATCCGCGTGCTGGTCGCCGACGACCAGGCGCTGATCCGCCGCGGCATGGCCATGCTGCTGGATGCCGCGCCCGACATCCAGGTGGTGGGCCAGGCGGCCGACGGCCTGGAGGCGGTGCAGCTGGCGCAGCAGTTGCGTCCCGACGTGGTGCTGATGGACCTGCACATGCCGCGCAAGAGCGGCGCGCTGGCCACGCGCGAGATCACCGCGTCGCTGCCGCAGACACGCGTGATGGTGCTGACCACCTTCGACAGCGACGAGCTGGTGTTCGACGCGGTGCGCGCCGGCGCCCAGGCCTACCTGCTGAAGGACGCTTCCGAGGACGAAGTGGTGGAGACGGTGCGCGCGGTGCATCGCGGCGAATCGCGCCTGACGCCGCAGGTGGCGCGCAAGGTGATGGACCAGTTCCGCTTGCTGGCCAGCCGCCTGAACGAGCGCCGCGACGAAGCGTCGTCCCCCGCGCCGCCACAGCCCACCGCACAGCCCGCCGCGCAGGCCGCGGCGCCGCTGCCCGGGCAGGACCCGTTGACCGAGCGGGAGGCCGCGGTGCTGGAGCTGCTGGCCAAGGGCCAGAGCAACCGCCAGATCGCCGTTGCGCTGCACCTGGCCGAAGGCACGGTGAAGAACCACGTCAGCCGCATCATGCAGAAGCTGCATGCCAACACGCGCACCGAACTGGCGGTGCTGGTGCTGGGCCGCAAGCCGGCGCCCTGACGGCGCTTGCCTGCGAGCGCACCGCCCCGCGGCCGCGATCGGCGCCCCGCGGCGGTGTGGGCGTGGGGGCGTGGGGGCGTGGGGGCGACGACCGTCCGGCTCTGCCGCGTCGGCCCTCAGCGCTCGAAGTGGATGCGCAGCACGTCGATGCTGCGGCCGTCGGCATTGAGCGTGCCGCGCATCTCCACCCGCATGCCGGCCACCACGTTGGCGGCGCCGCCTTCCTCGTAGACGGTGGCGGCGCCCAGGCGGAACAGCTCGCTGCGCCCGCTGAGGCTGAAGGTCCCGCCCGCCGTGTCGACGGCGGCGATGGTGCCGTGCAGCTCGTAAGGCTCGACCGTCTCGCCGCTGTCGTCCTCGGTCTCGATCTGCAGCTGCGTGGCCACCAGCACGCCGTCGCGGATGGGCCCTTCGACCTCCACCTTCTTGCCCACGGCCAGCCCGGCCGTGGGCACGCCGCTGGCATCCACCGTCAGGCCGTCGATGACGAAGCGGCTGGCCGAGACCAGGCTCGTCACGCGTCCGGAGACATGCGCCGACGCCGCCTCGGCCGGCGCGGCGGGCGTGTCGGCCACCGTGCCCACCTGCCAGTGGCCGGCGCTGCCCTGCAGCCGCAGTTGCACCAGGCGGCCCAGTGCGACACCGGCCGGCGGCGTGCCGCCGCCGAAGCTGTACAGCCCGCTGCCGATGCGCAGCGACGCAGCGCCCAGCTCGGTGACCGTGCCGCGCACCCGCGCACCGCTGGCCCCGTGTGGCTCCACCCGCGTGGCGACGATGCGTGCCGGCAGCACGGCGCTGTCGACCGTGCCGTAGACCTCGACCCAATCCCCTGGCGCCGGGCCCGCGGCGGCCAGCCGATCGTCGAGCACCGTCGCGCCGGTCTGGATGCGCACGGTCTGCCCGGCCACCTGCAGCGTGCGGCCGGTCGCATCGGCCAGCGCCGACTCCACCGGGCCCACCACCTCGCTCGTCACCGCCACCGCGCGGGCCACCGCGCGCGGCGGCACGACGCTGTCGTCGATCGGACCCGCCTCGACGCGCACCACCGTGCCCAGCTGCAGCGACGCCGCATCGCGTGGCCTGCCGTCATCGTCGACCGGTGCGGCGCCCAGCTGGCTGATGTCGTAGCGCACGCCGTTGACGAGAATCGAGCCGTAGCCGCTGATCGGGCCCATCGCGAAGGTGCCGGTGCCGCCGCTGCCGACACCGCCGGTGCTGCCTTCGCCGCTGGCCAGGCCGCCGCCGCCGCAGCCCACCACCAGCGCCGCCGCCAGCGCCGCCGTCAGCAGGCCGGGGCACGCGCGGCGCAGCCGCTCGAAAAGCCTTCGCATCATGATCTTGCCTTCGCAGGTGCAGGGGTTGTAGCGGGCGTATCCGCGGACGTATGCGCGGGCTCGGCGGGCGCGCCGTCGCTCGCCTCATCGGCCGCCGCCAAGGCGGCGTCGAAGCTGTACAGGCCGACGCGCAGGCGCCGCCGCGCACCGGGGGTGTTTCGGTCCTGCGCCACCTGGCGCTGCAGCGCCGGCACCAGCTCGTCATGCAGGCGCTTCCAGTGCCGCGCGATCAGCGTGCGCAACGTGGCCAGCGAGGCCTCGCTCAGCCCGTCGGCAAACACCGCCTGCTCCAGGTGGCGGCGGCCGTCGGCCAGCACGTTGTCCACCGCGGCGGCCAGGTGGTCGCCGACATTGGCGCCCAGGAATTGCAGCATGCGGCCGGCATCGCCGCGCGGCACGAAGGCGTCGGCCGTCAGCGCCACCGTGTCGCGGGCTTCGTCCAGCGTGGCCAAGCCCAGGCGCAGCAGTTCGTCGAGCAGGCTGCGCGGGTGCACGTCGCGCGTCACCGACTGGGCCAGCATCTCGAAGCTCGGCCGGCGCGGCGAGCTGCCCTGCCGCGGCAGCACGCGCGGGTGGCCGCGGCGGTCACGGAAGCGCGGGTCGGTGCACCACCTGGCGAACACCTCCGAGGCCGGCGAGCGCCGCGGCGACACGGCACGCGGGTCACCTTCGCGCAGCCGCTGCACCAGCCGCGTGACCTCGCGGCGGTGCAGCCCGGTGGCGGTGCTGATGCGGCTGACGCGGCGGTGCGGCAGCAGCCCCGCATGCTGCGCGTCGGCCGCCTGCACCAGCGCCAGGCGCAGCGCCTCCTCCAGCGCCGCGGCGCTGAGGCCGCGGGCCACCGCCAGCCGGGCCAGCGGCCCGAGCAGCGGCTGCAACGCAGCCAGCAGTTCGTCGGCCGGCAAGGGGTCGAGGTCGGTCGGGGCAGGCGCGCGCGGCATCCGGGCATGCTACCGAGCGGGGCGGCGCCGGCTCAGTCCTCGCGCGAAATGCGGCTGGCCAGCAGCGTGACGCCGTCGGCCGCCAGTTCGCCCTTGAGCTCGATGCGCAGGTCGCTGCGCGCCAGGTCGGCCGGCGATACGCCGCGGAACACGGTCGCTGCCGTCAGCTGCACCGTCAGCCCGCGCAGCACGAAGCGCTGACCGTCGTAGCCGCTGGTCGTGCCGTGCAGCTCGACCTCGCGCGTCGCGGCGCCATGGCGCTCGTCCTCCAGCGCCACCTTGCGCGCCATCAGCACGCCGGCCACCACCGGGCCTTCCACCTCGACCTCCACGCCCACGGCCAGCGCGTCGCGGCCATCGGGGAAGACGGCCGAGCTGGCATCGACCGGGATGCCGTCCACCGAGAACTGCGCGGCCGAGCTGAAGGCGGTGATGGTGCCGTGCAGGCTGGCCTCGGCATAGTCGTCCACGCCGCGCTGGCCGCTGCGCACCGCCAGCGCATTCCACACGCCGCTCGCCGTCTGCGTGGGGGCCAGCCGCACGCGCACGCGCTGCCCGTCGGCCAGCGCGGTGGCGGGCAGCTGCGGGCTCAGCGCCACGTAGTCGATGGTCGCCCCGCCGATGCGGAAGGTGCTGGCCGTCAGGCTGCTGACCGCGCCGCGCAGGCGGAAGGCATCGACGCTGCCGCGCAGCTCGATGCGGGTGGCGCGGTAGGCCGCGCTGGCGCTGTCGTACTGCGCGTGCACCTCCAGCACGTCGCCGGCGTGCAGCGCGGCCAATCCGCCGCTCTGGGCAAACACCGTGGCGGCGCTGACCTCGACGGTCTGGCCCAGCACCGTCAGCCGGCCGTTGGCGACGTCCGGCGCGCCTTGCACCGGACCGACGATCTCGCTACCGAAACGCACGCGGGCGGCCCGGGCCTTGCGGCCACTGCCATCGTCGCTGACCGACTCGCTCTCGACCTCGACCTGCATGCCCAGCTTCAGGCGGTCGCGGCCGCTGGCGGCGTCGTCATCGTCGCTGACCGCGGCGGCGCTGTCGTCGAAGCGCACGCCGTTGACGATGATCGAGCCGAAGCCGGTGATCGGGCCCTCGGTCAGCGTGCTCGTCGTGGCGCCGGTGCCGGCGCTGCCCGTGGCGCCGTCGCCGCCACCGCCGCCGCATGCCGCCAGCAGCAGCGCGGTGGCCGTCAGCGCGGCGCCCAGCAGGTGCAGAGGGCGAGGCAGTTTGCGATGGGACATGGTCATGGAAGGCTCCTTGTGCGGATGGGCACCGGCGGGAGTGCCGGCTTGCCGTTTAAATGGGCGATTTGCACATACGTTAACGCAGCGGCCGGTCCGGCTATTCCACCGAGTTGCATCCGCTTGTTACCGAACGTCTGACCATTCGCCCGCGTGCGCACGGGCCAAGCGGTCGTTTGCCGCCGGCACAATCGGTTACGACTGCAAATGTGCATTATCCCCATTATATGAATACCCCACCCGACCAGGAGTCCCGATGCCCACCTACACCCTCCACGTCAACGGCAAGACGCACAGCGTCGACGTGAGCCGCGCCGACATGCCCTTGCTCTGGGTGCTGCGCGATGTGCTCAACCTGACCGGCACCAAGTACGGCTGCGGCATCGAGGTCTGCGGCGCCTGCACGGTGATGATGGACGGCCAGCCCGAGCACGCCTGCGTGCTCGACGTGTCCTCGGCCGCGGGCAAGCAGATCGTGACCATCGAGGGCCTGTCGCCCGACCGCAGCCACCCGGCACAGAAGGCCTGGATCGCGCACCAGGTGCCGCAATGCGGCTACTGCCAGAGCGGCATGCTGATGTCCACCGCCTGCGCGATGAAGGCCGGCCACCACGGCGCCGAGATCGCCTCCGAGCTGAAGAACCTGTGCGTCTGCGGCACGTACCAGCGTGTCAAGCAGGCGGTGGCCGGGCTGTGAGCACGCGCGAGGAGCACCCCATGGAAGACACCCTCACGATGCATCGCCGCCAGTTTCTGGGCGGCACGGCCGGCGTCGGCCTGACGCTGGGCTTTTCGCTGGGCGGCAGCCTGGCGCCGCTCGCCAGCCAGGCCGCGGGCACGCCGCAGCCGGTGAACAGCTGGCTCACGGTGGGCACCGACAACAGCATCTCGCTGACCGTCGGCGCCAGCGACATGGGCCAGGGCTCGCTGCAGGGCCTGGCGCAGGTGATCGCCGAGGACCTGATGGTCGACTTCAACCGCGTCACGCTGGTGCAGGGCCAGGCCACGCTGGCCACGCCGGCGCCGATCGGCTCGGCGATCGTCACCGCCGGATCCAGCGTCACGCGCAACAACTACTGGCGGCTGCGCGATGCCGCGGCGATCGCGCGTGAGATGCTGGTGCAGGCCGCCATGAACCTCAGCGGCGATGCCAACCGCGGCAACTTCGCGGTGGCCGGCGGCGTGATCACCCAGCTGTCCAGCGGCCGCCGCATCCCCTACGGCGACGTCGCCGCGGCCGCCGCCAAGCTGCCGGTGCCGGCCAGCGCGCCGCTGGTGCCGGAGCACGCACTGCAGGTCATCGGCAAGACCTTCGCGCGGCAGGACATCCCGTCTAAGGTGGACGGCAGCGCCCGCTACGGCATCGACGTGCGGCTGCCGGGCATGGTGTTCGCCGCGGTGCGCCACGGCCCGAGCTTCGGCGCGACGCTGGCCGCCGCGCCCGCCGCGCCGGCCGGTGCGCTGGCGGTGGTGCCGCTGAGCGTGGCCGCCGGCACCGGCCGCGGCAGCGAAATCACCGGCGCGCGCAACGCGGTGGCGGTGGTGGCCTCCACCACCTGGGACGCCATGCGCCTGGCGCGCTCGCTGTCGACGAAATGGACGCTGCCGGCCAACGCGGCGGCGCTGAACAACGCGCAGTTCCTGGCCGACGCGCAGGCCCTGGCCGTGGGCGGCACGCCCTTCGTCGCCGGTGGTGCCAACCCGCCCGGCACGCTGTACACGGTGGAGCTCAGCGCCGCCGATGCGCAGGCCGCCTTCGACCGTGCCGACACGGTAAAGCGCCTGAATGTCAGCTACACGCTGCCCTACCTGTCGCATGCCTGCATGGAGGTGCTGAACTGCACGGTGGACTACGTGCCCGGCGTGCGCTGCGAGGTCTGGGCGCCGACGCAGGTGGCGCGCAGCGCGCTGTCGCTGATCGTCACCCTGACCGGATTGCGCGCCGACCAGGTGAAGCTGAACACCACGCTGCTCGGCGGCGGCCTGGGCCGCAAGGCCGAGCTGGACTTCATCGCCCAGGCGGTGCAGGTGGGCCTGGCCGTGCAGCGGCCGGTGCAGCTGGTGTGGCCGCGCGAAGAGGACTTCGGCCGCGACCAGTACCGGCCGATGGCCGTGGTCAAGGCCTCGGCCGGGCTGGATGCCAACGGCCACGTCACGGCCTGGCTCTACCGCAACGTGTCGCCGTCGATCCTGGGCCAGCGCGGGGCGACGCTGGGGCCGCGCGGCGACAGCCAGGCCACCGAATGTTCGTCCGGCATTCCCTACACCTTCGGCAGCCGCAAGGTCGAGTGGGTCAGCCATCCGTCGCCGATTCCGGTGGGCTTCTGGCGCTCGGTGGGGGCGTCGATCAACCTGTTCGCGGTGGAGTCGCTGGTCGACGAGCTGGCGCTGGCGGCCGGCCAGGACCCGCTGCAGTTCCGCCGTGCCAACCTGAGCGACCCGCGCTGGCTGGCGGTGCTGGAGGCCGCCGCGGCGCTGGCCGGCTGGGGCACGCCGCTGCCGGCCGGGCGCGCGCGCGGCATCGCGGTGGGCTCGGCCTTCAACAGCATCGTCGCCACGGTGGTCGAAGTCAGCGGCAGCAGCGCGAGCTCGTTCCGCGTGACCAAGGTGGCGGTGGCGCTGGACTGCTACCTGACGGTGAACCCGGGCAACGTCGAGGCGCAACTGGTGGGCGGCGTGGTGCACGGCCTGAATGCCGCGCTCTACGGCCAGCAGACCTTCAGCAACGGCACGGCGCAGCGGCGCAACTTCAACAAGAGCCGCATGCTGCGCCTGCAGGAGATGCCCAGCGTGGCGGTCACGCTGATGCCGCGCCCGGCGGTGGCCGACCGCGCGGTGCCGATCGGCGGTGTCGGCGAGCTGGGCGTGCCCACCGTGGCGCCGGCGCTGGCCAACGCGGTGGCCCGGCTGGCCGGAGGCAGCCGCGTGCGCACGCTGCCCTTCTTCCCCAACGCGACGATGGGCGGCCTGTAGCCGCGCGGCCCTGCCGCGGCGCTGAGGCGGCGCTGAGCCGGCCAGCGCCGCGGCGGCCATCTGTTCGGCTTCGTGGGACCTGCGGGCCGACCCAGTTGACGCCGGCAACGCCGGCCTTCCGCGACGCGCCGCCGTCGGGTGCGGCCTTCTTCTTGGCCGTTGATCGGCCACGGGCCGGGCGGCGCCACCCATGACGATCGTCATGGGGGTTCGCCCTGATCCTAGGGGTTTGTCTCGACTCAAGGCGTGACTTCGGGCAGGCGCGCCCGAACGCCGTCGTCGCCACAGTGCGGGTGTCGAACACATCCACCCCACGGAGGCACACGCATGAACACCCGGACCCTACAGAACCCCACCGCGGCCGCGGCGGCGAGCTGGTATCGCAACCGGTGGCTGCAGCTGGCCGTGGGTATCGTCTGCATGATCGCCACGGCCAACCTGCAGTACGCCTGGACGCTGTTCGTGCCCGAGATCCAGAGCAAGTTCGGCTGGGAACGCGCCTCGATCCAGATCGCCTTCACCATCTTCGTGCTGGTGCAGACCTGGCTGGCGCCGATCGAGGGCTACTTCATCGACCGCTTCGGGCCGAAGCTGATGGTTGCCTTCGGCGCGCTGTTCATCGGCGGCGCCTGGATCATCAACTCGCAGGCCACGTCGCTGGCCGGCTTCTACCTCGGCGCGGCCATCGGCGGCATCGGCGTCGGCTCGATCTACTCCACCTGCATCAACAACGCGCTGAAGTGGTTCCCCGACCGGCGCGGCCTGGCCGTGGGGCTGACGGCCGGCGGCTTCGGCGCCGGTTCGGCGGCGACCATCCTGCCCATCGCCGCGATGATCGAGACCGCCGGCTTCCAGCACACCTTCTTCTTCGGCGTGCTGCAGGGCTCGCTGGCCTTCGCCGCCGCGTGGTTCCTGGTGGCCCCGCAATCGCACGAGGTGCGTGCGTCGACCAAGGTCAACCAGAGCCGCCGCGACTACACGCTGAAGGAAGCGCTGAGCACCAAGCTGTTCTGGCTGATGCTGCTGATGTTCAGCTGCGTGGTCACCGGCGGCATGATGGCCGTGGCGCAGCTGGGCGTGATCGCGCAGGACCTGGGCGTCAAGCACTTCAAGGTCGACCTGTACTTCGTGACCATGGCCGCGCTGCCGCTGGCGCTGATGCTCGACCGCATCATGAACGGCATCTCGCGCCCGCTGTTCGGCTGGATCTCCGACCACATCGGCCGCGAGATGACGATGGTCATCGCCTTCACGCTGGAAGGCCTGGGCATCATCGCGCTGGGCTACTTCGGCCACAACCCCTGGGCCTTCCTGATCCTGTCGGGCATGGTCTTCCTGGCCTGGGGCGAGGTGTATTCGCTGTTCTCGGCACTGGCGGGCGACGCCTTCGGCACCAAGCACATCGGCAAGATCTACGGCGTGCTCTACTGCGCCAAGGGCATCGGCGCGCTGTTCGTGCCGCTGGGCAACCTGCTGATGGAGGCCACCGGCACCTGGTCGACGGTGCTCTACACGGTGGCCGCGCTGGACCTGCTGGCGGCGACTCTGGCGGTGTTCGCGCTGCGCCCCATGCTGGCCGCGCACGTGGCCCGCACCGACGCTCTGGTGCGCGACGAACAAGGCCGCGCGCCGCGCGCGCCGGTCGCCGGGCTGGCCGTGGCGGGCGCACGCGGCTGAACCCGCACGCCCCAAACCAAGGCCGAGCGGCCAGCCGCTCGGCCTTTTTTCATTCGCCGTTCATTCGAAGCTCAGCAGCACCTTCATCGCCTGCGAGCGGTCGGCCGCCAGGGCAAAGGCCTTGCCGGCGTCGCGATAGGGCAGCGTGGCCGAGATCAGCGGCTTCAGGTCCACGAGCCGCTGGTTGAGCAGTTGCACGGCCGTTGCGAACTCGGCGTGGAAGCGGAAGGTGCCGCGCAGCTCGAATTCCTTGGCGACGATGGTGTTGATGGGCAGGCTCATCTCGCCGCCCAGCCCCATCTGCACGATGATGCCGCGCGGCCGCAGCGCGTCGAAGGCGCCGACCAGCGCGCGCGCGTTGCCGCTGGCTTCGAAGAGCACGTCGAACTGCCCCTTGTCGGCGCTGAAGGCGGCCAGCGCATCGGGCTCGTCCTTGATGTTGATCGCCTGGTCGGCGCCGATCTTCAGCGCCGTGCGCAGCGGCTGCACCGCCATGTCGGTGGCCACGATGCGCGTCGCGCCGGCGCGCCGTGCAGCGATCACCGCCATCGCGCCGATCGGCCCGCAGCCGGTGACCAGCACGCTCTTGCCCAGCAGCGGCCCGGCGCGGTTCACCGCATGCAGCGCCACCGACAACGGCTCGGCCATCGCGCCTTCGGCATCGCTGACGTGATCGGCCAGCTTGTAGGCCTGGCTGGCGTCGCAGACGATGCGCTGGCGGAACGCGCCCTGCACGTGCGGCATGCGCATCGCGCTGCCGTAGTAGCGCATGTCCAGGCAGTGGTTATGCTGCCCCAGCTGGCAGTAGCGGCACTGCCCGCACGGCCGGCTGGGGCTGATGGCCACGCGCTCGCCCGGCGCGAAGCCCTGCACCGCGCCACCCACCGTTTCGATGCTGCCGGCGACCTCGTGGCCCAGCACCATCGGCTGCTGGATGCGCACCGTGCCGAAGCCGCCGTGCTGGTAGTAGTGCAGGTCCGAGCCGCAGATGCCGCCGCAGCGCACGCGCACCTGCAGCTGATGCGGCTGCACGTCGGGCGTGTCGACCGTCTCGACCCGCAGGTCGCCGGGGGCATGGATGACGAGCGCGTCCATCGGGTGCCTTTCAAAGCGTGGCGGTGACGCCGCCATCGACATAGAGGATGTGGCCGTTGACGAAGCGCGAGGCGTCGCTGGCCAGGAACACGGCCGCGCCGACCAGGTCTTCGACATCGCCCCAGCGCCGCGACGGCGTGCGGCCGATCAGCCAGGCGCTGAATTCTGGGTTGTCGACCAGCGCCTGGTTCAGCTCGGTCTTGAAGTAGCCCGGCCCCAGGCCGTTGACCTGCAGCCCGTACGGCCCCCAGTCGATGGCCATGCCCTTGGTCAGCATCTTCACCGCGCCCTTGCTGGCCGTGTAGGGCGCGATGCCCGGGCGGCCCAGCTCGCTTTGCACCGAGCAGATGTTGACGATCTTGCCGCGGCCGCGCGGGATCATGTGCCGCGCCACCGCCTGGCCGACGATGAACACGCTGTCGAGGTTGGTGCGCATCAGCTCGCGCCAGTCGTCCTGCGCGAAGTCCTGCAACGGCGCGCGCCGCTGCATGCCGGCGTTGTTGATGAGGATGTCGATCTCGCCGATCTCGGCTTCGATGCGTGCCACCGCCGCGGCCACCGCCGCCGCGTCGCCGACATCGAAGGGCATCGCATGCACCGTGGCGCCCTGCGCGCGCAGCGCCGCCGCGGCTTCGTCGAGCTTGTCGGCGCGGCGCCCGTTCAGCACCACCGCGGCGCCGGCGCCGGCCAGGCCCTGCGCCAGCGCCAGCCCGATGCCGGCGCTGGAGCCGGTGACCAGCGCGAGGCGGCCACTCAGGTCGAACTGTTTCAGCACGGACGGCATCGCACGCTCCTTGACGACGGGGCCGCAGCATAGTCCCTGGCTGCCACGTCGGGGACAACCCGCAGGCGCTGCCTCTGCTACCGTCACGCATGGCCGCGGGGGCCTGCCAACCCAGGAGACAGCATGGATTTCACGATGTCCGAAAAGCAGACCTACTGGCGCGATCGCGTGGTCGCGTTCATGAAGGAGCACGTGTACCCCGCCGAGGCAACCTACGACAAGCAGATGGAAGCCTTCGGCGCCAACCGCTGGCAGGTGGTGCCGGTACTGGAAGAGCTGAAGGCCAAGGCCAAGAAGGCCGGGCTGTGGAACCTGTTCCTGCCGCACGACTCGCTGCCGCCGGACAGCCCGTACAAGGGCGCCGGGCTGACCAACCTGGAATACGCGCTGTGCGCCGAAGAGATGGGCAAGGTCGGCTTCGGCTCCGAAGTCTTCAACTGCTCGGCGCCCGACACCGGCAATATGGAAGTGCTGGCGCGTTATGCCAACGACGAGCAGAAGAAGCGCTGGATGGAGCCGCTGCTGGCCGGCGAGATCCGCTCCGCGTTCCTGATGACCGAGCCGGCGGTGGCCTCGTCCGACGCCACCAACATCGAGACCTCGATCAAGCGCGACGGCGACCACTACGTGATCAACGGCCGCAAGTGGTGGTCCTCCGGCGTCGGCGACCCGCGCTGCAAGATCGCCATCGTCATGGGCAAGACCGACCCCGACGCGCCGCGCCATTCGCAGCAGTCGCAGATCCTGGTGCCGCTGGACGCGCCCGGCATCGAAGTCGTGCGCATGCTGCCGGTGTTCGGCTTCGACGACGCGCCGCACGGCCATGCGGAAGTGATCCTGAAGAACGTGCGCGTGCCGGCGTCGAACCTGCTGCTCGGCGAAGGCCGCGGCTTCGAGATCGCGCAGGGCCGCCTCGGCCCGGGCCGCATCCACCACTGCATGCGCACCATCGGCACCGCCGAAGTGGCGCTGCAGAAGATGGTGCAGCGCCTGCAGTCCCGCGTGGCCTTCGGCAAGCGCGTGTCCGAGCAGTCGGTGTGGGAAGAGCGCATTGCCAATGCGCGCATCGACATCGAGATGACGCGCCTGCTGTGCCTGAAGGCCGCCGACATGATGGACAAGGTGGGCAACAAGGTGGCCCAGCTGGAGATCGCCATGATCAAGGTGCAGGCACCGAACATGGCACTGCGCATCATCGACGACGCCATCCAGGCCTGGGGCGGCGCCGGCGTGACCAGCGACCCGGGGCTGGCCAAGGCCTACGCCCACCAGCGCACCCTGCGCCTGGCCGACGGCCCGGACGAGGTGCACCGCCGCGCCATCGCGCGCCTGGAGTACGGCCGCTACAAGGCCTAGCCCAAGGCGCCGGGCGCTTCTTCCCAGATGCCGCGCCACGCGGCATCGTTCGGCCGCCGCTGCCGCCCCGGCAGCGCGGCCGAAAAAGCAAGTAGCGCCGCGCCCTCAGTCGACGGGCACCGCCGCGGCGCGGCGCCGCCGGCCCAAGGCCGCGGCGAAGGTCAGCGACACCGCCAGCAGGCCCAAGCCGCCCAGCGCCATGAAGCGGCTGGCGCCGATGGTGCCCACCGCCCACCCGCCCAGCGTGACGCCGGCCGACTGGCCGAGGAAGAAGCAGGCGGCAAAGGCCGACACCGCGGCACCACGGCGCTCGGGGGCCATCTGCGTGGCGTTGACCTGCAGCGTGTTGTGCAGCGTGTAGAAGCCCAGGCCGAGCACGAAGCAGGCAAGCGTCGCCCAGCCCCAGCCCGGCGCGAAGCCGATGGTCAGCAGCGACAGACACAGCAGCGCCCCGCCCCAGCGCGCCAGGCCGGTTTCGCCCAGCCGTCGCACCATGCGGCCCGAGAACAGCGCGAAGAGCAGGCCGCCGAGGCCGAACAGCATGACCAGCGAACCGGCACTGGACAGCGACAGCCCGAAGCGCTGGTGCACATGCGTGGCGACGAAGGCAAAGGGGCCGTACAGGCACATGCCTTCGATGAACACCAACGACAGCACCGTGCGCGCCCAGGGCAGCGACAGAACCTGCGCAAATTCCGACCGCGTGCGCTTCCAGGCGGGGCCCTCGGCCCGCACCGTCCGCCGCGCCGCCGCCGGCAGCCGCCGCTGCAGCGCGAACAGCGCGAGGCTGGCGCCGCTGAAGAGCAGCGCGATCAGCAGGTAGGGCGCCTGCCACGACAAGTGGTCGGCGGCGAAGCCGCCGAGCCACACGCCGGTGGACAGGCCGACGATCTGGCCGATGAGGAAGCGCGCCAGCACCGGCTGGCGCTCGGCGTACGGCACCACGTCGCCGATCCAGGCCATCGACAGCGGGATGATCGCCGCCGCGGTGGCGCCGGACAGCACGCGTGTCAGCCGCAGCGCCAGGAAGTCCGGCGCCAGCGCACTGGCCAGCGACGCCAGGGCGCAGGCCGCCGCCGCCCAGGCGACCACGCGGTACTTGCCGAAGCGGTCGCCCAGCGGGCCGAAGAGCAGCTGCGACACCCCGTAGGCGATGGCAAACAGGCTGATGACCTGCGACGCCTGGCTCAGCGTCACGCCGAACTCGCGCGCCAGCTGCGGCAGCAGGGCGTCGTTGACACGCAGCGACATGCCGCTGCCGAAGGCGCTCAAGGACAGGCAGGCGACCGCGCCGCGCGGCAGCGCCTCGGGCGCTGTGGAGACCGTGGCAGACATCGGGGTCATTCTCTCCGGCCGCTCCGGCACACGGCGGGCGATGGCATGCTGCGGGACATGGCTTCCGTCCCCCTGCCCGGCCACCGCAGCCCGGCCGCCAGTTTCGAGGTGCCGCTGGAAATGCTGGCCGCCTGCCACCAGCGCATCGAGCAGCAGTGCGAAACCCTGCGTCGCCTGCTGCCGCACGTGGCGGCGCACGGCGCGGACGCGCAGGCGCAGCAGGCGGCGAGCGCCGTGATGCGCTACTTCGACACCGCGGCGGCGCATCACCACCAGGACGAGGAAGAGGACCTGTTCCCCGCGCTGATCGAATCGATGGCCGGCTCCGACGCCGTCTGCCTGCGTGACCTGGTCAGCGCGCTGACGGGCCAGCACCGCGAGATGGAGCGCCATTGGGCGGCGCTGCGCGAGGAACTGCAGCGCGTGGCGGCGGGCACGGCGTCCGGCCTCGACGCCGCGCGGGTCGAACGCTTCGTCGCGGCCTACGCCGAGCACCTGCGGATCGAGGAACGCGAACTGTTGCCCATGGCCACCCGCCTGCTGGACGACGCGGCGCTCGACGCCGTCGGGCGCAGCATGCGCCGGCGCCGCGGCATCGACCTGCCGGATTGATCGCTTTGGCGGCACGTTCCGTTGCCGCTCAGCGACAGTCGTCAAAAACAGTGAGCCCGCCAGCGGGTCTGGGGGCCTTGAGCACATACAGTGCGAATCAATCGCATTTGTATTAGCTCTCATGTTCCGCAGTTCACGGCGGCGCCCCGTCTGGCGCCTGGGCCTGGTGGCCGTGCTGGCCGGGGGTGCGCTGGCCGCTTGCGGCGGCGGCGACGGCGGCGACAGCAGCGCCAGCCGCACGCGCCTCAGCCCGATGGCCGCACTGGGCGAGCAGATCTTCCGCGACGCCTCGCTGTCGGCCTCCGGTCGCATGTCCTGCGCCACCTGCCACGTGCCGGCAACCGCCCATGCCACCAACGACCCCGACGTGGTGGTGCCGTCGGGCGGCGCGGGTCTCGACGTGCCCGGCACGCGCAACGCACCGTCGCTGCGCTACCTGGCGCTGAACCCGGCCTTCTTCTTCGACGGCGAAGGCACGCCCACCGGCGGCTTCGACCGCGACGGTCGCGCCGCCTCGCTGCAGGCGCAGGCCGAACGTCCGCTGCTCGCGCCGCACGAGATGGCCAACGCCTCGGTCGAAGAGATGGTGGGCCGCCTCGCCCAGGCCAGCTATGTCCAGACCTTCAAGCAGCTCTTCGGCGCCGACATCCTGAGCCGGCCGCAGGACGCCTTCGCCCGCGTCACGCTGGCCTTGCAGCAGTACCAGCGCGAGGACCCCGACTTCGCCCCCTTCGACAGCAAGTACGACGCCTTCCTGCGTGGCCAGGTGACGCTCAGCGAGCGTGAGCTGCGCGGCCTGGCGCTGTTCAACGACCCCACCAAGGGCAACTGCGCCGGCTGCCACCCCAGCGGCCGTGGTTCCGACGGCAGCCTGCCGCTGTTCACCGACTTCAGCTACGACAACCTGGGCGTGCCGCGCAACGCGCGCATCCCGGCGAATGCCGACCCCAGCTACTACGACCTGGGCCTGTGCGGCCCCGACCGCACCGACCTGAGCGGCCGCAGCGACCTGTGCGGCGCGTTCAAGGTGCCCACCTTGCGCAACGTGGCCGTCACCGCGCCCTACTTCCACAACGGCCGCTTCCGCACCTTGCGCGAGGCGCTGGAGTTCTACGTGCGCCGCGACACCCAGCCGGAGGCGTTCTATCCGGTGGCCGGCGGCAGCGTGCAGAAGTTCGACGACCTGCCCGCCGCCTACCACCGCAACGTCAACACCACCGAGGTGCCCTACGACCGCCAGCGCGGCCAGGCGCCACGGCTGGACGACGCGGAGATCGACCTCGTCCTCGAATTCCTCCACACCCTGACCGACGGCTACCGCCCATGAAGCCCTTGCCCTCCCCCACCCGCGCGCTGCTGGCGCTGGCCGCGTCGAGCGTCTGCGCCGTCGCGCCGGCGCACGCCGACGAAGCCGCGCTGGCCGCCAAGATCGAGCAGATGCAGCAGCAGCTCGACGCGCTGAAGGCCGAACTGCGCCAGCTGAAGACCCAGCCGGCCGCTGCGGCGCCGGCGGCAACGGCGGCCGTGCCGGCCCCGGCCCCTGCAACGACCACGGCGACCCCCGCGACCACCGCTGCCGCAACCGCGTCGCCGGCTGCCAGCAACGCCAGCGGCGCCAAGACGCCGCTGCCCGACCAGATGGCGCCGACCTCGCCCTATGCCAGCGCCGCGCCAAGCACCTCGCCGCTGTCGGTCTTCGGCTATGGCGAGCTGAACTACGAGCTCTACCCGCGCAACCGTGCGCAGAACCAGATCGACCTGGCCCGCGCGGTGATCGGCTTCGGCTACCGCTTCGACGACCGCACCCGGCTGGTCGCCGAATTCGAATGGGAACACGCCGTCACCTCGGCCGACGATGCCGGCGAAGCGGCGGTGGAGCAGTTCTACGTCGAGCGCGCCTTCGCGCCGACGCTGGCCGGCCGCGCCGGCCTGTTCCTCATCCCGTCGGGCCTGCTGAATACGTCGCACGAGCCCACGCAGTACTTCGGCGTGACGCGCAACTTCGTCGAGACGGCGATCATCCCCACCACCTGGCGCGAGGCCGGCATCGGCCTCAGCGGCATCACCTCCTACGACCTCAGCTGGGACGTCGGCGTGACCACCGGCTTCAACCTGTCGGCCTGGGACCCGACCAGCGAGGACGGCAAGGCCTCGCCGCTGGGCAGCATCCACCAGGAAGGCCAGTTCGCCAAGGCGGCCAACCTGTCGGGCTATGGCGCGCTCAACTGGCGCGGCATGCCGGGGCTGCTGCTGGGCGGCAGCGTGTTCGCCGGCAAGGCCGGGCAGTCGCAGCCGAACTTCCCGTCCGACGGCGCGGTGGTCACGCTGGCCGAAGCGCATGCGCGCTACACCACCGGGCCCTTCGACCTGTCGGCGCTGTACGCCTATGGCCACATCAGCGATACCGCGCCCTACAACCTGACGATCGTCGGCAACCCGACGCTGGTGCCCGAGAGCTTCTGGGGCGCGTACGTGCAAGGCGCCTGGTACGCCTGGCGCAGCGAGGACATGCAGATCGCCCCCTTCGTGCGCTACGAGCGCTTCAATACCGGCGCAAGCTATGCCGAGCTGCCCAACGGCCTGACGCCCGCGGCGCTGCGCACCGAGAGCGTGACCACGCTGGGCGCCAACTTCTATCTGACGCCGAACATCGTGTTCAAGGCCGACTACCAATGGTTCCGCACCAACAACCTCTACGACCGCTTCCAGCTGGGCATGGGCGTCAACTTCTGACGCCCGCCACCGGCGCGGCGAGCTCGGCATGACACGCGCCTGGCATCCCGTGGCCCTGGCCGGGCTGCTGGCCGCGGCGCCAGTGGCCGCGGTGGAGTATCTGGGCGTCGAAGCCGCGCAGAAGCTGGCTTTCCCCGACGCCACCAGCTTTGCGCCGGTGGCGCTGGCGCTGGACGCCGAGGCGCGCGCCAAGCTGGCCGCCGTGGCGCGGCCGCCGGGCGTGCGCGACCCCAAGGTCTGGCGCGCCCTGGCCGGCAACCGCCTGCTCGGCAGCTTCTTCGTCGACGCGGTGATCGGCAAGCAGGACTACATCGTCTATGCGCTGGCGCTCGACCCGCAGGGCCGCGTGCTGCGGCTGGAGGTGCTGGAGTACCGCGAGACGCACGGCTGGGAAATCCGCAACGAACGCTGGCGCGCGCAGTTCGCCGGCAAGAGCGCGGCCGACGCGGTGCAGGTCGGCGCCGACATCGCCAACATCTCCGGCGCGACGCTGTCGTGCCGCCACGTCACCGACGGCGTGCGCCGCCTGCTTGCGCTCCATGCTCTGCTGCCCGCCTGACCAAGGCGCCTGGGTGCGGCGCGCGCAGGTCTGGCTGGGCACGCTGGTCGAAGTGGCGCTGCCTGCCGACCAGGCCAGCGACTCGCGTTTCGACGCGGCCTTTGCCGCCGTCGCCGCGGTGCACCGCCGGCTGCATCCACTGCAACGCGGCAGCGACCTGCGGCGCATCGCGCGGCAGGCGCACCGGCAGGTGCTGCGCGTCGACCGTAGCACCCATCAGCTGCTGGCGCTGGCGCAGCGGCTGTGGCGCGACAGCGGCGGGCTCTTCGACCCCAGCCTGCCGGCCCGCGGCGGCGCGCGGCTGGACGCACTGCGCCTGCTGCCGGCGCAGCGCGTGCGCGCCCGTGCGCCGCTGCAGCTCGACCTGGGCGGCATCGCCAAGGGCCATGCGGTGGATCGCGCCGTGGCCGCGCTGCGTGCGCAGGGCTGCCGCAGCGGCGTGGTCAACGCCGGCGGCGACCTGCGCCATTTCGGCCCGGGCTGGCAGCCGGTGCGCGTGCGCCTGCCGCACGCGCCGGCGATGGCGCCGGTGCTGTTCGAACTGCGCGACGCCGCGGCGGCGACCTCGGCCGATACCTACCGCCGGCCCGGCCAGGGCCTGCTCGACCGCCGCATGCGCCGGCAGCGGTCCTTCGGCGGCAGCGTCACCGTGGTGGCGCCGACCTGCGCGCTGGCCGATGCGCTGACGAAGATCGTCGCCTTGCGTCCGCAGCCCGCACTGCGGTTGCTGCGCCGCCACCGTGCGCACGCGCTGTGCATCGACGCCGCCGGCCGCGCGCGCAGCACGCTGGCCGGCAGCACCCGCCAGTTCCGCATGGCCGCGGCGGCGGCGGCATGAGCGGGTCTCGCCATACAGCAAGGCCGGTGCCGGCACACGTCGTGCGCGGGGCCGTGCGGTGAGCGTGCCGCACAACCGGCTGCCGCCGCAGCTGCGCACCGGCATCTATGCCGTCGTCGCCGCGCTGCTGCTGTCCGGCCTGGGCTGGCTGCTGGTGGCCTATGCACTGGCACCGGCCGACGAACCGACCCCCGCGCCGCACCGCTGGGCCGGCCCGCTGCTGGCGGTGCACGGCAGCCTGGCCTACGCCGGGCTGCTGCTGTGCGCGCTGGTCGGCCAGGTGCACCTGCGCGTGGGCTGGCGGCGCCCCGAGGTGCGCCGCCGCGCGGTGCTGCTGGTGGCCACCTTGCTGGCGCTGGCGCTCAGCGGCCTGGGCTTTTACTACGCTGCCGACGAGGAGCTGCTGCCCTGGCTGCGCTGGTCGCATGTCGCGCTGGGCCTGCTGCTGCCGGTCGCGCTGGCGCTGCATGTCGCCCGCGGCCGGCGCATGTCGCGGCCTTGACGCCGGCCGCGACGGCCCTCTGCTATCTTGCGCGGCCCTGCAGGAGACATCCCATGACACTGTTCGATCTGAAGGACAAGGTGGCCATCGTCACCGGCTCGTCGCGCGGCATCGGCCGCGCCATCGCCGAACGCCTGGCCGAACACGGCGCCAAGGTGGTCATCTCGTCGCGCAAGCTCGAGCCCTGCGAGCAGGTGGCCGCGGCCATCAACGCCAAGCACGGCGCCGGCCGGGCCATCGCGGTGGCCGCCAACATCTCGTCCAAAGAGGCGCTGCAGCACCTGGTGGACGACACGGTCAAGCGCCTGGGCCCGGTGGACGTGCTGGTGTGCAATGCCGCGTCGAACCCCTACTACGGTCCGATGGCCGGCATCAGCGACGAGCAGTTCCGCAAGGTGCTGGACAACAACATCCTGTCCAATCACTGGCTGGTCAACGCCGTGGCGCCCGGCATGATCGAGCGCAAGGGCGGCTCGATCATCATCGTCTCGTCGATCGGCGGGCTGCGCGGTTCGCCGATCCTGGGCGCGTACTGCATCAGCAAAGCCGCCGACCTGCAGCTGGCGCGCAACCTGGCCGTCGAATACGGCCCGCACAACGTGCGCGTCAACTGCATCGCGCCGGGGCTCATTCGCACCGACTTCGCACGCGCGCTGTGGGACAACCCCGAGCTGCTGGCCGCGCGCAGCGCCGAGACGCCGCTGCGCCGCATCGGCGAGCCGGACGAGATCGCCGGTGCCGCGGTGTTCCTGGCGTCGCCGGCCAGCTCGTTCATGACCGGTCAGGTGATGGTCGTCGACGGCGGCGTGACGGTCTGACGCGATGAGCGACGCCCCCACCCTGGAGACCTTCCGCGCCGAGACGCGTGCCTGGCTGGAGGCCCACTGCCCGCCCGAGATGCGCCAGCCGCTGCGCGGCGAAGAGGACTACTGCTGGGGCGGCCGGCAGGCGAAGTTCCAGTCCGAGGCGCAACGCCAGTGGCTGCAGCGCATGGGCGAGCGCGGCTGGACCGTGCCCACCTGGCCGCGCGACTACGGCGGCGGCGGCCTCACGGCCGAAGAGGCGCTGGTGCTGCAGCAGGAGATGCGCGCCTTGGGCTGCCGGCCGGCGCTGTGGAGCTTCGGCATCTGGATGCTCGGCCCGGCGCTGCTGAAGTTCGGCAGCGAGGCGCAAAAGCGCGAGCACTTGCCGAAGATCGCGCGCGGCGAGATCCGCTGGTGCCAGGGCTATTCCGAGCCCAATGCCGGCTCCGACCTGGCCTCATTGGCCACGCGTGCCGAGGACCGCGGCGACCACTTCATCGTCAACGGCCAGAAGATCTGGACCAGCTATGCCGACTTGGCCGACTGGATCTTCTGCCTGGTGCGCACCGACAGCGCCGCGAAGAAGCACACCGGCATCAGCTTCGTGCTCTTCGACATGGCCACGCCCGGCGTCAGCACGAAGCCGATCACGCTGATCTCGGGCAAGTCGCCGTTCTGCGAGACCTTCTTCGACGACGTGCGCGTCGAGAAGCACAACCTGGTCGGCCAGCCCGGCGGCGGCTGGGACGTGGCCAAGTACCTGCTGACGCACGAGCGCGAGATGATCGGCGCGATCGGCGAGCGCGCACAGGCGCAGTCGCTGGGCGCCATGGCCGCACAGAGCCTGGGCCGCGACGCGGCGGGCCGCCTCGACGAGCCGATGCTGCGCGCGCGCATCGCCGAGTTCGAGGTCGACGAAGCCGCGTTCCGCGCGCTGATGCAGCGCTTCGGCGAACAGGCGCGGGCCAGGCAGGCACACGGCGCCTTCTCGTCGGCGCTGAAGTACTACGGCGCCGAGCTGAACAAGCGCCGGCAGGAGCTGATCATGTCCGCGCTCGGCAGCGATGCGCTCGACTGGCGGCGCAGCGCGCCGCGCGACTGGCTGCGCAGCAAGGCCAACTCGATCGAAGGCGGCACCAGCGAAGTGCAGCTCAACGTCATCGCCAAGCGCATCCTCGAACTGCCGGGAGCCTGACGATGAGCGCCGCACGGCCGATCCGAAGGCGCTCGCTCCCCCTCGGGGGCACGGCCCGCAGGGCCAAGGGGGTCCAATGACACTGCTGCTGAACGAAGAGCAAACGATGCTGCGCGACAGCGCGCGCAGCTTCCTGGCCGAAAGCGCACCGGTGGCGCAGCTGCGCCAGCTGCGCGATAGCGCCGACCCGGCCGGCTTTGCGGGCACCACCTGGTCGGCCTTTGCGGACCTGGGCTATGCCGGCGTGGCGATCCCCGAGGCACAGGGCGGCGCCGGCCTGGGCGCGGTCGAGATCGGCGTGCTGATGGAGCAGATCGGCCGCCACCTGAGTGCGCTGCCCTTCCTGGCCAGCGGCGTGGTGGCAGCCCAGTTGCTGCAGCGGGCCGGCCATGCCGCGCAGCAGAGCCAATGGCTGCCGCGCATCGCCCGCGGCGAAGTCATCGCCACCCTGGCCATCGACGAAGGCCCCAAGCACAAGCCGGACGCCCTGGCCTTGCGCGCCAAGCGCCGCGGCGACGGCTGGCTGCTGAGCGGCGACAAACACTTCGTGCCCGACGGGCACGTGGCGTCGCTGTTGCTGGTGGCCGCACGCAGCGCCGACGGCGTGGCCGTGTTCGCCGTGCCGCGCGACACCGCGGGGCTGCAGGTCGAGCGCACCGAGATGGCCGATGCGCACAACGCCGCCGTCGTGCGGCTGCGCGACGTGCACCTGCCGGAGTCGGCGCGCCTGGCCGGCGGCGACGCGGCGCTGCAGCAGGCGCTGGACTTCGGCCGCGCCGCCGCGGCTGCCGAATTGCTGGGCATCGCCGACGAGGTCTTCGAGCGCACGCTCGACTACCTGAAGCAGCGCAAGCAGTTCGGCCGGCTGATCGGCGAGTTCCAGGCGCTGCAGCACCGCGCAGCGACGCTGTACGTGGACATCGAACTGGCGCGCGCCGCGCTGGCCAAGGCCTTGCACGCGCTGGACAGCGCGCCGGCGCAGGCCGCCGAGGCGGTGGCCATCGCCAAGGCCAAGTGCGGCATGGCGGCGACCCTGGCGGTGCAGGAAGGCGTGCAGATGCACGGCGGCATGGGCATGACCGATCAGCTGGACTTCGGCCTGTTCATGAAGCGCGCGCGCGTGCTGCAGGAGCTCTACGGCGACGCCGGCTTTCACATGGACCGGCTGGCGCGCATGCGCGGCTACTGATCGGCCCGCAGGCGGCGCGCGGGGGCTGCGACGGCGGCGAGCCGCCGCTGCGGCCCTCAGCGCCGGTTGTTGCGCATCCGCTCCTCCAACGCCGCCAGCGCCGCTTCATCGGCACGCCGACGCGGGTTGAAACGGTACTTGGCCCAGGCCATGCCCGGGATGCCGTTCGAGACGCGGTCGCGCAATCCGGCATCGAGCTTCTTCGACAGGAAATAGGCGCCGACGCAGCCCAGCGCCACGATGAGCACGTGCGTCACGGTCAGCCGGTCGAAGAAGGACGTCCCGGGGTCGAACTCCTTGAAGAAGCCGAAGGCCAGCACGTGCACGATGAAGCCGATCATCACGATACGCACGATGAGCCGCAGGCGCCGGTACCAGCGCCAGTCCTCGAAGTACGACTCGAGCGCCACCCCGAAGCCCAGGGCCATGAACAGCCACACCAACATCACCAGATAGATGACGATGCCGCCGATGCCCTGCATCAACTCGAGGATGACGATCAGCGACCCCAGCATCAGCAGGCCGGCCATCGGATAGAGCGCCCCGACCACGAGCCACACCAAGGGCGCGAACAGGATGAGCAGAAAGCCCACGGTCGCGCCCGGCGGCATCGGCGGGCCGCTGGGGCGGGGGCGCGTGGCCTGGCCCGCCATGAACGCCGCGTATTCGCCGGCCGTGCTGCCGGTGAACATGCCGCCGCTGGCGCCGTCCTGATAGGCGCGGTCGTCGCGTTCGCTCATGGTGCGTTGCCCCGGTGCGCAGTGAACTGCGCCAGATCCTGCGTCGCGTGCCACTCGCCTCTGAGCTTGCCGAAGCCGGTTCTGCCCAGCTCATGGGCCGGCCAGCCACTGAGCTTGCAGGGCTTGCACAGCAGGCAACCGGCTCGGCGAGCCTTCGGACGACGGCGCTTGTGGTGCATGGCGGCGATTGTCCCTTCGCGTCGCCTGCCCCGCAACCGGTCCTCAGGCGCCGCTGCTCATCACCTTCTCGCGCAGCCTGCGCATGCCGCGCAGCCAGCGCTCGTAGTCCTGCGCCTTGCGCTGGAAGAAGGTCAGCACCTCCGGGTGCGGCAGGATCAGGAACTCCTCGCGCCGCAGGCCCTCGACCACGCAGTCGGCCACGCGCTGCGCCGTCAGCGAGCCCTCGACGAGGAAGCTCTTGCGGCCGGAGCCGCCGGCGTCACGCAGCATCGGCGTGTCCACGCCCTGCGGGCACAGGCAGCTGACGCGCAGGCCCTTGTCGCCATAGGCGATGGACAGCCATTCGGCAAAGGCCACCGCCGCATGCTTGGTCACCGAATACGGCGCGGCATTCACCTGGCTCAGCAGCCCCGCGGCGGACGCGGTGTTGAGCAAGTAGCCCTGGCCGCGCGCCAGCATCTGCGGCAGCACGGCGCGCGCCGCATAGACGTGGGCCATGACGTTGACGTCCCAGTGGCGCTGCCAGTCGGCATTGGCGGCGTCCTCGTCGGCACGCACGATGATGCCGGCGTTGCTGCAGAACAGGTCGATGCGGCCGAACTGTGCCGTCACCTCGTTCACCAGCTTCTGCACGTCGGCCTCGATGCCGACGTTGAGCGCACGCGCCTGGCCGCCGATGGCCGCGGCGACCTCGCGCGCGTTGGTCTCGTGGAGGTCGGCGACGATCACCGCGCTGGCGCCGTCGGCGGCAAAGCGCTCGCACAGCGCGCGGCCGATGCCGGAGCCGCCGCCGGTGACGACGATCACCTGGTCCTTGACTTCCATGCTGCCCTCCTGCCCTGTCGTGGTCACGCCAGTATCGCAGCGCCGCACACACCGCCGACAATGCACGGCGATGGATGCGCCGACGCCCCCGCTGGATACCTGGTCCACGCTGCGCCACCAGGCCTTCCGCGCGCTGTGGCAGAGCGGCGGGCTGTACTACGTGGCCAATGCCATGCAGACCATGGCCGCCGCCTGGATGATGGTGGAGCTGACCGGCTCGTCCTTCCTGTCCGCGCTGGTGCAGACCGCGGTGTTCCTGCCGATGTTCCTGCTGTCGCTGCCGGCCGGCGTGCTGGCCGACATCGCCGACCGGCGGCGGCTGATCCTGGGCGCGCTGGCCGTGCAGGCCGTCACCGGCGCCTTGCTGTCGGTGCTGCTGTTCGTGGGCATCGGCGGGCCGGCCACGTTGCTGTTCTTCGTCTTCGTCGCCGGCGCCTGCACCGCGATGATGTCGCCGGCCTGGAACTCCACCATCGCCGACGCGGTGCCGCGCGAGGAGCTGCCCAACGCCATCACCGCCATCTCCATCGCCTACAACGGCGCGCGGGCCATCGGGCCGGCGCTGGCGGGCGTGGTGTCGTCCTTGGCCGGCAGCACCTGGAACTTCGTCATCACCGTGGTCGGCTCGCTGATCATGCTGCAGGCCATCCGCCGCTGGCCGCCCAAGCCCCATCCGCCGTCGCGGCTGCCGGCCGAGCGGCTGTGGGGCGGCATGCTGGCCGGGCTGCGCTTCGCGCGCCATTCGCAGACGGTGCTGGCGCAGTTGGTGCGCACGGTGGCCTACAGCGGCGCCGGCTCGGCGCTGTGGGCGCTGCTGCCGGTGATCGGCCAGCGCCAGCTGGGCCTGGGCGCGGCCGGCGTCGGCCTGCTGGTCGGCTGCATGGGCGGCGGTGCGGTGGCCGCCGGCCTGGTGATCGGCCGGCTGCGCGCCAGCGCCGGGCTGGAGCGGCTGGTCGGCGGCGGCTGCGTGCTCTACGCCGGCGTGATGCTGGTGGCGGCGTTCTCCACGCAGAAGGTGCTGGTCTACCCGGCGCTGGCCGTCGGCGGCGCCTGCTGGATGGCGGTGATGTCCACCTTCAACACCGCCACTCAGACCAGCGTGCCGATGTGGGTGCGCGCGCGTGCGCTGGCGCTGCACACGCTGTGCGCGCTGGGCGCCTTCGCCATCTGCTCGGCCTTCTGGGGCGCGCTGTCGGACATCGTCAGCCTGGGCTTCGCGCTGAGCGTGGCCGCGGCCAGCATGGCGGCCGGCCTGCTGCTCATCAGGCCTTTCCCGCTGCGCATGGGCCAGGCCGAGGAAGTGACCGTGACCACGCGCTGGGACGACTTCTTCGTCGCCGACGAACCCGACCCCGCCGCCGGCCCGGTGGCGGTGGAACTGGGCTACCGCGTCGCCGCCGAGCACAGCGCGGAGTTTCTCGATGCGCTGAGCCAGCTGCGCGCGCCGCGCCGGCGCGACGGCGCCACCTTCTGGCGCGCCTACCGCGACCTGTCGGACCCGTCGCGCTACGTCGAGCGCTTCATCGTCACGTCCTGGGCCGACTACCTGCATCAGCGCTCACGCGCCACCTTGGCCGACCAGGAGCTGGAGCTGCGCGTGCGCAGCTTCCTGCTGCCGGGCGAGACGGTGACCACGCAGCACTTCATCGCCGAGCGTTAGCGTCACTCGCCCCTCTTCGCGTCCAATGCGACGGGGCACAGCCGCCCGTCGCGACCGGCTCACGCAGGCGTCGCGACGCGGCTCGGCAGATAGGGCGCGACGTTGTCGAGCGCCCGCGACACGTAGGTCTCCTTCTCGCCCACCGGGGCCACGTAGTGCAGCGCACCGCGGGCCGCCTCCACGCCTGCGAAGCGGGCGATGACCCAGGCGGCCAGGTACTGCGACGCGAGGCAGCCGCCGGCCGTGGCGATGTTGTCGCGCGCGAAGAAGGGCCGGTCCAGCACACTGACCCCGGCCTCCTGGACCCAGGGCCGGGTCGTCAGGTCCGTGCAGGCGGACACGCCATCCAGCAAGCCCAGCTTGGCCAGCACCAGCGTGCCGGAGCACTGCGCGCCGATCAGTTGACGCGCCGGATCGAGCCGCAGCCGCGCCATCAGCGCGGCGTCGGCGACCACCTCGCGCGTCTGCAGGCCGCTGCCGACGATCACCGCGTCGGCCGCGGCCGCCTCTTCCAGCGTGGCCTGCCGTTCGACGACGACGCCGTTCATCGAGCGCACGCTGGGGCTGGGGCAGGCGATGGACACGCGCCAGCCGGGCTGCTTGATGCGGTTCAGGATGCCCAGCGCGATCAGCGAGTCCAGCTCGTTGAAGCCTTCAAAAGTGAGGATGGCGGTGTGCATGGCAGACAGGCGGGGCCTCGGCAATCGCACGCATGCTAGCCCGACGGACGCCGCGAACCCTGCGCCTGCAGCCGGGCCGACTCGGCATCACAATCGGGATCACCCCACCAAGGACCCCCGATGAACCTGAACGTGAATGGCCGCGACCACGAGGTGGACGTCGAGCCGGAGATGCCCCTGTTGTGGGTGCTGCGCGACGAGCTGCGCATCACCGGCCCCAAGTACGGCTGCGGCATCGGCTACTGCGGCGCCTGCACCGTGCATATCGGCGGGGCGCCGGTGCGCTCATGCTCCATGCCGGTGGGCGCGGTGACGGCACCGGTGCGCACCATCGAAGGCCTGGGCCAGCCGGAGGCGCTGCATGCGGTGCAGAAGGCGTGGATCGAGCACCAGGTCGCGCAATGCGGCTACTGCCAGTCGGGCCAGATGATGACGGCGGCCGCGTTCCTGGCCAACGCCACCGGCATGCCGACGGACGCCGAGATCGACCTGGCGATGGGCGCCAACCTGTGCCGCTGCGGCACCTACCCGCGCATCCGCGAGGCGGTGAAGTCCGCCGCCCGCTCGAAGGGAGCCTGAGCATGGGACGCGCCGCCACCATCGCCCGCCGCACCCTGCTCATCGGCTCGGCCGCCATTGCGGGCGGCGTCGCCTTCGGCATCTACAAGGTGCGCACGCCGCACGCTAACCCGCTGCGCGACGGGCTCAAGCCCGGCCAGGCCGCGCTGAACCCGTGGGTCAAGATCGACAAGGACGCGGTGACGCTGATCAGCTCGCACGTCGACCTGGGCCAGGGCGCCAACTCGGTGCAGGCGCTGCTGCTGGCCGAGGAGCTGGACCTGGACTTCGGGCAGTTCCGCGTCGAGCCGGCCACCCCGTCCGCGGCCTACTACAACACGGCGCTGGCCAGCGAGCAGGTGCCCTTCCTGTCGTCGGACACCAGCTTCCCGGCCGAGACGATGCGCGCCGCGATGGGCGGCGTGTTCAAGCTCATCGGGTTGATGGTGACGGGCGGCTCGTCCACGGTGCCCGACAGCTTCGACAAGCTGCGCGAAGCCGGCGCCGTGGCGCGCGAGACGCTCAAGCTGGCCGCGTCGAAGAAGACCGGCGTGCCGGTGGCGCAGCTGAAGACGGCGCACGGTGCGGTGCAGCTGCCCGACGGCCAGCGGCTGATGTACACCGAACTGGCCGAGCTGGCCGCCACGCTGGAGCCGGTCACCCAGGTGACGCTGCGCGAGCCGTCGGCATGGCGGCTGATCGGCAAGCCGGTGCAACGCCTGGATATCGTCGCCAAGTCCACCGGCACCCTGCGCTACGGCATCGACCTGTCGATGGACGGCATGGTCTACGCCGCGGTGCGCGTCAACCCCCGCCAGGGCGGCGCGCTCGAGCGCTACGACGACGCCAAAGCCAAGGGGATGCGCGGCGTGCAGAAGATCGTGCCGGTGACCCACGGCGTGGCCGTGGTGGCCAACAACACCTGGCGCGCCTTCCAGGCGGCCAAGGCCATCGACTGCGACTGGGGGCCGGCGCCCTACCCGGCCGACATGCAGGGGCACTGGGACGCGGTGGCCGCCAGCTTTACGCCGGAGCGGCTGGACAAGGAGTGGCGCCACGACGGCAACGTCGACCAGGCGCTGGCGCAAGGCCCGGTCATCGAGGCCGAATACCGCGCGCCCTACGTGGCGCACCAGCCGCTGGAGCCGCTGAACGCCATCGTCAAGGTCGGCCCCGACGGCGTGGACGTGTGGGTGGCCCACCAGATGCCGCGCTTCGTGCAGCAGAAGGTGGCCGCGGTGACGGGCCACCCGCCCGAGCAGGTGCGCTTCCACCAGCAGTACGCCGGCGGCAGCTTCGGCCACCGCCTGGAGTTCGAGTTCGTCACCTTGTGCGCGGAGATCGCCAAGCAGCTGCCCGGCACGCCGGTGAAGCTGACCTACACGCGCGAGGAAGACTTCGCACACGACTTTCCGCGCCAGATCGGCATGGCCCGCGGCAAGGGTGTGGTCAAGGACGGCCAGGTGCAGGCCTACGACCTGCAGGTGGCCACGGTCAGCTCGTCGGCGTCGCAGTCGGCCCGCCTGGGCCAGGCCCGGCCGCCGGGCGCGGACGGACAGATCGCCGCGGGCGCCTGGAACCAGCCCTTCGCCATCCCGAACTTCCGCATGCGCGCCTACAAGGTGCCGGAACTGGCGCCCACCAGTTCGTGGCGCTCGGTGGGCGCGTCCTCGCAGGGCTTCTTCGCCAACGCCTTGCTGGACGAACTGATCCACGCCGCCGGCGCCGACCCGCTGCAGGAGCGGCTGCGCCTGTGCAACCACGAGGTGGCGCGCAAGGTGCTGGAAGCGGTGGGCGAGATGTCGAACTGGGGCACGAAGCTGGCGCCCGACCGCGGCCGCGGCCTGGCCTTCGTCGAGAGCTTCGGCGTGCCGGTGGCCGAGGTCGTGGAGGTCACCCGCACCGACAAGGGCATCCGCATCGACAAGGTCTTCGTGGCGGCGGACGTGGGCCGCGTCGTCGACCCCGTCAACTTCGACAACCACGTCAAGGGCGCGGTGGTGTGGGGGCTGGGGCACGCGATGAACTGCGAGATCACCTATGCCGACGGCATGGCGCAGCAGAGCAACTTTCCGCAGCATCCGGGCATGCGCCTGGACCAGTGCCCGGAGATCCAGGTGCGCGGGCTGCAGAACGCGCCGCGCGTGCGCGGCATCGGCGAACCGCCCGTCCCGCCTGCTGCGCCGGCGCTGGCGGCGGCGATCTTCGCCGTCACCGGCAAGCGCCTGCGCGAGATGCCGTTCAGCAAGTTCGTCGACTTCGCCTGAGAAGACGGCCCGCGGCCCTCCGCGGCGGGCGCCTTCAGGCGGCGCAGCGCGCTTGCGGCAGGGCAGTGGTCGGCGTTGAAACCGCTCGCTGATGCCGGCGCAGAGGGCCGGCTCATGCCGTCAGCGAAGATCGTTGGGGTGGCTGATGGGACCCAAAGTGGCGACCTAAGTTCTTGATCTGTATGAGAGTTTCTGCGTTCGGGAACTTGACCGTTCCCCCGCCTGTTCCCCCACACTGCACACGCAGTAAACAGACCTCGAACCAGTGACATTGTGGGCCGGTCCACCGCGTCTCGCAACGGATCACTGAGTCTCCGAAGACCGCTGCTTGCCTCGCGACATCGCTGTTCACCTTACGTGGCATGACGACGATGACGTCGGGCCGTCATGCCATCTGCAGAGCCTGAGAACGTATTGCCGGCCCTTCATTTCAAGGGTGCGGCAACCTCATCATCAAGGTCATCGGATGCAGCGTTGACGCTTGGAAGCCGTAGTGCAGATAGAACTGCTTGGCGGGCTCCGACAACGCATGCACCAGCAGCGCACGGATGCCAGCGTCGGCCGATACGCCGATGGCCCGCTTCACCGCGTCCTGCAGCAACGAAGCACCCAGCTTCATGCCCTGCGCCTGCCGATCCACCGCGAGGCGACCCAGAACCAGGACCGGGACAGGGTCGGGCATGTTCCTCCGGACCGCGCTTGTTGCCGTCGCATGCGCCACAGCCCCAGCTGCCAGGGCGTAGTAGCCCATCACGCGGCCCGATGCGTCGGCGACGACAAAGGTGCGGCTGGCACCGCTCGACTGGTTGCCAATCGCTCGTTTGCGCAGCCATTCATCGAGCACCGGCTCGCCGCAGTCGAACGCATCGATGCGGTGACCGATGCTCAGCGGTTCAGGCGCCGCCAGCTGCACGATGCCCCGCTTGTGCTCGGCCCAAAGCTAAGCCTTGCGTGCGGCACGCTCGGCCCACGGTGCCTTCACTGCCATCAGTCGCTCCAGCCCCGCATTGGCTGAGGGTGGCGCATCCAGCAGTCGGACGAAGTCCTTGAAGCGCCGTTCGTCGAGTCGAAAGTACACCTGATCAAGCAGAACCGACTGGGCACGATCGCAGGCCGCCTCCAGCATGAAGTCGGACCGGTTCTTGCCCAGCATCGAAGCCGCCTGGTCGATCAGGTCGCGCTGTTCGGGCTTGGCTCGAAGGTTGATCGCGGCGTCGCGCATGTGAAGTTCCTGAAGGGTCGTCTGTGTAGACAAAGAATACACGAATTCTGACCACTTGTGTAGCTGTTGTCAACACGCACAAGAGAGCGTGCATCGCCGCGGATTCCTCTACGTCCAGAGACTGTGTCGGTGGACGGCCAGTGACCTGGCGAGCTTCGCGACGTTGCGCCACACAGCCTTGGGGGCCACGCCCTCGTTCGCGGCGGCTTCCTCCACGGCCATCACCACCAGGGGCACCGGCGCCTCGTCGAGCAGGTGCGTCAGGTGGGCCGCGTAGCCCTTCGGTACGCTGCCGCTGACCAGCGCATGGCCGAGCGTGTCGGGCGGCACCTCATGGACGTAGCTCACGCTGGCGTTCTTCGCCGCCATCCACAGGCCCCGCTTCCGAGCGCGCGCTGCCTGGCTGGGCGGATCGAGGTCCAGCCCCAGCACGGCCAGCACCTGCGCGACCCGATTGAATCCCAGATCGCTCAGAGCGCCGGCTTCCAGGCCGACCAGTGTCTGCCGCGAAAGCCCGCTCAGTTGCGCAAGCCGCGACTGCGTCAGTCCCAGCGCCTCGCGCCGCTCGCGGATGATGGTGCCCAGGTTGGAGAGGTCCACAGCTTGGTCCGACGAATTGTCGAATATTTTGGACATTCTAGCGCCTCCGGACCGCACCCGCCAGGCCCTCGCCAGCGGCGCCGCAGGCCGCTCGCTGCCCACAGCCGTGACAAACATGCTCGCTGTCGGGCCACCGCGGGCGGTCGAGGCCATCGATCAGTCGACGGCGCCTGGCTCCGATGGCTTCGACCTGCTCCCGCGACATCAACCTGACCGCTCGTGCCGTCGGCGGCGCTGAGTGCCGACCAGGAAAGACCACGAAAGCCTCGTCGGACACCTGGACACGCATTTCATCCTCCACGGCCACCCGCTGCGCCGAGAGCTGGATGACATCCGACTCCCTCACCGCCGCAGTCGACCGCGTCTTCAGTTCAACCAGCACGACCAGACCGCTCGGCAGCCGATAGGCCCTGTCCACCCTGGCCACGATGGGCCAGCGGCTCTTCGACCTGAACTGCGACTCCACCCAGATCAGGTCGGCATCCCGCAGATCAGCCGGTCGGTCCCGCCGTTCCGCAACCAGTGCGCGTTGGCGCCGGAGTAGCTGCCACGAGACGACCAAAGCGACCGCCAGGAGCAGCCCCCATTGCCACAGTGACTCGATCTTCATGGTCGACGCCTCGCCGATCGGCGGCGCCAGACGCTTGCTGCGCAGCCCAGCAGACACCTCGTGATCCACCGCAATGGCGGGCAGATCGTGATCCACCGCAATGGCGGGCAGAGCTGGAGAACCCTGCAAAGGCGGGGCCCGGCCGCATAGTAGGCCGCCACCAGGCGGCGCCCCCAAGGCCGCGGCCTCAGGACCGTGTCCCTGAAGTCGCGCAGCGAATCGGTCTGCCAGGCCTCTCCGAAGACCATCGTCGCGATGAAGCACCGCTCCCCTGATCGTCGAGCCGAACCGCCACCTGGCGCTGAGGCGCGCCGCCCCTGCAGTTCGAAACGCGCATGGGCAGCGATACCCCTGCGGCGGGCCTCGTCCTGCGATGGGCTTCGACGCGGCCCGTGGACGGATTCGAGAACCACCAGGCGTTCACACCGTCCCATCTTCGACAGTTCGGACGCCCCAACAGCGCCGTCACCGCGCCGTGCCTTCCCGGCCTTCATTCCGTGATCGCCGGCTGGAACACCCCGTTCGTCACCGCAGCGGCCTGCTGCACGTCAGGCTCCTTCGGGACCTTGATCGTGTCGGGCGTCTTCAGGCTAGCCATCGCAAACACGCCGTGCTGCGCCAGCAGACCGTCGTAGGCCAGCAGGCGCAGACGGTTGACCCGCTTGCGCCCCTGCCGAAACTGGCTCAGTTCATCGAACAGGCGCGGGTTCTCCTCGCGCGAGAGCTCGAACACCAGCCGGATCGG
>JAHBZS010000059.1 GCA_019635285.1 Rubrivivax sp. | reverse complement strand
GCGCCAGTCCATCGTCGGGCAGATGTCGTCGAAGCGGACGAGGTAGCGCGCGCTCACGATCGGTCGCCAGCCTTCTGGAACAGGATCCGGTCGTTCGTCGAGACGCGGTAGTCAACCTGCAACTGCGCAAGGCGATAGCGCAGAAACAGGCGGGCCAGTCGCCCACGCGGGGGATACGGATGGCCGACCTTGATGCCGGCACGTTCATTCAGCCACGTGCGCAGGCGCGCGGACCCACCGAGCTCCTCGCGCCGGTATCCCGAATGCGTCGTGTCGACATAGCCGAAGCCACCCGGTGCGACCAGGCTGACCAGCGCGGCGGCGAAGGAGCGGTCGGAAAACGAGTAGTACCAGCAGATGCGGTTGAAGACCAAGTCGAAGCGTTTGCGCAGGCGGCGCGGCGCTTCGTCCAGGTAGCCGAGCGAGAAATCGATCTGCCCGTCCAGGCCGGCCTGTGCGGCCTTGTCGCGGCTGATGGCCAGGTAGCTGCGCGATACGTCGTGCCAGGTGACCCTGGCGCCGCGCAGCGCCATCGCCACGCTGTAGTGGCCGGGGCCACCGCCCAGGTCGAGTACCGTCTTGCCGGCCAGGCCTCCGATGCTCGACTCCAGATCGTCGAGCAGCGCCGTGTCGATGCGGCTCCACTCGTCCTCGCTGTAGCTCGCGGCATGCTGCGGCGACACAGGGTCCCAGCCCCTTTCCGGGCGATGCAAGCGCGCATGCAGACGGTTGAACATCGGGAGAAATTCCAATAAACCGGAACGGGCAACGGCGGCGTCTTGCGCGGCGCCGCCGACCGGCGGCCACCGGAGACCCGAAACCGGCGGCATGGCAGGTACCGCGGCCTGTCTGTGCCCGCGCATTCCGCCGCCGCGGCCGAACCGCGATTCTAGAAGGCTCGATCGGAGGCTGCGACCTGGAGGACAATAGCTTCCCGCCGCCCCGACCTGCCGCGGGCCGCCGCGGCGCAACGTGTGACCCAGCACAGAGAACGGGGCCAGGCGCAAGTTGCAGAGCTCGCATTGGTCAGGTGGCAGAGGCCGCCCGCCCGCTACCGACGGCGCCCGTCTTCCGCACTGAACGCAACTCGAACATTCCTGTCACGATGACTGATTCAAAGCTGCTGTCCGTCGAATCGCACCTCGCCTTTGGCAAGAACTGGATCGACTATGCGCACAAGATCGATGAGGAGACGATCGCGCATGCCGTGTCCGACCTGCAGCGCCTGAGCGGACGCCGACGCTTCGACAGCTTGTCGTTCCTGGACATCGACTGGGGCTCCGGCCTGCGCGCGTCGCGTCGCAAGCTAACGGCGTTTCTCGGTGCGGGCTGCGACGAGTACAGCTTCGTGCGCCCCCAGGCCGCCTGAGGCTGGAGTCCGGGCGTCATCATGCGCGGCCTTGCCGGGCGCATTCGCCGCCACTTGCGCGACCCCGATTCACGGCACCGCCAGGTCGCGCTGGGTTTCCTGTGGGTGAGCCTGTTCGTTCTGATGGGCAAGCTGGCCGGCGCCGGCAAGGAGATGGCCGTCGCCTGGCGCTTCGGCGTCAGCGCCGCGGTCGACGCGTATGTCTTCGTCTTCAACCTCATCAGTTGGCCGGTAGCGATCTGGTTCGGCATCCTCGGCGTTGTGCTGCTGCCGCTGGCGGCACGGCTGCGGCACGACACGCCCGCGGAGCTGCCGCGCTTTCGTGCCGAACTGCTGGGCCTGACGCTGGCGATCGGGCTCGCGCTGGGTCTGCTCGCATGGTGGGCCCTACCGGCCCTGCTGCAGGCCGGCTGGCTGGGGCTGTCCGGTGCGGCCTTGACGGAGGCGCTGCACATGGTCGGTGGCCTGGCCCTGCTGGCCCCGCTGGGGCTGGTCGCCAGCCTGTTCTCCGTCTGGCTGCTGGCCGCCGGACATCACCGCAACACGCTGTTCGAAGCGATTCCGCCGCTGATCCTGCTGTGTGCCCTGCTCTTGCCTTGGGGTGCGCAACCGGAGGCGCTGGTCTGGGGTACGGTCGCCGGCGCCGCGTTGCAGGTGGCGGCACTGGCGGCCTCGTTGCGTCTGCGTGGCGAACTGTCGGCGCCGGCCGTCGGCCATCGCTCACCGGTCTGGCCGAGCCTCTGGGGCGGCATCGGCATCATGGCGCTCGGCCAGACGCTGACGACCATGACGAGCCTGGTCGACCAGTTCTTCGCCGCCGGCCTGGGCGCCGGTGCATTGGCGACCTTGAGCTATGCCAACCGCATCCTGGCGCTGGTGCTCGGGCTGGGCGCCACCGCGATCGGCCGTGCCACGCTGCCGGTGTTTTCCGACGCCCAGATCACGGGCAGTGCCGAGGTGCCGTCGCTGGCGCTGTGGTGGTCGATGTGGATGGGTGCCCTGGGACTGGCCGTGTTGCTGCTCGGCTGGCTTGCCGCACCATGGGCCGTCAAGCTCCTATTCGAGCGGGGCGCCTTCTCCGCCCACGACACTTTGACGGTGACGACCGTCCTGCGCTACAGCCTGCTGCAGGTTCCTTTCTACTTTGCCTCGCTGGTTCTGGTCTCCGCTCTCGCTGCCCAGAAGCGGCATTCGCTGATCGCACTGAGCGGATCGATGAACCTTCTGCTCAAGATCCCGCTGTCTTTGCTGTTGGTCGATTCGCTGCAATTGAACGGCCTGGTACTGGCCACCGCCTTGATGTATGCCGCATCGGCAGCGCTGCTGTATTCGTTCGTCAAGCGTTCGCGGCCCGAACGACGACACGCATGAACGTGCTCATCTACCTTCATTCTCTCCAAGCTGGGGGTGCGGAGCGGGCCACTGCCACCTTGAGCAAGCATTGGGTCGAAAAAGGTTGGCAGCTCACGGTAGTCACCCTGAGCTCGGCCTCGGGAGATTTCTACCAGCTTCACCCGGCGGTACAGCGCGTCGCCTTGAACGTGGCCGGCGAAAGCCGAAGCCCGCTCGCCGCGGTAGGCAACAACTTGCGACGCATCGTCGCACTGCGCCGCGTCTTGCGCGAGCGCAGACCTGATGTGGCGCTGGCGATGATGGACACGGCGAACATCCTGCTGGCGCTCGCCACCATCGGCTCGAGGGGCTTGGTGACGATCGGCTCTGAACGTACACATCCGCCGCAGAGCCCGCTGCCGCGGCCCTGGAATGCACTTCGGTCAAGGCTATACGGGCATCTCACGGCAGTGGCCGCACTGACGCGGGAATCAGCGGCCTGGTTGCGCGAACACACGCGAGCGCAGCATGTCGCGGTAATTCCCAATGCCGCGACTTGGCCTCTGGTGGCGCAACAACCCACGCTCACGCCCCCCTGCTTGGCGGGCGATCGCAGCTACCTGCTGGCCGTGGGCCGCCTGGTCAGCTCCAAAGGCTTCGATGTCTTGATTGCAGCTTTCGCGCGGCTTTGCGCAGACTTGCCGAGTTGGCAACTGGTGATCCTCGGCGAGGGCCCCGAGCGCAAGGCATTGGAAGCCCAGGTGGCCGTCGCCGGGTTGGCTGAGCGGGTCCTGTTGCCCGGACGCGCTGGCAACGTCGGCGACTGGTACGCGGCGTCCAGCCTCTACGTGATGAGCTCGCGATTCGAAGGTTTTCCCAACACGCTGGCCGAAGCGATGGCGTGCGGGTTGCCCGCCGTCAGCTTCGACTGCGACACCGGCCCACGCGACATCATTCGTCACGAGGTCGACGGCTTGCTGGTGCCGGCCGGTGACGCTGCGGCGCTCGAGGCGGCGCTGCGCCGCCTGATGGCCGACCCGGCGCTGCGCGGCCGTTTTGCGGCACGTGCGTCCGAAGTCAGGGAGCGCTTCTCGCTGGCCAGCGTCAGCGCACGTTGGGAGCAGTTGTTCCGCCAGATGCAAGCGGCGCTCCAGAGCTCCGGCAACCACCGCCGCAAGCCATGACCAACTCGCTCACGCTGGCCCTGACCGCAAGCCTGTGGACCGTCCACCTGGCGCTGCTGCTCTCCATCGCCCATCTGGGCCGGGGCAAGCCCGTGGAATTGAAGGTCGCCACAGTCTTGTTCCTGTTCTATTCACTGGCCCCCCTGTTCTCCTTCGAGTTCGACTTCTTCGAGTACCGGGTCCGCTACGTGCCTGAACCGCTGGCGCTGCTGGTCTACATCATGTCCGATGTCTTGTTCCTGGCCGCGTCTCTGTATCTGTATGGCGCCAGGCGAGTCCCGGCTCCTGCCGCTGGCCCACGCGATGACCTGCGAGCCGGCGGCATGGCGTTGGTGGTGTTGGCCATGGGTGCGCAGTTGATCAACGTGTTCTTCAACTGGGAATATCTGCTACTGCCGAAGAACGAGTACATCGCCGAGATCGGCCAGAACGTCACGCCAAATCTCTTGCTGTTCACGATACCGGCGGATTCGATCCTGGTCGGAGCGCTGCTGGTCAACCCGTTCCGATCGAGGCCGCTGCGCTGGGCCGTGATCGTGCTGGGCTTGGCCACACTGCTACTGAGCGTGTTCCAAGGCTACAGACACCTGATACTGCTGCTGCTGCTAGTTGCTTACCTCATGCGGTACAGCAAAGGCGGAGGCATCATGCTGATTGCCGTCACGCTGGCGCTGACCTTCGCCGGCGAATTGTCGAACATGCTGAAGATGTGGTTCTACCAAGCGCTGCTCGATCCAGAGTTCGATCACGGCGGCTATCTTCAATGGTATTTCAGCACTGTCGAATGGTTGCCGGTGTCGACCGAGCAGGCGGCCGCAGCAGCCAATTTCCACCTCGGTCTGAGCGTGATGCAGCTTGGCAGTGACTTCGTGCAGTTCCTTAGGCTCATCCCGTTCACCAGCTCGCTGGTCGAGAACCTTCCGACCAGCGTCGACCAGATCGGCAAGCTGGTCGGCGTCGACTACGGCCAGGGTACGGCCTACAACTTCCAGCTGTTCATGCTGAACACTTTCCTGCTGGGCGGCGCCTTCCTGTTCCTGGTTCTGCTGCTGCTGCGCGCCGCCCGCAACACGGTGCTGCTGATCTACGGGCTGGAGATCTTCTCATCGCTGCTACGCAACAGCCCTTCGTTCTGGCTCGCGCAGATCAAGCTGATGGTCGTGCTGCTGCTGATCCTCCACGCCGCGTCTGCAGGTGCCAAGCTCATTTCGCATCTGCGTAGAAGTTCTTCACGCCAAGTCGACCGGACAGCGCCCGCAGGCGCGTGAACCAGCATTTCGGAGGCCAAATGGGCTTGCTCGCGAACGTGGTAAGGCTGAACGTCAGGGCATCGCAGTGGTTCGATCGGATGTTTCCGTCCGGGCTGCGTGTCGACGGCAACAGTGACTACTGCAAGCACCTGATCTGGCGCTACGCCCACGCGGGCCAGCACGTCTACGACGTCGGTGGCGGCAAACAGCCATTTTTTGATCTGGCGAAGAAACAGGAATTGTCGCTGCGCGTGACCGGCATCGATATTTCGGCCTCGGAACTCGGGCGTGCGCCGCCGGGGGCCTACGATTCGACGATGGCCGCGGACATCTGTTCGTTCCGTGGCAACCAGGACGCCGATCTGGTGGTGTGCCAGGCGTTGCTTGAGCATGTGCCCGATACCCAAGCCGCACTGGCCGCGATCGCCTCGATACTGAAACCGGGCGGCGTATGCGTGCTGTTCGTTCCCTGCAGGAATGCGCCCTTCGCTCGGCTCAATCTGTGGCTTCCGGAGAACTGGAAGCGCTTCATTCTCTTCACTTTGTTTCCGTCGGCCCGGCATGCGCAGGGATTCCGCAGCTATTACGACCGCTGCACGCCGAGTCGATTCGGGCAGATGGCTGAAGGTGTCGGACTCAGTACGGTGGACCTGAAGCGCTACTACATGAGTTCGTACTTCTCGTTCTTCCTGCCGCTGTACATGCTCTGGCGCCTCTGGACCGTGCTGACGATCGCCATCGGGGCAGACGACTGGTGCGAAACCTTTTCGATGGTGCTGCGGCGCGAGCCGGCCAGCGCGGCAAGCACCTTCGGCTGAACGGGGCGCGGGAGGCGGCGTCGCTGTAGGCGCTACGGCTGCAGCAGTCTTTCTAGATGCTCCGCAATGCGCTCCCCGGTGCGCCCGTCCCACTTCTCCGGAATGGCCCCCTTCTTCCAGCGCCCCGCCAGCAGCCGCTGCAGCGCCGGCTTCAGCGCCGCCGGGTCGGTGCCGATGAGCTCGTTGGTGCCGATGCTCACCGTCTCCGGCCGTTCGGTGGTGTCGCGCAGCGTCACGCAGGGCACGCCCAGCACGGTGGTTTCTTCGGTCACGCCGCCGGAGTCGGTGATCACCCCCTTGGCGTGCCGCACCAGGTAGTTGAATTCCAGGTAGGGCTGCGGGTCGACGAGCCTCAGCCCGGCCGGCTTGTCGGGTAGCGCGGCCAGCGTCTTGGCGGTGCGCGGATGCACCGGGAAGACCACCGGCAGCCCGGCGGTCGCCTCACCCACGGCGCGCAGCAGGCGCGCAAAGCCTTGCGGGTCGTCGACGTTGGCCGGCCGGTGCAGCGTCATCACGAAGTAGCCGCCGGCCTGCAGCCCGGCGTCGGCCCAGAAGGCCGGTGCGCGCAGCTGCGGCAGATTGGCCAGCAGCGTGTCGATCATCGTGTTGCCGACGAAGAAGATGCGCTCGTCGCCCACGCCGGCCTTGCGCAGGTTGGCGTTGGCCACCTCGCTGGTGGTGAAGAACCAGTTGGTGATGGCGTCGGTGACCAGGCGGTTGATTTCCTCCGGCATGCCCCAGTCGCCCGAGCGGATGCCGCCTTCCACGTGCGCCACCGGCACGCGCAGCTTCTGCGCGGCAATGGCGCAGGCCATCGTCGAAGTGACATCGCCCACAACCAGGCAGACGTCGCTGCGCGCCTGCAGCAGCAGCTGTTCGTAGCGCGTCATGATGGCCGCGGTCTGCTCGGCCTGCGTGCCCGAGCCCACCTCCAGGTTGACGTCCGGGTCGGGAATGCCCAGCTGGCGGAAGAAGTCGCCCGACATGCGTTCGTCGTAGTGCTGGCCGGTGTGCACCAGGCGCGCGCGCAGGCGGCCGCCGGCGGCCTGCCGTGCCTGCAGCGCGCGCAGGATGGGCGCGATCTTCATGAAGTTGGGCCGCGCGCCGGCAATGACGTCGATCAGCGGTTCGGTGGCACTCATCGCAAGCTTCTCTCTGGTTGGCAGGCGGGCCTCGCGCCCGGCGCAGCGATCTTAGGCGCAGCCGGCGCCTACGACGCCTGCGCCGGCTGGCGATAGCCGGGCACGGCGTGCCACAGCGCACGGCGCACCTCGGCATCTTGCGGGGTGGCACCGCCGCCGGCGGCCAGCGCCAGCAGCTCCTCCAGGCGCGCCGGTTCGGTGCTCAGGCGGGCGATGCGCAGCCGCGGCACCGCCGTGGGCAGCGTGGCGTCCTCGTCGGCCAGCAGTTCCTCATAGAGTTTCTCGCCCGGCCGCAGGCCGGTGAAGGCGATGGCGATGTCTTCCGGCGCGTGGCCGGCCAGGCGGATCAGGTCACGCGCCAGGTCGACGATCTTCACCGGCTCGCCCATGTCCAGCACCAGCACCTGGCCGCTGTCGCCGATGGCCGCGGCCTGCAGCACCAGCCGCGCCGCCTCGGGGATGGTCATGAAGTAGCGGATCACGTCCGGGTGCGTCACCGTCACCGGGCCGCCGCGTTCGATCTGCTCCTTGAACTTGGGGATCACGCTGCCGCTGCTGCCCAGCACGTTGCCGAAGCGCACGGCGATGAAGCGCGTCGCCCGATGCTCGGCGGCCATCTGCGAGACCACCATCTCGGCGGCGCGCTTGGTCGCGCCCATCACATTGGTCGGGTTCACCGCCTTGTCGGTGCTGATGAGCACAAAGCGCTCGGCGCCGTGCTCGGCCGCGGCCCGTGCAGCGTGGTACGTGCCCAAGGTGTTGTTGCGCAGCGCCGCCCAGGCGTTGTCTTCTTCCATCAGCGGCACGTGCTTGAAGGCCGCCGCATGGAACACCACCTGCGGCCGCCAGCGCGCGAAGGTCTCGCGCAGGTGCGTCAGGTCCTTGACGTCGCCGATCAGCCGCACCAGCGGCAGCCGCGGGAACTGCGCGCCCAGCTCCTGCTCGATCGAATACAGGTTGAACTCGCTCAGCTCGTACAGCACCAGGCGCGCCGGCTCGAAGCGCGCCACCTGCCGGCACAGCTCGGCGCCGATGCTGCCGCCGGCGCCGGTGATCAGCACCGTGCGGCCACGCAGCGTGGCGCCCACGCCGCTTTCGTCCAGCCGCACCGGTTCGCGGCCCAGCAGGTCCTCGGGTTCGATGTCGCGCACGCGCGGGTGGCGTGCGCGCGGGTCGGCCAGCTCGACGGCGCTGGGCACGGTCAGCACCGGCAGGCCGGTGGCCGCCGCCAGGTCCAGCGCACGCCGCCGCTGCGCCGCGCTGGCCGACGGCATGGCGATCACCACATGCGTGGCCGCGCCGCGCACCTGCGCGTCCTGCACCGCCTGCAGCGGGCCCAGCACCGGCACGCCGGCGATGCGCGAATGAAGCTTGGCCGGGTCGTCGTCCAGCAGCCCCAGCACGGTCCAGCCTTGCTGGTGGATGCCGGCCAGCAGCCAGCGCGCGGCGTCGCCGGCGCCCAGCACCAGCGCGCGCCGGATCTCGGCGCTGCCGCCGGTGATGCGCGAGCGCGCATGTTCGTAGAGCATGCGGTAGGCGATGCGCAGCACGCACACGCCCATCAGCGTGACCACCGGATGCAGCGCCAGCACGGCGCGCGGCACCTTGCTCAGCCCCAGTCCCATGACCACGGCCGCGCTGACGCCGCCGGCCAGCGCGCAGGCCAGCGTCAGCCGCTTGACCTCGCCGAAACCGGCGAAGCGCCACATGCTCTGCGGCACGCGGAACAGCGCAAAGGCCGCCAGGTACGCCGCCACCACGCCCAGCAGCACCCAGCCGTCGTAGGCGGGGCGCGCCGAGAGCCAGCGCTCGAAGCCCAGGCGGAACAGGTAGGTGATGTTCCAGCAGGCCGCCACCACCAGCGCGTCGGCCACCAGCGACAGCGGCTCGCGGTGCGGCCGCAGGCGCGCCAGGAACAGGTCCAGCCGATGCCAGGGCGTCAGCGTGCTCACCGGCCGGGCCTCCGCAAGGCGTGTTCCGCAATGACCGCTTGGGCCCGGCCCCGCACGCTGCTGGCCATCAGCCCCCCACCAGGCGGCGCACGGTGCGGCCCAGCACGCCCAGGTCGCCCCACAGGCTGGCCTGCGCGGCATAGTCGGCGGCCAGCTGCACCTTGCGCGGCAGGATGGCCTCGATGTATTCGCGCTCGGGGTCGGCGGCGCGCGCCAGCTGCGCCGCCTCGTCCAGAAACTCAAGGGCCGCCGGGCTGGTGATGCCGGGCCGCACCGCCAGCGCCTGCTCGCGCAGCGCGGCCGGATAGTGGGCCACGTACTCGGGCACCTCGGGCCGCGGGCCGACCAGGCTCATGGTGCCGGCCAGCACGTCCAGCAGCTGCGGCAGCTCGTCCAGGCGCCGCGGCCGCAGCCAGGCGCCCGCGCGGGTGATGCGCGGGTCGCGGTCCAGCGTCAAGCTGCCGCCGCCGACGTCGGCGCGCATGGTGCGGAACTTGTGGATGCGAAAGGGCACGCCGTGGCGGCCGACGCGCGCCTGGCGGAAGAACACCGGCCCCGGCGAATCGAGCTTGATCCAGCCGGCGATGGCCAGCATCAGCGGCGACAGCAGCAGCAGCAGCAGCGCCGCCACCAGCAGATCGAAAGCGCGCTTGGCCACCTCACGCCGCCCCCGCCGGCGCCAGCGCCGCACGCAGCGCCTCGATGACGCGCTGCACGTCGGCCGGCTGCATGCGCGTGTAGATCGGCAGGCTCAGCAGATGCCGGTAGGCGTGGTCGCTGTGCGGGAAGTCCTCGGCGCGCAGCTGGTAGCGCTCGCGCCAGTAGGGGTGCCGGTGCAGCGGGATGTAGTGCACGCTGCAGCCGATGCCCTGCGCGAACAGCCGCTCGATCAGCGCGTCGCGGTCCAGCGGTGCGCCGGCGGCCAGCCGCAGCGGGTACAGGTGCCAGGCGTGCTGGTCGCCGCTGCGCGGCCGCGGCGGCGTGAGCAGCGGCAAGCCGGCCAGGCCGGCGTCGTAGGCTTCGGCGATGCGCTGGCGCGCCTGCTGGAAGGCCTGCACCTTCTTCAGCTGCTGCAGACCCAGCGCCGCGGCGATGTCGGTCAGGTTGTACTTGAAGCCCGGCGCCACCACCTCGTAGTACCAGCTGGGCACCTTGGCGGTGTAGCGGTCGAAGGCGTCGCGGTTCATGCCATGCAGGCGCATCACCCGCGCGCGCTTGGCCAGCGCGGCGTCGCGCGTCACCAGCATGCCGCCTTCGCCGGTGGTCATGGTCTTGTTGGCGTAGAAGCTGAAGACCGTGGCGTCGCTGTCCAGCGTGCCCACCAGCCGGCCCGCGCAGGTGGTGGGCAGCGCATGCGCCGCGTCCTCGACCACCTTCAGCCCATGCCGCCGGGCGATGTCCAGCAGCGCGGGCATGTCGGCGGCCAGCCCGCCGTAGTGCACCGGCAGCAGCGCCTTGGTGCGCGGCGTGATCGCCGCCTCGACCGCGGACGGGTCGAGGTTCAAGGTGGCCGGATCGATGTCCACCAGCCGCACGTCGGCGCCCAGGTAGCGCGCCACCTCGGCGGTGGCCGTGAAGGTGTGGGTGGTGGTGATGACCTCGTCGCCCGGGCCGATGCCCAGCCCTTCCAGCGCCAGGTGCAGCCCGGCGGTGGCCGAGTTGACGGCAATGGCATGCAGCGAGTTATCGCCGACCCGGCCGCCCAGGAAGGCGCTGAATTCGGCCTCGAAGCGCTGCGCCTTCGGCCCGGTGGTCACCCAGCCGGACTTCAGCGTGTCCACCACTTCGGCGATCTCTTCGTCGCCGATGTCGGGCAGGGCAAAGGGCAGGAACGGCAGGCTCATGAGCAGGTGCCGCGGAGTCTACCGGGCGGCCCCGGGCTTGCCGACCCAGGCCAGCAGGTGCGTGCGCAGCCAGGGCACGGCATTCACCGGCCGGTACAGCGCCGGATGCACACGCACCAGCGCACGCGCCAGCGGCGGCGCCAGCGTCACGCGGCGGTGGCGCAACTGCCCTTGGGGGAACAGCGCGCGCAGCCGCCGCAGCGGCACGCCGCGCACGTCGGGGTTGCGCGGGTTGTCGAAAACGAAGTCGTACCAGAGCACGGCGCCGCCAGGCTTCAGCCAGGCCCACAGCGTGTCGGCCAGGCGCTGCTGGTAGGCCGCGTCGAGCAGCGAGGAGAACACCGTGGACACGAAGACGATGTCCAGCGACTGCGCCGCCACCGACGCGTGCAGCGCGTCACCGCCCTGCAGCTGCAGCTGCTGCGGCAGCACCGCGCGCGCCTGCGCCAGCCGCTCGGGCAGCAGCTCGATGCCACTCAGGTGCGCGGGCGCGAAGCCCAGGCGCAGCAGCTCCAGCAGGTTGCCGCCGGCGCCGCAGCCCACCTCCAGCAGGCGCAGCCGCGACAGGTCCTGCAAGCCGGCCTGCGTGAACAGGCCCAGCATGGCACGCTGCCGCTCCTGCACCGCCTGCCAGACCTCGGGCCGCAGCATGCTGTAGCGACCCAGGTCCTGGCGGCGCGCATAGCGCTCGGCCACCGCCTCGGCTTCGGCTTCGGATTTCTGGCTCACGGCACGGCCCTCGTCACGGCGTGCGGCGGCATGCGCGCCTGGCCGCGGCGCGGCGCGCTCATGCCAGGGCCTCCAGGAAACGCCGCGCCAGCACCGCATAGCTGTGGTGCGCGCGCACGAACTGCCGGCCGCGCTGGCCCATCGCGCGCCGCTCCTCGGCGCTGGCCGCGGCCAGTTGGCGCAGCCCGGCGGCGATGGCCGGCGGCGCCTCGGGCGCCACCGTCAGGCCGCAGCCGGCTTCGGCCACCGGGTCGTTGCCGGCATCCACCGAATGCAGCACCGGCACGCCGGCCATCATGTAGTCCATCAGCTTGTTCGGCGCGATGCCGAAGCGGTAGATCGGCACCTGCTGCCAGCCGATGTAGGCGATGTCGATGCGCGCCAGCAGCGACGGCACCTGCGCCTTGGGCACCGGCGGCAGCAGCGTCACGTGCTCCAGCCGCTCGTCGGCGATGCGCCGCGCCAGGCGCGCCCGCTCGTGGCCGTCGCCGACCAGCACGAACTGCAGCCCCACGCCGCGCAGCAGCACCGCCGCGTCGAGCAGCGCATCCAGCGCATTGGGCAGGCCCATCGAGCCGGCGTAGCCGACCACCATGCGCCCGGCGCGCCGCGCCTCGTCCAGCGCCTGCGCCACGTCGTCGCGCAGCGGCTGCGGCGGGGCCTGCCAGTCGTCCAGCGCGATGCCGTTGGGCACGATGTGCAGCTTGCGCAGGTCCAGCCCGCGCGAGGCCATGTAGTCGTGCACCTTGGGCAGCATCGACACCACCACGTCGGCGTCGCGGTAGGCGGCGTCCTCCGCCGCCTGCACCAGCCGGATGAACGGATGCCGCGGCGACATGCCCGACAGCTCGATCGGCGACAGCGGCCACAGGTCGTGCACCTCGTAGACCAGCTTCGCGCCCACCGGCCGCGCGATGTGCCGCGCCACCCAGATGTCCATCGGGTAGGTGCTGGAGGCGATGACCACGTCGGGCCGGAACGCCTGCTGCAGCCGTGGTGCATCGGCCCACGCGCGGCGCAGGAAGCTCCAGATGTTGCGCACGCGGCCCAGGCCGTTGCCCTGGTACGGCGGCGTCGCCAGCCAGCGGTAGCGGATGCCGTCGAGCACCTCGTCGCCGGCGCGCGGCTGGCGCGCGCGCACGTGCGAGTAATCGGCGCCGACGATCTGCACGGCGTGGCCCAGGCGCACCCATTCGCGCGCCAGGTAGTACGGCCGGAACTCCATGCCCAGCGCGGGCGAGCCGGCGTAGTGGTTGAGCAGCAGGATGTTCAAGCCGGAAGGCCCGCGGCCGGCCACGCGACGTCGGCGTCGATGTCGGCGTCGATGCAAGGAATGTTCAACGGGGCGTCCTGGACGTGCGGGCCTGATTGTCGTCCTGGCGCGGTGCATGCAGCAGACCCAGCCGCCACACCAGGGCACAGAACAGCAGCACCCAGGCGGCACGCAGCGGCCACGCATCCGCGAGGCAGCCCAGCACCAGCGCCGCCGCGTAGGCCACCAATGCGGCCACGAGCGGCGCCCAGCGCATCGGCAGCGGATACAGGCGCTGCCCGGCGGCCCACCACAGGCCGAAGAACAGCGCCGAGGCGCCGAAGTTGGCGATCGCGGCCCCCAAGCCGCCGAAGCCCGGGATCAGCAGCAGGTTGAGCCCGACGGACACGCCGGCCGCCAGCGCCGTCAGGGCCAGCTGCGTGCGCGTGCGCCTGGCGATGCCCAGGCCGGGCGCAAAGATGTACATCTGCGCCAGCAGCGCGGCGGGCGCCAGCCAGGGCAGCAGCGCCGCGGCCGGCGCGTAGGGCGGCGCAGCGGCGATCGCCACCAGCTCGGGCGCGAACAAGCTGACCGCAAGGCACAGCGCCAGCGCCACGCCCACGAAACCGGCAAAGAAGCGCGCCAGTTGCGCCGGCACGCCGGCCTCCCGATGGTGCGCGTAGACCAGCGGCGTGAGCGCGCCCTGCACGCCCACGATGAGCAACGTCGTCAGCGCCGCGATGCGGGCGGCGACGGCGTACAGACCCACCTGCTCCAGGCCGGCCAGCGTGCTGAGCAGGCCACGGTTGCCATAGAAGGCCACGAAGCTGGCCGCCCCCGCCGGTACCAGCGGCAGCGAGAACGCCAGCATCTTGCGCAAGGCCTCGCGCGACGGCGCCAGGCAGATGTCCCGCCGCAGCAGCCCCAACGCCACCGCCGCCGCAAGGGCGACCGCCAGCGCCTGCCCGATCAGCACGCCGGCCAGGCCAGCCCACAGGCTGCCCAGCACGCCCAGCCCCAGCGACAGCGCCGCGTTCAGCACGCTCAGCCACCCATAGGCCAAGGGCCGGCGCGACCAGCGGAACTGCCCCAGCAACTGCAGGAACAAGCCGTTGCAGGCCATCTGCACGCTGCCGATGGCCAGCGCGCCGGCATAGGCCGGGGTGCCGATCCAGCGCGCCGCCAGCCAGTCGGCCCAGGGCAGCGCCGCGGCCAGGAACAACAGATAGGCCGCCGCGGTGAAGACCAGCGCGGTGCCGGCCATGCGGCGGCGCGCGGCGTCGTCGGGTGCGTCCGTCCACTCGCGGGCCATGCCCTGGCCCACCTCCAGCGGCACGACCAGGTTGACCAGCACGCCCGCGGTGGCGATCAGGTCCAGCGCGGCATAGTCGGCGGGCGCCAGCAGGCGCGAATACAGCGGCACGATCAGGAAGGCCAGGCCGCGCGACAGGACCGCCGACACGGCATAGACCGTGCCGTCGCGCAGCACGTCGCGGATCACCGGGCCTCCTTCGCCCAGGCGACGAAGGCCGCCTCGAGCGCGGGCTTGTCACCCAGCTGCAGCGCGGCTGGCCCGCCGTGCGCCAGCAGCCGGCGCACGCGCTCGCGGGCCGCCTCGGCCGGCAGGCCACAGCCCTCCAGATAGCGCACCCCGTGCGGGTCGAAGCACCAGCCGGCCGGCCGTTCGCCCTGCAGCAGGCGCAGCACGCGCGCGGCGACGGCCGTGCAGGCCCAATGCGTCTGCACGAAGTGCCGTGCTTCGGCGCCCAACGCCGACAGCCGGCCGGGGTCGTGTGCCAGGGCCTCGAGCGCCGACTCGAAGTCCTGCGGCCGCACGAAGCACGAGGGCGGCACCGCCGCGCCCTGCAACGCACCCGGCATGCCGGCGGCGAAGTAGCCGCCGACCAGGGCCGGCTTGCCGAGCTGGGCCGCTTCGGTGGCCAGCCCGGCCATCGGCGTGTCGGCATACAGCTGGTCGAGCACCAGATCGCAGCCGCGCAGCGCCGCCAGCACCTGTGCGTTGTCCAGGCCGCTGAGCGTGGCCAGCTCGATGGCCACGCCGCGCGCGCGCAGGGCTGCCACCACCGCCTGGATCTGCGCCGTGCCCTTGACCCGCGGGTTCGACGGGCTGTGCACGGCGCGCAGCGGCTTGCCGGGTGCCGTCGGCCCGGGCCCGGCCGCGGCGCCCTCGGGCGCATCGTCGACCGCGTCGCGCGGAAAGCCGACGACGAACCAGTTGACCACCGGCGCTTCGTGGAACTGCGCCGTCGCCGGCGCGTTGACGCACACCGCACCGCCTCGCTCGAAGCGGCGCACGCGGCGCTTCGTGCGCCGGCTGTCGCGCGCCAGCCGCGCCGCCGGCTCTCCCGGCAGCGCGCCGTTGATGTAGGGCGGGCGCGCGTCGCTGCCCACGAAGAACACCACCACGGGGCGGCGCAGCACGCGCAGCAGCCAGAGTTCGAAGCGTGTGTTGGTGAGGCTGCGGCCGTAGGTGAAGACGAAGGCATCGAAGCGCCACAGCGCCCACAGCAGCACGGGCCAGGCGAGCGCCAGATGCGCCGCCGCCGCCAGGCCCTTGGCCAGCGGACGTCGCCAGGGCAGGCGGCGCGCCTGCGTGCCGCTGCGCGACCACCAGCGCAACAGCCGCGGCCCGCCGGCCTGCGAGCCGTAACCGAAGGGATGCTCGGACTCCAGCACGGCCTCGGCCCGATGCCCCAGGCGCGTCAGGCCGCTGACCAGGCCATGCACGATGCCGGCCACCTCGGTCGGGCCGACGAGGACGCGCCGCGGCGTCACGGCCTCACGAGGCGCGCTGCGCGCGCAGTTCGTCCTGCAGACGCTGCACCAGGCCGTCGTCCGCCCGCCCCACCGGCTGTGCGGGCGCGCCGGCGACGATGTCGCCGGGCGCCACGTCGCGGGTCACGGCCGACATCGGCAGCACGAACGCGCCATCGCCCACCGTGACCCCGGGGTTGATGACCGAGTGGCCGACGATGTAACAACCCCGGCCGATGACCGTCGGCCGGCGGATGACGTGCGCGCCGCCCGGCCGGTTGGCCTGCAGCAGATTGGCCAGTGCACTGGTATGCGTCCACACGTAGACACCGACACCCAGCGTGGCATGGTCGCCGATGGTCAGGCCCCCGCTGGCATCGAGATAGGCGTTCTCGCCGATCCAGACGTGCTCGCCGCACACCAGCCGCTCGGGCATCAGGATCTTCGTGCCCTCGCGCACGCGGCAGCTGGCCGGCAGGCCGAGCAGATGCGCGCGCTCGTCGTCGGTGAGCAGCTGGGACAGGAAGCGCAACGCGATGTCGCCACGCAGCGCGCGGTTGCGCTCGCTGTCCACGCGCGCGGCCAGCACCTCGCGCATGCGCTCGGCCATCGCCGGTTCGAGGGCCCGGAGGAAGTCGTCGAAGGTCATGCCAGCGCCTCGGCCAGCGCCGCGGCGACACGCGCCACTTCCGGCCGGCCATACTGCTCGCAGAACGGCAGCGCCAGCCCCTGGGCATGCAGCCGCCGCGCCACCGGCGAGGCTTGTGCCACATCGGCAAAGGCCGGCAGCGCCGACAGGCACTGTGCGCCCAGGTTGGCTTCGATGCCGGCGGCGGACAGGCGGCGCACCAGCGCCGCACGGTCGATGCCGTCGGCCAGCACGACCATGAAGGTCTGCCAGCTGTGGCCCGGGTCGAGAGTGGGCAGGGTCAGCAGGCCACGTGCCGCCAGCGGCTCCAGCGTCTGCAGGTACTGCGAGGCCAGTGCGCGCCGGGCGTCGATCCAGGCCGCGAGGCTGGGCAGCTGGGCGCGGCCGAGCGCGGCCTGCAGATCGGTGAGGCGCAGGTTGTAGCCTGCCTCGTGGAACACCATGCCGGCCTCGGTGCGCTCCATGCCGTGGTTGCGCAGCCGCCGCAGGCGGGCCGCCAGCGCGTCGGAGGCGGTGACCAGCACGCCGCCCTCGCCGGTGGTCAGCGTCTTGCGCGGATGCAGGGAGAAGCAGCCGATGTCGCCCCGCGTGCCCGCCAGCCGCCCGTCGGCGAAGCGCGCGCCGATGGCGCAGGCCGCATCCTCGACGATCGCCAGGCCGTGCCGCGCGGCCAGGCGGCCGACCGACTCCATGGGCACCGTCCTGCCGAACTCATGCACCGGCATGACGGCGCGCAGCCGCTGCGGGCCGCGCCACGCGGCGATGGCTGCCTGCAGCCCGGCCTCCGTCACGCAGTACGAGCCCGGCTCGACGTCCACCAGCACCGGCGTCGCGCCGACGAGCTTGACGACGTTGCCGGTGGCCGGGAAGGTGAAGTCCGGCACCAGCACGGCATCGCCGGGGCCGATGTCCAGTGCCAGCAGCGCCAGATGCAGCGCGGCGGTGCCCGAGCTGGTGAGCACCGCATGGCGCACCCCCAGCCAGCGCTGCAGTTCACTTTCGAAGGCGGCGACCTGCGCACCCTGGACCAGCTGACCGCTGCGCAGCACATCGGCCACGGCGGCGATGGCAGCCTCGTCGATGTGGGGCAGCGACAGGCGCAGCACGTCGCGCCTCAGCTCCTGAAGATCGGCGCGAGCGCAGGCAGCTCGGCCTCGTGCTGCGCGATCCACGCGGCCGTGCGCCGCAGGCCTTCATCCAGGTCGACCTGCGCCGAGAAGCCGATGAGCTCGCGCGCCTTATCGACGTTGGGGATGCGCAGTTCGATGTCGGCCGACAGCGCCGGCCGGAAGAGGATGCGCGAGCGGCTGCCGAGCACGCGGCACACCGCCTCGGCCAGCCCATAGATGGTGACCACCGCGCGCGCATTGCCGATGTTGAAGGATTCCCCGACGGCGTCGGGGTGCTCCAGCGCGCACATCACGCCCTCGACCATGTCGTCGACGTAGCACCAGGCGCGGATCTGCGTGCCGTCCCCGAAGATCAGCAGGTCCTCGCCGCGCAGCGCCTTGCGAATGAAGATCGACAGCGCGCCCTCGCCGGTCTGCCCCGGCCCGTAGACGTTGAACGGCCGCACGGTCACCGCCGGCAGGCCGTGCTGCTTGAAGTAGGCATGCGCCAGGTGCTCGCCGGCCAGCTTGCTGACGGCGTAGGTCCAGCGCGCCTCGCCCACCGCGCCGGTCACCGTGCTCGTGCCTTCGCTGACCTTGAAGGCCTGGCTGCCGAAGACTTCCGAGGTGCTGAACTCCAGGAAGCGCTGCACGCCGCCGGCCTGCTGCGCGGCCTCCAGCGCATTGGCCGTGCCGATCATGTTGACGCGCATCGTGCGCACCGGGTCCTTCACCGTGCTCTCGATGCCGGCGATGGCCGCCGCGTGCACCACGATGTCGGCGCCTTGCATCGCCTGGCGCAGGCGCTCGAAGTCGAGCACGTCGCCCTCCACCTGCCGCAGGTTCGGATGCGCGGCCCACGGCGTGCCCTTGAGCGTGTTGCGGGTGTAGTTGTCGTAGACAACGATGCGGTTGCGTTCGACCAGGCGGGCGATCAGCGTGCTGGCGATGAAGCCGGCGCCACCGGTGATGAAGACGGTCTTGTTCTCGATCATGCGACCGAATCCCTGGGGCGCACCCCGGCAATGGAACGAATGGCGGCGACGACGCGCTCCTGGTCGCCCTCGGCCAGGTCAGCGCTCATCGGCAGGCTCAGCACACGGGCCGCGGCCTTCACGCTCTCGGGACAGGACTCGGGGCTGCACAGCGCGCCGTAGGCGGGCTGGTGGTGCAGCGGCCTGGGGTAGTGCACGGCCGTGGGAATGCCCTGCGCCTGCAGCGCGTCCTGGATGGCGGACCGCTGGTCGACGAAGATCGTGAACTGCGCCCACACGCAGTCGCGGTCGGGACGCACCGTCAGCACGTCCACCGCCGTGTCCTGCAGCAGGCGCCGGTAGCGCTCGCCGAGATGGTGCCGGCGCTGCAGCTCCCAGCCGAAGCGCGGCAGCTTGCCCAGCACCACGGCGCATTGCAGCGTGTCCATGCGCCCGCCCACACCCAGCCGGGTGTGCAGGTAGCGACCGCTCTGCCCATGCACGCGGATCTCGCGCGCCGCGGTGGCCAGGCGGTCGTCGTCGGTGAACAGCGCGCCGCCGTCGCCGTAGCAGCCCAGCGGCTTGCTCGGGAAGAAGCTGGTGGCACCGAAAGTCGACAGGGCGCAGGAACGGCGGCCCTGGTAGAGCGCGCCGAAGCTCTGCGCGGCGTCCTCGATGACCGCCAGGCCGTGTCTCGCGGCGATGGCGTTGATGGCCTGCATGTCGGCGACCTGGCCATACAGGCTGACCGGCATGATCGCCCGGGTGCGCGGCGTGACGCGGCTTTCGATGAGCCTGGCGTCGATGTTGCAGGTGTCGGCTTCGATGTCCACGAACACCGGCCGCGCGCCGGCCAGCAGGATCATCTCGGCGGTCGCGGCGAAGGTGAAGGGCGTGGTGATGACCTCGTCGCCGGGCTTCAGGTCCAGCGCCATCAGCGCGATCAGCAGCGCCTCGGTGCCGCTGGCCACGGTGATGCAGTGGCGCGTGCCGGTGAAGGCGGCGAGTTGCGCCTCCAGCTCCTGCACCTCCGGGCCCATGATGTACTGCCCGTGGTCGAGCACGCGCTGGATGCGCGCCTGGATGTCGTCGCGCAGCGCCGCGTACTGCGTCTTCAGGTCGGTGAACTGCATAGGCTCAAGGTCGTGCCTTCCAGGCGGTAGCGGTCGCCGCTGCGGGCGCAGACGGCCTCCCCCTCGCCGCGCAGCGGCAGCGGCAGGCGCTCGCCCTGGCGGCTCATCCAGCCGGCGTGGCGCGCCGGCACGCCCAGCATCAGCGCAAAGTCGGGCACGTCGCGGTTGACCACCGCGCCGGCGCCGACGAAGGCGTGCTGCCCGATGGTCACGCCGCAGACGATGGTGCAGTTGGCGCCCAGCGTGGCACCGCGCCTGACCAGCGTGCGGCGGTATTCGTCCTTGCGCACGATGGCGGCGCGCGGGTTGTAGACGTTGGTGAAGACCATGCTGGGGCCGCAGAAGACCTCGTCTTCCAGGGTCACCGCGTCGTACACCGAGACGTTGTTCTGGATCTTCACGCGGTCGCCGATGTGCACGTCGTTGCCAACGTAGACGTTCTGGCCGAAGGAGCAGTCGCGGCCGATGCGCGCACCGGCGCTGATGTGCACGAAATGCCAGACGCGGCAGCCGTCGCCCAGCACCGCACCGTCGTCGACGATGGCCGTGGGGTGGATGCTGACGGCCATCGGCTCGATCGGCTCAGTAGGCGAGCGGCAGGTTCACGCGCTTGCCGTCGCGCGCCGACAGGTACATGGCGATCAGCAGCTCCAGCGACTTCAGGCCCTCGCGGCCGTCGATCTCGGGCGCCGCCGCCTCGCGCAGCGAGCGGATCACGCCTTCGTAGTACAGCGGGTGGCCGAAGCCGTAGACCGAGGTGGTCTGGTAGCTGGCCTCGTCGAGCATCGCGTCCATCGGGTGGCTGTCGGCGAACTGCCAGTGCTGGATTTCATTGACGGCCACGCCGCCGACGCGCACGCTGCCTTTTTCGCCGAGGATGGTGATCGAGCCTTCCAGGTTCTTGGGCCAGGTGAGCATGGTCACGTTGACCGTGCCCATGGCGCCGTTGCGCCACTTCAGCGCCGCCACGCCGGTGTCCTCGACCTCGATGTTGCGTGCCAGCGTGCCGGTATAGGCCATGACACTTTCCACCGGGCCGACCAGCCAGTCCAGCAGGTCGACGTAGTGGCTGGCCTGGTTCATGAACGCGCCGCCGTCGAATTCCCAGGTGCCGCGCCAGTCGGCGCTGTCGTAGTAGCTCTGCGGCCGCGTCCAGAAGACGTTGACGTTGACCATGTAGATGCGGCCGAAGCGCCCCTGCGTCAGCGCCTGCTTCAGCAACTGCAAGGTGCGGTTGCGGCGGTTCTGCTTGACCACGAACAGGCGCACGCCGGCGTCGTCGCAGGCGCGCACCATGGCCAGGCCATCGCTCCAGCGCGTGGCCATGGGCTTCTCGGTCATCACGTCGACGCCGGCGGCGGCCACCTCGATCACCTGCTGCGGGTGCAACCCGCTGGGCGTGGCCAGCACCACGCAGTCGGGCCGGCTGCCGGCCAGCAGGGCGGTCAGCGAATCGAAGCCGGGCGCCTGCGTGGCCTGCTCGGCCTTCTGCAGCGCCACCGGGTCGGTGTCGCACACCGCCACCACCTGCGCGTCGGCCGCGTGCTGGCGCAGGGCGTCGAGGTGGTTCTGCGCGATGCGCCCGCAGCCCACCAGGGCAAAACGCAGCTTGCGGTCGGTGATGGGGGCGCGGTGGATGTGCATGGATGCGGGCGGTTGCAAATTATCGCCGAGGCCCCGGCACCGGCACGCCCCACCCCGCCGCAGCGCGAACGAATGCCTAGAATCCCGGGCTCCACATCGCCACCCCTTCCATGAATTCCCAAGCCCCTGCCGCCGGCACCGCGGACCCCAACCAGCTGATCGCCGAGCGGCGCGAGAAACTGGCCGCGCTGCGCCGCCAGGGCGTGGCCTTCCCCAACGATTTCAAGCCGCGGCAGCATGCGGCCGACCTGCACCACCGCTACGGCCAGCTGCCCAACGAGGAGCTGGAGCCGCAGGCCGTCCAGGTGGCGGTGGCCGGGCGCATGATGCTCAAGCGGGTGATGGGCAAGGCCTGCTTCGCCACCTTGCAGGACGGCTCCTTCGGCGACACCCACGGCCGCATCCAGCTGTACATCACGCAGGACCTGGTCGGCGCCGAGACCCTGGCGGCCTTCAAGCACTGGGACCTGGGCGACATCCTGGGCTGCGAAGGCACGCTGTTTCGCACCAAGAGCGGCGAGTTGTCGGTCAAGGCCACGTCGGTGCGCCTGCTGACCAAGAGCCTGCGGCCGCTGCCGGACAAGTTCCACGGCATGACCGACCAGGAACAGAAGTACCGCCAGCGCTATGTCGACCTGATCACCGACGAAGCCGCGCGCGCGCGCTTCGTGGCGCGCAGCAAGGCGGTGGCGTCGATCCGCAACCACATGGTCGAGCACGGCTTCCTGGAAGTGGAAACGCCGATGCTGCATCCGATCCCCGGGGGCGCAAATGCCAAGCCCTTCATCACGCACCACAACGCGCTCGACCAGGACATGTACCTGCGCATCGCGCCCGAGCTGTACCTGAAGCGGCTGGTGGTGGGCGGCTTCGAGCGTGTGTTCGAGATCAACCGCAGCTTCCGCAACGAAGGCATCAGCGTCCGGCACAACCCGGAATTCACGATGATGGAGTTCTATGCGGCGTACTGGAACCATCACGACATGATGGACTTCACCGAGGGCGTGCTGCGCCACGCGGCGCGCCAGGCCACCGGCTCGGCGCTCTTGAGCTACGGTGGCAAGCCCATCGACCTGGACGCGCCCTTCAAGCGGCTGAACGTGCGCGAGTCGCTGGTCGCCTACGCGGGGCTGAGCGAGGCGCAGACCGTGGACGCGGCGCTGCTGCGCGCACGCATCGAAGCCGCCGGCGAGACCGCCCACGCGCACTGGACGCTGGCCGAGCTGCAGTTCGGCCTGTTCGAGGCCGTGGTCGAGCAGCAGCTGTGGCAGCCCACCTTCATCATCGACTACCCGGTGGAGGTGTCGCCGCTGGCGCGCGCCTCGGACACCGACCCGTCGATCACCGAACGCTTCGAACTCTTCATCGCCGGCCGCGAGGTGGCCAACGGCTTCTCCGAGCTCAACGACGCCGAGGACCAGGCGGCGCGCTTCCTGGCCCAGGCCGCCAACAAGGAGGCCGGCGACGAGGAGGCGATGTACTACGACGCCGACTTCATCCGCGCGCTGGAATACGGCATGCCGCCCACCGCCGGCTGCGGCATCGGCCTGGACCGGCTGGTGATGCTGCTGACCGATTCACCCAGCATCCGCGACGTGCTGCTGTTCCCGGCACTGCGTCGCGAGGCCTGAGCCGGCGATGGGCGCGCGCATCGACTCGCTGGCGCTCATCGAAAGCAGCCTGTGGCAGCAGCTGCAGCAAGCCGCGCAGCAGCGCGAACATGATTGGCGCACCATGGTGCTGGCCACCGTCCACGACGACGAAGCCCAGGCGCGGTCGGTGGTGCTGCGCGAGGTGGACGCCGCGGCGCGCGAGCTGGTCTTCTTCACCGATGCGCGCTCGGCCAAGGTGGCGCAGATGCGCCAGCGCCCGGCCGGCACGCTGCTGTGCTGGTCTCCCAGCCTGAGCTGGCAGCTGCGCCTGCGCGTGCAGCTGGAGGTGCAGACCGCGGGGCTGCGGGTGTCGTCGCGCTGGGCGCGGCTGAAGCTCACGCCGGCGGCGCAGGACTATCTGTCGCCGCTGCCGCCGGGCAGCCCGCTGACCGAGGCCGGCGCGCCGGAGCGCGCCTCGCGCGAGCACTTCGCCGTGGTCACGGCCAAGGTGCGGTCGGTGGACTGGCTGGAGCTGCACGCCGACGGCCACCGCCGGGCGCACTTCGGCGCCGACGGCGCGCAGTGGCTGCAGCCCTGAAGACCGCCTGCCGCGAATAGCGGCTTGGAGGCCTCGCAGCGGCGCAACCGCGGCGCGGGCCGGTTGAAGCCACGGCGGCGTCGCTACCGATGCTTGAAGGCCGGCTTGCGCTTGGCCACGAAGGCCGCCATGCCTTCCTTCTGGTCCTCGGTGGCGAACAGCGAATGGAACAGCCGTCGCTCGAACATCACGCCGTCGGCCAGCGCGCCTTCGTAGGCGCGGTTGACGCATTCCTTGGCCATCATCAGGCTGGGCGCGCTCAACCCGCAGATCACCGCGGCGGCGGCCAGCGCCTCGTCCAGCAGCTTGTCGGCCGGCACCACGCGGGACACCAGGCCGGCGCGTTCGGCCTCGGCGGCGTCCATCATGCGGCCGGTGAGCACCAGGTCCATGGCCTTGGCCTTGCCCACCGCGCGCGGCAGGCGCTGCGTGCCGCCGGCGCCGGGGATGATGCCCAGCTTGATCTCCGGCTGGCCGAAGCGCGCACTGTCGGCGGCGATGACGATGTCGCACATCATCGCCAGCTCGCAGCCGCCGCCCAGCGCGAAGCCGGCCACCGCGGCGATGACCGGCTTGCGCACCAGGCGGATGGCTTCCCAGTTGCGCGTGATGAAGTCGCCCCGGTAGGCGTCCATGTAGGTCTTGGTGGCCATGGCGCCGATGTCGGCGCCGGCGGCGAAGGCCTTGTCGCTGCCGGTGATGACGATGCAGCCGATGGCGTCGTCATGGTCGAAGGCGGTGAGTGCGGCGCCCAGTTCGTCCATCAGCGTGTCGTTCAACGCGTTCAGCTGCTGCGGGCGGTTCAGGCGGATGACGGCGGTGCGGCGGGCGCCGTCGCCCTGCACTTCGGTAAGGATGGTCTGCGTGCTCATGGGGTCCTTCGTGGTTCGGCGGTCACTGTTCAGCGGTCACTATAAGCGCCGCCCCTGCGTCACTTCGGCGCCGACGCCGGCGCAGCCTGCAGCGGCAGGCGCTCGATCATCATGTCGACATAGGTGGCCTCGTCCTGGCGGATCAGCAGCCGGATCGGCAGGTACTGCAGCGACGGCGCGAACCAGGCGTCGGCCACCAGCTCCAGCTTGGACGGGCGCTCCCGCTTGGGCCGCAGGTGGAAGGTCTCGATCGGGCCGAAGGGCGTGTCCAGCGACTCCTTGCCGATCACGTCGTAGGCCCACATGTCGATGTTGTTCGGCAGCGCCAGCGGCACCTCGATGCGGTTGCCCACCGTCAGCAGCTGCGGCTGCGTGGTAAACAGCCAGGTCATCTGCACGAACTGGCTGGCGGCGTCCTGCAGGCCGGGCACGCGTGCCAGCTGCTTGCTGTTGGGCATCAGCACACGCTCGCCGTCGAAGACGATGGTGCGGCGGCGCAGCTCGCGGAACAGCGCGCGTGTCTCCTCGTCGTAGCGCCGCGGCGTCAGGCCGTGGTCGCCCAGCTCGCCGTCGCTGCTCATGCGGCGGCCGACCAGCGGCGCCGCCTGCGCACCCACCCACACGTCCAGATGCACCTGGTAGCGCGAGCCGGCGCGCACCCATTCGACCTGCGCGCCGCCGACGACCTCGCCGCGGTAGTTGCCGCGCAGCCGGTAGCTCAGCTGCGTCGACGGCGGCCATTCGAAGGCCACCGGCGCCGAGGCGGCCGACGCGGCCGCGGCCACGGCTTGCGCGGCCGGCACCTCGGGCTGCGACGCCGCCGAGGCCACTGGCTCGGGCA
>JAHBZS010000058.1 GCA_019635285.1 Rubrivivax sp. | reverse complement strand
GGCTGCACGCCGACCACCGCGCCGACGATGTTGCGGTTGACGTACAGGTTGCCGGCACGCGCCGTGCCGACCACGCGCGCCACGGTCTCGTCGATGCGCGTGTGCACGCCCATCGTCAGCGCATAGCCGGTGGCGTTGATCTGCTGCAGCAGCGTGTCGAGCCCGTCGCGCGCGTAGCGCAGCACGTGCAGCACCGGGCCAAAGACCTCGCGCTGCAGCTCGGCCAGCGAGGCGATCTCGACGATCGCCGGGGCGACGAAGCAGCCGGACGCCGCCGCGTCGGGCAGCGCCGGGCGCAGGATGCGCCGCCCGCGCGAGGCCATCTGCTGCAGGTGGCGCTCGATGGCGGCACGCGCCTCGTCGTCGATCACCGGCCCGACATCGGTGGCCAGCGCACGCGGGTCGCCGACACGCAGCTGGGCCGCCGCGCCTTCGAGCATGCCGAACACGCGGTCGGCGACATCGTGCTGCACGCACAGCACACGCAGCGCCGAGCAGCGCTGGCCGGCGGAATCGAAGGCCGAACTCACGGCGTCGGCCACCACCTGCTCGGCCAGCGCCGAGGAGTCGACGACCATCGCGTTCTGGCCGCCGGTCTCGGCGATCAGCGGCACCGGGCGGCCGTCGGCGCCCAGGCGCTGCGCCAGCGCACGCTGCAGCAGCCGCGCCACCTCGGTGGAGCCGGTGAAGACCACGCCGGCCACGCGCGCGTCGGCCACCAGCGCGGCGCCCACCGTCTCGCCACGGCCGGGCAGCAGCTGCAGCGCACCGCGCGGCACGCCGGCCGCATGCAGCGCACGCACCGCCGCCGCCGCCACCAGCGGCGTCTGCTCGGCCGGCTTGGCGAGCACCGGGTTGCCGGCGGCCAGCGCCGCCGCCACCTGGCCGGTGAAGATGGCCAGCGGGAAGTTCCACGGGCTGATACAGACCACCGGCCCAAGGGGCCGGTGCGGGCACACCACCGGCCGAAGGGGCCGGTCCGGACCCACCACCGAGCCCAGCGGCGGTTGCGTGTCGGGGGCCCACCCGCCCTGGCGCAGCTGCTGTGCGTCGTAGCGCAGGAAGTCGACCGCCTCGCGCACCTCGGCCACCGCGTTGGCCACGGTCTTGCCCGCTTCGCGCACCAGTAGCGCGATCAAGCTCAGCCGGTCCTGCTCGAGTTGATCGGCCGCGCGCTCCAGCAGCACCGCCCGTTCGGCCGGCGGCACGGCGGCCCAGGGCGCCGCGGCGGCGTCGGCTGCGGCCAGCGCGGCCTGCACGTCCTCGGCCGAGGCGTCCTGCACGGTGCCCACCGCGTCGCGGCGATCCGCCGGGTTGTGCACCGGCTGCGCCGGCGCCGGCCGGGCCGGCACGGCGAGCAGCGGCTCGGCATGCAAGGCTTGGGCCTGGCTGGCCTGCAGCGCGGCGCCCAGCGCCTGCAGCGTGGCCTCGTCGGCCAGGTCCAGCCCCTCCGAGTTGCGGCGCGCCGCGCCGTACAGCGCCGCGGGCAGCGGGATCGCCGGATGCGGCAGGCCCAGCGCACCCTCGCGTGCCGCGAGCGCCTGCACGCTGCGCACCGGATCCTCGACCAGTGCTTCCAGCGGCAGCGCGGTATCGGCGATGCGGTGCACGAAGGAGGTGTTGGCGCCGTTCTCCAGCAGCCGGCGGACCAGGTAGGCCAGCAAGGTCTCGTGCGTGCCCACCGGCGCATAGATGCGGCAGGCGCGGCCAAGCCCCCCCTGCGACGCCGGTGCCACCACCTGCTCGTACAGCGGCTCGCCCATGCCGTGCAGGCACTGGAACTCGTAGCGCTCGGGCCCGGCGTCGGCGCCGGCCAGCGCATGCACCGCCGCCAAGGTGTGCGCGTTGTGCGTGGCGAACTGCGGGAACACCGCGTCGGGCGCGGCCAGCAGCTTGCGGGCGCAGGCCAGGTAGGCGATGTCGGTGTAGGCCTTGCGCGTGTACACCGGGTAGCCGGCCTGGCCGTCCGCTTGTGCGCGCTTGATCTCGCTGTCCCAGTACGCGCCCTTGACCAGCCGCACCATCAGCCGGTGGCCGGAGCGGCGGCCCAGGTCGATGAGCCAGTCGACCACCGCCGGGCAGCGCTTCTGGTAGGCCTGGATGACGAAGCCGATGCCGTGCCAGCCAGCCAGCGCGCTCTCGTGGCACAGGCGTTGCAGCAGGTCCAGCGACAGCTCCAGCCGGTCGGCCTCTTCGGCGTCGATGTTCAGGCCGATGTCGAAGGCGCGCGCGCGCAGTGCCAGGCCCAGCAGCCGCGGGTACAGCTCGGCCTGCACGCGCGGCCGCTGCGCGCGTGCATAGCGCGGGTGCAGCGCCGACAGCTTGATCGAGATGCCCGGGCCGTCGCGGATGCCGCGGCCCGCCGCGGCGGCGCCGATGGCGTCGATGGCCTGCTCGTAGGCCGCCAGGTAGCGGCGCGCGTCGGCGTCGGTGAGCGCGGCCTCGCCGAGCATGTCGTAGGAATGGCGGAAGCCCTGCGCCTCGCGCCGGCGCGCGGTGGCCAGCGCCGCGTCGATGCTCTCGCCGATGACGAACTGCTCGCCCATCAGGCGCATGGTCATGTCCACGCCCTTGCGGATCAGCGGTTCGCCGCCGCGGCCGACGACACGCTTGAGCGCCGTGCCCAGGCCTTCGTCGCTGTGCGTGGCCACCAGCCGGCCGGTGAGCAGCAGGCCCCAGGCCGCGGCATTGACGAACAGCGACGGGCTGGCGCCCAGGTGCGCACGCCAGTCGCCGCGCGCCACCTTGTCGCGGATCAGCGCGTCGCGCGTCGCCGCGTCCGGCACGCGCAGCAGCGCTTCGGCCAGGCACATCAGCGCCACGCCTTCCTGCGAGCTGAGCGCAAATTCCTGCAGCAGGCCCTGCACCAGCCCGGCGCGACTGAAGGCCAGCTTGCGCTCGCGCAGGGCGCGCGCGAGCTTCAGCGCCAGCGCCTGGGCGGCCTCGGCCTGCGCCGGGTCCAGTGTCGCGGCCTGCAGCAGCCCCGGCAGCAGCTCGGGCTCGGGGCGGCGCGTCAGCGCGCGAATGGCCTCGCGCAGCGGGTCGCGCGGCAGCGGCGGCGTGAACTCAGGCGGCGGGGGGTGGATCGGCGTCACGGCGGGGCCCACGAAGAGCCCGCATCTTGCCGCGAGATGGTCTGTCGTGCTCGCCGGCTACGGCCGGCACCACTGCCGTTCGCAGGGCACGCCGTCGTGGTTGCCGTCCATCTGCACGCCGGGGCAGTGCTGCAGGAACCAGGTGGCTTCGGCGCAGGAGCGCATCTGCGCACAGCGCGTGCGGCCGTCGCAGCGGTAGGCGGCCGGCGCGACCGGCACGGCTGCCGCGGGCGGCGCAGCGATCGGGGCTGGGGCGGCCGGGGCGGCGGCCGCCACCGGTGCCACCGTCGCAGCCGGCACCGCGCCGTTCGTCGCGGCCGCCGGCGCCGCCCCCTCGCAGGGGCCGTGCAACTGCCGGAAGTCGCGCGGCATGACGGCGCCGCCCTCGCGATTGAGCCCGCGGCTCAGCGCCCTGGCCATGCGCTCGTCGGCGACATAGGGGCCGCGGTCGTATTTGTAGCGCGTGCTCCAGGCGTGGCCTTCCTGCACCATCAGCTTGTTGATGTTCTGCGCGTCCAGATGCACGGTGCCCAAGGTGCGGCCGTAGGTGTCGCGGCCAACGGTGCTGACCTGCACCTGCTTGCCCAGCACCAGATCGGCCAGCGCGCGCTTGGCCTCGGGCCCCCAGGCCTGGCAGATCTCGGGGGCGTCGATGCCCTCCAGCCGCAGTTCCACCGGCGCCGCCGGGGCGGGCAGCTCCAGCCACAGGCTGTCGCCGTCGACGACCCGCGACACGCGGCCCTCCAGCTGCGCCGGGGCCGCCTGGCCGGCCAGGGTGGCCAGCAGCAGCAACAGGCTCGTGATCCAGACTTTCATGGCGCCGATTCTGCGTCGCCCTCAGGGCGTGCAGGCCGCGGCGGGCGCGCGGCCGTGACCGATGGCGCACTCCGCCGCCGCCCAGGCTGCGGCAGCGGCGCCGCCAGCGCCCGCTCGGCATCCTGCAGCACACGCGCCAGCCGGTCGGCCAGCTTCTCGGTGCTGAGCTGCTCGCGAAAGCGCTCCACCATCAGCGGCAGGCTGAAGGGGCTGGGCGCGGCCAGCTCGACGATCTCGCTGTGCAGCCGGCGCATGCGCCGCAGCGCGCCGCGCAGCCGGGTGATCTGCAGTTCGTCCGACAGCACCTCCTGCTCGGCCTGGCCGAGCAACCGGTTGCCCGGGTCGTACTTGCGGAAGACCTCGTAGAACAGGCCCGACGAGGCCTGCAGCTGGCGCGTGCTCTTCGGTGCACCGGGGTAGCCGCTGAACACCAGGCCGGCGACGCGCGCAATCTCGCGGAAACGGCGCTGCGCCAGCTCGCCGCTGTTCAGGCTGGCCAGCACGTCGTGCAGCAGCTCGGCCTCGTCGAACAACGCCTGCGAGCGCAACGGCGCGTCGTCGATGGGGCCGGCGCCCAGCAGCTCGAAGCCGTAGTCGTTGACGCTTAAGGAGAAGGTATTGGGCTGCGCACGCGCCAGCCGCCAGGCCAGCAGCGCGGCCAGCCCCAGGTGCACCAGCCGCCCGGCGAAGGGATAGAAGAACAGGTGGTGGCCCTCGCGCGAGCGGTAGCGCTCGACGAGCAGCGTCTTCGGCGTGGGCAGCTTCGACAGGCGCGCCTGTGCCTGCAGCATCGGCTGGGCGCTCTGCAGCTCCGGGTCCAGCCAGTCGCCCTGGCGGCAGCCGTCCAGCACGGCCAGCGTGGCGTCGGCCAGCTCGCTGGACAGCGGCATGCGTCCGCCGCTCCAGGCCGGCACGATGCCGCGCTTGGCGCTGGCCTTGCGCACGTAGGCCGCCATGTCCTGCGTGCGCACGTATTCGAGCACGCGGCCGGCGAAGACGAAGCAGTCGCCCGGCTTCAGGCGGGCGATGAAACTCTCCTCGACGCTGCCCAGCGTGCCGCCGCCGAGCCACTTCACCTGCATCGAGGCGTCGGAGACGATGGTGCCCACCTGCAGCCGATGGCGCAGCGCGATGCCGCGGTCCGGCACGCGGTAGCGGCCGTCGTGCCAGACGACGCGGTGGTATTCGGGGTAGGCCTGCAGGCTGCTGCCGCCATGCACCACGAAGTCCAGCGCCCAGTCGAAGGCGCTGCGGGCGAGCCGGCGGTAGCTGAAGGCGCTGCGCACCTCGCGGAACAGCGCGTCGGCCTCGAAGCCGCCGCCCAGCCCCATGCTCACCAGGTGCTGCACCAGCACGTCCAGCGGCGCCTCGGGCGGCGTGCGCGCCTCCACGCGGCCGGCCAGCGCCGCGCGCCGCGCCGCCACCGCCTCCACCAGCTCCAGTGTGTTGGTCGGCACCAGGGTGACGCGGCTGGCGCGGCCGGGCTGGTGGCCGCTGCGACCGGCACGCTGCAGCAGCCGGGCCACGCCCTTGGCGCTGCCGACCTGCAGCACGCGCTCCACCGGCAGGAAGTCCACGCCCAGGTCCAGCGACGAGGTGGCGACGACGGCGCGCAGGCTGCCGGCCTTGAGCCCGGCCTCGACCCATTCGCGCGCCACCTTGTCCAGCGAGCCGTGGTGCAGCGCGATGCTGCCGGCCCAGTCGGGTCGCGCGTTGAGCAGCAGCTGGTACCAGCTCTCGGCCTGCGAGCGCACGTTGGTGAAGACCAAGGTGGGGCCGGAGCGCTCGATTTCCTGCACCACCGGCGTCAGCATCTGCGCGCCCAGGTGCCCGCCCCAGGAAAAGCGCCCGGGCTCGTGCGGCAGCAAGGTGTCCACCACCAGCTGCTTGTCGATGCGCCCGCGCACCAGCACACCGCGGCCCGCAGCGGCACGCGCCGGCAGCAGCGCGCGCAGCGCCTCGTCCAGGTTGCCCAGCGTGGCCGACAGGCCCCACACCACCAGCTGCGGATGCCAACGGCGCAGCCGCGCCAGCGCCAGCTGCAGCTGCACGCCGCGCTTGTTGCCGAGCATCTCGTGCCATTCGTCGACGACCACGGTGTGCAGCGCGGCGAAGTCCTCGCGGGCGCGTTCGCGCGTGAGCAGCAGCGTCAGCGATTCGGGCGTGGTCACCAGCGCCTGCGGTGGACGGCGGTCCTGCCGTGCGCGCTCGGCGGCGGGCGTGTCGCCGGTGCGCTGCGCCACGCGCCAGTGCGGCGCCAGCGCCGGCAGCGGCCGCTGCAAGGCCCGCGTGGTGTCGGCCGCCAGCGCCCGCATCGGCGTGATCCACAGCACCTGCAGGCCCGCGGCCGGCTGCCGCCGCGCCAGCGCGCCCAGCCACACCGCATAGGTCTTGCCGCTGCCGGTGGTGGCATGCAGCAGGCCGCTGCGCCCCTGGGCCATCGCGGCCCAGACCTCGCGCTGGAAGTCGAAGGGCGCCCAGCCCTGCGCGGCAAACCAGGCCGGGGCGTCCGCCATGTCAGGCCGGCCTGCCCGCGTGCCGCCGTGGCGGCCGGCTCCGCGCGCCGGCCGGCCGCGCCGGCCGACCCTCTGCCCTGACCCCTGCGCCGCCGTCCCCGCCGCTGTAGCTCATGCCGCGGATTCTGCCCACGGCGCCGGGCGGTCTCAGGCGCTGACGATCCAACCTTCCAGCGGGTCGACCTGCGCCGGCAGACCCCAGCCCGGCCGCGTGCTGGCCCAAGCCGCCTGCATCAGGCACAACACGGCGTCGAGGCGGTCGCCCGAGGCGTCCGCCACCAGCGGCTCACGCAGCGCCGCCGGCACTGCCAAGCGCAGGCCGAGCCGCGTGTCCCCCCGCTGCAGTGCGCTGACGATGTGCTCGCGGGCGGCCCGCCGCTCGGCCGTCTGGCGCGCCGCGTCGTCGGCCTTGTAGGAGCGCGTGCCGATCAGCTCGCGCGCCAGCAGGCCCGGGTAAGCCTCGAGCGCCACGCGGTTGTGGTCGCCATCGTGCAGGCCCGGCAGGTGCACGCCGGCGTCGATGAGCAGCGGCACGCCGGCATGCAGCATCCAGGCCACCGGCGGATTGACCCACTTCATCGACGGGCTCGAACCTGCCGGACGGTCGCAGGCGCGGTGGGCGAACTTTGCGCCGGGCGGCCGTGCGTCGCAGAAGGCCTTGAACTGCAGGCGGATCCGGTCGCGCGGCAGGCTGGCGTAGTGGCGCATCAGCGGCAGCCAGGCGGTGGGCCAGCCCAGCGCCTGGACCAGCTCGCGCGGCAGCCCGAAGGGGAAGTCGAAGGCGCCGACCCAGGGGCCCGGAGCCTGCAGCGCGGTGGCGAAGCTGTCGTAGTCGGCGTGCGCGTGCAGCGCCTGCAACTGCAGCTGCGTGCCGCGGCACTCGCCTTGGGCCACCTGCACCGGCTTGCGGCGCGTCGGGCGGCTGGTGAAGTCGACGCCGATGCAGCGCATGGCCGTCGCGGACGAAGCAGGCATGGCCCGATTGTCGCGGTGGCGTGCCGGCGCGAAGTACAGTCGGCCGGCGACACAGGAGCCGCCGGATGAATCCAGTACTGGTCGAGGTCTATCGAGGCGATACCGTCGAATCGGCGCATCGCGGCGCGGTCGCGGTGGTCGACGCCGACGGCGCGTGCGTGCTGGCGCTGGGCGACATCGAGCGGCCGGTGTTCCCGCGCTCGGCGGTCAAGCTGCTGCAGGCGCTGCCGCTGGTGGCCAGCGGCGCGGCCGAGCGCTTCGGCCTCGACGACGAGGAACTGGCGCTGGCCTGCGCCTCGCACAACGGCGAGCCGGCGCACGTGTCCACGGCGGCGCGCATGCTGGCAAAGGCAGGGCTCGGCCCGCAGGCGCTGGAATGCGGCGCCCACTGGCCCTACCGCGAGGCCTTCCAGCGCGAGATGGCGGCGCGCGGCGAGACGCCCAGCGCGCTGCACAACAACTGCTCGGGCAAACATGCCGGCTTCATCTGCCTGGGCTGCAGCCTGGCCGCCGGGCGGCCGCTGTTCGACGCCGTGCGCGGCTACGTGCAGGCCGGCCATCCGGTGATGCGGCAGGTGACGCAGGCCTTGCAGGCCAGCACAGGCTGGGACCTGGCGAACGCGCCCCAGGGCATCGACGGTTGTTCCATCCCCACCTTCGGTATCCCGCTGCGGCACCTGGCGCTGGCATTTGCCCGCGTCGGCAGCGGTACCGGCCTCAGCGCGGAGCATGCGCGAGCGGCGCGGCGCCTGCGCCAGGCCGTGGCCCGTGCCCCCTTCATGGTCGGCGGCACCGACCGCTTCGACACGCGCGTCATGCAGCAACTGGGCGAGCGCGTGTGCTGCAAGGTCGGTGCGGAAGGGGTTTATTGCGCCGCGCTGCCGGAGCGCGGCCTCGGCGTGGCCCTGAAGATCGACGACGGCAACAACGCCCGCGCCGCCGAAGTCGCCATGGCCGCGCTGATCGAAGCCTACGTGAGGCTGGACGACGACGATGCGCGCCTGCTGGGCTCGCTGAGCCACGTGCGCTTGACCAACTGGAACGGCATCGGCGTGGGAAGCCTGCGCGCCAGTGCCTGTTTGCGGCCCCGCGCCGCCTGATAACAACCGTTCAGCTTATCGCGCAATGGTTTTCTCGCTTGCCAAAATTTGTAACCTCGGCAGGAGAATCATAAGCAATGGTTACGAATATGTAACGCAGAGGAATCGCCCCCAACGAAGAGGACGCAAACGTGATGTTCGGCACATGAAAGACTAGAATGAAACCGGACACGCTCCTGATCGCGCGGCGCCATGCACGTGGGACTGGAGCGAGAAAGGGAGAGAGGACCATGACAAATCTATTTGGCCCCCATACTCCGCGAGTACTGGGTCTGGCCGCACTGTCAGTGCTTCTGGCAGCGTGCGGCGGGGGTGGCGGAGGAAGTGGCGGCAGCGGCGGCAGCAATTCGGGAGGCGACTCTCCGAGTACCGCGCGGCTGGACTGTCAAGTAATGGACACCGTCACCGGAAAAGGGGTTGCGGACGCCACCGTCAATTTTCAGGCGAAATCCAGCAGCTACACCACCCAGACCAGTACCAGCGGCAATTGCCGCATCGAGATGCCGGCGTCCGACGTGGTCGGCGTCCAGTATCCGGCCGCCACGGTGACCAAAACCGGCTACGAGCCGCAAACCATCATCTGTCCCGCGTTGAGCGGCGGAAGCACCTGCAACCAGGACGTCTACCTGGTTCCGCTGGCCACCAACATCAGCATCCCCGTCGGCGGGGATACGGTGATGCATCTGGGCGACGGCGCCTACGAAGGCGCCAACAACTCCCAGTTCCAGAAGCCCACCGATGGTACGGAACTGAGCTTTGCCATCGCCGACTGGGCCGAGCAGGTGAAGAAGCCCGGGGTCACCAAGGCCATCGTCTATCTGGATGCCAAGGGCTGGCAGAGTGACGTCTGCAGGAACGAGATCGCCATCGTCGGCGACGCCGGCACGCAAAGCATGCCGGGCGGCGTCTCGCCGACCCAGGGCTACTGGGCTGGCGGCAGGCAGGTACCGTTCGAGTTCGACGTGGCCCAGATCGGGCTGCTCCAGGCCGCCCTGAAGATCACCTCCGGCCCCTGCCGCGGCACTGTCGATCTCGACGATTTCGAGATCAACCGCATCCGCGTCGAGTTCGTCTAGGGCGTCGCCGCCTGCGCCTGCTGCGCGGCCCGCACCTCGACGCGCACCTGCTCGGTCAGCTCGGCCTTCAGTTCGGTGAACTGCGGCGTGGTCTTCACCGAGTAGTGCCGCGGGTGCGCCAAGGGCACCTCGCGGTCGAGCTTGATGCGGCCGGGGCGCGCGCTCATGACGATGACGCGGCTGCCCATGAACACCGCCTCGTCGATGTCGTGCGTGACGAACAGCACCGTCTTGCGCTGCTCTTCCCAGATGCCCAGCAGCAGCTCCTGCATCAGCTCGCGCGTCTGGTGGTCCAGCGCGCCGAAGGGCTCGTCCATCAGCAGCATGCGCGGGTCGTTGGCCAGCGCGCGGGCGATCGCGGTGCGCTGCTGCATGCCGCCCGACAGCTGCTTGGGGTAGTGCTGGTCGAAGCCTTTCAGGCCCACCTTGGCGAGGAAGCCGTGCGCGATCTGCAGTTGCTGCTCGCGCGGCAGCCCGCGCTCGGCCAGGCCGAAGCAGACGTTGTCCAGCACCGTCAGCCACGGGAACAGCGTGTAGCTCTGGAAGACCATGCCGCGGTCGGCGCCGGGGCCGTCGATGCGCTTGCCGTCCAGCAGCACGTCGCCGGCGGTCTGCGTGTCCAGCCCCGCGACGATGCGCAGCAGCGTGCTCTTGCCGCAGCCGCTGGGGCCGAGGATGGTGATGAAGTCGTTCTCGGCCACCTCCAGGTTCGTCGCCTGCAGCGCCAGGGTGGTATCGAAGCGGCGTTCGACGCCGCGGATGGAGAGGATGTTGCCCATGTTCCGCACCCCTACCGGCCGAGTTGGGCCCACGGGAACAGGCGGCGGTTGACCCACTTGAACAGGAGGTCGCTGGCCAGCCCGATCAGGCCGATGACGATGATGCCGAAGATGATCTGGTCGGTGGCCAGCAGCGCCTGGCTGTCGGTGATCATGTGGCCGATGCCGCTGCTGGCGCCGATCAGCTCGGCGACGATCACGTAGGTCCAGGCCCAGCCCAGCACCATGCGCAGCTGCTCGGCGATCTCCGGCGCGGCGCCAGGGATCAGCACGCGGCGGATCAGCGACGCGTCGCCCACACCCAGCGTGTACGCGGCTTCGACCAGGTCGCGCCGCGTGTTGCCGACGGTGACGCTGATCATCAGCACCAGGCTGAAGAAGCTGCCGAGGAAGATGACCGCCAGCTTCTGCGCCTCGCCGATGCCGGCCCACAGGATGAGCAGCGGAATGAAGGCGCTGGCCGGCAGGTAGCGCGCGAAGCTGACGAAGGGCTCGAAGAAGGCCTCGATCGGCTTGTAGGCGCCCATCGCCACGCCCAGCGGCACCGCGATGACCGCGGCGATGACGAAACCACCGAGCACGCGGAACACCGTCATGCCGATGTCCTTGGCGAAGCCGTGCTCGGCGAGGAGCACCCAGCCGCTCTTGAGCATCGACACCGGGTCGGCGAGGAAGGTCTTCTGCACGAAGCCGCCGAAGGTGGCGATGGACCACACGGCGACGAAGAGCACGAAGAAGCTGATGCCCAGCGCGATGCGCGCGCCGGGGCTCACCGGGGTCAACGGCTTCATGCGCGAGCGTCTCCTTGGGCGGCTAAGGTCAGGCGCCGCCGCCACGGCAGCGCGCAGCGCGGCGCTACGGCTCATTGGATGAATCGCGTGTCGGCCAGCTTGCTCATGTCCGGCAGCTGCCGGATGATGCCCGCCTCGAGCAGCAGCTCGGCGGCTTCCTTGCTGAACTGCGCGTGCTCGCCGGCGAAGAACTTCTGGTTGGCGGCCTTGTCCTGCCAGCGCAGGTACTTCTGGCTGGCCTCGAACTGCTCAGCGCTCTGCTTGACGTCCGCGCCCATGATCTCGAAGGCCTTCTTCGGCTCGGCCTTGATCATGTCCAGCGCCTGGAAGTAGCTGGTCGCCAGCGCCTGCGCGGCCTTCGGGTTCTCAGCCAGGAACTTCGGCGTGCAGCCGAAGGTGTCCATGATCATCGGGTAGTCCAGCGTGGTGGCGATGATCTTGCCGGCCTCGGGCTTGGCGCGCACTGCGCCCAGGTAGGGCTCGTAGGTCATCGCGGCGTCGATGTCCTGGTTGCCGGCGATCATGGCGTTGGCCGCGGCCTGCGGCTCCAGGTTGACGACCTTCACGTCCTTCACCGACAGGCCGTTCTTCTTCAGCATCCAGGCCAGCGTGAAGTACGGTGCGGTGCCGGGGGCGCTGGCGGCCACCGTCTTGCCCTTCAGGTCGGCGATCTTGGCGATGCTGGGCTTGACCACCATGCCGTCGGCACCGAAGCTCTTGTCGAGCTGGAAGATCTGCGTGGTCTGCACGCCCGCCGCATTCCACGCCACCCAGGTCTCGACCGTGGTGGCCGCGCACTGCACGTCGCCGCTGGCGATGGCCAGGTGCCGGTCCTTCTGCGGAATCTTCTTGATGGTCACGTCCAGGCCGTTCTTCTTGAAGATGCCGGCGTCCTTGGCCAGCGTCAGCGGGGCGAAGCCGGTCCAGCCGGACATGGCGATGGCCACCGGCGTGAGTTCCTGGGCCTGGGCGGTGCCGATCAGCACCAGGGTGGCGGCGACGACGAAGCGTTTCATGCGGGCTCCTTTTGGGGGGGACTTGGGGTGAAGGTGGGATGGATTCAAACCGGGATCCACAGCGCCGGCAAGCCAGGGATCGCCCGGAAGGCCTTGGCCAGGCTGCCGGCACGCACCAGCGCGGTGGCCCGCTCGATGTCGGGGGCGATGAAGCGGTCGACGGCGAAGCGCGGCACCCGGGCACGTAGCAACGCGTGTGCCGATTCCAGCGGCGCGCTGCTGGCCAGCGGCCGCAGGAACTCGATGCCCTCGGCCGCGGCCAGCAGCTCGATGGCCAGGATGTGCGCCACGTTGGCGATCATCGGCTGCAGCCGCCGCGCCGCAAAGGTGGCCATCGACACATGGTCTTCCTGGTTGGCGCTGGTGGGCAGGCTGTCCACGCTGGCCGGATGCGCCAGCGACTTGTTCTCGCTGGCCAGCGCCGCGGCGGTGACGTGGGCAATCATGAAGCCGCTGTTCAGCCCGGCATCGGCCGTCAGGAACGGCGGCAGCCGCGACACGTTGCTGTCGATGAGCATGGCGATGCGCCGCTCGGCGATGGCGCCGACTTCGGCAATGGCATTGGCCATCGCGTCGGCGGCCAGCGCCACCGGCTCGGCGTGGAAGTTGCCGCCGCTGATCATGGCCCCGTCGTCGGCGAAGACCAAGGGGTTGTCGGTCACGGCATTGGCCTCGCGCAGCAGCACCAGCGCGGCGTGGCGCAGCTGGTCCAGGCAGGCGCCCACCACCTGCGGCTGGCAGCGCAGGCAGTACGGGTCCTGCACGCGGTCGTCGCCTTCGGTATGCGACGCGCGGATCGCACTGCCGGCCAGCAGCGCGCGGTAGTACATCGCCACGTCGATCTGCCCCGGCTGGCCGCGCAGCGCATGGATGCGCGGGTCGAAGGGACCGTCGCTGCCGCGCGCCGCGTCCACCGTCAGCGCGCCGATGACCAGCGCCGACTCCAGCACCGGCTCGAAGGCGAACAGGCCGTGCAGAGCCAGCGCGGTGGACACCTGCGTGCCGTTGATCAGCGCCAGCCCTTCCTTGGCCTGCAGGCGCAGCGGCTCGATGCGATGGTCCTTCAGCACCGCGGCGGCATCACGACGCTCACCGCCGACCAGGAACTCGCCCTCGCCCAGCAACGCCAGCGTCATGTGCGCCAGCGGCGCCAGGTCGCCCGAGGCGCCCACCGAGCCTTGGCTGGGAATGAAAGGCACCAGCCCGGCGTTCAGCACCGCCAGCAGCATGTCGACGACGGTCTGGCGCACACCGGAGGCGCCGCGCGCCAGCGAGCCCGCTTTCAGCGCCAGCACCAGGCGCACCACCTCGGGCGCCAGCGGCGCGCCCACGCCCACCGAATGCGAGCGGATCAGGTTCAACTGCAGCGTCGCCAGGTCGGCCTCGCTGATGCGCGTGGACGCCAGCTTGCCGAAGCCGGTGTTGACGCCGTAGACCGGGTCCTTGCCCGCGGCGGCGCGCTGCACCACGGCCGCACTGGCGGCGATCGCCAACCGGGCCGCGTCGTCGAGCTCGAGCGCCACGCCGCCGGCGTGCACCGCCTGCAGCTGCTCGAGCGTGAAGTGTCCGGGGCGCAGGCGCAAGATCAGGCTCCGGTAGCCTGGCGCGCAGAGGCGCCAGGGCGTTCGCCAGGCGCGCGGCCGTCCGCCGTGGACGCCCGCACGTCCGGGCTCACCATCGGCAGCTTCAGGCCCTGCTCTTTCGCGCAGGCCACGGCGATGTCGTAGCCGGCATCGGCATGGCGCATCACGCCGGTGCCGGGGTCGTTCCACAGCACGCGTTCGATGCGCTTCGCTGCGGCGTCGCTGCCATCGCAGACGATGACCACGCCGCTGTGCTGGCTGTAGCCCATGCCGACGCCGCCGCCATGGTGCAGGCTGACCCAGGTGGCACCACCGGCGGTGTTGAGCAGCGCGTTCAGCAGCGGCCAGTCGCTGACGGCGTCGCTGCCGTCCTGCATGCTTTCGGTTTCGCGGTTCGGCGAGGCCACCGAGCCAGAGTCGAGGTGGTCGCGGCCGATGACGATCGGGCCCTTCAGCTCGCCCGACTTGACCATCTCGTTGAAGGCCAGCCCGGCGCGGTGCCGTTCGCCCAGGCCGATCCAGCAGATGCGCGCCGGCAGGCCCTGGAAGGCGATGCGCTCGCCGGCCATGTCCAGCCAGCGGTGCAGGTGGGCGTCCTCGGGGAACAGCTCCTTCATCTTGGCGTCGGTCTTGCGGATGTCCTCCGGGTCGCCGCTCAGCGCCACCCAGCGGAACGGGCCCTTGCCGCGGCAGAACAGCGGCCGCACGTAGGCCGGCACGAAGCCGGGGAAGTCGAAGGCGCGCTGAACGCCGGTGTCGAAGGCCACCTGGCGGATGTTGTTGCCGTAGTCCACCGTCGGGATGCCCATCGCCTGGAAGTCGAGCATGGCCTGCACGTGCACTGCGCAGCTCTTGGCCGCGGCATCGCGCAACGCGGCGTGCTGGCCGGCATCGAGCTGCGCCGCCTTCCAGCGCGCCACGCTCCAGCCGGCGGGCAGGTAGCCGTTGACCAGGTCGTGCGCGCTGGTCTGGTCGGTCACCAGGTCGGGCCGCACGCCGCGCTTCACCAATTCGGGCAGCAGCTCGGCCGCGTTGCCCAGCAGGCCGATGGAGATGGCCTTGCCCTCCGCGGTGTACTTCTGAAGGCGCGCCAGCGCGTCGTCCAGGTCCTTCGCCTGCTCGTCCAGATAGCGGCTGCGCAGGCGGAAGTCGATGCGGCTTTGCTGGCATTCGATGTTCAGGCTGCAGGCGCCGGCAAAGGTGGCGGCCAGCGGCTGCGCGCCGCCCATGCCGCCCAGGCCGGCGGTGAGGATCCACTTCCCCTTCAGGCTGCCGCCGTAGTGTTGCCGCCCGGCTTCGACAAAGGTCTCGTAGGTGCCCTGCACGATGCCCTGGCTGCCGATGTAGATCCAGCTGCCTGCGGTCATCTGGCCGTACATCATCAGGCCCTTGCGGTCCAGCTCGTGAAAGTGCTCCCAGGTGGCCCACTTGGGCACCAGGTTGCTGTTGGCGATGAGCACGCGCGGCGCATCGGCATGCGTGCGGAACACGCCCACCGGCTTACCGCTCTGCACCAGCAAGGTCTCGTCCTCGTTCAGCTCGCGCAGGCTCTTCAGGATCGCGTCGAAGCACTCCCAGTTGCGCGCCGCCTTGCCGATGCCGCCGTAGACCACCAGCGCGTCGGGGTTCTCCGCCACCTCGGGGTCGAGGTTGTTCTGCAGCATGCGGTAGGCCGCTTCGATCAACCAGTTCTTGCAGCTGATCTGGCTGCCGCGCGGGGCGCGCACCACACGTGCTTGCGACAGTTGCTGGACGGTGGACAGGTCGGACATCGGGGGCCTCGCAAGCGTCTGGATCGAGGGCCGCACTTTAGTTGACTAGACAAGTCTATGCAAGTAAGCTGAGTGCCCATGAATGCCCGGGTTAACCCCCATCCTTCGATGTCTTTGCCCGTGGCGCCCTATGCCCGCATCAAGCAGTACCTGAAGGACGAGCTGTCGCGCGGCCGCTGGCCGCCCGGCGCGGCCATGCCGTCGGATGCCGAGCTGGTGGCGCAGTTCGGCGTCAGCCGCATGACGGTGACGCGCGCGCTGAACGAGCTGCGCAGCGAAGGCCTGATCGAGCGCGTGCAGGGCGTGGGCACCTTCGCCGCGCACCTGTTCCGCGTGGCCAGCACGCTGCGCATCCGCGACCTGCACGAAGAGATCACTGCGCGCGGCCACCGGCACCATGCCGAGGTGCATCTGGCGCGCCAGGAGAAGGCGGCCGATGGTCTGGCGCAGCGCCTGGGCCTGGCAGTGGGTGCGCCGGTGTTCCACACGCTGATCGTGCACTTCGAGAACGGCGTGCCGCTGCAGTGCGAGGACCGCTACGTCAACCCGGCCAGCGCACCCGACTACCTGGGCTGCGACTTCACGCAGGTGACGCCGACGCAGTACCTGCTGCAGGTGGCGCCTTTGTGGGAAGCGCAATACGCCATCGAAGCCGCGTGCCCCACCGCGCAGGAGGCCCGGCTGCTGGGCATCCAAGGCGACGAGCCCTGCCTGATCGTGGTGCGCCGCACCGTCAGCCAGGACGTGCCGATCACGCTGGCGCGCCTGGTGCACCCGGGCTCGCGCTACCTGCTGCAGGGAGAATTCAAGCCATGAACGCCGCCGCCCAGACCCGCCTGCGCGAGCGCCTCACGCCGGCGCTGGTCGAGGACTTCCAGCGTGACGGCGCGGTGTGCGTGCGCCAGCTGCTGTCGCCCGATGAAGTGGCCCTGCTGCGCCAGGGCATCGACGCCAACCTGGCTGCGCCCAGCCCGCGTGCCAAGGTCGCCAGCCGGCCCGGCGACCCGGGCTTCTTCATCGAGGACTTCTGCAACTGGCAGCACAACGACGCCTACCGGCGCGTGATCTTCGACTCCGCGCTGCCCGGCGCCGCCGCGCGGCTGACCGGCAGCCGGCAGATCCGCCTGTACCACGACCACATGCTGACCAAGGAGCCGGGCACGCGCGCGCCCACGCCCTGGCACCAGGACCAGCCCTACTACAACATCGAGGGCGACATGAACGTCAGCATGTGGATCGCCGTCGACCCGGTGCGCCGCCACTCGACGCTGGAGTTCGTCGCCGGCTCGCACCGCGGCCCATGGCTGATGCCGCGCAGCTTCATGGACCACCAGGCGAAGTGGTTCCCCGAAGGCAGCCTGGCCGACTTGCCGGATATCGATGCGCACCGCGACCAGCACCGCATCCTCGGCTGGGAAATCGAACCGGGCGACGTGGTCTGCTTCCACATGCTGGCGCTGCACGCCTCCGCCGGCGTCGACGGCGACCGGCGGCGGCGCGTGTTCTCGGTGCGCTTTATCGGCGACGACATCCGCCACGCGCCGCGCCGCTGGGTCACGTCGCCCGAGTTCCCCGGCCTGGCCGAACGGCTGCCGGCGGGCGCGCCGATGCACGATGCGCTGTTCCCGCTGCTGTGGCCGGCATGACGCTGCTGCCCTGCGACCGCGTCGCGCCGACGCCGTGGAAAAACGGCGGCGGGCTGACGCGCGAGCTGCTGGCCTGGCCCTCCCCCACCCGCGAAGGTAGTGACTGGGCCTTGCGCATCAGCGTCGCCGACATCCGCGCCGACGGGCCCTTCTCGGCCTTCGCCGGCGTCGACCGCTGGTTCGCGGTGCTCGAAGGCGCCGGCGTCCAGCTCGGCCTGCCCGCAGGCCCGCACAAGCTGCAGGCCGGCGACGCGCCGCTGGCGTTCCCGGGCGAAGCCGCGCCCGGCTGCACGCTGCTCGACGGGCCGACCCGCGACCTGAACCTGATGCTGCGCCGCGGTGCCGGCCGCGGCGCCATGCAAGCGGCCCGCGTGGGCGAGGACTTCGCGCCGCGGGCCCGCTTCCGCGCCCTGTTCGCCGCCGACGCGCTGCAACTGCAGGTCGATGGCGCCGACGCCATGCCGGTGCCCGCCTTCGCGCTGGCCTGGGACGCGCAGGCCCACGGCCGCTGGCGCATCGCCGCCACGCGGCCGGTGCGCGCCTGGTGGCTGCACTTCGAGCCCCACGCATGAAGACCTTGTGGCGCAACGCCCGCCTGGCCACGCTGGCCGGGCCCGAACCCTGGGGCTGGGTCGAGCACGGTGCACTGCTCAGCGACGGCGACACGATCCGCTGGGCCGGCGCGCAGGCGGCGCTGCCGGCCGGCCTGCAGGTCGATGCCGAAGTCGACCTGGGCGGCCCGCTGGTGACGCCCGGGCTGGTCGACTGCCACACGCACCTGGTCTATGGCGGCCAGCGCGCGCGCGAATTCGAGCTGCGGCTGCAAGGCGCCAGCTACGAGCAGATCGCGCGTGCCGGCGGCGGCATCCGCTCCACGGTCGCGGCCACGCGCGCGGCCAGCGACGAGCAGCTCTTCGCCTCGGCCCGCCAACGCGCGCTCGCGCTGATGGCCGAAGGCGTGAGCACGCTGGAGATCAAGTCCGGCTACGGCTTGAGCGCCGAGCACGAGGCGCGCTGCCTGCGCATCGCGCGCCGGCTGGGCCGCGAGCTGCCGCTGACGGTGCGCACCACCTGCTTGTCGGCGCATGCGCTGCCGCCGGAGTTCGACGGCCGCGCCGACGACTACATCGATGCCGTCTGCGCCTGGCTGCCGGCGCTGCACACCGCAGGCCTGGTCGACGCGGTGGATGCCTTCTGCGAGCACATCGCCTTCACGCCGGCGCAGACGCGGCGCGTCTTCGAAGCCGCGCAGCGCCTGGGCCTGCCCGTCAAGCTGCATGCCGAGCAGCTCAGCGACCAGGGAGGCGCCGCGCTGGCGGCGTCCTTCCATGCGCTGTCCTGCGACCACCTGGAATGGCTGTCGGCCGACGGCGTGCGCGCGATGGCCGCGGCCGGCACGGTGGCGGTGCTGCTGCCGGGCGCCTTCTACTTCCTGCGCGAGACCAAGCTGCCGCCGGTGCAGGCGCTGCGCGACGCCGGCGTGCCCATCGCCCTGGCCAGCGACCACAACCCGGGCTCGTCGCCAGGGCTGTCGCTGCTGCTGATGCTGAACATGGCCTGCACGCTGTTCCGCATGACGCCCGAAGAGGCGCTGCGCGGCGTCACCGCGCACGGCGCACGCGCGCTGGGCCTGCATGACCGCGGCACGCTGGCGCCCGGGCAGCGCGCCGACTTCGTCGCCTGGGACCTGGCGCATCCGAACGAGCTGGCCTACTGGTTCGGCCACAACCCCTGCCGCCGGCGCATCGTCGCCGGCGTGGAGACCGGCAGATGAACGACCCCGTCTACACCCTGCAGCGCGGCCGCACGCCGCTGCTGGTCAGCCTGCCGCATGCCGGCACGCATATCCCGCCCGCCCTCGCGGCCCGGCTGCAGCCGCGCGCGCTGCAGGTCGAGGACACCGACTGGTTCCTCGACCAGCTCTACGCTTTTGCCACCGAACTCGGCGCCAGCCTGATCGTGCCGCGGCACAGCCGCTACGTGGTGGACCTGAACCGCCCGAGCGACAACCAGCCGATGTATGCCGGGGCCAACAACACCGAGCTGTGCCCGACGCGCTTCTTCACCGGCGACGCGCTCTACCGCGACGGCCAGGCGCCCGACGCGGCCGAGGTGCAGCAGCGTGTGGCCACCTACTGGCAGCCCTACCACGACGCGCTGCGCGACGAGCTGGCGCGGCTGAAGGCGGCCCACGGCCATGCGCTGCTCTTCGACGGCCACAGCATCAAGTCCCGGCTGCCGTGGCTGTTTGACGGCAAGCTGCCCGACCTGAACCTGGGCACGGCCAGCGGCGCGGCCTGCGCACCGTCGCTGCGCGACGCGCTGGCCGCGCTGCTGCAGTCGCAAAGCCGCTATACGGTGGCCGTCGACGGGCGTTTCAAGGGTGGCCACATCACGCGCCACTACGGCCAGCCGGCGCAGGGCGTGCACGCGGTGCAACTGGAGCAGTGCTGGAGCACCTACATGCGCGAGACCGCGCCCTTCACCTGGGATGCCGCGCAGGCGTCGCGCGTGCAGCCGCTGCTGCGCCAGCTGCTGCAGCGCATGCTCGACTGGTCGCCGGCATGAGCGGCAGCCTGACCTGGGCGCCGCGCGCCTGGATCGACGGCCGCTGGGCCGAGCGGGTGCTGCTGTGCGCCGGCCGCAACGGTCATTGGGAAGAAATCACCACCGACGTGCCGCCACCGCCGCATGCCCAGCGCCTGTGCGCGCCGGTGCTGCCGGGCCTGGTCGACGCGCACAGCCATGCCTTCCAGCGCGCCTTTGCCGGGCTGGCCGAACGGCGCGAAGCGCCCGCCGACGACTTCTGGTCGTGGCGCGACCGCATGTACCGCGTGGCGCTGCGCATCACGCCGGCGCAGTTGCGCGCGGTGGCGGCGCAGCTTTATGCCGAGCTGCTGCGCGGCGGCTACACGCAGGTCTGCGAGTTCCACTACCTGCAGCACGACCTGGACGGCCGCCCCTACCCGGACCCGCTGACCACCAGCTGGGCGCTGGCCGACGCCGCGGCCGATGCCGGCATCGGCCTGACCATGCTGCCGGTGCTGTACCAGCGCGCCGGCTTCGCGCAGCCGCAGCTGCGCGACGACCAGCGCCGCTTCGCCACCGACGCCGCGGCGGTGCGCGCGCTGCAGCGCGGCCTGGCCGGCAGCGGCCGGCCGCTGCTGAATGCGGGCGTGGCCATCCATTCGCTGCGTGCCGCCGAGCCGCAGGCCATCGGCCGGCTCGTCGACGGCCTGGGCGACGTGCCGGTGCACATCCACGTGGCCGAGCAGACGGCCGAGGTGGCCGACTGCCTGCAGGCCACCGGCCTGCGCCCGATCGAATGGCTGTGCCGCCATGGCGCGCCCGATGCCCGCTGGCAGCTGGTGCATGCCACGCATGCCACGCCGGCCGAGATCGAGGCCGTGGCGCGCCGCGGCGCCGGCGTGGTGATCTGCCCCAGCACCGAGGCCAACCTGGGCGACGGGCTGACCGACATTCCGGGCTGGCTCCACGCCGGGGTGCCCTTGGCCATCGGCTCGGACAGCCACGTCACGCGCGCCTGGCCCGAGGAGCTGCGCTGGCTGGAATACGGCCAGCGCCTGCGCCTGCAGCAGCGCAACGTGTGTGCCGACCCCGGCCATGGCGAAAGCGCCACCGCGGCGCGGCTTCTGCAAGCCGCGCTGCACGCCGGCGGGCGGGCTGCGGGCTTTGCGCGCTGGGGCCTGCAGGTCGGCGCGCGCGCCGATCTGTTGGTGCTCGATGCAGACGACGGCGCGCTGGCCGGCGTGCCCGACGAGCGCCTGCTGGACGCGCTGGTCTTCTCCAGCCCCGGCGCGCCCTTCCGCGACGTCATGATCGCCGGCCGTTGGGTGCCGCGCGACCGCCTCGGCCTGACGCAGGATTTCGCCGCGGCGATGCGCGCGCTGTGGTCCGAGGCTTGAGCTCGGCCGCCAGGCCGGGGCCGCGCAGCCACTCGGCGCAACGCCTCGGCCCCCACGGCGGCCGAACGAAAGAGTCCCAATCGATCAGCCGCGACCGCGCTCGAACCAGCCCATCAGCCGCTGCCGCGGCCGAAGGCCAGCACCTGCAGGATGTTGCTGTAGTCGTCGGTCCAGGTGCGCATGCCGGGGCGTTGCGGAATCGGCGTGGCGGCCTCGCGGATCAGCGGCAGGTCCAGCACGCGGCGGTCGTCCGCCAGCAGCACCCAGTCCGACGCCGACGTGCTGGGGTCACTTTCGATGCCCGGGTCGGCGATGAAGGCCACCTGCAGGCCCAGCTCGGCGGCGATGCCGGCGACCACCGGCGCCAGCGCCAGGTGGCTGTTGCTGACGTGCAGCGCGATCACGCCGCCGGGCGCCAGGCGCTGGCGGTACAGCTCCACCGCCTCGCGCGTCAACAGGTGCACGGGGATCGAGTCGCCCGAGAACGCGTCCACCACCAGCACGTCGAAGCGGCGCGCGGCCTCTTGCTGCAGCAGCAGGCGGCCGTCGCCCACGGCCACCTCCACCGTCGCCGGTGAATCGGCGATGAAGCTGAAGTAGGCGTGCGCCGCGCGCACCACGGCGTCGTCGATCTCGTAGAAGCGGTAGCGGTCGCCGGCCTTGCCGTAGGCGGCGATGGTGCCCGCGCCCAGGCCCACCGCGCCGACGGCGATGGGCCGGTCGGCAAGCGACCGCAGCAGCCGGCCGACGCCGGAGTCGGCGGCGTAGTAGCTGGTCGGCCGCCGCACCCGGTCGGGCGCCAGGAACTGCTGGCCGTGCATGATGCTGCCGTGGATCAGCACGCGCTCGTGCGTCTGCGGGTGGTCGCGCCCGTACTCGCGCACGCGCACCACGCCGTAGAAGTTGCGGCTGATGGCCATGACCTCGGCCAGCGCGTCGTCGATGCGCTTGACCGTCGTCAGCGCGCAGGCCAGCAGCACCAGGCCGGCCGCGGCCACCCAGCCGCGGCCCTGCCACCACGAGCGCCACAGCAGCGCCGCGGCCAGCAGCACCAGGCCGATTTCCACCTCGAAGTAGCCGTGCAGCAGCGCCGGCGCCCCCAGCGCCACCAGCGCCCCGCCGGCCACGCCGCCGGCCGACACCGCCAGGTAGAAGTAGGTCAGCTGTGCCGCCGGCGGCCGGCTGCGCGCCAGTTCGCCATGGCAGAACATGCAGACCACGAACAGCCCGAGCAGGAAGCCGCCGATCTCCCAGCCCAGGTTGCGGATCTGCCGCTCCTGCAGCAGCAGCGCGCACATCGCCGCCAGCGCCAGCAGCAGGCCGGCGCGCCAGACGCGCGGCGGCGTCCAGCGGTCGGCGTCGAAGCACAGCGTGAAGCTCAGCAGGTAGATCACCAGCGGCAGCACCCACATCATCGGGAAGGACGGGATGTTCTGCGTCAGGTGGTTGGTCAGCGCCACCAGCACGTAGCTGCCCAGCGCCGCCAGCACGAACCAGCCGAGCATGCGCCGCAGACCCGGCGCCGGTGAATCCAAAGGTGCCGCACCGCGCGCCACCGGCGGCCGGCGCAGGCTGATGGCACACAGCGCCAGCACGTAGACGGCATAGGCCGCCGACCAGACCTTGCCTTGCAGCGTGGCCGACAACCAGGGCTCGACGAGCCACGGGTAAGCCAGCAGCGCGGCCAGCGAGGCGCCGTTGGACACGGCGAACAGCCGGTACGGGTTGCGGCTTTGGCCCGCGCGCCAGGCCTGCAGCAGCGGGCTGGTCATGGCCAGCAGGGTGAAGGGCAGGCCGATGGTCAGCGCCAGCAGACCCAGAATCTGCCAGGCCGGGTCACCCGCCTGCGCGCCCGGCCAGGGCGTCACCGGCACGATCGGCAACAGCAGCAGGCTGCCCAGCAGCAGCGCGACGTGCGCGTGGCGCCAGGCGCGGCGCTGGTCGCGTTGCACCAGCTGGTGCGCGAAGGCATAACCGAGCAGCAGCGCCGCCTGGAAGAACACCAGGCAAGTCGCCCAGACCGCCACGCTGCCGCCGAAGCGCGGCAGGATCAGCTTGGCGATGATCGGCTGCACCAGGAACAGCAAGAAGGCGCTGAGGAAGACGGTGAGGCCGGTTAGTGCCATAGCGTACATGCTAGGGCCTGCGACGCTAGGTTCTGGCGTCGACAGGTCCTACCGCTCAATCGCATTCAAACGCAAGGATCGGGTGGCCGGTCTCGGCGTGTTGTTGTCGTTCGCGTCATCCAGCGCGAGCCGAGGGCGACGGGTGAACGAATCCGCTCCTGTCCCCCGCCCGGTCTGCGACCGGGCTCCTCCTTTACCTCGCGGATTCGCTCACCCGCCACCCTCGGCCGGGCAGCTGCGAGGCCTTCGATGCAGCGTGAACAGCCCAAGCGACGCAGTGCCGCGTGGTTTGGCTGTTGGCGATGTCTCGAACCACACCGTACTCACCCGCCGAGGGCGGGGGATGCGAGTCCGCGAGGTAAAGGAGGAGGGGCGGGCGCCAGCCCGACCCGGGGGACAGGAGCGGATTCGCATCCCCCGTCCTCGGCCCGCGCTGGACTGAAGCGCACGACTGCATGGCCCCGACAGCTGCACACGCCTACGTCGTTAGTCGCGAATCCTCATAGGCCAGCATTGCCTGCAACTGCGCCAGCGAGTCGGCCTCGTGCAGCGGCTTGTCGTGGCGGATGCGCAGCATGCGCGGGAAGCGCACCGCGATGCCGCTCTTGTGGCGCGGGCTGCGGTTGACGCCCTCGAAGCCCAGTTCGAAGACCAGCGTGGGGCGCACGCTGCGCACCGGCCCGAACTTCTCCAGCGTGTGCGCGCGGATGATGCGGTCGACCTGCGCGAACTCCTCGTCGCTCAAGCCCGAGTAGGCCTTGGCGAAGGGCACCAGCTGCAGCGCGCCGGGCTGCGCCGGTTCGCGCCTGGCAATGGCCTCGACCACGGCCTGGGCTTCGGCCGCATCCCGCGGCGGGCGGTTCCACACGGCGAAGGTGTAGTCGGTGTACACGCTGGCACGGCGGCCGTGCCCGGCCTGCGCGTAGATCAGCACGCCGTCGACGCTGAGCGGGTCGACCTTCCACTTCCACCACGTGCCGTCGGCCTTGCTGCGGCCGCTGCCGTAGCGCGACTCCAGCCCCTTCAACATCAAGCCTTCGACGCCACGCGCCCGCGCCTGCGCGCGCAGCGCGGCCAGCGACGCCCAGCCGTCGGCCGCCACACGCGGCGACACGCGCAGGCCGTGCGCCGCGCACAGCGCCTCGAGCCGCTCGCGGCGCGCGCGCAGCGGCTGCGTGCGCAGGTCCTCGCCCTGCCACTCCAGCAGGTCGTAGGCGACGAAGACCGCCGGCGCGTCGGCCAGCAGCTTTTTGGTGAGGGTCTTGCGGTTGATGCGCTGCTGCAGCCGCTGGAACGGTGCCGGCGCTTCACCGTCCCAGACCAGCAGCTCGCCGTCCAGCACGGTGCCGTCGGGCAGCGCGCCGGCCTGGCCCACCACTTCGGGAAAGCGCTCGGTCATCAGCTCCTCGCCGCGCGACCAGATCCAGCAGGCGCCGGCACGCCGCACCAGCTGGGCGCGGATGCCGTCGTACTTCCATTCGGCCAGCCAGTCGCTCAGCGGCCCGAGCTCGGCCGGTTCGCCGGCCAGCGCATGCGCCAGGAAGAAGGGATAGGGCTGGCCGGGGTCGCCGGCCGCCTGCGCGGCATGCAGCGCGGCAAAGCGCGCGGCGCTGGGCGGCGTCTTGGCGTCGGTGTAGCCCATCATGCGCTGCGCCACGAGCTTGGGGTCCAGGCCGAAGGCCTCGGCCAGCGCACGCTGCACCAGCAGCTTGCTGACGCCGACGCGGAAGCCGCCGCCGATCAGCTTGCTCAGCAGAAAACGGCCGGCGGTGTCGAGCTCGTCCCACCACGCCGCCAGCGCGGCGGCCTGGGCCGGTGCGTCCTGGCCGCGCAGCGGCAGCAGGCGTTGTTCGACCCAGGCCGCCAAGCCGAGGTCGCTGTCGCGCTGCGGCGGCGGCAGCACGTGGGCGATGGTCTCGGCCAGGTCGCCGACCGCCTGGTAGCTCTCCTCGAACAGCCAGTCCGGCAAGCCCGCCACGCGGCAGGCGGTGGCCCGCAGCAGCGCGGTCGGCACGGTCTGCCGCGGCTTGCCGCCGGCCAGGAAGTACACGGCCCAGGCGGCGTCGGCCGCCGGCGCCTCGGCGAAATAGCGACGCAGCGCGGCCAGCTTGTCCAGCGTGGCGGTGCTGGCGTCGAGCGCGGCATACAGCGCCGCGAAGGCCTTCAATGCGTCATTCCGGCGCTTCGTCGGGCACTTCGTCGGCTGCGGCCGCCTGCTTGACCACCAGCACCGGCACCTGCGCCGCATGCAGCACTTCGTGCGACACCGACCCGAGCAGCGCGCTGCGCAGCGTGCCCAGGCCGCGCGCGCCCATGACCACCATGTCGCAGCCGAAGTTCTCGAGGATGTCGATCAGCGTGTGCGCCGGGTCGCCGGACGCCACCTCGATCTCGTAGGGTACGCCGGCCGCGCGCACCAGGTCCTGCGCCGGCTGCAGCAGGTGCAGGCCGGCCTTGGCGCTGACCTGCTCGATCACCGCGGGGTCGTGCGCCAGCAGCATCTCGTACAAGGTGGCCGGCTCCTGCACGTTGGCCAGCACCAGGCTGGCCTGCAGGCCGTCGCGCACCATGCGCAGCGCCTGGCGCACGGCCTCCAGCGAGGCCTCGGATCCGTCGACGGGCAAGAGGATTTTCATCGGTGGGTCTTCTGCATGGAAACTGCCCCGCAGTGTGCCAAAGTCCGGGCCTCGCCTTCTGCCCGCCCTCTATCCGCCTCCACCCGCCTCCGCCCGCCCGAGCCCCGACATGAGCACTCGCCATCTCGACGCACTGTTCGACCCCGCTTCCGTGGTGGTGGTGGGCGCGTCGGCGCGGCCGGACAGCGTGGGCGCCGTCGCCTGGCGCAACGTGCGCGCCGGGCCCTTCCGTGGCGCGGTGTTCGCCGTCAATCCCAAGCTGCGCCGGCTGGATGGCCAGAGTGTCTACAGCCGCATCGCCGATCTGCCGGCGCCGGCGGACCTGGCGCTGCTGTGCACGCCGGCGGCCGACGCGGCGGCGCAGATCGCCGAGCTGGGTGCCCACGGCACGCGCGCCGCCATCGTGCTGGCCAGCGACGCCGACGCCGCGCAGCGCCAGGCGATGCTGGACGCGGCGCGGCCGCATATGCTGCGCGTGCTGGGGCCGGGCTGCGTCGGCATGCTGCTGCCGCACCTGGGCCTGAACGCCAGCATCACCCCCACCGACGCGCTGGCCGGCGACCTGGCCTTCGTGTCGCAGTCCGGCTCACTGTGCAGCGCGATGCTCGACTGGGCGCGCTCGCGCGGCATCGGCTTCTCGCACGTGCTGTCGCTGGGCGGGCATGCCGACATCGACGCCGGCGACCTGCTCGACCAGCTGGCGAGCGATTCGCGCGCACGCTCGATCCTGCTGTACCTGGAGGCCATCCAGGCGCCGCGCAAGTTCCTCTCCGCGGCGCGCGCCGCGGCGCGCAACAAGCCGGTGATCGTGCTGCGCTCGCCCCATGCCCTGCCGCCCGACCAGGCCGGCGACGACCGCGCCTACGACGCAGCCATCCAGCGCGCCGGCATGCTGCGCGTGCACTCGCTGCCGCAGATGTTCCTGGCCGCGCAGACCTTGGCGCGCTTTCGCGGCAACCGCAGCGAACAGCTGGCGGTGCTGAGCAACGGCGCCGGTGCCGCGGCGCTGGCCGTCGACGCGGCGGCGCGCGAGGGCGTGGCGCTGTGCCACCTGCAGGCGCAGACCTTGCAGCAGCTGCAGCCGCTGCTATCGCGCGAGGCCGTGCCCGGCGCGCCGCTGCTGCTGCCCGGCCGGGCCGCGCCGCAGACCTATGCGCAGGCGCTGCAGCGGCTGCAGGACGACCCCGGCAAGCCGGCGCCGCTGGTCATCCACGCGCCCGTGGCGCAGGTCGCCAGCGCGCAGGTGGCCCACGCGCTGCGCCCCCGGGAAGGACAGGCCGCGCCGCGGCTGATGGGCTGCTGGCTCGGCCACGATGCAGTGGCCGGGGCGCGCGATGTGTTCCAGCAGGCCGGCATCGCCAGCTACACCACGCCCGACGAGGCGGTGAGCGCGTTCTCGATGCTGGTGCACTACCGGCGCAACCAGGCCCAGCTGATCGAAGCGCCGCCCAGCCGCGGCAGCTACGCACCCGCCAATGCCGCGACGGCGCGCGCGCTGGTGCAGCGCGCGCTGGGCGCCGGCCGCACGCTGCTCGAGGCGGACGAGGCCCGCGAGCTGCTGGCTGCCTACGGCATCGCCGTGCGCGCCACGCGCCAGGTGCAGGCCGAGCCCTATGCCGCGGCCAGCGCGGCCGAGCGCATCGGCTACCCGGTGTCGCTGCAGCTGGTCGGCGCCGGCTTGCCGGACCCCGCCGACAGCGGCACGCCACGGCAGGACCTGCGCAGCGCGGTGCAGGTGCACGACGCCGCGCAGCGCCTGCTGCGCGCCCTGCGCCGTGCGCGGCCGGGGGCGCGCGCCGAGGGCCTGCGCGTGACGGCCTCGGCCGAGCCCGCCCATGCGCGTGCGCTGACCCTGGGGGCGCGCATCGATGCGCTGTTCGGCCCGGTGATCCTGCTCGGCACCGGCGCCACGGCCCTCGACGGCGTGCCCGGGGCAACCGTGGCCTTGCCGCCGCTGAACGTGCCGCTGGCCCGGTCGCTGATGCACCGCAGCGGCGCGATGGCCCGGCTGCGCGGCGACGACGACACGCCGCCGGCCGACGAGGCGGCGCTGCAGCGTGTACTGGTGGGCTTGTCGCAGCTGCTGATCGATGTGTCGCAGGTGGCCGAAGTCGACTGCGGCCCGCTGCTCGTCGGCAGCGACGGCGCGCTGGCCACGCGGGCGCGCGTGCGCCTGAGCCTGGCGGCGCCGGCCGGCGCGCTGAACTTCGCCATCCGGCCGTATCCGTCGAACTTGGTGGAGACGCTGGACTGGCAGGGCCGGCGCCTGACCGTGCGGCCGATTCGCCCCGAGGACGAGACGCAGCACATGGACTTTCTGGGGAGGCTGGCCCCGGCCGACATCCGCATGCGCGTGTTCTACGCGCGGCGCAGCATCGAGCGCAGCGAACTGGCGCGCTTGACGCAGGTGGACTATGCGCGCGAGATGGCTTTCGTGGCGGTGGAGGCGGACGACGAGGGCGCCGAACACACGCTGGCCGTGGTGCGCGCCATCGCCGATGCCGACAACCAGAACGCCGAATTCGGCATCGTCGTGCGCTCCGACCTGAAGGGCGCGCGGCTGGGCGAACTGTTGATGAGCCGCATCATCGACTACCAGCGCGGCCAGGGCACGCAGAAGCTGGTGGCCACGGTGCTGGGCGACAACATCCACATGCTCGGCCTGGCACGCCGCCTGGGCTTCGAGGAACGCGCCAGCGACGAAGGCAACGGCGTGCGCTGGATCGAGCTGGCGCTGCAGCGCTGAAGGCGGGTTGCGGCGCAAAGCCGAACTTCAAGAACCGCTGGCGTGCGAG
>JAHBZS010000057.1 GCA_019635285.1 Rubrivivax sp. | reverse complement strand
TGGGGCCGCGATCTGCCGGAACCGGACCTGGTGGCAGACATCCGCAACGCCGTGGCCGGGGACCCGTCGCCCGACGGCCAGGGTGTGCTGGCGATCCAGCGTGGCATCGAGGTCGGCCATGTGTTCTACCTCGGCACCAAGTACAGCAAGGCGATGAACGCGACGTACCTGGACGAGACCGGCAAGCCGCAGCTGATGGAGATGGGCTGCTACGGCATCGGCGTCACACGCATCCTGGGCGCGGCCATCGAGCAGGGGCACGATGCCCGCGGCATTCTCTGGCCGGACGCCATCGCACCCTTCACGGTGGTGATCTGCCCGATCGGCTACGACCGCAACGCCGATGTGCGCGCGGCGGCCGATGCGTTGCACGACGACCTGGCGGCGTTGGGCGTCGATGTGATGCTCGACGACCGTGGCGAGCGCCCCGGCGCGATGTTCGCCGACTGGGAACTGATCGGCGTGCCGCAGCGCATCGTCATCTCCGAGCGCGGCCTGAAGGAAGGCCGGCTCGAAGTGCAGGGACGGCGCGAGGCGCAGGCCGCCAGCGTGCCGCGGTCCGAGGTGGCCGCCTTCGTGAAGGCGCGGCTCGACGCATGAAGAGGCTGGCCGGCCTGCTGCTCGGGCTGACGCTGTCGGCCGTGGCGCATGCCGGCGCGCAGCGCGAGGAGCCGCTGGCCGACAAGGTGCGCACGGCGCTGGCCGCGTCGGTCACCGACATGGCGCCGCCGCGGCCCAGCTTCGAGTCCATCGAGGACCGTCTCGCCTACCTGCGCTGGCTGGGCGCGATGAGCGAGCGGCTGAAGAAGCGCAAGAGCGAGCATGCGCTGCGCGTGGAGTTCCTCGAAGCCGTCTGGTACGAAAGCAAGCGCGCCGGGTTGGAGCCGGCGCTGGTGCTGGGGTTGATCCAGGTGGAAAGCGGCTTCCGCAAATACGCTATCAGCTCGGCCGGCGCGCGCGGCTACATGCAGGTCATGCCCTTCTGGACGCGCAGCATCGGCAACGGCGACGCCGGCGCGCTGTTCCACATGCAGACCAACCTGCGCTTCGGCTGCGTCATCCTGCGCCACTACCTCGACCTCGAGAAGGGCGACCTCTTTCTGGCGCTGGGGCGCTACAACGGCAGCCGCGGCCGCGCCGAGTACCCCAGCGCGGTGTTCGCCAACCGGCGCCAGTGGCTGGGCGAGGAGCCGACGCTCGCCGCATCGCGCGGCGCGCCCGGCACCTGAATCAAACGCGGCGCCGCGTCAGCCGCGCGCGGCCAGCGCCTGCTGCAGTTCGCCGGACTGGTACATCTCCATCATGATGTCGGAGCCGCCGACGAATTCGCCATTCACGTAGAGCTGGGGAATCGTCGGCCAGTTGGCGTACTGCTTGATGCCCTGGCGGATCTCCTCGTCCTCCAGCACGTTCACGGTGGTCAGGTCGTTCACGCCGCAGGCGTTCAGCACCTGCATGGCGCGGCCCGAGAAGCCGCACATCGGAAACTGGGCCGTGCCCTTCATGAACAGCACGACCCGGTTGCCCTTGACCAGTTGATCGATGCGTTGCTGCGTATCACTCATGTGTATGGTTCCTCGCCCCCCAGGGCCGAATGTTCTGACCAAGCTCGATTTATACGGCAAAGCGCCGCCGCGAACCGGCGGCGCGCCTCGAGCCCCCGCGTGGGAGCTTAGAACGAATAGTTCACGCCGAGTTGCAGCATCGGCGACAGCTGCAGCTCTCGCACCAGGTCGTCGATGCCCTGGGTGCCGGACAGCGTGCGCCCCAGCCCCACCGCCGAACCGGGGTGCTGCACCACCAGGCCGATGTCGGCCCAGAAGCCCCAGCCGCTCTTCAGCGAATAGTCGCTGTAGCCGATGCCCAGGTACGGCAGGGCGCTGACGCCCTGGCCCGACACGTCGTAGGGGCTGGCGCCAGCGTAGCCCAGCGCCAGGCGGCTCGGCGCCGCGAAACTGGCCATGGCGCGCGAGGACCAGGCCAGTTCCGACAACGACACGCCAGGCTGGCGGACCAGCAGCGCGCTGCTGGCGCGGAAGCCGCTGCGCGGTACCGTGGCGTCGGCCAGGCTCTTCGAGAAGTAGTAGTCGCCGGCCAGGCTGGCCGCCAGCGGCACGGGGCCCCAGACCTGCGTGGCCGGCGAACCGAGCGTCGGTTCCAGCACCGCGGCGTTGAGTTGCAGGTGGGTCTGCGTCGCCGACCAGTAGCCGCTGATTCGGTCGACGTTCAGGCCGTCAGCGGTGGCCAGGCCGGCCCCACACAGCAGGGCGGCGGAGGTGAGGCATCGCAGGACTCGCATGGCCGACTCCCTTCACGCTGGTGCTTTCATCCTAGCCACTACCGGCCTTGTGGGGGTGGCCTTTATGTGACTGGCCCCACGAATGTGTGTGGCCAAGGCGTCAGTTCAACCAGGATGTCACACCTTGCGCCGGCGGCCGCCGCTGCAGCGCGGCCGGCCGGCGAGGTCGGCTCGCGTGGCGATCTCGTCGAAGTTGCTGCGACGCAACAGGTCGCGTACCGCGTCGGCCTGGTCGAACCCATGCTCCAGCAGCAGCCAGCCGCCCGGGGCCAGATGCGCCGGTGCGCCTTGCACGATCTGCTGCAAGGCCGACAGGCCATCGCCGCCGGGGCTCAGCGCCTGCAGCGGTTCGTATCGCAGCGCCGGCAGGTGCGGGTCGGCCGCGGCGATGTACGGCGGGTTGCTGACCGCCAGGTCGAAGTGCCGCCCCCGCAGAGGCTGCCACCAGCTGCCGGGCTGCCATGCCACGTCGAGGCGCAGGCGCTCGGCATTGGCCTGCGCCACGGCCAGCGCCGGCGCGCTCAGCTCGACGGCGCAGACGCGGGCCGCGGGATGGGCGTGCTTCAGCGCCAGTGCGATGGCCCCGCTGCCGGTGCCCAGGTCGACGACGGCGGGCGCCTTGGCCGGCAGCGTGGGCAGCAACTCCAGCGCCCAGTCGACCAGGGTTTCGGTGTCCGGCCGCGGCACCAGCACGGCGGGGCCGACCTGCAACTGCAGGCCGTGGAACTCGCGTTCGCCCAGCACGTAGGCCAGCGGTTCGCCGTCTGCGCGGCGCCGGCAGTCGGCCGCGAAGCGCTGCTGCTGGCCGGGCGACAGGGCGGCGTCGTCGTGGGCCACCAGCCAGGCGCGCGATTGCTGCAGCGCGTGGGCCAGCAACAGGTGGGCGTCCAACCGCTCCAGCCCCAGCGCGCGCGCCTGGGCCAGCGCCGCGGCCACATTCAACTGCCTGACTCCAGCGCGGCCAGCTGTTCGGCTGCACGCGCCGCGCGCAGCGCCTCGACCACGTCGTCGAGCTCGCCTTCCATCACCCGGTCCAGCTTGTACAGCGTCAGGTTGATGCGGTGGTCGGTCAAGCGCCCCTGCGGGAAGTTGTAGGTGCGGATGCGGTCCGAGCGGTCGCCGCTGCCGATCAGGCCCTTGCGCGTGGCGGCCTCCTTGGCGGCGCGTTCGCTGCGCTCCTTGTCGCGCAGCCGCGCCTGCAGCACCGCCATGGCCTTGGCCTTGTTGCGGTGCTGGCTGCGGTCGTCCTGGCACTCGGCCACCAGCCCGGTGGGCAGGTGCGTGATGCGGATGGCGCTGTCGGTCTTGTTGACGTGCTGGCCACCGGCGCCGCTGGCGCGGAAGGTGTCGATGCGCAGGTCCGCCGGGTTCAGCGTGATCTCCTCGGCCTCGTCCGGCTCGGGCAGCGCCGCCACCGTGCAGGCGCTGGTGTGGATGCGGCCCTGGCTTTCGGTGGCCGGCACGCGCTGCACGCGGTGGCCGCCGGACTCGAAGCGCAGCGCCTCGTAGACCTTGTCGCCGACGATGCGCAGCACCAGCTCCTTGTAGCCGCCCAGCTCGGACACGCTTTCGCTCATCACCTCGCTGCGCCAGCCGCGGCGCTCGCAGTAGCGCAGGTACATGCGCGCCAGGTCGCCGGCAAACAGCGCCGATTCGTCGCCGCCCGTGCCGGCGCGGATCTCGAGGAAGGCATTGCGCTCGTCGTCCGGGTCGCGCGGCAGCAGCGCCAGCTGCAGCGCGGCCTGCAGCCGCTCCAGGTCGGCCTGTGCGGAGGCGATCTCCTCGGCCGCCAGCTCGGCCATCTCCGGGTCGTCAAGCATGTCGCGGCCGGCCTGCAGGTCGCGTTCGCGCTGCTGGTATTCGCGGAACTGGCCCACCACCTGCGCCACTTCGGCCTGTTCCCGCGACAGGCTGCGCCAGCGCTGGATGTCGCCCAGCACCTGCGGGTCGGCCAGGTTGGCGTCCAGCTCGGCGAGGCGCATGCCGAGGCGTTCGAACTGGTCGCGCAAGAGAGGGGTCATGGGGGCTGTGGGGGCAGAAAGGGTCGGAGGCAGGCGCCATGCGGCACCACCGGGCGGCGCGGCCGCGACGCTAACGCTCGTCGCCTTCGGGCAGGCGGGTGGTCTGGCGCAGGAACAGGCGCGACACGGTCTGCGCCAGCTGCTCGCGATGGGCGCCTTCGGTCGAATGCAACTCGGCCAGCGCGCCGTGCAGCAGCTTCTGCGTCAGGCCGCGGGCCAGCACGTCGAGCACGTGTTCCACGTCCTCGCCGCGCGCCAGCAGCCGGCGCGCGCGTGCCATCTCGGCGCTGCGCCAGTCGTCGGCCTGGCGGTTCAGCGCCTGGATCAGCGGCACCGCGGCGCGCTGGTCCAGCCAGTGGGCGAAGCTCTGCACGCCGGCGTCGACGATGGCCTCGGCCTGCTCCACCGCGGCCTGGCGCTTCTCGCCGGCGGTCTGCACCGCCGCGGCCAGGTCGTCCACCGTGTACAGGTAAACGTCGGACAGCTGGCCGACCTCGGGTTCGATGTCGCGCGGCACGGCCAGGTCGACCATGAACATCGGCCGGTGGCGCCGCGCCTTCAGCGCCCGCTCCACCGCGCCCAGGCCGATGATCGGCAGGCTGCTGGCCGTGCAGGACACCACCACGTCGTACTCATGCAGCACGGTCGGCAGCTCGGCCAGACGCAGGGCCTGCGCGCCGAAGCGGCCGGCCAGCTTCTCGCCGCGCTCCAGCGTGCGGTTGGCCACCGCCAGGGCCTGCGGCCGGCGCGCGGCAAAGTGCGTGGCCACCAGTTCGACCATCTCGCCCGCGCCGACGAACAGCACGCGGATCTTCGACAGGTCCTCGAACAGCTGCGCGGCGAGGCGCACCGCCGCCGCGGCCATGCTGATGGAGTGGCTGCCGATCTCGGTGGAGCTGCGCACTTCCTTGGCCACCGAGAACGAGCGCTGGAACAGCTGGTGCAAGGTGCTGCCCAGCGTGCCGGCCGATTCGGCGTGGCGCACCGCCTCCTTCATCTGGCCCAGGATCTGCGGCTCGCCCAGCACCATCGAATCCAGCCCCGAGGCCACGCGGAAAGCGTGGCGCGCCGCGTCCCGGTCGGCCAGCACGTAGGTGTGGTCGCGCATGCGCTCGCCGGACAGGCTGCCCTGCGCGGCCAGCCAGTCGATGGCCGGGTGCACCAGGTCGCCGGCCCGGCCCGGCTCGGCGGCGAAGTACAGCTCGGTGCGGTTGCAGGTGGACAGCAGCGCCGCCTCGGGCTGCTGCGCCGAACGCACGCGCTCGCGAAACCCATGCAGCGCCACCGCCAGCTGTTCCGGCGCGAAGGCCACGCGGCCGCGCAGATCCAGCGGCGCGGTCGTGTGGTTCAGGCCGAGGGCGATGACGCTCATTGCCGGATTATAAAATTGCGCCGCTTTCCCGTCCCCAGGCCCGGCCGCAGGGCGGCTTGACCTGCATCAAACGCGCTGGCCCACCGACTTGAGCCCCCTAGACGCCCTGTGGCACCTGCTGGGCCTGTTCCTGCCCGCCTGGACGACCGCGGCGCTGGCCGCGGGCCTGGCCAAGCTGCTGTGGCGCGCTGAATTGCGCGGCGTGCGTTGGCTGCGCCTGCTGCTGTGGGCCGGCGTCGCCGGCTCGCTGGTGCTGGTCGGCGGCCTGGTGCTGCTGGGGCGCGACGGCCGGATGCTCAGCTATGCGCTGATGGCGGCGGCTGCGGCGCTGGCGTTGTGGTGGTCCGGCTTCGTGCGGCCGCGCAGGGAGTGAGGGTAGGCCTCGACGATGTCGATATCGATCAACTGGCCGACCAGCGACGCGGGGCCGGCGAAGTTGACGATGCGGTTGCACTCGGTGCGGCCCATCAGCTCGGGCGCGGCGGCGCTGGACTTGCGTGACGCCCCTTCGACCAGGATGCGCTGCACCGTGCCCACGCGCGCGGCGCTGATGGCGCGGGCCTGCGCCTCGATGCGCGCCTGCAGCTGTTGCAGCCGCTGCAGCTTGACGGCCTGCGGCGTGTCGTCGGGCAGGTTCGCCGCCGGCGTGCCCGGCCGGGCGCTGAAGACGAAGCTGAAGCTGGCATCGAAGCCGACGTCCTCGATCAGCTTCATGGTCAGCGCATGGTCGGCCTCGGTCTCGCCCGGGAAGCCGACGATGAAGTCGGTGGACAGCGAGAGGTCCGGGCGCAGCGCGCGCAGCCGGCGCACGATGCTCTTGTACTGCAGCGCCGTGTAGCCGCGCTTCATCGCGCCGAGGATGCGGTCGCTGCCGTGCTGCACCGGCAGGTGCAGGTGGTTGACCAGCTGCGGCACGCGGCCGTAGACGTCGATCAGCCGCTGCGTGAACTCGTTCGGGTGGCTGGTGGTGTAGCGGATGCGCTCGATGCCCGGCACCTGCGCCACCACTTCGATGAGCAGTGCGAAGTCGGCGATGTCCGCGGTGTCGCCCATCGTGCCGCGGTAGGCGTTGACGTTCTGCCCCAGCAGCGTGACCTCGCGCACCCCCTGCTCGGCCAAGGTGGCCACTTCGGCCAGCACGTCGTCGAAGGGGCGGCTGACTTCCTCGCCGCGGGTGTAGGGCACCACGCAGTAGGAGCAGTACTTCGAGCAGCCCTCCATGATCGAGACGAAGGCCGTCGGCCCCTCGACCCGCGCCGGCGGCAGGTGGTCGAACTTCTCGATCTCGGGGAAGCTGATGTCCACCTGCGGCCGCTTCGTCTGGCGGCGCGCCGCGATCATCTGCGGCAGTCGGTGCAGCGTTTGCGGGCCGAACACCAGGTCCACGTAGGGCGCGCGTTCGATCAGCGCCGCGCCTTCCTGGCTGGCGACGCAGCCGCCCACGCCGATGAGCACGCCCTTGGCTTTCAGGTGCTTGACGCGGCCCAGGTCGCTGAACACCTTCTCCTGCGCCTTCTCGCGGATCGAGCAGGTGTTGAACAGCACCAGGTCGGCCTGCTCGACGTCCTGCGTCGGCTCGTAGCCCTCGGCCTGGCGCAGCAGGTCGGCCATCTTGCCGGAGTCGTAGTCGTTCATCTGGCAGCCGAAGCTGCGGATGAACACCTTCTTGGCGGCGGGGGCGCTCATGGCTTGGTCCACGTCTGCGCGTCGACGTTGAACATCCACGTCTGCGCTTCCTTCTCGGTGGTGGGCCAGGGCTTGCGGTCGGCCTCGATGCGCGTCAGCAGCCACACGTCCAGCAGCATGCCTTCCAGCTCGGTGGTGTAGTTGACCACCGCCTTGCGACCCGCCAGCGCGGCGGGCAGCTGCAGCATGTTGTTCTCGTCGCGCACGCGTGCGCCCGGCGCCAGCCGCGCCGGCTTGCCGTTGAGCTTGATTTCGGGCGGCGTGCCGAACTCGATGGTGCCGCGCAGCGCCTTGGCGCTGAAGTTGCGCTGCATCTGCGCCGCAGCGGGCAGCGCGAGCGCGCAGGCGACGAGTAAGGCGGAAGCACAGCGAAGCATGGTGTGGATCCAGGGGCTGCGAATCGGGGAGGGCGAAGTGTAGCCGCGGGGCGCCGGCCTCGGGTACCCTTGGGCTCGGGCCGCACAACACAAGGTGCCAGGATGCACACCTCCCCATCCCACTCAGAACGCCACCCCGAGCGCCACCCTGAGCGCGACAAGGCGATGAACCTGCCGATCGAGCAGATCGACCCGAGCAAGGGCTACCTGTTCGAGCACGACTACATCGGCTGGTACTTCGAGCGGCTGCGCCGCGACGACCCGGTGCACCTGGCGCACAGCAAACGCTTCGGCCCGTACTGGTCGGTGACCAAGTACAAGGACATCCTGGCGGTGGACACCGACCACGCCACCTATTCGTCGGACGCGCACCTGGGCGGCATCTCGCTGGCCGAGGCGCCGGGGCCGGAGGTGTTCCCGAGCTTCATCGCCATGGACCCGCCGCGCCACGACGAACAGCGCAAGACGGTCAGCCCGATCGTCGCGCCGGCCAATCTGGCGCGGCTGGAAGGCACCATCCGCGAGCGCGCCGCGCGCATCCTCGACGGCCTGCCCATCGGCGAGACCTTCGACTGGGTGCCGCGCGTGTCCATCGAGCTGACCACGCAGATGCTGGCCACGCTCTTCGACTTCCCCTTCGAGGACCGGCACCTGCTGACCTGGTGGTCCGACATGGCCACCGGCGACCCCGCCGGCAACGGCCCGGTCACGTCCTGGGAACAGCGCCAGGCCGAGCTCGGCAAGTGCCAGGACTGCTTCACGCGGCTGTGGAATCAGCGCGTCAACGCCGAGCCGCGCAACGACCTGATCTCGATGCTGGCCCATTCGCCGGCCACGCGGCACATGAGCCCGCAGGAATACCTGGGCAACGTGATCCTGCTGATCGTCGGCGGCAACGACACCACGCGCAACTCGATCAGCGGCGGGCTGCTGGCGCTGAACCGCTTCCCCGACGAATACGACAAGCTGCGTGCCAACCCCGCGCTGGTGGAGAGCATGGTGCCGGAGATCATCCGCTGGCAGACGCCGCTGGCGCACATGCGCCGCACCGCGGTGCGCGACGCCACGCTGGGCGGCAAGACCATCCGCAAGGGCGACAAGGTGGTCATGTGGTACCTGTCGGCCAACCGCGACGAAGAGGCCATCGACGCGCCCGAGCGCTTCATCATCGACCGCGCGCGCCCGCGCCAGCACATGTCCTTCGGCTTCGGCATCCACCGCTGCGTAGGCAACCGCCTGGCCGAACTGCAGTTGAAGGTGCTGTGGCAGGAGATCCTGCAGCGCTTTCCGCGCATCGAGGTGGTCGGTGAGCCGCAGCGCACCAAGTCCAACTTCGTGCATGGCTTCACCTCGCTGCCGGTGAGGATCCCGGCGCGTCACTGAGCGTCACCGGGCGTCACGGAGCGATGGCCACCTTCGTGCTGGTGCACGGCGCCTGGGGCGGGGCCCACGGGTTCCGCCATGTACGCCGGCTGCTGCAGGCCGCGGGCCATGAGGTGACCACGCCCTGCCTCACCGGCATCGGCGAGCGGGTGCACCTGGCGCATCCGCTGGTCAACCTGAGCACGCACGTGCGCGACGTGGTCAACCACGTGCTCTACGAAGACCTGCAGGGCATCGTGCTGCTCGGCTTCTCCTACGGCGGCTGCGTCGTCACCGGTGCGCTGGAACACATCGCCGAGCGCGTGCGGCACCTGGTGTTCCTCGACGCCTTCGTGCCTCGGCACGGCGACAGCGTGGCGGGCCTGATGCGCGGCAGCGGCGGCGCGGCGCGGCCGAAGATCGAGCTCGGCGAGGACGCGCTGCTCAACGGCCCGGTGCGCGACTACGACGACCCGGCCGAGGCGCAGTGGATGGCGGCGCGCCGCACCACGCACCCCAAGGCCTGCTTCAGCGAGCCGGTGCACCTGTCCAGGCCGTTGGAGGACTTCCCCTTCAGCCGCACCTACATCAAGGCCACGGCCGCGCCCGAGTCCGACCCCGGCAACGCCGCGTTCTGGCAGGCGGCACGCCATGCGCAGGCGTCGCCGGCGTGGCAGTACCACGAGATCGCCACCAACCACATGGTGGCCAGCAACCGGCCGCAGCAACTGGCCGCGCTGCTGCAGCAGGTGGCGGCCGGCTGATTCGGCCGCGCGCGCGGGTCAGCTGCGCACGCGGGTCAGCCGGGCACGCGCGCGCCGGGTGCGATGGTCGGCGGCGCGGCGTTCAGCGTCTCGATGGCCAGCCCGGCGGCGGCCTTGTAGCGCGCCATGAAGGCCTCGCGCTCGGCGGCCGGAAGCACCGCCTCGATGTCGTCGAACACGCCGCCGCAGCGCTCGTCCAGCAGGTTCAGCAGGCCGAAGGGCCCGGCGCCGCGGTTGCGCAGCACCAGCGCCGAGATGTCGGCGCAGAGCTTCTGGTCGTAGGCCTGCAGCGCCGCCGGGCCGACGCCGTGCGCCAGCAGCGCCGCGCCCAGCACGCGCGCGTCGACGATCGCCTGGCTGGCACCGTTGGAGCCGGTCGGGTACATCACGTGCGCGGCATCGCCCAGCAGCGCGACCGGGCCGTCGACCCAGGTGGGCACCGGGTCGCGGTCGATCATCGGGTATTCGAAGACCTCGCTGGCGCCGCGCAGCAGCGCCGGCACGTCCAGCCAGCCGTAGTTCCAGCCGTCGAAGTGGTGCGCAAAGTCCTGCAGCGCGACGCGCCGGTTCCAGTCGCCCTGCGTCCAGCCGCCGCGGTTGTCGACGGTGATCTCGGCAATCCAGTTGATGGTCGCCAGCCCGCTGGCCGGGTCGGGCGGCGAGATCGGGTACAGCACGATGCGGTGCCGCGCCGAGCCCACGCCGACGAAGGACGCGCCGGTGCGGATCGGCACGCCCGGCGCGGTGCCGCGCCACATGATCGCGCCGCCCCAGTGGATCGGCGGCTGCTGCGGATGCATCTGCGCGCGCACCGCGGAATGCAGGCCGTCGGCGGCGATCAGCAGCCGGCCGGGCAGCTCCAGCGCGCGGCCGTCGCGGGTCTGCACCAGCGCCGTCACGCCTTGCGCATCGCGGCGGTAGCCGGTGACGCGGTGGCCCAGCCGCACGGCGTCCGCGCCCAGCCGCTGCAGCACCGTGCGGTACAGCAGCATCTGCAGCTGCCCGCGGTGCACCGAATACTGCGGCCAGCGGTAGCCGGCACGCAGCCCGCGCGGTTCGGCGTACACGTCGTTGCCGTTGCGGCCGACCAGCGCCCATTCGCGCGCCTGGATACCGATGGTGTCCAGCGCCTGCGCGTCCAGCCCCAGGTCGTACAACTCGCGCACCGCGTTGGGCTGCAGGTTGATGCCCACGCCCAGCGGCTTCAGCTCGGCCACCGCTTCGAAGACCAAACAGGGCACGCCGATCTGCTGCAGCGTCAGCGCCAGCGCCATGCCGCCGATGCCGCCGCCGGCGATCAGCACGGGGCGCGAAGAAGAGGTCTCAGCCATGCGTGCATTGTCGGCGAGGGCTGGGAGCGCCCAACGCGCGCACCGCGCCCAACGCGCCGATGGAGGGGGCTGTGCCGCTCAGCCGCGCGACAACTGCCAAGCGACGATGCCGGCCACGATGGCCGGCACCAGGAACACCAGCGCCAGGATCGGCGCTTCCTGGCGCACCGTGTAGCCGGCATGGGTCACGCCGACCCACAGGTTCGTCAGCGCCACCACGGCCCAGGCCGGCACGAAGCACTTGGCCGCCAGCGCCATGCCGGCGGCACTGGCGCCCCACAGCCAGCCGAACAGAACGAAGATGCCCAGCAGCGCCAGTCCGGCGCCGATCACCATGGCCATGTGCATGTCTTGCTCCCCTGTGGTCTGTGGGCGCTGTGCCCGCCGTGCGATCAGCATAGCCTGACCCACGGCCGCGGCCCGGCACAGCCCCCGACGCTCAGGGTGACGGCTCGGCGGGCTGCCGGTCGAACACCGGCCTCACCTCGTGCGGCCGGTGCTGCAGCGTGTACTCGGCATGCTGCTGGATCAGCTTGGCCACCAGCCCGGTCCAGCCGGTCTGGTGGCTGGCGCCCAGGCCCATGCCGGTGTCGCCGTTGAAGTACTCGTAGAACAGGAGCAGGTCCTTCCAGTGCGGGTCGGTCTGGAACTTCTCATAGCGGCCGTGCACCGGGCGGCGCCCGTCGGCGTCGCGCGTGAACAGCTTGATCAGCCGCTGCGACAGCTCGGCCGCCACCTGCCACAGCGACGCCGTCTCGCCCGCCTTGCCGCAGGGCATGCGGAAGGCGTCGCCGTGGAAGTAGTCGTGCTTCTGCAGCGCTTCGATGAGCAGGAAGTTCAGCGGAAACCACACCGGACCGCGCCAGTTGCTGTTGCCGCCGAACATGGCGCTGGTGGCTTCGGCCGGCTCGTAGTCGAGCGTGAACTCGCGGCCCGCCAGCTGCAGCGAGAACGGATGCTCGGCGTGGCGGCGCGACACCGAGCGCACGCCGTGCGGCGACAGGAACCAGTCGGGGTTGAGCACGTGCTCCAGCAGGCGCTCCAGCTTGTGCCCGTCCACCAGCGCCAGGCGGATGCGCTGGTGGATGCCGCGGTGGGTGAGGTCGGCCAGGTTGCCCAGCAGCTCGGGCCGGTTCTGCGCGAACCAGGCGAAGCGCTCGCGGAATTCGCGGAAGCCGCGGAAGGCCTGCGGGTCGCCGACGGCGATGGCGAACAGCGGAATCAGCCCGGCGATGGTGAAGGCGTCGACGCGCGTGCTGCGGCTGTCGGGCCACTTCAGCCGGTCGAAGTAGAAGCCCTGCTCCTCGCTCCACAGCCCCGGGCCCGGATCGCCGGGGCGGTTGACGGCCGCGCCGATGTAGACGAAGTGCTCGAAGAACTTGGTGGCCAGGTCCTCGTAGGCCGGGTCGTGCGTCGCCAGCTCGAGCGCGATGACCAGCATGTTCAGGCAGTACATGGCCATCCAGCTGCTGCCGTCGGCCTGCTCCAGCCGCGCGCCCGCAGGCAGCCCCGCGCTGCGGTCGAAGGCGCTGACGTTGTCCAGCCCCAGGAAGCCGCCTTCGAAAAGGTTGTTGCCTTCTTCGTCCTTGCGGTTCACCCACCAGGTGAAGTTGATCAGCAGCTTTTGGAAGATGCGCGCCAGGAACAGGCGGTCCATGCGCCCGGTCATCTTCTGCTCGATCTGGCAGATGCGGATCGCCGCCCAGGCGTGCACCGGCGGATTGACGTCGCCGAAGTTCCATTCGTAGGCCGGGATCTGGCCGTTGGGGTGCATGTACCACTCGCGCGTCAGCAGCAGCAGCTGCTGCTTGGCGAAATCGGCGTCGATCAGCGCGAAGGCCACGCAGTGGAAGGCCATGTCCCACGACGCGAACCACGGGTACTCCCACTTGTCGGGCATCGACATCACGTCGGCCGCGTCCAGGTGCCACCAGTCGTGGTTGCGGCCCTGGCGGCGCGCCTCGGGCGGCGGCGGCTGGGTGGGGTCGCCGGTCAGCCAGCGTTCGACGAAGTAGTGGTAATACTGCTTGCTCCACAGCAGCCCGGCGAAAGCCTGGCGCTGCACGTGGCGCAGATCGTCGGGCATGTCGAAAGGCGTGACGCGGCGGTAGAAGGCGTCGGCCTCGGCGACGCGCTGCGCGAACAGCGCGTCGAAGTCGGGGCCCAGCGACGGGCGCGACGGGCGGTCCGGGCCCAGATGCAGCCGGATCACCCAGGTCTCGCCCGGCGCCACCATGCGCTGGTAGTGCAGCGCGGCCTTGCTGCCCACGGGGTCGGGGTTGACCGCGTCGGCCTGCCCGCCCACCAGGCAGTCGTGGAACGCGTCCTTGACGTAGCCGCCGTTCGCCCGGCCCCACAGGCGTTGCGTGTTGCTTTCGTTCTCGGTGAACAGCAGCTGCCGCGGTGCGTCGAAATACAGCGCATGCGGCGCCATGTCGGCATGCGTGGTCAGCAGCTTGTGCGGCTGCGCCGCGTCCAGGCCGATGCGCGGCCTTTCGCAGCCCGGCGTCCACGACCAGTCGTTGCGGAACCACAGCGTCGGCAGCAGGTGCAGCGGCGCGGGCTCGGGGCCGCGGTTGACCGCGCTGATGCGCACCAGCATCTGCTCGGGCCCGTCCTTGGCGTATTCGACGAAGACGTCGAAATAGCGGTCGGTGTCGAAGATGCCGGTGTCCAGCAGCTCGTACTCGGGCTCCAGCCGGCTGCGGCGCCGGTTTTCCTGCCGCAGCTGCTCGTAGGGGAAGGCCTGCTGCGGGTACTTGTACAGGCACTTCATGTACGCATGGCTGGGCAGGTTGTCGAGGTAGAAGTAGTACTCCTTGACGTCCTCGCCGTGGTTGCCTTCGGGGCCGGTCAGGCCGAACAGGCGCTCCTTCAGGATCGGGTCCACACCGTTCCACAGCGCCAGCGCAAAGCACAGCCGCTGTGCGTCGTCGCAGATGCCGGCGATGCCGTCCTCGCCCCAGCGGTAGGCGCGCGAGCGCGCCTGCTCGTGCGTCAGGTAGTTCCAGGCGTCGCCGTCGGCGCTGTAGTCCTCGCGCACCGTGCCCCACTGGCGTTCGCTGACGTACGGGCCCCAACGGCGCCAGGGCACGCCGCGCTCGCGTGCGTCGGCCAGGCGCTGGTCTTCGGCGGTGGGCGGCGGCGTCATGGTCGACCCTCTCCGGACACCCGTGACACTCCGGCCTCTGTGGGCTTTTCGGCCTCTGCGGCCAGGCCAGCCGCGCCGGCCGACCGGGCGTCGGCCAGCGCCTCGTGCATCGACGCGTGCAGGTGTTGTGCGCCCAGCGCGGCGGCGATGCCGTGGCGCTGCATGTCCGCGGCCAGCGCCGGCGACATGCGGCCGAAGATCAGTGTGACCTGGCGCGCGCGCAGCTCGGCGATCAGGTCGCGCAAGCTGCGCGCTGCCGAGTAGTCCAGGTCCGCGATCGCCGAGGCATCGACGACCAGTGCGCGCAGCGACGGGCCGATGCGCCGGGCCAGGCCGCGCAGTTCGTCGGTGAAGCGGCGGTCGTTGGCATAGAACAGGTCGGCACCGAAGCGGTAGATCAGCAGCCCCGGCTCGGCCAGCTCGGGCGTCTGACAAGGCAGCACGCGCCACTCGCCGGCCGCGTCGCGCACCAGCACGCCGGTGTGCGGCGCGTAGCTGTGGCGCACATGGCGCAGCAGCGACAGGCCCATCGCCAGCAGCACGCCCAGCTCCACGCCCAGGCCCACCACCGCCGCCGCGGTGAGCAGCGCCAGGCCGTACTCGCCCGGGCTTTCGCGCCGGATGTCGCGCAAGGCCCGCAGGTCGATCATGTGCAGCGCGATCGTGAACACCAGCGCCGCCAGCACGCAGCGCGGCAGGAACTGCAGCGCCGGCGTCAGGAACAGCAGCACCGCCAGGGTCACGGCGGCGAAGGTCAGTTGCGCCACCTGGCTGCGCGCGCCGGCGGCCTCGGCGGTGGCCGTCTGCGTGGGGCTGCCGTTGACCACGAAGGCGCCGCTGACGCCCGCCGCGGCATTGGCCGCGGCCAGGCCCAGCAGGTCGCGGTTGAAGTCATCGACCTCGCCATGGCGCTGCGCAAAGCTGCGTGCCGTGGCCGCGCTCTGCGCGACGATGACGACGACGCAGGACGCGGCCACCGGCAGCAGCGCCAGCACCTCGCGCCAGCCCACGTCCGGCAGTCCCAGCGGCGGCAGCCCGCCGGCCACCGCGCCGAGCACGGCGATGCCGCGGCCTTCGAAGCCGAAGGCCGCGCTGGCGGCGATGGCGCCGGCCACCAGCGCCAGCGCCGCCGGCCAGCGCGGCGCGAAGCGCTTGCCGGCCCACAGCACGGCCAGCGCGACGGCGGACAAGGCCGCCTCGGCCCCGGCCCGCGGCGGCCCTTGGCGGACCATCTCCGCCACCTGCTGCCAGGGCAGGTGCGAGCTGATCTTCAGCCCCAGCATGTCGCCGAGCATGGCGATGCCCACCTGCAGGCCCACGCCGGCCAGAAAGCCGACCAGCACCGTGCGCGACAGGAAATCCGCCAGGAAGCCCAGCTTGAACAGGCGCGCCAGCAGCAGCAGGGCGGCGCACAGCAGCGCCACCATGCCGGCGAGCTGCAGGTAGTGCGCGCTGTGCGGCTCGGCCAGGCCGCGCAGGCCGCCGGAGAAGATGGCCGCGGTGGCCGAATCGGCCGCCACCACCATGTGGCGCGACGCGCCGAAGGCGGCAAAGGCGACCACCGGCAGCAGCGCGGTGTACAGGCCCGTGACCAGCGGCGTGCCGGCGATGCGCGTGTAGCCCAGCACCTGCGGAATGGCCATCGAGGCGAGCGACAGCCCGGCCAGCAGGTCGCGCCGCAGGCCGGTCATTCGTAGCCCTTGCGGGCTTTGCCGCGGAAGATCCAGTACACGGCGACGGTGTAGATGGCGATGACCGGCAGCACGACGACGCCCGCGCCCCAGAACAGGAAGCTCAGCGACGTGGCGGGCGCGGCGGCGCTGGCCACGGTGATGCTGTACGGCACCATGTAGGGCCAGTACATCACGCCCAAGGTGAGGAAGCTGCACAGGAAGAACAGCACCGTCATGACGAAGGGCATCAGGTCGTGGCGGCGGCGCGTGAACAGCAGCACCGCGCCCAGCGCGGCCACGCCGAGCAGCGGGAAGGCCAGGCCCCAGCGGCGTTCGCGCAGGTGGCCGTGGGCGAGGGCGCTGTGGTCCAGCGTCAGGCCGAAGGCCAGCGCCAGCACCACCAGCAAGGCCGCCGCCAGGGCCGGGATCTGGCGCCGCGCGCGCGCTTGCAGCGCGCCGTCGGTCTTGAGCACCAGCCAGCCCGCACCGAGCAGCGCATAGCCGAGCACCAGGCCGACGCCGGTGAGCAGCGGGAACGGCGCCAGCCAGTCGAAGGCGCTGCCGGCGAACTGGCCGCCGGCCACCGGGATGCCGCGCATCATCGCCCCCACCGCCGCGCCCTGCACGAAGGCGGCGGTGACCGAGCCGAGGCAGAAGCCCCAGTCCCAGAAGCGGCGCAGGCGCCGGCTGTGCAGGCGGAACTCGAAGGCCACGCCGCGGAAGATCAGCCCGAAAAGCAGCAGCAGCACCGGCAGGTAGAAGGCGCCGAGGAACACCGCATAGACCACCGGGAAGGCGGCATACAGGCTGGCGCCGATGAGCACCAGCCAGGTCTCGTTGCCGTCCCAGAAGGGCGCGATCGAATCCATCATGCGCGTGCGCTCGGCCTCGCCACGCTCCAGCCCGAAGAGGATGCCGACGCCGAGATCGAAGCCGTCCAGCACCACGTACACCGCGATCGCCACCGCGATCACGCCGGCCCAGAACAGCGCCAGGTTCGAGGCGTCCATGCTCATTCGGCCTCGACCGCCACGGCCATCGGCCGGCTGGGCGTGGTGCCCGGCGGCAAGGGCTGCGGCGCGTCGGGGCCGCGCCTCAGCAGCTTGTAGAGGTAGCGCAGGCCGAAGCCCATCAGCACCGCATAGACCAGCACGTAGCCGACCAGCGACACCAGCACGTCGATGCCGCGCAGCGACGGCGTCACCGCGTCGGCGGTGCGCAGCAGGCCGTAGACCACCCAGGGCTGGCGCCCGACCTCGGCGGTGAACCAGCCGCTGAGCACGGCGACGAAGCCGCTGGGGAAGGACAGGAACGCACACCACAGGAACCACCGCGCCTGCGCCAGCCGGCCGCGCCAGCGCAGCAGCAGCCCGCCCCAGGCGATGGCCAGCATCACCAGCCCCATGCCGACCATCAGGCGGAAGGCGAAGAAGGGGATGAGCACCGGCGGCCGGTCGGCCTGGGGGAAGTCGGTCAGGCCGAGCTCGCGCGAATCCCAGGTGCCGCTGGCAATGAAGCTGCCGAGCCGCGGCACGCTCAGCGCCAGCAGGTTGCGCTCCTGCGCTTCGTCCGGCCAGGCGATCAGCACCTCGCGTGCCGGCTGCTCGGTGTGCCAGCGCGCCTCGATCGCCGCGAACTTGGCCGGCTGGTGCCGGTGCACGTAGTCGCCGGTGAGATGGCCGACCCACAGCTGCGCCGGGATCAGCACCGCCACCAGGCCCAGGCCCCAGTCGAGCATCAGCTGGCCTTCGGCGCGGTGCACGTGGCGCAGCAGATACCAGGCGCCGGTGGCGATGATGCACATGCCGGTGGTCAGGAAGGCGCCCAGCAGCATGTGCGGCCAGCGCACCGCCATCACCGGGCCGGCGACGATGGCCCACCAGTCGCTGGGCACGACGCGGCCGTCGACGACGGTGTGGCCCACCGGAACCTGCATCCAGCTGTTGTTGGCCATGATCCAGAAGGACGAGAACATCGTGCCCAGCGCCACCATGCAGCAGGCGAACAGGTAGACGCGCGGCGACACACGGTCGCGGCCGAGCAGCATCACGCCGAAGACGGTGGCCTCGAGCATGAAGGCGGTGAAGCCTTCGTAGCCCAGCAGCGGCCCCTGGATCGAGCCCATCTTCTCGGCCAGCACGCCCCAGTTGGTGCCGAACTGGAAGGCCATGACGATGCCGGTGACCACGCCCATGCCGAAGGACACCGCGAAGACCTTCATCCAGAACTCGAAGATGCGGCGGTAGATCTCGCGCCCGCTGCCCAGGTGCGCGGCCTCCAGCACGGCCAGCCAGGCGGCCAGGCCGATGGTGAAGGCCGGAAAGATGATGTGGAAGCTGACGACGAAGGCGAACTGGATGCGCGACAGCAGGACGGGGTCGAGGTCCATTTGGCTGCGGACTATGCCTGCATCAGCCCAGCGCCGCCGCGTCGCCCAGCAGCCAGGCGTGGCCGGCTTGCACGCGGCCGGCGGGGATGCCGGTGTCGCCGGAGCGCAGCCGCGCCACCATGGCGCGCTTGTCCGCGCCGGTGGCCAGCCACAGCACGCCGCGCGCGCGGTTCAGCACCGGATAGGTCAGCGTCATGCGCCGGTGGCCCTGGTAGGGGCCGCTCAGCGCCACGTCGGCGTCGCCGACCTGCAGCGACGCATCGCCCGGCACCAGCGATGCGGTGTGGCCGTCGGCGCCCAGCCCCAGGTGCACCAGGTCCAGCACGGCGGGTGCGCCGCAGATGCGCTGCAAGGCGGCCGCATAGTCGCGCGCCGCGGCATCGAGGTCCGCCGCCTCGACCGGCATCGCATGCACGTTGGCCGCCGGCAGCGGCGCATGGTCCAGCAGGCTGGCCTGGAGATTCGTCAGGTTGCGCACGGCGTCGCCGGCCGGCGCCACGCGCTCGTCCACCTGGAACAGCTGCAGCTGCGGCCAGGGCAGGTCCAGCGTGGCCAGCGCGCGCAGCATCGCCCAGGGCGTGCGCCCGCCGCTGACCGCCAGCGTGAACTGCCCGCGCGCGCGCACCCCGGCGCGCGCCTGGTCGGCGATGAACGCGGCCGCGCGCCGTGCGACGGCCGCGTCGTCGGGAAGCACCTCGACCTGCATCGCCGTCCTCAAAGCTTCGGGTCGCTCCAGCCGCCCGGCGGCGCCACGCGCATCGCATCGGCTGGGCCCCAACTCTGCGGCGCGTAGGCCTGTACCGGGGTGGTCGCGGCCAGCGCCGGGTCGACGATGCGCCAGGCCTCCTCGACGTAGTCCTCGCGCGCGAACAAGGTCGGGTCGCCGTGCATCGCGTCGCCGAGCACGCGCTCGTAGGCGTCCATCTCGCCGGCGCCGGGGTGGCGGCTGGCCAGCATCTCCACCGGCTGGCTCACGCGTTCGTCGTCGGGCGAGAGCACGTTCATGCCGATGGCCAGGGTGACGTCCGGGCTGATGCGCATGCGCACATGGTTGGCCGCCGGCGCGTGCGCCGAATACACCGACGGCGTGCGCTTCAGCCGCACCAGCAGCTCGGTGCAGGTCACCGGCAGGTTCTTGCCGGCGCGGATGTAGAAAGGCACGTCCATCCAGCGCCAGTTGTCCACCCACAGGCGCAGAGCGGCGAAGGTCTCGGTGTCGGAGCCGCGGCGCACGCCGGGCTCGGCCTGGTAGCTGTTGAACTGGCCGCGCACCAGGTCGGCCGGCTGCAGCGTGCGCACCGCGCGCAGCAGCTTGATCTTCTCGTCGCGTATCGATTCGCTGTCGGTGCGCACCGGCGGCTCCATCGCCAGGTTGGCGAGCACCTGGAACAGGTGGTTCTGCACCACGTCGCGCACCGTGCCGGTGGCATCGTAGAAGGCGCCGCGCCCCTGCACGCCGAAGTCCTCGGCCATGGTGATCTGCACGCTCTCGACGTGGCCGCGGTTCCAGAACGGCTCGAGAAAGCCGTTGGCGAAGCGGAAGTGCAGCATGTTGTGCACCGGCGCCTTGCCCAGGTAGTGGTCGATGCGGTAGATGTGGGCCTCGTCGAAGTGCTGCAGCAGCACCGCGTTCAGCGCGACGGCAGAGGCCTCGTCGTGGCCGAAGGGCTTCTCGACGACCACCCGCGCGCCGTCGGTGCAGCGCGCCGTCGCCAGCTGCTCCACCACCTTGGGGAACAGCGCCGGCGGGATGGCCAGGTAGTGCATCGGCCGCTGCGCCGCGCCCAGCGCCTGGCGCAGCTGGGCGAAGGTGGCGGCGTCGGCGTAGTCGCCGTCCACGTAGCGCAGCAGGCCCAGCAGCTTCGGCCCGGCCTGCGCGTCGAAGCCGCCGTGCTTTTCCAGGCTGTCGCGCGCGCGGGCGACAAACTGCTCCAGCCCCCAGCCGGCCTTGGCCACGCCGATCACCGGCAGGTCCAGGTGGCCGCGTTTGACCATCGCCTGCAGCGACGGGAAGATCTTCTTGAAGGCCAGGTCGCCGGTGGCGCCGAAGAACACCAGCGCATCGGCGGCGGTGGGGGCGGGGCGGCTCATCAGGCCTTCCGCCCGGCCGCCCGAAGGGAGGCCTGCATCCCCTTGGGGGGCCGCGAATGAAGTGAGCTTGGGGGCATCATTTTTCCGCGGGCTTCTCGTGGTGGCCGCCGAACTGGAAGCGCATCGCCGACAGCATGCGGTTCTGGAAATCGGCCTCGCCGCGCGAGCTGAAGCGGGCGTTGAGCGCGCTGCTCAGCACCGGCGCCGGCACGGCCTCGTCGATGGCCGCTTTGAGCGTCCAGCGGCCTTCGCCGGAATCGGACACGCGGCCGGCGAACTTGGCCAGCCCGGGGTCGTCCACCAGCGCGGCCGCCGTCAGGTCCAGCAGCCACGAGCTGATGACGCTGCCGCGGCGCCAGACCTCGGCGATGTCGGGCAGGTGCATCTCGTACTGGTAGTGCTCGGGGTCGCGCAGCGGCGTGGTCTCGGCATCCGCGGCATGCTCGCGCTTGCCGACGTTGGCGCCCTTCAGGATGCCCAGGCCTTCGGCATAGGCGGCCATCAGCCCGTACTCGATGCCGTTGTGCACCATCTTCACGAAGTGGCCGGCGCCGTTCTCGCCGCAATGCAGGTAGCCCAGCTCGGCCGTGCCCTGGCCCGCGGGGCGGCCCGGCGTGCGCTCGATGTCGCCGATTCCCGGCGCCAAGGTGCGGAAGATCGGGTCCAGGCGCTGCACGGCGCCCACCGGCCCGCCGATCATCATGCAGTAGCCGCGCTCCAGGCCCCACACGCCGCCGCTGGTGCCGACGTCGAGGTAGTCGACCTGCTTCGGCGCCAGCTCCTTGGCGCGGCGGATGTCGTCCACGTAGTAGGAATTGCCGCCGTCGATCAGCGCATCGCCCGGCTCCAGCAGCGGCAGCAGATCGGCGATGCTGCGGTCGACCACCGCCGCCGGCACCATCAGCCACAGTGCGCGCGGCTTCTGCAGCTTGGCCATCAGGTCGGCCAGCGACGTGGCGCCGGTGGCGCCGTCCTTGGCCAGCGCCGCCACCGCGTCGGCCGACCTGTCGTAGACCACGCAGGCGTGGCCGCCCTTCATCAGGCGGCGCACCATGTTCGCGCCCATGCGGCCCAGGCCGATCATTCCCAGCTGCATCGTTTGGTCTCCTAGGTGTTCGAGGCTTCGTAGATGGCCTGGATGGCTTCGTCCAGCTCGGCATCGAAGGCCTCATCGGACATCGGTGCCGACAGGCCCTCGACCAGCGCGCGCGAGAAGCTGGCGACCACGCCGTGGTTGCGCGCCAGCCGCGCGTTGCCCTCGGCGCGGCTGTAGCCGCCGGACAGCGCCACCACCTTCAGCACCCGCGGGTCACGCACCAGCTCGGCATAGAAGTCGTCCTGGCTCGGCAGCGTCAGCTTCAGCATCAGCTGCTGGCCTTCGTTCAGGCCGCCCAGCGCCTTCTGCAGCGCGGCCTTCAGCAGCGCCTCGGCTTGCGGCTTGTCGGGGCAGTGGATGTCGACCTCGGGCTCGACGATCGGCATCAGCCCGGCGGCCAGGATCTGCGCCGCCACCTCGAACTGCTGCGCCACCACCGTGCCGATGCCGGTGGCATCGGCCTGCAGGATCACCGAACGCATCTTGGTGCCGAAGATGCGCTTGGCGCGGGCCCGCTGCAGCAGCCCGTCCAGACCGGGCATGGGCTTCATCAGCTGCACGCCGTCGCAGGTCTCGGACAGGCCCTTGTCGATCTTCAGGAAGGGCACGATGCGCTTGGCGCCCCACAGGTAGTCGGCCGTCGGCCGGCCTTCGACCTCGCGGTCCATCGTGCCTTCGAAGAGGATGGCCGCCAGGATGCGGTCGCCGCTGAAGCCCGGGCTGGTCATGATGCGCGTGCGCATCTGGTGCACCAGCGCGAACATCTGCTCATCGTTCTTGAAGGCCGTGGCCGGCACGCCATAGGCGGCCAGCGCCTTGGGCGTGCTGCCGCCGCTCTGGTCGAGCGCGGCGAGGAAGCCGCTTTGCGTGCGGATCTTGCGCGCTTGCTGCGCCTTCAGGCTGAGCATGTTCATCGTGTCTCCCTCATGCGCCCTTCATCTGGCGGTAGCGGCGGATCAGCGCGTTGGTGGAGCTGTCGTGCGCCAGCGCCGGCTCGCTGTCGGCTTCCAGCTGCGGAATGATGCGCTGCGCCAGCACCTTGCCCAGCTCCACACCCCACTGGTCGAAGGCATTGATGCGCCACACCGCGGCCTGCGTGAACACGCTGTGTTCGTACAGCGCCACCAGCTTGCCCAGCGCCGCGGGGGTCAGTACATCCAGCAGCAGGGTGTTCGACGGCCGGTTGCCCTCGAACACGCGGTGCGGCACCAGTACCTCGGGCGTGCCTTCGGCGCGCACCTCGTCGGCCGTCTTGCCGAAGGCCAGCGCCTGGCCCTGCGCAAAGACGTTGGCCAGCAGCATGTCGTGGTGGCGGCCCAGCGGATTCAGCGACTTGCCGAAGCCGATGAAGTCGCAGGGGATGAGCCGCGTGCCCTGGTGGATCAGCTGGTAGAAGGAATGCTGGCCGTTGGTGCCGGGCTCGCCCCAGTACACCGGGCTGGTGTCGTAGTCGACGTGGGCGCCGGCCAGGGTGACGTGCTTGCCGTTGCTTTCCATCGTCAGTTGCTGCAGGTAGGCCGGAAAGCGCTTCAGGTACTGCTCGTACGGCAGCACGGCCTGCGTCTGCGCGTCGAAGAAGTCGGCGTACAGCACGGTCAGCAGGCCCATCAGCACCGGCATGTTCTGCGCGAAGGGCGCGCTGCGGAAGTGCTCGTCCATCTCGTGGAAGCCGGCCAGCATCGCTCGGAAATGCGCCGGGCCGACGGCCAGCATCGTCGACAGGCCGATCGCCGAGTCCATCGAATAGCGCCCGCCGACCCAGTCCCAGAAGCCGAACATGTTGTCGGTGGCGATGCCGAACTTCGACACCGCCTCGGCGTTGGTGGACACGGCGACGAAATGCTTGGCCACCGCGGACACGTCGCCGCTGAAGTGCGCCAGCGCCCAGTCGCGGGCGCTGTGCGCGTTGGTCATCGTCTCCAAGGTGGTGAAGGTCTTGGACGAGACGATGAACAGCGTCTCGCCGGCGTCCAGGTCGTGCACGGCTTCGGCGAAGTCGGTGCCGTCGACGTTGGAGACGAAGCGGAACTGCAGCTCGCGGGCGCTGTAGTGGCGCAGCGCCTCGTAGGCCATCACCGGGCCCAGGTCGGAGCCGCCGATGCCGATGTTCACTACGTTGCGGATGCGCTGGCCGCCGTGCCCCAGCCAGGCGCCGCTGCGCACGCGCTCGGCGAAGGCCGCCATGCGGTCCAGCACCGCATGCACCTCGGGCACGACGTTGACGCCATCGACGCGGATGTCGGCCCCGCGCGGCGCGCGCAGCGCCACGTGCAGCACCGCGCGGTGCTCGGTGGTGTTGATGCGCTCGCCGGCGAACATCGCGTCGATGCGCTGGCGCAGGCCGGCTTCGTCGGCCAGGGCCAGCAGCAGGCGCAAGGTCTCGTCGGTGATGCGCTGCTTGGAATAGTCCAGGTAGATGCCGGCGGCCTGCAGCGTGTAGCGCTCGCCGCGCTGCGCATCGGCGGCAAACAGATCGCGCAGGTGCTGGTTGCGCAGCGCTGTGGCGTGTGCCTGCAGGGCCTGCCAGGCGGGGCTGGCGGTGAGAGGAGGGGTCATGCGCGCTTTCTCCCGGTCGTGCGGCGGGCGGCACCGGCCCATAGCCTGAAGCCGCCCTTGAAGGCGTTGGCGTTGTCGCCGGCACGGCACAGCGGCGGCAGCTCCTTGAGCATGCGCACGTTGCCGCCGCCCAGCACCACCTCGTCGGGCAGCAGCGCGGCGCTCAGGCGCGCCACCACGTCGAAGACGCGCTCGCGCCACTTCTTCTTGCCGTTGCGCTCCAGCGCCTGTTCGCCCACGTGCTCTTCGAAGGTGCTGCGCCGGTAGGGCAGGTGGCCCAGCTCCATCGGCACGACCACGCCGTCGACGATCAGCGTGCTGCCCAGGCCCGTGCCCAGGCCCAGGAAGAGCATCTTGCCCTTATCGTAGCTGCCCAGCGCCTGCATCGCGGCGTCGTTGATCAGCTTCACCGGCTTGCCGAAGGCGCCGGCGTAGTCGAAGCCGACCCAGCCCTTGCCCAGGTTCGGCGGCTCGCCCACGGGCGCGCCGTCGCGCACCGGGCCGGGGTAGCCGATGGAGATGACGTCGAAATCCCAGCCCTTGGCCAGCGCGCGCACCTTCTGCACCATGCTTGCGGGCGACATGCGCGGCCCCGAGGGCGCGCGGCGCGGCTCGGTCTGGCCGCCGAGCAGGATCTTGACGTGCGAGCCCCCGATGTCGACGACCAGCACCTTCATGCCAGGGCCGCCGACTTGGAAGCGATCTGGCCAAGCAGCTCGTGCCAGGACTTGACGAAGGCCGCGGCGCCATCGGTCTGCAACTTGGCGGCCAGCGCGTCCAGGTCGATGCCGGCGCGGCGCACCGCGGCCAGCACCGCGTCGCAGTCGCCGCCGTCGGCGGGCACCGGCGCCGCCACCCGGCCATGGTCGGCAAAGGCCTTCAGCGTGCCTTCGGGCATGGTGTTCACCGTGAAGGGCGCGGCCAGCGCCTCGATGTACAGCGTGTCGGACGCCTTCGGGTCCTTGGTGCCGGTGCTGGCCATCAGCAGCCGCTGCGGCGTGGCGCCTTCGTTCATCACGCGGCGCACACGCGCCGAAGCCAGGAACTCGCCATAGGCCTTATAAGCCTGCCGGGCGACGGCGGTGCCGAGGTTCATGTGCAGCTCGGCGGGCAGCTTGCCGGCCACGGCGACGTCCCAGCGGCTGACGAACAACGAGGCCACCGAGGCCACGTCGGGCGACAGCCCGGCGGCCAGCCGGCGCTCGATGCCGCGCAGCCAGGCCTCGGCCGCGGCCACGTAGTGCGCGGTGGAAAACAGCAGCGTCACGTTGATCGGCACGCCGGCGAAGGTGGCTTCTTCGATGGCCGGCAGGCCTTCGGCGGTGCCGGGGATCTTGATGAACAGGTTGGGGCGGGCGGCGCGCGCATGCAGGTCACGGGCGGCGGCCAGCGTGCTTTGGGTGTCGTAGGCCAGCAGCGGCGACACCTCCAGCGACACCCAGCCGTCGACGCCACGCGTGCGCTGGTGCACCGGCAGGAACAGGTCGGCGGCGCGCGTCAGGTCGGCCAGCGCCAGCTCGAAGAACAGCGCCTCGCCCGACTGGCCCTGCTGCAGCCGCGTGCGGATCTCGGCGTCGTAGTCGGCGCTGCCCTTCAAGGCCTGGTCGAAGATCGTCGGGTTGGAGGTCAGGCCGGTCACCGACAGCTCGTCGATGTAGCGCTGGAGCGTGCCGCTGGCGAGCAGCGCGCGCGTGATGTTGTCGAGCCACAGGCTCTGGCCCAGCGCATGCAGCTGCGCGGTGCGGGTATTCGGGGTCATCGGCGGATCCTCCTGGCAAGCCAATGCGCATCATGCGTCAGAAGCCGGACCATGTGCCCGACGGGCCGATTGCGTGCCCGCAGGGCCGCCGGCTTCAGCCGACGAGATGCCCCGTGTCGTTCCACAACCGCAGGGTCGGTTGCTGCACCTGGTGCTCGTAGCCGAGCACGCCGAGGCTGGCCGTGTCGATGGCCAGCAGCGCCCCTGCCTGCGCCGGCAGGCCCAGCCAGCGCACCGCCAGCATGCGCAGGAAGTGCCCGCTGGAGAACAGCAGCGTGTCGCCGTCGAAGGCGCGCAGCGTGCCGACCAGGCTGTCGGCGCGCTGCGCCACCTGGGCGGGCGTCTCGCCGCCGGGGCAGCCGTCGCGGAACAGCTGCCAGCCCGGCTGCAGCGCATGGATCTGCGCACTGGTGCGGCCTTCGTAGTCGCCGTAGTGCCATTCCACCAGGCGCGCATCGATTTCGGCGCGCGTGCCGAAGCCGGCCAGCGCGCAGGTCTGCACCGCGCGCTGCAGCGGGCTGCACAGCACGCGCGCGAAGCGCTGCGCCTGCAGCCGCGCCGCCAGGCTGCGCGCCTCGGCCTCGCCGGCTGCCGTGAGCGGCAGGTCGGTCAGGCCGGTGTGCTGGCCCGACAGGCTCCACGCCGTTTGGCCGTGGCGCGCCAGCACCACGCGCGGCAGGGCGGGCGCCGCGCTCATCCGCTCCGCTTCCCGAGGGGGCGTGAGCCCCTTCGCGGCGGCCGGCAGGGGCTCATTCCATCGCCCAGCCGTGGCTGACGATGATCGACTGCCCGGTCAGCGCGTTGTTGGGGAAGGCGGCGAAGAACAGTGCCGCGTCGGCCACGTCCTGCGTGGTGGTGAACTCGCCGTCCACGGTGTCCTTGAGCATCACCTTCTTCACCACGTCGTCTTCGCTGATGCCCAGCAGTTGCGCCTGCTCGGGGATCTGCTTGTCCACCAGCGGCGTGCGCACGAAGCCGGGACAGATGACGTTGGCATGCACGCGGTAGGGCGCGGCCTCTTTGGCCACGGTGCGGCACAGGCCGAGCAGGCCGTGCTTGGCGGTGACGTACGGCGCCTTCAGCGGCGAGGCCAGCTTGGAGTGCACCGAGCCCATGTAGATGATGCTGCCGCCCTTGCCGGCGGCGTACATGTGCGGCAGACAGGCCTTGGTGGTCAGGAAGGCGCCGTCCAGGTGGATGGCCAGCATCTTCTTCCATTCGCTGTAGGGGAATTCATGCACCGGGTGCACGATCTGGATGCCGGCGTTGCTGACCAGCACGTCCACGCCGCCCCAGGCGGCCACGACCTGGGCCACGCCCCGGTTCACCGCGTCCTCGTCGGTCACGTCCATGGCCACGCTCATGGCCTGGCCGCCGGCCGCGCGGATCTCGGCGGCCGCGGCCTCGGCGGCCTGGGCGTTGAGGTCGGCGACGGCGACGCGCGCGCCTTCGCGTGCATAGGTGACGGCGATCTGCTTGCCGATGCCGCTGGCGGCGCCGGTGACGATGGCGACCTTGTCCTTCAGTTTCATACGGGGCTTTCGTGGGGGGGATGCTGCAGCGCAGCGGAGAGGCTCGGATGTTGCCAGACTTCGCCGCGGCCCCCCCGGCTTCAGAATCGTGGCATGTCGTCCTTGATGCGTACCGTGGGATCTCGCCGCCGGCTGGAAGTGCGCACCCTGCCGGGTGGCACCGGCGCGGGGGCGCCGCGATGAGGCGCCGCGCCTGGCTGATGGTGTTGGGCCTGCCGCTGGGCAGCCGCGCCCACGTGACGGCACTTGCCGCAGCCGCCGAGGCCGGCGACGTGGCCACGCTGCGGTGGCTGCTGGATGGCGGCACGCCGGTGGACGGGCGCGACGCCCGCGGGCGCACCGCGCTGCTGGTGGCCACCCACGCCGACCGGGTGGACGCCGCGCGGCTGCTCATCGCCCGCGGCGCCGACGTGAATGCCAAGGACGAGCTGCAGGATTCGCCGTTCCTCTATGCCGGCGCCGAGGGCCGCTTGCAGATCCTGCGCCTGACGCTGGCGGCCGGGGCCGACCTGAAGAGCACCAACCGCTACGGCGGCACGGCGTTGATCCCGGCCGCGCACCATGGCCACGTGGAGACGGTGCGCGAGTTGCTGAAGACGCGCATCGACGTGGACCACGTCAACCGGCTGGGCTGGACCGCGCTGCTCGAGGCCATCATCCTGGGCGACGGCGGCCAGCCGCACACCGAGATCGTGCGCCTGCTGGTGACGCATGGGGCTTCGCTGCAGCTGGCCGATGCACAGGGCGTGACGCCGCTGCAGCATGCCGAGCGGCGTGGCCAGACGGCCATCGTCCAGATCCTGCGCAGTGCCGGCGCGCGACGCTAGCGGGCAGCTCGCGCAGCGGCGCGCCTCAGAAGGGCACGGCCGGCCCATGCCATGACCGCGGCACCGGCCGGGCGCGGGCCAACGCGGACGCGGCGCTGCACAGGCCGTCGCAGGCGTTGCGCCCGCGGCGGCGGCGCCACAGGTTGATCAACGCCTTGCAGCGGGCATAGAAATGGAAGAAGCGCAGCACCCCGGCGATCTGGGCGCGGCTCGGTGGCCTCACGCTGCAGATCAGCTTGTCGTCGGACATGCCGCGGTCGGTCAGCGTCACCGCCGCCCAGGCCCGGACGCGCAGGCGCGTGCCGTAGCGCAGGCGCGGCCCGAGCACCAGCGCGTCGAGCAGGTCGCCTTCCAGGCCGAGCAGCGAAGGCACCGCGCCGTAGTTGAAGGGGCAGGGCAGCGGCGAGACGAAGTCGATGTGGCCGCTGGACCCGCGCTTGAGGAAGCTGCCGCGCGGCACCTCGATCACCACCTCGAGCTCCGGGGGCGCCCCGGCGGGGTGCGGCGTCACGTGGCCACCGTGGCGGACCGGCTCAAAGCCGGGGGCGCTCGGCGATGGCCGCCGCGTAGGCCCAGGCCCCGCAGGCCATCGCGGCGATGCCGACCTGCAGCAGCGTGCCCACCTGCAGCCCGGCCACGTGCCATGCACCCGAGGCGCGCGTCAGCACGGCGACGACGACCAGGGCCAGGCCCAGCAGGCCGGCGAGGCGGCCCATCCACAGCAGCAGGTTGATCATCGCTTGGTCCTCATGCCTGGGGGTTGCGGTCGAGGCGGTGCCCGCCACCGGTGTCGGCGCATCTTAGCGCTGCGGGTATCCCCTGCCCTGGGGCTTGCGGACCCCGGGGCCGCGTCCCTAGACTGCCGCCATGGGATCGCCGTCCACACCGCCGTCCACACGCCAGCGAAGGCGGGCTTCACGTGCCGCCGGGCGATCGATCGCCTGCCTGTGGGCCTTGGTGAGCGGGCTGGCGGGAGCGCAGGTGCCGGCGTTGAGCCTGGAGTCGTTGCCCCGGCCTGCCGCGCCCCCGCCCGAGGTGGGCCCGGTGGTGCCGGCGCAGGTGCAGCGCTGGCGCGAGGAGGCCATCGCCTACGAGCATGGCGATGGCGTGCCGCGCGACCCGGTGATGGCCGCGCAGCTGTACTGCCGCGCGGCGCGCTACGGCGATGCCGAGGCGCAGTACGGCCTGGCCTGGATGCTGACCAACGCACGCGGCATCGAGCGCGACGACGCCCAGGCCGCGCACCTGTTTGCGGCGGCGGCCGAGCAGGGCATGGTGCAGGCGCAGAACATGCTGGCGTCGATGGGCACGCCGCGTGG
>JAHBZS010000056.1 GCA_019635285.1 Rubrivivax sp. | reverse complement strand
CGTCATACCTACCGACGGCTTCCCGGAGCAGTTGGCGGCAAGCATTGCCCGGGCGCTCACCAAAGACACCGGGCAGTGGGTCAAGTCCTCGCTGCTCATTCCCTCCGGCGTCGACGATCCGCTGCCCGGGACGAATCAGTACCCCGCGGATGACTACTTGCCTTTCGGTTTGAAGGCGGCAAAGCAGCTGCCGGACACCAACGCACGAACATACTTCATCGTCCTCACGGACCGAGACATCAACTCCAGGTCGCAGAACTTTCGCTTCCAGTACTCCTTCCACAACCCCATGGCGCGCACCTCCGTTCTTTCGGTGGCCCGCCTCGCGTACGAGAAGGACGGAACGGTGGCGCCCGCCGACGTCATGGGTCTGCGCACACAGAAGATGCTGATGCGGATCGTGGGCGAGATGAAGCTCGGCTGGAGGCGAACCACGGATCCCACCGATCTCATGTTCTCGCCCATCATGTCGGTCGAAGACATCGACCGCATGAGCATCGTTCACAGTGTTCAGAGCCGCCAACCGCGGTGACGCCTCCAAGCCTTCAGCCCCTCGCTCGAGCGGGCCTCCAGGCCGAGAGGCCGCGCCGGGCGCTTCGCGCCCGGCCGGTCAAGCCACGAGCAAAGCGGTGATGCCTTTTTGACCGGAGAACCCATGCTGCACAGATTTGCCGAACTGATCTCGCTCCACGTTGACGAGCAGCGCGCTGGATTCAGCAGCCTGAGCCTGGTCGTCACGGACGATCACCTCAATCCGCACCATGTCGTGCACGGCGCGGTGGTCTACGCGCTTGCCGACACCGGCATGGGCGCTGCCTTGTACCCAACCCTCGAGCCGGGACAGATTTGCGCCACGATCGAGATCAAGATCAACTACTTCAAGCCCGTGGTCGCCGGGCGCATCGTTTGCCTCACCGAACTCGTCAATCGCGGCAAGACCGTGGCCAACTTGGACTCCAAGGTGTATGTCGATGGCAAACTTGTCGCTTGCGCCAACGGCAACTACGCCATCTTCCGGCCAAGACCCGCGGCCTAAAAGCGGCGGAATGCCACTTTCGGAGGCTTCTGTGCTCATCCTGTGCGGGCTCTACGCCAGCGCGGGCGCGCCGCCTGACATGCTCATCCGCCACGAGACGCCCGATGACGGCCCGGCCATTGCCGCGGTCGTCGAGCGGGCATTCACCGACCACCCGCACGGCAGCGGAACTGAAGCTGCGATCGTGCGCGCCCTTCGCGCCGCGGATGCACTCGTGGTGTCCCTGGTGGCCGAGGTGGAGGGTCAGGTCCGTGGCTATGTCGCCGCTTCGGCCGTGCAAGTGGCTGGCCAATCGACCAGCTGGCACGGCCTGGGTCCGGTCGCCGTCGAGCCCGCCGTCCAGGGCCAGGGCATCGGTTCTTGGCTCATCGCCGAATGCTTGGCCCAACTGCGCCGCAAGGCGTCTTCAGGTTGTGTCGTGCTCGGCGAGCCTGGCTACTACGGCCGCTTCGGCTTCAAAGCCGCATCCGGGCTGGTCTACCCTGGGCCGCCGTCGGAGTTCTTCATGGCGCTGCCGTTCAAGTCGTGCGTGCCTCAAGGCGTCGTCGCCTATCACGAGGCGTTCGCGGGCGAGGCCTGATCCCCGCTCGAGGCCGGCGCGCCCGCGGCGGGTGCGCCCGACTCATGCCGTGCTCAGGATGGCGGCAACGCCCAGCAGCATCATCAGGGCGAAGAGCGGTATCACCAGCGGCAGCCAATGCAGTTGGCGTGGGGACAGGCCTTGTTCCTCGTCGTCCGGCACTTCGTGCGATTCGATGGTCACTTGCGACATGCTGCACCTCCTGGCGCCGACCTGGCGTGAGCGAGTCGTGCAGTGAGGGAGCCACGCCGTTGCGGCCAACGCTGAAGCGTTGGATCGGTGGGCGGGTCCGAAGTTCTGGCGTCGCCGACCGATGCAGGGGTGGCCCAGCCTGCGCCGCAGGTTCTTCAGGGCGCGCATGCGGTCGCGCACATCACCGCAAAGATGGGAGCGCAGCGGCCCCAGGCGGCCAGCCCCCCTAGAACCCGCGCGCGACGCGGCCTCGCGGCGAGTCGGCTCCGTTGCCCAGGTGGCCGAGCCGGCGCATCATGCGGCGCGCGGGCGGCAGGCCGGCCCGCGTCGATCGGGTCGCGCGAAGCACAGCCAGACGGCGCTGCCCCGAGCTTTGACAATCGACCAAGAAAGGGGAGGAGTACTCGTGAGCAACGTAGATGACCAACTGTCCAGCATGCTTTCACGCAACTGGTGGCTGCTGCTGCTGCGCGGCATTGCCGCCATCCTGTTCGGCGTGCTGACCTGGTTCATGCCCGGGCTGTCGCTGGCCACGCTGGTGCTGCTCTTCGGCGCCTATGCGCTGGTGGACGGCATCTTCGGCATCTGGAGCGCTTTCGCTGGGCGCAAGCAGAACGAAAACTGGTGGCTGCTGCTGCTGTGGGCGCTGGTCGGCATTGCCGCCGGCATCCTGACCTTCATGGCGCCCGGCGTCACCGCGCTCGCCCTGCTGTTCTACATCGCCGCCTGGGCGATCGTGACGGGCGTGCTGCAGATCGTGGCGGCGATCCGGCTGCGCAAGGAAATCCGCGGCGAGTGGCTGATGATCCTGGCGGGGCTGGCCTCGGTGGCCTTCGGTGTGCTGCTCATGGCCCAGCCGGGTGTCGGCGCGCTGGCCGTGATCTGGCTGATCGCCACCTATGGCGTGGTCTTCGGCGTGCTGCTCGTCATCCTGGCATTCAAGGCGCGCAGCTTTGCCCGTGATCTTGCACGCCCGTAGCTCTGCGGCGGTGCTCGCCGGAAGCCGGGCCGGGGCCGGGCGACGCGCCTGGGGTCCGGCGCGCCGGGCCCGGCAGACCCGCCCTCGTCCGGCCATGCCGCTGACATGAAGATCGGCGCCGTCCGCAAGCATGCGATGTCGCTCGAAGCGGTGACCGAGGAGCCGCATCACCACTACGCGTCGTTCCGGGTGCGCGGCAAGATCTTCGTGACGGTCCCGCCGGACGAAGAGCACGTGCATGTGTTCGTGGCCGAGGACACGCGCGAGCAGGCGTTGGCCCTGTATCCCGAGTTCCTGGAGAAACTGGTCTGGGGAAACAAGGTACAGGGGCTGCGCGTGCGGCTGGCTGCAGCATCGCCCGCGGTGGTCAAGTCGCTGGTCAGCCGGGCCTACGAAACGCGCGTCGCCCGGGCCGCCGGCGTCAAGAAGGCCAGGGAGCCCAGGGAGCCCAGGGCGAGGGCACGGGCCGCGAAGTCATGACCTGCGACGGCCGCCACCCGCCAGGCAGGCGCCTGCGCCCAGCGCGGCGCGCGGCGCGTGTCCTGCCGTCCATGCCCTGGTTCGCGTGAGCTTCCACATCACCCGCCACGACGACCCGCCGGCCGAGGCGGCGGCGCTCATCGACGCCGGCCTGGCGGCGTCCAACGAAGCGGCCGCTCCGCTGCACGAGGTGCGCCCGCTGTGCTGCGTGGCGCGCAGTGACGAAGGCGCGGTGCTGGGCGGGGCCATCGGCCGAAGCTGGGGCCCTTGCTGCGAGTTGCAGCAGCTGTGGGTGCATCCGGCGCAGCGCCGTCAAGGCATCGGCCGCGGCCTGGTCCGGGCCTTCGAGGACCTGGGGCGCTGCCGCGGATGCTCGATCTTCTATCTGGAAACGTTCGACTTCCAGGCGCCCGCGCTGTACCGGTCCTTGGGCTACGAGGTGGCGCACGCACACGCGGTCTATCCGCACGGCATCGTCAGGTACCTGATGGTGCGCAGCTGAACCAACTGAGGCGCCCCCTGCGCCCACCCGCGCCGGGCGATGCCGCCGCCATCTGCGGCATCATCGGGCCCGCATCGGCACGGGGCGCCGGACCCCGCCCGCATCGTTTTTGCAGATCACGCGTATCCGGCGCCCGCCGCGGACACGTGTCGTACCCAACCGGCGGGCGATTCCAAAGTCAAGGAGGAGAAGCATGAAGGACAAACCCACCATCGTCCTGGTCCACGGGTTCTGGGGCGGGGCGGCGCACTGGAGCAAGGTCATCGTCGAGCTGGCACGCAAGGGCTACGCCAGCCAGCGTGCGGTGGAACTGCCGCTGACGTCCTTGGCCGAGGATGCCGAACGCACGCGCAAGATGGTCAAGCAGCAGCCTGGGCCGGTGCTGCTGGTCGGCCATTCGTACGGCGGTGCCGTCATCAGCGAAGCGGGCGACCTGCCCAACGTGGTCGGGCTGGTCTACATCGCCGCCTTTGCGCCCGATGCCGGCGAAAGCCCGGGCGCCATCACGCAGGCCGCGCCGCCGGCGGCCATCGCCAACGTGGTGCCCGACAGCGATGGCTACCTGTGGATCCGGCACGACAAGTACCACGAGAGCTTCTGCCAGGACCTCGGCGCCGACGAGGCCCTGGTGATGGCGGTGACGCAGAAGGCGCCGCTGGCCAGCACCTTCGGCGACAACGTCAGCGCGCCGGCATGGAAGAAGAAGCCGACGTGGTACCAAGTCTCCAGCGAAGATCGCATGATCAACCCGGAGAACCAGAAGCGCATGTCCGCGCGCATGCAGCCGCGCAAGATCATCACGCTGGCCGCGGGCCACGCCTCGCTGGCCTCGAAGCCGGCCGAGGTGGCGGCGCTGATCGACGAGGCGGCCACCAGCGCCTGCAGCTAGCGCGCCACGGCGAGCCCCGCGCCCGCGCCAATGCTCAGTGGGGCGGCAGGTGCCGGGGCTTGCCCTCGCGGTCGATGGCGACGTAGGTCAGGTTGGCCTCCGTCACCTTGACGACGCGCAGCTCGGCCGGGTTGCGCTCGGCATACACCTGCACGTGCACGGTGACCGACGTGCGGCCGACGCGTTCGACCCGGGCATAAAAGCTCAGCAGGTCGCCGATCGACACCGGCTGCTTGAAGATGAACTGATTCACCGCCACGGTGGCGATGCGGCCCTTGGCGATGCGGCTGGGCAGCACCGCACCGGCCATGTCCACCTGGGCCATGATCCAGCCGCCGAAGACGTCGCCGTTGCCGTTGACGTCGGCCGGCAGCGGCATCACGCGCATCACCAGGGCGCTGCCGTCGGGCAAACTCAGGGGCCCGCCGAGCTGGCCTGCCTGGCTGCTTGAATCGCTGCTCATCGGCATCATCTCCTGCGTTTGCCTGCGTCCATTCTTCCACGCCACTGACATGCGCCGTACCGGAGTCGCCCTGCCCCTGCCGCCGGAGGACGTGGCGGCGCCGCGCCCGCGCTCCGACTGGGCCACCTTGGGCAAGCTGCTGCCCTACCTGTGGCGCTACCGCGTGCGCGTGGCGCTGGCGCTGGCCTTCATGATCGCCGCCAAGGCGGCGAACGTCGCCGTGCCGGTGCTGCTGAAGCAGCTGGTGGACAGCCTGTCGATCAAGCCCGGCGACGCGGCCGCGCTGCTGGTCGTGCCGGTGGGGCTGCTGGTGGCTTATGCCGGGCTGCGCCTGTCGACCTCGCTGTTCACCGAACTGCGCGAGCTGGTCTTCGCCAAGGCCACCGAGGGCACGGCGCGCAGCATCTCGCTGCAGGTGTTCCGCCACCTGCATGGCTTGAGCCTGCGCTTCCACCTGGAGCGTCAGACCGGCGGCATGACGCGCGACATCGAGCGCGGCACGCGCGCGGTGCACTCGCTGGTGTCGTATTCGCTGTACAGCGTCGTGCCCACGATCATCGAAGTCGGCATGGTGCTGACGCTGCTGGCCTGGAAGTTCGACGCCATGTTCGCGTGGATCACCGCCGCCGCGCTGGTGGTCTACGTCAGCTTCACGGTGGGCATCACCGAATGGCGCACGCAGTTCCGCCGCCGCATGAACGAGATGGACGCGGCGGCGCATACGCGCGCGGTCGACTCGCTGCTCAACTACGAGACCGTCAAGTACTTCAACAACGAGGACTTCGAGGCCAAGCGCTACGACCAGAGCCTGGAGAAGCTGCGCCGCGCCGCGCTGAAGAGCCAGACCACGCTGTCGCTGCTGAACACCGGGCAGCAGCTGATCATCGCCACCGCGCTGGTGGCCATGCTGTGGCGCGCCACGCAGGGCGTGGTCGACGGCCGGCTGACGCTGGGCGACCTGGTGATGGTCAACGCCTTCATGATCCAGCTGTACATCCCGCTCAACTTTCTGGGCGTGCTGTACCGCGAGATCAAGCAGAGCCTGACCGACCTGGACAAGATGTTCGGCCTGCTGGCGCAGCACCGCGAGGTCGACGACCTGCCCGGCGCGGCGCCGCTGCAGGTGACGCACGGCGTGCTGCGCTTCGAGCACGTCTCCTTCGCCTACGAAAGCGCGCGGCCGATCCTGTACGACGTGAGCTTCGAGATCCCGGCCGGCCGCACGGTGGCGGTGGTGGGCCCGTCCGGCGCCGGCAAGTCCACGCTGGCGCGGCTGCTGTACCGCTTCTACGACGCCAGCGCCGGCCGCATCAGCATCGACGGCCAGGACGTGCGCCAGGTGACGCAGGCCAGCCTGCGCCAGGCCATCGGCATCGTGCCACAGGACACGGTGCTGTTCAACGACACCGTCGAATACAACATCGCCTACGGCCGGCCCGGCGCATCGCGGCAGGAGGTGGAGGCGGCGGCACGCGCCGCGCACATCCATGGCTTCATCGCCGCGCAGCCCAAGGGCTACGACACCATGGTCGGCGAGCGCGGGCTCAAGCTGTCCGGCGGCGAGAAGCAGCGCGTGGCCATCGCGCGCACCTTGCTGAAGAACCCGCCGATCCTGATCTTCGACGAGGCCACGTCGGCGCTGGACTCGGCCAACGAGCGCGCCATCCAGGCCGAGCTGCGGAGCGCGGCGCAGGGCAAGACGGCGCTGGTCATCGCGCACCGGCTGAGCACCGTGGTCGACGCGCATCAGATCATCGTGCTCGACCAGGGCCGCGTGGTCGAACGCGGCGCGCATGCCGAGCTGCTGGCGCTGAACGGCCGCTATGCGCAGATGTGGCGGCTGCAGCAAAGCGGCGACAATTCGGCATGAGCACGACGCTGTCGCTGACCCGCCCCGACGACTGGCACCTGCACCTGCGCGACGGCGATGCGCTGCGCGCGGTGCTGCCGCACAGCGCGCGGCAGTTCGCGCGCGCCATCGTCATGCCCAACCTGAGGCCGCCGGTGACCACCACCGCGCTGGCGCTGGACTACCGCCGCCGCATCCTCGACGCGCGGCCGCACGAAGGCCCGGGTGCCGACTTCCAGCCGCTGATGACGCTGTACCTGACCGACCGCACGCCGCCCGACGAGATGCGCCGTGCGCGCGAGGCCGGCATCGTCGCGCTGAAGCTGTACCCGGCCGGCGCCACGACCAACAGCGACGCCGGCGTCACCGACCTCCGCAAGACCTACGCCACGCTGGAGGCGATGCAGCGCGAAGGCCTGCTGCTGCTGGTGCACGGCGAGGTCACCGACGCCGACATCGACCTGTTCGATCGCGAGGCGGTGTTCATCGAGCGTGTGATGCAGCCGCTGCGGCGCGACTTTCCCGAGCTGAAGGTGGTCTTCGAGCACCTGACCACGCGCGAAGGCGCGCAGTACGTGCAGGCGGCCGACCGCTACACCGCCGCGACGCTGACGCCGCAGCACCTGCTCTACAACCGCAACGCCATCTTCCTCAACGGCCTGCAGCCGCATCTGTACTGCCTGCCGGTGCTCAAGGGCGAGGAGCACCGCCGCGCGCTGGTGCAGGCCGCCGTGTCGGGCCACCCGCGCTTCTTCCTCGGCACCGACAGCGCGCCGCACGCGGCCGCGCTGAAGGAACAGGCCGGCGGCCATGCCGGCTGCTATTCGGCGCTGAGCGCGCTGGAGCTGTATGCCGAGGTCTTCGACGCGGCGGGCGCGCTGGACAAGCTGGAGGCCTTCGCCAGCTTCCACGGCGCCGACTTCTATGGCCTGCCGCGCAACCGCGGCACGGTGACGCTCAAGCGCGAGCCCTGGCAGTTGCCACAAACCGTGCCCTTCGGCGAGGCGACATTGAAGCCGCTGCGCGGCGGCGAGACGCTGGCCTGGAGGGTCGTCCAATGAGCGCGCCGGGCCGCTCCCAAGCGCTCATCCCGCAGCGCGCAGCGCGGAGGATTGTGAAATGAGCGCCGACCGCGTGATGCTGCTGATCGACGCCGACAACGTGTCCGTCGACGTGATCGATCAGGCGGTGGCCTGGGTCGCCAAGCACTTCGGCGGGCCGCACGTGCGCCGCGCCTACTGCACCGCCGAAGCCGCAGTCAAGCACCAGGACGCCTTCAAGCGCCTGTCGATCCGCCCGATGGTCAACCTCGCCGCGGGCAAGAACTCCACCGACATCGCGCTGGCGGTGGATGCGATCGACCTGGCGCTGGCCGAGCGGCCGCAGGTCATCGTCATCGCCTCGTCCGACTCGGACTTTGCGCCGCTGGTGTCGCGGTTGCGCGAGAAGGGCTGCCGCGTCGTCGGCGTCGGCCAGGACGGCAAGACCGGCGAAGAGACCAAGGGCGTGTACGACGACTACGAGGTGCTCGCGCATCGCAAGGGCGCCGCCCGGGCGCCGGCGGCCAAGGCGCCGGCACCCGCCAAGCGCGCGGCGCGCGGCGCGGCCGCCAAGACGGCTGACAAGGCGGCGGAAAGGACGGCGGCAAAGTCCGCCAGGCCGGCCAAGGCCGAGCCGCTGCCTGTCGCCAGCCCTGCCGCGGCACCGGCGCCGGCGCTGCCCGAAGCGGTGCGCAAGATCCTGGACGCGCTGCCGGAACTTGCGGCGGGCCGCGCGCTCGAATTGCGCGTCGCGGCGGAGCGCCTGCGCGACGCGGCGCTGCTCGGCAAGAGCGTCTCGTCGAGCCGGCTGTTCGGCCGCTACCCGGCGCATTTCATGCTGACGCCGGCGGGCCAGCCGAACAAGGTGTCCTGGCTCGCCGACGGCGGACCTTGAAAGCCCGCGCCGGCTCCACCATCTTGCGTTAGCGTTCGGGCGGCGACTCCGCCGCCTGATTCACCCCGAGGGCTCTCGATGAAAAGAATCCTGCTCTTCGTCATGACCAACCTGGCCGTCATGGTCGTGCTGGGCATCGTCATCAACCTGCTGGGCCTGAACCGCTGGCTGGACGCCAACGGGTTGAACGTCGGTGGGCTGATGGCCTTCTCGCTGGTGGTTGGCTTCGGCGGCGCGACGATCTCGCTGCTGATGAGCAAGTTCATCGCCAAGGCCAGCACCGGCGCGCAGGTCATCAACGACTCGCGCGAGCCCACCCATGCCTGGATCGTCGAGACGGTGCGCCGCTTCGCCGACAAGGCCGGCATCGGCATGCCCGAGGTGGCGATCTACGAGGGCCCGCCGAACGCCTTCGCCACCGGTGCGTTCAAGAACTCGGCGCTGGTGGCGGTGTCCACCGGGCTGCTGCAGAGCATGACGCGCGAGGAGGTCGAGGCGGTGATCGGCCACGAGGTGGCGCACGTGGCCAACGGCGACATGGTGACGATGACGCTGATCCAGGGCGTGATGAACACCTTCGTGGTCTTCATCTCGCGCATCGTCGGCTACTTCGTCGACCGCGTGGTCTTCAAGACCGAGCGCGGTGTCGGCCCCGGCTTCATGATCACCACCATCGTCATGGACCTGCTGCTGGGCTTCCTGGCCGCGATCATCGTCGCCTGGTTCTCGCGCCAGCGCGAGTTCCGCGCCGACGCCGGCTCGGCGCAGCTGATGGGCAACAAGCAGCCGATGATCCACGCGCTGGCGCGGCTGGGCGGGCTGGACCCGGGCGAGATGCCCAAGTCGCTGCAGGCCATGGGCATCAGCGCGCGGCCCAGCGGCCTGATGGCGCTGTTCTCCAGCCACCCGCCGATGGAAGAGCGCATCGCGCGGCTGCAAGCGGCGTCGTAGCGAGACCTTAAGGCGACCGCGGCGGAACCGGCTTTGCCGGGCCGCTCGCGGTGCCCCCTTGAGGGGGCGGCCGAAGGCCGTAGGGGGTGGGCTTAGCTCGGCAGGAAGCCCTCGATCGACAGGTAGCGTTCGCCGGTGTCGTAGTTGAAGCCGAGCACGCGGCTGCCCGCGGGCAGCTCGGGCAGCTTCTGCGCAATGGCGGCCAGCGTCGCGCCGCTGGAGATGCCGACCAGCAGGCCTTCCTCGCGCGCGCTGCGCCGCGCCATCTCGCGGGAGGCTTCGGCATCCACCTGGATCACGCCGTCGAGCACGGCGGTGTGCAGGTTCTTGGGGATGAACCCGGCGCCGATGCCCTGGATCGGGTGCGGCGACGGCTGCCCGCCGCTGATCACCGGCGATGCCGCGGGCTCGACGGCAAAGACCTTCAGCTTGGGCCACTTGGCCTTCAGCGTCTGCGCGCAGCCGGTGATGTGCCCGCCGGTGCCCACGCCGGTGATCAGCACGTCCAGTCCGTCGGGAAAGTCCTCGATGATCTCGCGCGCCGTGGTGCGCACGTGCACCTCGATGTTGGCCGGGTTCTCGAACTGCTGCGGCATCCACGCGCCGGGCGTGCTGGCGACGATTTCCTGGGCGCGTGCGATCGAGCCTTTCATGCCCTTCTCGCGCGGCGTCAGCTCGAAGGTCGCGCCGTAGGCCAGCATCAGCCGGCGGCGCTCGACGCTCATGCTGTCGGGCATCACCAGCACCAGCTTGTAGCCCTTGACGGCGGCGACCATCGCCAGCCCGATGCCGGTGTTGCCCGAGGTGGGCTCGACGATCGTGCCGCCGGGTTTGAGGTCGCCGCGCCGCTCGGCGTCTTCGACCATCGACAGCGCGATGCGGTCCTTGATCGAGCCGCCGGGGTTGGAGCGCTCCGACTTGATCCACACCTGCGCATCGCCGAACAGGCGGTTGATGCGGATGTGCGGCGTGTTGCCGATGGTCTGCAGAATGTTCTCGGCCTTCATCGCATGGGCTCCGGAGTGGGAGAGGGCGGATAATCGTACCGTGAAGCAAGCCAGACCGCCGCTGGTGCAACCCTCGTGGCGGCGCGCAAGCGCCGGGCCGAAAGGCCGCACTGGAGGAAGGTCCGGACTGCACAGGGCGGCGTAGCAGCTAACGGCTGTCCACCGCGAGGTGAGGATCAGAGCAACAGAGACGAGTCCGGGCGGGTTCGCTCCGGGTGTTCTATGAGGCGCCGGCGTCAGCCGCCAGCCCGCACGGCGCAAGCCGGGCGGGACCGGGCGCAAGCCCGAGGCCGCGTAGCCACCCCGGGGCGGGCAAAGCCCGTCCGGGGTGAAACGGGCAATCTCTACGCGCAGCAACACCAAATAGGCACACGCAGAGCGGCGCGGCAGCGTCCGCGCTCAACGAAACCCCGGCCCGGGGCAAGTGTGCGGGTAGGTGGCACCGAGCCGCACAGCGATGTGCGGCCCAGATGAATGGCGGTCACGGCGCGGCAGCGGCAACGCGGTCGCGGCGCACAGAATCCGGCCTATCGGCTTGCTTCACACTTTTCCGGCGCGTGGCCGCGCGGCCACCGTGTCAGGCAGGCAGCACCAGCGTCTGTTGCACCTGCCAGCGCAGGCCCGTGTCGGGCGCGGCCGGCACCAGCGTCATCTCCAGCATCTCTCGGTCGGCGGGCTCGAGCCCACGCCAGAGGAAGTCGCGCGCATTGCCCAGGTCGCCGGCGATGAACAGCTGCGACGTCAGCTCGCCGAAGCTGGGCTGGCGCAGCTTGATGTGGATGTGCGGCGTGCGCCCGGGGTAGGGCACCGGCCGGATGCTGCGAAACCGCGCCTGGCCGTCGCGTCCGCTGCGGCTGGTACCGAAGCCCTGGAACGCCTCGTCGTAGCTGCCGGCCGCCTGGCGCACGCTCGGGTGGCGATAGGCGGCGAGCACGTCGCACTGCCAGATCTCGATCTCGGCGCCGTCGACGATGCGTCCCTGGGTGTCGACCAGGCGCAGTTCCAGACCCAGGTGCTCGCCCTTCGCGGAGAGCGTGCGGCCATCGCGCTGCACGCGGCTCAGGTCGGCGTCCCAGTCGCTCCACTGCTCGCGCCAGGCGCGCGGCGGGTAGAACGGGCCGTCGGTCATGGCGGCGAGGCTGCGGCGCGAACTGGCCAGCGCCGGCCAGGCGATCAGCGCGGCGCCGGCGCCCAGCGTGAAGCGCCGGCGCCCGGGCTTCGGATCGTGAGGCGGCTGCAGGCTCATCGAGCCCCACCTTACACTGGAATGGTCCGCTTCCACCTGCCGCGCCCGGCGGCCGGCCCCCTCCCTTGATGAACCCCGACGCCCACCGCCTCTGGCGCGGCCCGCGCTGGACGCTGGCGATGCTGCTGGCCTGCCTGGGCATGCTCGGGCCGTTTTCCATCGACACCTACATCCCGGCCTTCTCGGGCATCGCGCGGTCTCTGGGGGCCACGCCGGTGGAGATGCAGCAGACGTTGTCGGCCTATCTGTTCGGCTTTGCCGTGCTCAACCTGTTCCACGGCGCGCTGTCCGACGCGCTGGGCCGCCGCCCGGTGGTGCTGTGGGGCATCGGCGCGTTCGCGCTGGCCTCGGTGGGCTGCGCGCTGTCGCAGACCATCGGCCAGCTGGTGTTCTTCCGCGCGCTGCAGGGCATGAGCGCCGGCGCCGGCATGGTGGTGTCGCGCGCCATCATCCGCGACATGTTCCCGCCGGCCGACGCGCAGCGTGTCATGTCGCAGGTGACGATCTACTTCGGCATTGCGCCGGCGGTGGCGCCGATGGTCGGCGGCTGGCTCTTCGTCGGCGTCGGCTGGCATGCCATCTTCTGGTTCCTGGCGCTCATCAGCGCGGCGCTGTGTTGGACCGTGTGGCGCGCGCTGCCCGAGACCTTGCATGCCACGCAGCGCCAGCCGGTGCACGTGGGCGCGCTGCTGCGCGGCTACTGGCAGATGATGCGCAACCCGCACTTCATGATGCTGGCGCTGGCCAGCGGCATCCCCTTCAACGGCATGTTCCTGTACGTGCTGAGCGCGCCGGTGTGGCTGGGCGAGATCCTGAAGCTGCAGCCGACGCAGTTCTTCTGGTTCTTCTGCATGAGCGTGTCCGGCATCATGCTCGGCGCCTGGCTGTCGGGGCGCCTGGCGGGGCGCATCAAGGCCAAGCACCAGATCCGCCACGGCTTCGTCATCATGCTCGGCACCTCGCTGGTCAACGTGCTGATGAACCTGCTGGGCACGCCGCATCCGTTCTGGGCGCTGCTGACGGTGTCGGTCTTCTCCTTCGGCTGGGCGCTGATGGTGCCGGTGGTGACGCTGCTGGTGCTGGACCTGGTGCCCGAACGGCGCGGCATGGCCAGCTCGGTGCAGGCCTTCATCGGCAGCATGGCCAACGGCCTGGTGGCCGGCGTCATCGCCCCGCTGGTCATGCATTCGGCGGCGGCGCTCGCCCTGACCTCGATCGGCATGCTGGGCATCGGCATCGGCGCCTGGCTGTGGGTCAAGCCGCGCGTGACCTGATCGCGCTGCACGCCGGGCCCGTCGCTCAAGGCCGGCCGTCCGTGGCCGATACCGGCACATGGACTCCCCTGCCGCCGAAGAGGGCGCTGCCGCGCCACGCCGCCTCAACCCCAAGCTGCTGATCGTCGGCGGCGCCTCGGCCTTGCTGTTGGCGATCGTGGCCGGCGTGACCGTGTGGCTGTGGCCCAAGGGGCCGGACCCGGCCGAGGCCAAGGCCGCGCGCCTGGCCGCACGCCGTGCCGCGGCGCAGGCCTCGGCGCCGGCGGCGTTGCCGGCGTCGGCCGCGGCCTCCGCCGCCGACGACGGCGAGGCGGTGGCCGTCCACGAGCCGACGCACGAGCCGACGCACGCGCAGGCGCAAGAGGCGGCGCATGCAGAGGCGCGCGCACCTGCGCACGACGCCTCGCCCGCCGCGACCCCGGCGGAAGCCTCGCCCGTGGTCGCCTCGGCCATCCCGACCGTGGCGCCGATCGATCGCCCGGCCGTGCCCGCGCAGCGGCCCATCGACGAGGCGTCGATCGACCGGCTGCAGCGCCGGCTGAGCGAGGTGCTGGGCGCGAAGGTCACGCCCGGCCAGGCCGGTGAACTGCGCGTGCTCGCCCGAAGTGCGCAGGTGGTGCCGGTCGGCCACACGGCCACGACCGATGCCACCCGGTCCGCCGCGGCGCCGGCACGCGCCGAGCCGCCGGCGGCAGCCTCGCCGGGCCATGGCACGCATTGGAGCTACGACGGTGTCGGCGGGCCGCAGGCCTGGGGGCGCCTGAAACCCGAATTCAGCCTGTGCGCGGCAGGCCGCCGGCAGAGCCCGATCGACATCCGCGACGGCATCTCGCTCGACCTGGAGCCGCTGCGCTTCGACTACCGCCCGGGCGGCTTCTCGGTCATCGACAACGGCCACACCGTGCAGGTCAACGTGGCGCCGGGCAACGCCATCGAGGTCAACGGCAAGCGCTATGCGCTGCAGCAGTTCCACTTCCACCGGCCGTCGGAAGAGCGCATCGACGGCCGGCAGTTCGAGATGGACGTGCACCTGGTGCACCGCGACGCCGAAGGCCGGCTGGCCGTGGTCGCGGTGCTGCTGGAGCGCGGCGCCGCCCAGCCGCTGCTGCAGACGGTGTGGAACAACCTGCCGCTGGAAAAGCACGAGGAAACGGCCGCGCGCGTGCCGCTCGACCCGGGCCAGTTGCTGCCGGCCGACCCGCGCTACTACACCTACATGGGCTCGCTGACCACGCCGCCGTGCAGCGAAGGCGTGCTGTGGCTGGTGATGCAGCAGCCGGTGACGGTGTCGGCGCAGCAGATCGACATCTTCGCGCGGCTGTATCCGAAGAACGCGCGCCCGCTGCAGCAGGCCGCCGGCCGCACCATCAAGCAGTCGAACTGAAGCCGCGCTCCATCTCGCGGCGCAGCTTGTAGGCGTCGGTGCCGGTGTCCAGCGCCACGTCGTCCCAGCTCAAGGACTGGCCCTGTTTCACCGGCCGCCGCAGCTTCACCTGGTGCGCCAGGCCCAGCGGCAGGCCGCCGAGCTGCACTGACGTGGCCGCCGGCAGCAGCTTGCCCCAGACCGTGTAGCCGCCTTCGCCGTCGAGCATCTCGCCGGGCTGCAGGTCGCGCTTGGCGGTGGCCACCACGTCGGCACTCCAGCCGCGGGCCACGCCGGTGGGTTCACCACGCAGCGCCACGCTGGCCACCGACAGGCCCACCTCCAGGCCGATCAGGTGCCAGCGCTTGTACAGCGTGAAGTAGCGCCCGCTCGGGTCGGTGTGGGCGTTGTATTCCTCGAAGCAGTGGCGGATGTAGTCGGTCTCGCCCTCGACCGTGACCCACACGCCCATGCGGATGTCGTAGGGGATCTGGCGGCCGTCGGCTTCCAGCGACGAGATCACCTCGACCATGCCCTTGCGCTCGAGCACGCCGCCCTCGGCGATGGGCCGCGTGACGAAGGGGATGTCCTCGATGCTTGCCGGCGGGTAGCGCAGGCCGTCGCGGGGCACGCCCAGGCCGGTGGCATTGCTCACCGCGCTGCTCTCGATGGCCGGCTTGCTGCCGTCGAGGAAGCTGTTGAACATCTTCGGGTTGAGCCCGCCGCGCGCCGCCTGCTCCGGCGTCAGCCCGTAGTAGCCCCACACCGTGTCCGGCGTGCTCTGGCTGAAGTGCGGCAGCCACTTGTGGCCGCGCCCGGCGGCCACCACCGGGAAGCCGCAGGTGCGGGCCCAATCCACCAGGTCGCAGATCAGCGCGGGCTGGTCGCCGAAGGCCAGCGAATAGACCACGCCGGCCTCGGCGGCGCGCCGCGCCAGCAGCGGGCCGCAGAAGGCGTCGGCCTCCACCGTCACGTTGACCACGTGCTTGCCGTGGGCGAAGGCGGCCAGGCAATGCTCCACCGCCGCCACCGGCGAGCCGGTGCATTCCACCACCACGTCCACTGCGGGATGGCTGACCAGGGCGCGCCAGTCCTCGCCGACGTGGGTGCTGCCCTGCTTCAGCGCCTCGGCCAGCGAGCTGGCCGCCAGCCGCTGCGGCGCCCAGCCGACGCGCGCCAGGTTGGCGCGCGCCGCGTCCGGCGACAGGTCGGCGATGCCCAGCAGATGCACGCCGGGCGTGCGCGGCACCTGCGCCAGGTACATCGAGCCGAACTTGCCCGCGCCGATCAGCGCCACGCGGATCGGCCGGCCCTCGGCGGCACGTTGTTGCAGCTTGGCATGCAGGCTCATGGCGTCTCCCCAACCGGTCCTGTGTAGGCCGAGCAGCATAGCGCTGCGGCAATTTGTCACGATGTCTAGGGATTGGCGCACGCGGAGGATCTAAGGCTCAACTTTCAGTGGGTTGCGCAAGTCCTTAATTTTGCAGAAGTTTTTCTTGAAAGGTTCTGAAATACTGGCTCTAAGTATCTGATTTCATTGATTTTTTTCACTCGGCGCGTTGACCCTGTGGTTTAGGTGAGATACAGTGTCGTTTAGTGGTTGCGGGTGGAAAAAAGTGTCGGATTGGGTGTTTCGGGGAACCTCCGCCTTGGCGTTGGATGCCAAGGGGCGTATCAACGTCCCGGTGCGCCATCGCGACCTGCTGGTCGCGGCCTGTGAAGGCCAGCTGACGCTCACCCGCCATCCCGACGGCTACCTGCTGATCTATCCGCGCCCGACCTGGGAGGCGGTGGAAGCCGAGCTGATGGCACTGAAGACCGCCTCCGACGGCTGGCGCCGCATCTTCCTGGGCAGTGCCGTGGATGTCGAGATCGACAGTGCCTCGCGCATGCTCATTCCGCCCGAACTGCGCGAGGCTGCGGGCCTGGCGAAGGACGTGTTGCTGATCGGTACCGGCCGCCGCCTGGAGCTGTGGGACAAGCAGCGCCACGACGCCGTCGAGGCGCGCGTGGTCGCCGCCGGCATGACCGACGAAGTGCTGGGCTTGAACCTGTGACCGGCGGCGCGCAGACATGGACGCACACCACCGTACTGCTGCCCGAAGCCGTGGACGCGCTGGTGCAGTCGGCAGACGGGGTCTACGTGGACGGCACCTTCGGCCGGGGCGGGCATGCGCGCGCCATCCTCGCGCGACTGTCGTCGCACGGCCGCCTGTTCGCCTTCGACAAGGACCCGCAGGCCATTGCCGCGGGCGCGCAACTGGGCGATGCGCGCCTGCATCTGCTGCATGCCAGCTTCGCCGACATGCGCGAGCAGCTGGCGCCGCACGGCGTCACCCAGCTGCAGGGCGTGCTGCTCGACCTGGGCGTCAGCTCGCCGCAGCTGGACGATCCGTCGCGCGGCTTCAGCTTCCGCTTCGACGCGCCGCTGGACATGCGCATGGACACGACCCGCGGCGAGACGGCTGCGGACTTCCTGGCCCGCGCCGATGAGCGCCAACTGACGCAGGTGATTCGTGACTATGGCGAAGAACGGTTTGCTCTTCAGGTTGCAAAGGCGATTGTGGCTCGCCGACAAGGCGGGGCTGCCATTCGAACCACTGGCGAGCTCGCCGACCTCGTGGCTGGTGCGGTCAAGACCCGCGAACCGGGCCAGAACCCAGCCACGCGCACGTTTCAAGCTCTTCGGATTCACGTCAATGCCGAGCTCGAAGAGCTCGAGCAGGGCCTGAGCGCCGCGTTGCAACTGCTGGCCCCTGCGGGACGACTGGCCGTGATCAGCTTCCATTCGCTGGAAGACCGCATCGTCAAGCAATTCATTGCGCGCGCGAGCCGCGACGAGCCGGACCGCCGCGCGCCCTTCGCGCCGCCGCGGGGCGCGCCGCGCGCGCCAGCTTGCGCCTCGGCGGCCGAGGTCGCATTAACCCGCGCGCACGCTCTGGCAGTGCCGCGGTGTCGAGATGTACGGCGGCAGGCCGAGGCGCCCGCGCCGGGCCGCCAGCTGGCGTACCCGCGCGGCGCTTCATCGCGTTACAGGCCGCCTCGGGGGCGGAGATCTGGTGAACCCAGCCGGTCTGCTTGCCGCCCTGCTGGCCAGTTGCCTGTACCTGGTGAAGACCTCGTACGAGGGGCGGCGCCTGTTCCATGCGCTGGACCGCGCGCGGCTCGAACAAGCCAAGCTCGACACCGAATTCAAGCGGCTGGACGCGGAGCGCCAGGCCCAGGCCACCCACCTGCGCGTGGAGAAGGTGGCGCGCGAGAAACTGCGCATGCGCACCGCCACGCCGGCGGTGACGCAGTACGTGGTGGACGCCGCCGCCCCGGCGCCGGCATCGGCAGCGTCCGCACCATGAAGCGCGGCACCAAGACGTCCCGTCGCGCCGCCGCCACCAGCGTGCGCAACCTGAACTACGCCACCAGCCCGCTGCTGGCGTCGAAGACGCCGCCGTGGCGCTCGCGCTTCGTCGTCGCGCTGGTCGGCCTGGGCTTCCTGGTGCTGGTGGGGCGCGCCGTCTACATCCAGATCATCGGCACCGACTTCTACCAGCAGCAAGGCGAGAAGCGCTACGGCCATGTCATCGAGATGCCGGCCAGCCGCGGCCGCATCCTCGACCGCGACGGGCTGGTGCTGGCCACCAGCGTGCCGGTGCCGTCGGTGTGGGCCATCCCCAAGGACTTCGCCGCCGACGCGCAGCAGCGCAAGGCGCTGGCCAAGCTGCTGGACATGAAGCCGTCGGAGCTGGAGCAGAAGCTCGACGGCGGCGGCCGCAATTTCGCGTGGCTGAAGCGGCAGGTCGACGCCGAGCGCTGGAGCGCGATCCAGGCGCTGGGCATCAAGGGCGTGTACCAGGTCGGCGAATACCGCCGCAAGTACCCGGAAGGCGAATCGGCGGCGCACGTCGTCGGCTTCACCAACATCGAGGAAAAGGGGCAGGAAGGCATCGAGCTGGCCTTCCAGGACGCGCTGCAGGGCCGCGACGGCTCGCGCGCCGTGGTCAAGGACCGGCTGGGCCGCGTCATCGAGGACCGTGGCGAGCAGATCGACCCGGTGGACGGGCGCGACGTCCAGCTGTCCATCGATTCGAAGGTGCAGTTCTTCGCCTACCAGCGCGTGCGCGACGCGGTGGCCGAGCACAACGCCAAGGCCGGCAGCGTGGTGGTGCTGGACGTCATCACCGGCGAGGTGCTGGCGCTGGCCAACTACCCCAGCTACGACCCCGGCGACCGGCGCAAGCTGTCGGGCGAGCAGCTGCGCAACCGCGCGCTGACCGACACCTTCGAACCCGGTTCGACGATGAAGCCGCTGGTCGCCGGCTGGGCGCTGGAAACCAAGCGCGTCAAGCCCGACACGGTGATCAACACCGCGCCGGGCAGCCTGGTGGTCGGCCCGCTGGTCGTCAAGGACGCGCACCCGCATCCGTCGCTGACGGTCGAGCAGGTGATCCAGAAGTCCAGCAACGTCGGTGCGGCGCGGCTGGCCATGCAGATGTCCTCGCGCGAACTGTGGGAGCTGTTCTCGACCGTCGGCTACGGCCAGAAGCCGCACATTGACTTCCCCGGCGCGGTCACCGGCCGGCTCAAGCCCTACAAGACCTGGAAGCCGGTGGAGCAGGCGACGATGGCCTACGGCTACGGGCTGTCGGCGTCGCTGCTGCAGATGGCGCGGGCCTACACCTGCCTGGCGCGCGAAGGCGGCGACGTGATCCCGGTGACCCTGCTCAAGCACGAGGCGCCGGCCACCGGCATCAAGGTCTACTCGCCGGCCACCGCGGCCGAGATCCGCCGCATGCTGCAGCTGGCCGCCGGCCCCGGCGGCACCGCGCCGCTGGCGCAGACGCAGGGCTATTCGGTGGGCGGCAAGAGCGGCACCGCGCACAAGCAGGAAGGCAAGGGCTACGCGGCCAACAAGTACCGCTCGTGGTTCGTCGGCATGGCGCCGATCAGCAACCCGCGCATCGTCGTCGCGGTGATGATCGACGAGCCCAGCAAGGGCGTGTACTTCGGCGGCCTGGTGGCCGCGCCGGTGTTCAGCCAGGTGGTGCAGCAGACGCTGCGCCTGATGAACGTGGCGCCGGACCTGGAGGTCGCGCCGCAGATCATGGCGGCCAAGGCCGCGCCGGCCGAGCGCGAGAGCTTCTGAGCGATGACGCCCGTGCATCTGCCCCATGCCGCCGCCGCCGCGCAATGGCTGGCCGCGCGCGGCGCCGGCGACCTGTGCACCGACCATCGCCGGCTGCGCGCCGGCGACGCCTTCCTGGCCTGGCCCGGCTATGCCCACGATGCGCGGCGCTTCGTCGGCGCCGCGCTGCAGTCGGGGGCGGTGGCCTGCCTGGTGGACGACCACCACCTGTCCAGCTTCGGCTTCGACGACCCACGCATCGCCGCCGTCGCCCATCTGAAGGACCTGGTCGGCCCCATCGCGCACCAGTTCCTGGGCCGGCCCAGCGAGCGGCTGCAGGTCGTCGCCACCACCGGCACCAACGGCAAGACCTCCACGGCCTGGTGGACGGCGCAGGCGCTCACGGCGGTGGGCCGGCGCTGCGCGCTGGTCGGCACCCTGGGTATCGGCGCGCCGCCTGCCGCGGGGGGCGAGCCGCCTGCCGCGGGCGGCGAGCCGGGCGGCGGGCTGCGCAGCAGCGGCATGACCACGCCCGACCCGGTGCGGCTGCAGCAGGCGCTGCGCGACTTCGTCGCCGACGGCTTTGCCGCCTGCGCCATCGAGGCGTCGTCGATCGGCCTGCAGGAGCGCCGGCTGGCCGGCACGCACATCGAGGTGGCGCTGTTCACCAACCTGACGCTGGACCACCTGGACTATCACGAGGACATGGCCGCGTACTGGAAGGCCAAGCGCGCGCTGTTTGCCTGGCCGGGGCTGAAGGCGGCGGTGCTGAACATCGACGACCCGCACGGCGCCGAACTGGCCGGCACGCTGGCACACGCGCCGCTGGACCTGTGGACCTGCTCGCTGCAGCGCCCGGCGCGGCTGTGGGCGCAGGGCGTGCATCACGACAGCGGCGGGCTGGCCTTCGTGCTGCACGAGGGTGCCCAGGCGCTGCCGCTGCGCAGCGGCCTGATCGGCGAGTTCAATGCCGCCAACCTGCTGCTGGTGATCGGCGCGCTGCGCGCGCTGGGCGTGGCCTTGCCGGACGCGGTGCGTGCCGTCGAGGGCCTGAGCCCGGTGCCCGGGCGCATGCAGCGCGTGCGCATCGACGCGGCCGAGCTGCCCGAGGTGGTGGTCGACTACGCGCACAGCCCCGATGCGCTGGAGAAGGTGCTGCAGACGCTGCAGCCGCTGGCGCGTGGGCGCGGCGGCAAGCTGTGGTGCGTGTTCGGCTGCGGCGGCAACCGCGACGCCGCCAAGCGGCCGATGATGGGCGCCATCGCCGCGCGGCTGGCCGACCATGTGGTGCTGACCAGCGACAACCCGCGCGACGAAGCGCCCGGCTACATCCTGTCGCAGATCCTGGCCGGCATCACCGGCCACGACGACGTCGACGTCATCGAGGACCGGCGCGAGGCCATCGCCCAGGCGCTGGCCCGGGCCGCACCCGAGGACGTGGTGCTGCTCGCCGGCAAGGGCCACGAGGACACGCAGGAGGTCGCCGGCGTCAAGCGCGAGCTGTCCGATCTGCGCGAAGCGCGCGCCGCGCTGCAGCGCCGCGCCGGGGTGGCCGCATGAGCCCGTACGGCCGTCCGAAGGGCGAATTCCCCCGTGGGGGGGCGGCGCGTCGCGCCAAGGGGGCCACATCATGCTGACGCTGGCCGAGGCACAAGCGCTGCTGCCGGGCAGCCGCCTGGTCGGCGACGGCCGCACGGTGTTTGCGCGCGTGCACAGCGACACGCGCAGCCTGCAGCCCGGCGACCTGTTCGTCGCGCTGCGCGGCGAGCGCTTCGACGCGCACGACTTCCTGACGCGCGCCCGCGAAGCCGGCGCCGTGGCCGCGCTGGCCGAACGCGGCGTGGCCGAGGCCGGCCTGCCCGGCCTGCAGGTGCCCGATGCGCTGGCCGCGCTGCAGCAGCTGGCGGCGGCCTGGCGGCGGCGCTTCGCGCTGCCGCTGATCGCCGTCACCGGCAGCAACGGCAAGACCACGGTGACGCAGATGATCGCCGCCATCCTGCGCGAAGCGGCCGGCGACGCCGCCTTCGCCACCACCGGCAACCTGAACAACCACATCGGCCTGCCGCTGACCTTGCTGCGCCTGCGCCCCACGCATCGCCTGGGCGTGGTCGAGCTGGGCATGAACCACGCGGGCGAGATCGAGCAGCTGGCGCGCATCGCCGCGCCCACCGTGGGCCTGGTCAACAACGCGCAGCGCGAGCACCAGGAGTTCATGGCCACGGTGGAGGCCGCGGCGCGCGAGAACGGCGCGGTGATCGACAGCCTGGGACCGCAGGGCGTGGCCATCTTCCCGGCCGACGACGACTTCGCGCCGCTGTGGCGCCGGATGGCCGGCGAGCGCGCGGCCTGGACCTTCGCGCTGCAGGGCCAGGCCGACGTGCGCGCCGACCTGCACTGGCAGGGCGACCAGTGGGCGCTGCAGCTGCACACGCGCGACGGCGAGGCCCGCGTCATGCTGCGCATGGCCGGGCTGCACAACGTGAAGAACGCGCTGGCCGCCACCGCCGCGGCGCTGGCCGTCGGCGTGACGCTGCCGCAGGTGGTGCGCGGGCTGGAGGCCTTCGAGCCGGTCAAGGGCCGCTCGCGGCTGCTGCGCCTGCAGCGCGAGGGCCGGTTGCTCACGCTGGTCGACGACAGCTACAACGCCAACCCGGATTCGGTGCGCGCCGCCATCGACGTGCTGGCCACGCTCGACGGCCCGCGCTGGCTGCTGCTGGGCGACATGGGCGAGGTCGGCGACCAGGGGCCGGCCTTCCATGCCGAGGTCGGCGCCTATGCGCGCCAGCGCGGCCTCGAGCAGCTGTGGACCGCGGGCGCGATGAGCGCCGGCACCGCGGCCGCCTTCGGCGCCGCATCGCGGCATTTCGACACGGTCGAGGCGCTGCTCGCCGCGTTGCCCGAGGCGCCCGAGGCGGCGTCGCTGCTCGTCAAGGGCTCGCGCTTCATGCGCATGGAGCGTGTGGTGCAGGCGCTGGCCGAAGGAGCGCGTGATGCTGCTTAGCCTGAGCCAGTGGCTGCTCGCGCTGAACCCCGAGGAGTTCAGCTTCCTGCGCGTGTTCCAGTACCTGACCTTCCGCGCGGTGATGGCGGCGATGACCGCGCTGCTCATCGGCCTGGCCTTCGGCCCCTGGGTCATCCGCCGGCTGGCCGAGCTGAAGATCGGCCAGCCGGTGCGCGGCTACGGCATGCAGACACACCTGGCCAAGAGCGGCACGCCGACGATGGGCGGCGTGCTGATCCTCATCGGCATCGGCGTGGCCACGCTGCTGTGGTTCGACTGGAGCAACCGCTTCGTCTGGATCGTGCTGCTGGTGACCTTCGGCTTCGGCGCCATCGGCTGGGCCGACGACTGGCGCAAGGTGGTGCAGAAGAACCCCGAAGGCATGCCGTCGGGCGAGAAGTACCTGTGGCAGTCGCTGATCGGCCTGGTGGCGGCGCTGTACCTGGCCTTCAGCGTGTCGGAGACCAGCAACCTGCGCGTGCTGGAGCTGTTCATCCGCTGGGTGGGCAGCGGCTTCTCCACCGACTTGCCACCCAAGGCCGACCTGATGGTGCCCTTCTTCAAGACCATCAGCTACCCGCTGGGCGTGTTCGGCTTCATCGCGCTGACCTACTTCGTCATCGTCGGCGCCAGCAACGCCGTCAACCTGACCGACGGGCTGGACGGGCTGGCGATCATGCCGGTGGTCATGGTCGGCTCGGCGCTGGGCATCTTCGCCTACGTGGTCGGCAGCTCGGTGTATTCGCGCTACCTGCTGTTCCCGTACATCCCCGGCGCGGGCGAGCTGCTCATCTTCTGCGCGGCGATGGCCGGCGCGGGGCTGGCCTTCCTGTGGTTCAACACCCATCCGGCGCAGGTCTTCATGGGCGACGTCGGCGCGCTGGCGCTGGGCGGCGCGCTCGGCACCATCGCCGTCATCACGCGGCAGGAGATCGTGCTCGGCATCATGGGCGGCATCTTCGTCGTCGAGGCGCTGTCGGTGATGGTGCAGGTCGGCTACTTCAAGTGGACCAAGAGGAAATACGGCGAAGGCCGGCGCATCCTGAAGATGGCGCCGCTGCACCACCACTTCGAGAAGTCCGGCTGGACCGAGACGCAGGTGGTGGTGCGTTTCTGGATCATCACCATGTTGCTGTGCCTGATCGGCCTGGCCAGCCTGAAGCTCAGATGAAGGCGCTGCAAGGCCAGACGGTGCTGGTGCTGGGCCTGGGCGAGTCCGGGCTGGCGATGGCGCGCTGGTGCGCGGCGCACGGTGCCGGCGTGCGCGTGTGGGACAGCCGCGAGCAGCCGCCGCAGGCGGACGCACTGCGCGAGGCCGTGCCGCAGGCCACGCGGTCGAGCGGTGTGCTGGACGACGCCGCGCTGGCCGGCGTCGACCGCGTGCTGAAGAGCCCCGGGCTGGCGCCGCAGGACGAGCGCATCGCGCCGCTGCTGGCCGCGGCGCGCGCCCGCGGCACGGTGGTGCAGGGCGAGCTGGCGCTGTTCGTCGAGGCGCTGGCCGACCTGCGTGCCGAGCGCGGCTACGCGCCGCGCCTGCTGGCCGTCACCGGCACCAACGGCAAGACCACGACCACCGCGCTGGCCGCGCAGCTGGTGGCGCGCGCGGGCAAGCGTGTCGCCGCCGCCGGCAACATCGGGCCGACGCTGCTGGACACGCTGGCCGCCGCGCTGCGGGCCAGTGAGGCCACTGAGGCCACTGAGGCCGCTGAGGCCGCTGAGGCCGCTGAGGCCGCTGAGGTCGAGGAGGCCGGCCTGCCCGAGGTCTGGGTGCTGGAGCTGTCGAGCTTCCAGCTCGACGGCGTCGAAGGCTTCGAGCCCGACGCGGCCGCGGTGCTGAACCTGACGCAGGACCATCTGGACTGGCACGGCAGCATGGACGCCTATGCTGAAGCCAAGGCGCGCATCTTCGGCCGCGCCGCGCTGATGGTCATCAACCGCGACGACGCGCGGGTGCGTGCCCTGGTGCCGCAGCCGCCGGCGCCGGACGCCGCGCGCAAGTCCAAGGCGCCGAAGTTCGTGCCGCGCCACGTGTGCAGCTTCGGCCTGGACGCGCCGACCCTGCCCGGCGACTTCGGCCTGGTGGAGCAGTCCGGCATCGCCTGGCTGGTGCGCGCGCAGCCGCTGGACGACGGACTGAAGCCGCGCAAGGGCGAGGCGGTGGAGATCCACCTGCAGCAGCTGATGCCGGCCGACGCGCTGCGCATCCGCGGCCGCCACAACGCCGCCAATGCGCTGGCCGCGCTGGCGCTGGCCACGGCCATCGGCTGCCAGCTGGCGCCGATGCTGCATGCGCTGCGCGACTACCGCGGCGAGGCGCATCGCGTCGAGCCGGTGGCCCTGATCGGTGGCGTCGAGGCTTTCGACGACAGCAAGGGCACGAACGTCGGCGCCACCGTCGCCGCGCTCGAAGGCCTGGGCGCCGAGAAGGCGCCAGGCAAGCTGGTGGTGATCCTCGGCGGCGACGGCAAGGGCCAGGACTTTTCGCCGCTGGCCGCGCCGCTGGCGCGCTATGGCCGTGCGGCGGCGCTGATCGGCCGCGACGCCCCGGCGCTGCAGGCGGCGCTGGGCGACACTGGCGTGCCGCTGCAGCGCCACGACAGCCTGGAAGCGGCCACCGCCTGGGGCTTCGCGCAGGCCCAGCCCGGTGACGCGCTGCTGCTGTCGCCGGCCTGCGCCAGCCTGGACATGTTCCGCAACTATGCGCACCGGGCCGAGGTCTTCATTGCCGAGGTGCAGCGCATCGCGGCCGAACGCGGCGAGGTGCTGGCATGACCGCCGACGCACGGCCCGGCTGGCTCGGGCGGCTGATGCAGGCCTGGCCCGGGCGCAAGGACGCGTCCGCGCTGCCGGTGCGCGACCAGGTGCAGATCACGCCGCAGCACAACACCAGCCTGGCGCACTTCGACCGGCCGCTGGTGTGGGTCTCGTTGGCGCTGCTGGCGCTGGGGCTGGTGATGGTCTATTCGGCCTCGATCGCGCTGCCTGACAGCCCACGCTTCTCGCGCTACGCGCCCACCCACTTCCTGACGCGGCACGTGCTGGCGCTGGCACTGGGCTTCGTGGCCGCGCTGCTGGCGCTGCAGGTGCCGGTCAGCGCCTGGGAGAAGTACGCGCCGTGGTGCTTCGTCGTCAGCCTGGTGCTGCTGCTCGCGGTGCTGATTCCCAAGGTCGGGCTGGCCGTCAACGGCGCGCGTCGCTGGCTGCCGCTGGGGCTGATGAACTTCCAGCCCAGCGAACTGGCCAAGCTGGGCATCGCGCTGTACGCCGCCAGCTACATGGTGCGCAAGATGGACGTGAAGGAAAACTTCATGCAGGCCGTGTGGCCGATGGCGGTGGCGCTGGCCGTGGTCGGCCTGCTGCTGCTGGCCGAGCCGGACATGGGCGCGTTCCTGGTCATCGCCATGATCGCGCTGGGCATCTTGTTCCTGGGTGGCGTCAACGGCCGCATGTTCGCGCTGGGCGTGGCGGTGCTGGCCGGCGCCTTCGCGCTGATGATCGTGCTCAGCCCATGGCGTGCGCAGCGCATCTTCGCCTACCTGGACCCATGGAATCCGGACTATGCGCAGGGCAAGGCCTACCAGCTGACGCATTCGCTGATCGCCTTCGGCCGCGGCGAGATCTTCGGTCAGGGGCTGGGCGGCAGCGTCGAGAAGCTGCACTACCTGCCCGAGGCGCACACCGACTTCCTGCTGGCGGTGATCGGCGAGGAACTGGGCTTCGTCGGCGTCACCGCGGTCATCGTGGCCTTCTTCTGGTTGACCCGGCGCATCTTCGTCATCGGCCGCCAGGCCGTCGCGCTGGACCGCGTGTTCGCCGGGCTGATGGTGCAGGGCCTGGGCATCTGGATGGGCGGCCAGGCCTTCATCAACATGGGCGTCAACCTGGGCGTGCTGCCCACCAAGGGGCTGACCTTGCCGCTGCTGAGCTACGGCGGCTCGGCGATCCTGCTGAACATGATCGCGCTGGCCATCGTGCTGCGCGTGGATATTGAGAACAGACAACTCATGCGCGGAGGCCGCGCATGACCGCCATGGCCACGCGCAGCGGGGACAGGGCGGCGGCGCGGCGCGCCGCTGGGCTGACCCGGTGCAGGCTCACATCGCATGGCGATGTGAAGCGCGCGCAGCGCGCGTGCCGGAACCAGAACAGACAACTCATGCGCGGAGGCCGCGCATGAGCCATCTCGTGGTCATGGCCGCGGGCACCGGCGGGCACATCGTGCCGGGGCTGGCGGTCGCGCGCGAGATGCAGTCGCGCGGCTGGAGCGTCAGCTGGCTGGGCACGCGCAGCGGCATGGAGCAGACGCTGGTGCCGCCGACGCAGATCCCGCTGGATGCCATCGCCTTCTCCGGCCTGCGCGGCAAGGGGCTGTGGCACACGCTGACCGGCGGCCTGCGCCTGCTGCAGGCCTTCTGGGCCTGCCTGGCCATCCTGCGCCGCCGCGGCGCCGACGCGGTGCTGGGCATGGGCGGTTATGTCTGCTTTCCCGGCGGGCTGATGGCCTCGCTGTTAGCCAAGCCGCTGGTGCTGGTGAATGCCGACGCGTCGCTGCTGCTGAGCAATAGATCGCTGCTGCCGGTGGCCGATGCCGTGGCCTTCGGCTTCGACGGCGACGCTGCGCGGCGCACCAAGCGCGCCATCGTCACCGGCAACCCGGTGCGCGAGGCGATTGCCGTGCTGCCGGCGCCGGCGTTGCGCTTCGCCGGCCGCGAGGGCCCGCTGAAGCTGCTGGTGGTCGGCGGCAGCCTGGGCGCGAAGGTGCTGAACGACACCTTGCCGCTGGCGCTGCAGCGCATGCCGGCGGCGCAGCGGCCGGTGGTCACGCACCAGACCGGCGCCGCGCATGCCGACGCCGTGCGTGCGGCTTATGCGCAGACCGATGTGCAAGCCGAGGTGCTGCCCTTCATCGACGACATGGCATCGCGCCTGGCCGACTGCGACCTGATCGTCTGCCGCGCCGGCGCGGTGACGGTCAGCGAGCTGTGCGCGGCCGGTGTGGCCAGCGTGCTGGTGCCGTTGATCGTCAGCACCACCTCGCACCAGCGCGACAACGCCGCCTACATGGCCGGCCATGGCGCGGCGCTGCACCTGCCGCAGGCCGAGCTGTCGGCCGAGCGGCTGGCGAGCCTGCTGCAGTCGCTGGACCGGCCCGCGCTGCTGGCCATGGCCGAGCGTGCGCGGGCGCTGGCGCGTGCCGACGCGGCGGCGCGTGTGGCGGACGAGATCGAAAGGCTGGTGCGTCAATGAAGCACGCCGTCAAGCACATCCACTTCGTCGGCGTCGGCGGCGCGGGCATGAGCGGCATCGCCGAGATCCTGCACAACCTCGGCTTCACCGTGTCGGGCTCGGACCAGGCCGACGGCGCGGCGTCGCGCCGGCTGGCCTCGCTGGGCATCCGTGTGTTCATCGGCCACGACGCGGCGCACATCGCCGGCGCCGAGGCCGTGGTCACCTCCACCGCGGTGAAGGGTGACAACCCCGAAGTCATCGCCGCGCGCGCCAAGCGCGTGCCGGTGGTGCCGCGCGCGGTGATGCTGGCCGAGCTGATGCGCCTGCGGCGCGGCATCGCCATCGCCGGCACGCACGGCAAGACCACCACCACCTCGCTGGTCACCAGCGTGCTGGCCGAGACCGGGCTGGACCCGACCTTCGTCATCGGCGGCCTGCTGCACAGCGCCGGCGCCAACTCGCGGCTGGGTTCGGGGGAATACATCGTCGTCGAGGCTGACGAGAGCGATGCGTCGTTCCTGAACCTGACGCCGGTGCTGTCGGTGGTGACGAACATCGACGCCGACCACATGGAGACCTACGGCCACGACTTCGCGCGGCTGAAGGCGGCCTTCGTCGACTTCGTGCACCGCATGCCCTTCTACGGCGCGGCCATCCTCTGCGCCGACGACCCCGGCGTGCGCTCGATCATCCCGATGATCTCGCGCCCGGTGGTCACCTACGGCCTGGGCGAAGGCGTGATGGTGCGCGCGGTGAACGTGCAGGCGCTGCCCGGCGGGCAGATGCGCTTCACCGCGCAGCGCCGCAACGGCGTGCCGATGCGCGACCTGCAGATCACCCTGAACCTGCCCGGCGAGCACAACGTGCGCAACGCGCTGGCCGCGCTGGCCGTGGCCACCGAGCTGGAACTGCCCGACGAGCCGATGGTGCGTGCGCTGGCCGCCTTCAGCGGCGTGGGCCGCCGCTTCCAGCGCTATGGCGACCTGCCCGTGCCTGCCGCCGCGGGCGGCGGCAGCTTCACCTTGATCGACGACTACGGCCACCACCCGGTGGAGATGGCGGCGGTCATCGCCGCGGCGCGCGGCGCCTTCCCCGGGCGGCGCCTGGTGCTGGCCTTCCAGCCGCACCGCTACACGCGCACGCGCGACTGCTTCGAGGACTTCGTCAGGGTGCTGACGACGGTCGACGTGCTCTTGCTGGCCGAGGTGTATCCGGCCGGCGAGGCGCCCATCGTGGCGGCGGACGGACGCGCCCTGGTGCGGGCGATCCGCGTCACCGGCGCGCTGGAGCCGATATTCGTCGAGGACATCGCGGCGATGCCGCAGCAGATCATGAACGTCGCCCGCGACGGCGACGTGGTGCTGACCATGGGCGCGGGCTCCATCGGCGGCGTGCCGGGGAAATTGACGAATGGACCTGTCTGAAATGAACAACCTGGCGCAAGCGCTGCGCGGCGAGCTGCGTTTCAACGAGCCGATGGCGCGCCATGTCAGCTGGCGTGCCGGCGGTGCGGCGGCGCGCGCCTACTTCCCCGCCGACCTGGACGATCTCGCCGCCTTCCTGCGCGCCACCCGCATCGACGAGCCGCTGCTCTTCGTCGGCCTAGGCAGCAACCTGCTGGTGCGCGATGGCGGCTTCGACGGCACCGTGGTGTTCCTGCACGCCGTACTGGGGCGGCTGACTTTCGCCGGCGGACTGGTCTACGCCGAGGCAGGGGTGGCCAGTCCCAAGGTGGCGCGCTTTGCCGCCAACCACGGCCTTGCCGGTGCGGAATTCCTCGCCGGCATTCCCGGCACGGTGGGTGGCGCGCTGGCGATGAATGCCGGCTGCCATGGCGGCGAGACCTGGGGCATCGTCGAGCGCGTGCTGATGCTGGATCGCAACGGCGCGCTGCGCGAGCGCACGGCAGCCGATTTCGAAATCGGCTATCGCC
>JAHBZS010000055.1 GCA_019635285.1 Rubrivivax sp. | reverse complement strand
GCGATCGGCGCGATCAGCTTGACCGTGATGCTGACGTTGTCGCCCGGCATCACCATCTCCTTGTCCTTGGGCAGCTCCACCGCACCGGTCACGTCCGTCGTGCGGAAGTAGAACTGCGGCCGGTAGTTGTTGAAGAACGGGGTGTGCCGCCCGCCTTCTTCCTTGCTCAGCACGTAGACCTCTGCCGTGAAGTGCGTGTGCGGCTTGATGCTGCCGGGCTTGCACAGCACCTGGCCGCGCTGCACGTCTTCGCGCTTGGTGCCGCGCAGCAGGATGCCGACGTTGTCGCCGGCCTGGCCCTGGTCGAGCAGCTTGCGGAACATCTCCACGCCGGTGCAGGTGGTCTTCTGCGTGGGGCTGATGCCGACGATTTCGATTTCTTCGCCGACTTTGATGACGCCGCGCTCGACACGGCCGGTGACGACGGTGCCGCGGCCGGAGATGCTGAAGACGTCTTCGACGGGCATCAGGAAGGCGCCGTCGACGGCGCGCTCGGGCGTGGGGATGTAGCTGTCCAGCGCTTCGGCCAGCTTCATGATGGCGCCTTCGCCGAGTTCGCCCTTGTCGCCTTCCATGGCGAGCTTGGCCGAGCCCTTGATGATGGGGGTGTCGTCGCCGGGGAATTCGTACTTGCTGAGCAGCTCGCGCACTTCCATCTCCACCAGCTCCAGCAGCTCGGCGTCGTCGACCATGTCGCACTTGTTCAGGAAGACGATGATGTAGGGCACGCCCACCTGGCGCGCCAGCAGGATGTGCTCGCGCGTTTGCGGCATGGGGCCGTCGGCGGCCGAGACGACCAGGATGGCGCCGTCCATCTGCGCCGCGCCGGTGATCATGTTCTTGATGTAGTCGGCGTGCCCGGGGCAGTCGACGTGCGCGTAGTGCCGGTTGGCGGTTTCGTATTCGACGTGGGCGGTGTTGATGGTGATGCCGCGCGCCTTTTCTTCCGGCGCCGCGTCGATCTGGTCGTACGCCTTGGCTTCGCCTCCGAACTTGGTCGACAGCACCGTCGTGATCGCCGCCGTCAGCGTGGTCTTCCCATGGTCCACGTGACCAATCGTCCCCACGTTCACGTGCGGCTTCGTGCGTTCGAATTTACCTTTTGCCATTTGAATCTCCGTTGAAAGAACGATGCCAGTGAGCGTTTAGCGTCTGTCCGCGTCGCGCCGCCACTGGCAGCGGCGCATCGGGGCGGCAGACGACAAGAAAAAGGGCTCGCGAAGCGACTGCCCGCTCTTGTTCCTTATTTCCCGCGCGCCGTGATGATCGCGTCGGCGACGTTCTTCGGCGCCTCGGCGTAGTGCTTGAACTCCATCGTGTAGGTGGCGCGGCCCTGCGACATCGAGCGCAGCGTGGTGCTGTAGCCGAACATCTCGGACAGCGGCACCTCGGCCTTGATGATCTTGCCGCCGCCGGGCATGTCGTCCATGCCTTGCACCATGCCACGACGGGACGACAGGTCGCCCATCACGTTGCCGGCGTAGTCCTCGGGCGTCTCCACCTCGACGGCCATCATCGGCTCCAGGATCACCGGGTTGGCCTTGCGGCAGCCGTCCTTGAAGCCGATCGACGCCGCCATCTTGAAGGCGTTTTCGTTCGAGTCCACTTCGTGGTACGAGCCGAAGGTCAGCGTGACCTTGACATCCACCACCGGATAGCCGGCCAGCACGCCGTTGGGCAGCGTGTCCTCCAGGCCCTTCTTGACCGCCGGGATGAACTCGCGCGGCACCACGCCGCCCTTGATGGCGTCGACGAACTCGAAGCCCTTGCCCGGCTCCTGCGGTTCGATCGTCAGCACGACGTGGCCGTACTGGCCCTTGCCGCCGGACTGGCGCACGAACTTGCCCTCGACGTCGGTCACCGCCTTGCGGATGGTCTCGCGGTACGCGACCTGCGGCTTGCCGACGTTGGCCTCGACGCCGAACTCGCGCTTCATGCGGTCGACGATGATCTCCAGGTGCAGCTCGCCCATGCCGGAGATGATGGTCTGGCCGCTCTCTTCGTCGGTGCGCAGGCGGAACGACGGGTCTTCGGCCGCCAGGCGGCCGAGCGCGACGCCCATCTTTTCCTGGTCGGCCTTGGTCTTGGGCTCCACCGCCTGGCTGATCACCGGCTCGGGGAAAACCATCTTCTCCAGCGTGATGATGCTTTCCGGATCGCACAGGGTTTCGCCCGTGGTCACGTCCTTCAGGCCCACGCAGGCGGCGATGTCGCCGGCCAGAATTTCCTTGATTTCCTCGCGCTGGTTGGCGTGCATCTGCAGGATCCGGCCGATGCGCTCCTTCTTGCCGCGGATCGGGTTGAACACCGAGTCGCCGCTCTTCAGCACGCCCGAATACACGCGCACGAAAGTCAGCTGGCCGACGTAGGGGTCGGTCATCAGCTTGAAGGCCAGCGCCGAGAACTTCTCGGCGTCGTCGGCCTTGCGCGTCACGGGCTGGTCGTCCTCGTCGGTGCCCGGCACCGGCGGCACGTCGATCGGTGAGGGCAGGAAGTCGATCACGCCGTCGAGCATGCGCTGCACGCCCTTGTTCTTGAAGGCGGTGCCGCAGAACATCGGCTGGATCTCGGCGCTGAGCGTGCGCGTGCGGATGCCGAGCTTGATCTCGGCCTCCGACAGATCGCCGGATTCCAGGTACTTGTTCATCAGCTCTTCGCTGGACTCGGCGGCCGCCTCGACCATGTTCTCGCGCCACTTCTGCGCTTCGGCCAGCAGTTCGGCAGGGATGTCCTTGAACTCGAACTTCATGCCCTGGGAGGCCTCGTCCCAGATGATCGCCTTCATCTTGATGAGGTCGATCACGCCGGTGAAGTTCTCTTCGGCGCCGATGGGAATGACGATGGGCACGGGGTTGGCCTTCAGGCGCGCCTTCATCTGGTCGTGCACCTTGAAGAAGTTGGCGCCGGTACGGTCCATCTTGTTGACGAAGGCCAGGCGCGGCACGCGGTACTTGTTGGCTTGGCGCCAGACGGTCTCGGACTGCGGCTGCACGCCGCCCACGGCGCAGTACACCATGCACGCGCCGTCGAGCACGCGCATCGAACGCTCCACCTCGATGGTGAAGTCGACGTGCCCCGGGGTGTCGATGATGTTGAAGCGGTGCTCCGGATAGGACATGTCCATGCCCTTCCAGAAGCAGGTGGTCGCCGCGGACGTGATGGTGATGCCGCGCTCCTGCTCCTGCTCCATCCAGTCCATGGTGGCGGCGCCATCGTGCACTTCACCGATCTTGTGGTTCACACCGGTGTAGTACAGGATGCGCTCGGTGGTCGTGGTCTTGCCGGCGTCGATGTGCGCGGAGATGCCGATGTTGCGATAGCGCTCGATGGGGGTCTTGCGGGCCATGGTGTCACTCCAAATACAGGGGCCGCCCTCGGGTTGGTGATAACCCGTAAGAGCGGCCGGAGGCGTTGAGTTCGGCTTCGGCTTAGAAGCGGAAGTGCGAGAAGGCCTTGTTGGCCTCGGCCATGCGGTGGACTTCGTCGCGCTTCTTCATCGCGCCGCCGCGGCCTTCCGAGGCCTCGAGCAGCTCGTTCGCCAGCCGCGCGGCCATCGATTTTTCGCCACGCTTGCGCGCCGATTCCTTCAGCCAGCGCATCGCCAGGGCCTGGCGGCGCACCGGGCGCACTTCCACCGGCACCTGGTAGTTGGCACCGCCGACGCGACGCGACTTGACCTCGACCATCGGCTTGATGTTGTTCAGCGCGACGACGAAGATCTCCAGCGGGTCCTTGCCCACCTTCTTCTCGATCTGGTCCAGCGCACCGTAGATGATGCGTTCGGCCACCGCCTTCTTGCCACCTTCCATGATCACGTTCATGAACTTGGACAGGTCCACCGAGCCGAACTTCGGATCGGGCAGCACTTCTCGTTTGGGAACTTCGCGACGACGCGGCATGGGAGTCTTCCTTTTCTCGTTTCAGTCGGCACCTGATCGGTGCCACGAAGGGCCATCAAGGCCCTTCACTTACTGAACCGGCCACACGGCCGGCTCTGAATGGCAGGCGCAGCGCGCTGCGCCTTATTTGGGCACGACGGCCGTCAGGCCTTCTTGGGACGCTTGGCGCCGTACTTCGAGCGGGACTGCTTGCGATCCTTCACGCCCTGCAGGTCCAGCGAACCGCGCACGATGTGGTAACGCACGCCCGGCAAGTCCTTCACGCGACCGCCCCGCACCAGCACCACGCTGTGTTCCTGCAGGTTGTGGCCCTCGCCGCCGATGTACGAGATGACCTCGAAACCGTTGGTCAGGCGCACCTTGGCGACCTTGCGCAGCGCGGAGTTCGGCTTCTTCGGGGTCGTGGTGTACACGCGCGTGCAGACGCCGCGACGCTGCGGCGAGTTCTGCATCGCCGGCGACTTGGACTTCGTCGCCTCGACCTGACGGCCTTGGCGCACGAGCTGGTTGATGGTAGGCATGGTGGAAGTGCGTGCGTAAAAGTGCGTGCTTGAGCGCGGCAAAGCGCGCCGAAAAGCCTTCCATTATATTCGGCCGGCAGGAAGCAGGCAACCCGCATGCGCAGATGATCTGGGAACGGACGCCCACGCCGCCCGTGGTGGTGCTGGATACCAACGTCGTGCTCGACTGCCTGCTCTTCCAGGACCCCGGCACGACGACGCTGCGCGCCGCCCTGCAGGCCGGGCAGTTGCGCTGGGTGGTTTGCGCGCGCATGCGCGAGGAATTCCGGCGCACGCTGCAGCGTGACGCGCTCAGCAAGTGGCAGCCCGACAGCGAGCACCTGCTGACTTTGTTCGATCGCCATGCGACGCTGCGGCCCGACCCGCCCGCTGCACCGCTGCGCCTGCGCTGCGACGATGCCAACGACCAGGTCTTCATCGACCTGGCGCTGGCCAGCGGCGCCGCCTGGCTGCTGAGCCACGACAAGGCCGTGTTGCGCCTGCGCCGGCGCGTGCCGGCCGGCGGCCCGCGCATCTGCCGGCCGGCCGACTGGCCGGGACTGCCGGGCGCATGAAATGAGGCGGCCGAAGCCGCTCCGGACAAAAAAAGGGCGGCCGAAGCCGCCCTGACGAGTCGCGCGGGAAAACCGCCTACTCGTTGGCGTCGCCGGACGCCGCCTGCGCCGCCATCGCGGCATCGACGTTGGCCATCTGCACGGCGGCCAGTTCTTCGGCCTCCTGCAGCGCGATCGAACGACGCTCGGTCTCGTCCATGGCTTCCTTGGCCTTGCGGGCCTGGTGGAAGGCCATGCCGGTGCCGGCAGGGATGAGCCGGCCGACGATGACGTTTTCCTTCAGGCCGCGCAGCTCGTCGCGCTTGCCCATGATCGCCGCCTCGGTGAGCACCCGCGTCGTTTCCTGGAACGAGGCTGCCGAGATGAACGAATCGGTGGACAGCGAGGCCTTGGTGATGCCCAGCAGCACGTCGGCGTAGGTGGCGGGCACCTTGCCTTCGGCGCGCAACGCATCGTTGGTGCCGAACAGCTCGGAGCGCTCCACCTGCTCGCCGCTGATGTAGCTGCTGTCGCCGGGGTTGGTGATCTGCACGCGGCGCAGCATCTGGCGAACGATCACCTCGATGTGCTTGTCGTTGATCTTCACGCCCTGCAGACGGTAGACGTCCTGCACCTCGTCGACGATGTAGCGCGCCAGCTCCTCGACCCCCAGCAGGCGCAGGATGTCCTGCGGCTCGGCCGGGCCGTCGACGATCGACTCGCCCTTGTTGACCACCTGGCCTTCGTGCACCAGGATGTTCTTCTCCTTGGGCACCAGTTCCTCGTAGACCTTGCCGTCCGGGTCGGTGATCTGCAGACGCACCTTGCCCTTGGTCTCCTTGCCGAAGCTGATCGTGCCGGTGATCTCGGCCAGCGTGCCCTTGTCCTTGGGGCTGCGCGCCTCGAACAGCTCGGCCACCCGCGGCAGACCGCCGGTGATGTCGCGCGTCTTCTGGCCTTCCATCGGGATGCGCGCCAGCACCTCGCCGGGCATCAGGTCCTGGCCGTCGCGCACCTGGATGAGCGCGCCGACCGGGAAGCTGATGGTCACCGAGTGGTCGGTGCCGGGGATCTTCACCTCGTTGCCGGCGGCGTCCAGCAGCTTGAGCTGCGGGCGCACCACCTTGGTCGCGCCGCGGCGCTTCGGGTCGATGACCACCAGCGTCGACAGGCCCGTCACCTCGTCCAGCTGGCGGGCCACGGTCACGCCTTCCTCGACGTTCTCGAACTTGGCCTTGCCGGCGAACTCGGTGATGATCGGGCGCGTCAGCGGGTCCCAGTTGGCCAGCACCGTGCCGGCCTTGATCTGCTGGTCGGGCTTGACGTTGAGCAGCGCGCCGTACGGCACCTTGTGGCGCTCGCGCTCGCGGCCGTGCGGGTCGGCGATGACGATCTCGCCGGAACGGCTGATCACCACCAGTTCGCCCTTGCCGTTGGTCACGTAGCGCATCGTGGTGTTGAAACCGACCACGCCGTCGCTCTTGGCTTCCACGCTGTTGGCCACCGCCGCGCGCGACGCCGCACCGCCGATGTGGAAGGTACGCATCGTCAGCTGCGTGCCCGGCTCGCCGATCGACTGCGCGGCGATCACGCCCACCGCCTCGCCGGTGTTGACCAGGCCGCCGCGGCCCAGGTCGCGGCCGTAGCACTTGGCGCACAGGCCGAAGCGGGTTTCGCAGGTCAGCGGCGTGCGCACCTTGACCTCGTCGATGCCGGCGGCTTCGAGCGTGTCCAGTGCGTCCTCGTCCAGCATCTCGCCGCCCGGCAGCAGCGTGGCCTGCGTCTCGGGGTGGGCCACCTCGACCGCCGTGACGCGGCCCAGGATGCGGTCGCGCAGCGATTCGATGACCTCGCCGCCTTCGATCAGCGCACGCATGGCGATGCCGTTCTGCGTGCCGCAATCGTCCTCGATGACCACCAGGTCCTGCGTCACGTCGACCAGGCGTCGCGTCAGGTAGCCGGAGTTCGCGGTCTTCAGCGCCGTGTCCGCCAGGCCCTTGCGCGCGCCGTGCGTGGAGATGAAGTACTGCAGAACGTTCAGGCCTTCGCGGAAGTTGGCCGTGATCGGCGTCTCGATGATCGAGCCGTCCGGCTTGGCCATCAGGCCGCGCATGCCGGCCAGCTGGCGGATCTGCGCGGCGGAACCGCGTGCGCCCGAGTCGGCCATCATGTAGATCGAGTTGAAGGACTCCTGCTCGACCTCCTTGCCGTTGCGGTCCATGACCTTCTGCTTGGACAGCTGGCTCATCATGACCTTGCCGACTTCGTCGCCGGTCTTGCCCCAGATGTCCACCACCTTGTTGTAGCGCTCGCCGGCGGTCACCAGGCCCGAGACGTACTGCTGCTCGATCTCCTTGACCTCCTTCTCGGCACGCTCGATCAGGCCCTGCTTCTGCTTGGGCACCAGCATGTCGTCGATGGCGATGGAGATGCCGGCGCGCGTGGCCAGGCGGAAGCCCGACTGCAGCAGCTTGTCGGCGAAGACCACCGTCTCCTTCAGGCCGCACTTGCGGAAGCTGACGTTGATCAGCCGCGAGATCTCCTTCTTCTTCAGCGCCTTGTTGATATTGCTGAAAGGCAGGCCCTTGGGCAGGATCTCGCTGAGCAGCGCGCGGCCCACGGTGGTGGCCACCAGACCGGTCACCGGCTGGAACTCACCGTCCGCGCCCTTGACGTGCTCGGTCAGGCGCACGCTGATCTTGGCGGTGATCTCCACCGCGCCGTTGTCCAGCGCACGCTGCAGCTCGGTCAGGTCGGAGAAGACCATGCCCTCGCCCTTGCCGTTGATGCGCTCACGCGTGGCGTAGTACAGGCCCAGCACCACGTCCTGCGACGGCACGATCGACGGCTCGCCGTTGGCCGGGAACAGCACGTTGTTGGACGCCAGCATCAAGGTGCGGGCTTCCATCTGCGCCTCGATGCTCAGCGGGATGTGCACGGCCATCTGGTCGCCGTCGAAGTCGGCGTTGAAGGCCGAGCACACCAGCGGGTGCAGCTGGATCGCCTTGCCTTCAATGAGCACCGGCTCGAAGGCCTGGATGCCCAGGCGGTGCAGGGTCGGCGCGCGGTTCAGCAGCACCGGGTGCTCCTTGATCACCTCTTCCAGGATGTCCCAGACCACCGGCGTGCCGGATTCGACTTCCTTCTTCGCCGCCTTGATGGTGGTGGCGATGCCCATGGCCTCCAGCCGGCTGAAGATGAAGGGCTTGAACAGCTCCAGCGCCATCAGCTTGGGCAGGCCGCACTGGTGCAGCTTGAGCGTCGGGCCGACCACGATGACCGAACGGCCCGAGTAGTCGACGCGCTTGCCCAGCAGGTTCTGGCGGAAGCGGCCGCTCTTGCCCTTGATCATGTCGGCCAGCGACTTCAGCGCGCGCTTGTTGGCGCCGGTCATCGCCTTGCCGCGACGGCCGTTGTCCAGCAGCGAGTCCACCGCCTCCTGCAGCATGCGCTTTTCGTTGCGCACGATGATTTCCGGCGCCTTCAGCTCCAGCAGCCGCGCCAGGCGGTTGTTGCGGTTGATGACGCGGCGGTACAGGTCGTTCAGGTCGGACGTGGCGAAGCGGCCGCCATCCAGCGGCACCAGCGGACGCAGGTCCGGCGGCAGCACCGGCAGCACCTGCATGACCATCCAGTGCGGCTTGATGCCGCTCTTCTTGAAGGCCTCCATGACCTTCTGGCGCTTGCTGTTCTTCTTGATCTTCAGCTCGGAGCCGGTCATGTCGTTCTTGATCTTGTCGATCTCGACGTCCAGGTCCAGCTCTTCCAGCAGCTTCTTGATGCCTTCGGCGCCCATCAGCGCGACGAACTCGTCGCCGTACTCGGTGCGCTTGGCCTCGTAGTCGTCCTCGGTCATGATCGAGAACTTCTTCAGCGGCGTCATGCCCGGGTCCACGACCACGTAGGCTTCGAAGTAGAGCACGCGCTCGATGTCGCGCAAGGTCATGTCCAGCACCAGGCCCAGGCGCGACGGCAGGCTCTTCAGGAACCAGATGTGCGCGCAGGGCGCGGCCAGGTCGATGTGACCCATGCGCTCGCGGCGCACCTTGGTCTGCGTGACCTCGACGCCGCACTTCTCGCAGATCACGCCGCGGTGCTTCAGGCGCTTGTACTTGCCGCACAGGCACTCGTAGTCCTTGATCGGGCCGAAGATCTTGGCGCAGAACAGGCCATCGCGCTCCGGCTTGAAGGTGCGGTAGTTGATGGTCTCGGGCTTCTTCACCTCACCGAAGGACCAGCTGCGGATCTTCTCCGGGCTGGCCAGGCCGATCTTGATGGCATCGAAATGCTCATCCGGGGTGAATTGCTTGAAAAGGTCGAGTAGTCCCTTCATGGTCTTTCCTCTGTCCTTCCTTTAGTTGCGCTCGAGCTCGATGTCGATACCGAGCGAACGGATTTCCTTGACCAGCACGTTGAACGATTCCGGCATGCCGGCCTCGATGGCGTGCTCGCCCTTGACGATGCTCTCGTACACCTTGGTGCGGCCGTTCACGTCGTCGGACTTCACCGTCAGCATCTCCTGCAGGATGTAGCTGGCGCCGTAGGCTTCCAGCGCCCAGACTTCCATCTCGCCGAAGCGCTGGCCGCCGAACTGCGCCTTGCCGCCCAGCGGCTGCTGCGTGACCAGGCTGTACGGGCCGGTGGAGCGCGCGTGCATCTTGTCGTCCACCAGGTGGTGCAGCTTCAGCACGTGCATGTAGCCCACGGTCACCGGGCGCTCGAAGGCTTCGCCGGTGCGGCCGTCGTGCAGCGTGGCCTGCGTGCGCGTCGCCGTCAGCCCCTTGGCCGCAGCCACGTCGTCCGGATAGGCCAGCTTGAGCATGGCGCGGATCTCCTCTTCCGCCGCGCCGTCGAACACCGGTGTCGCGAACGGCACGCCATGCGCCAGGTTGTGCGCCATCTCCAGGATGTTGTCGTCGCTCATGCCGTCGAGCTGCGCCGACTTGCCGCCGGACTTGTTGTACAGCTCGTCGAAGAACTTGCGCAGCTCGGCCACCTTGGCCTCGCGCTGCAGCAGGTCGCCGATGCGCTGGCCGATGCCCTTGCCGGCCCAGCCCAGGTGCACTTCCAGCACCTGCCCGACGTTCATGCGCGACGGCACGCCCAGCGGGTTGAGCACGATGTCGGCGGGCGTGCCGTCGACCATGTAGGGCATGTCTTCCACCGGCACGATCTTCGACACCACGCCCTTGTTGCCGTGGCGGCCGGCCATCTTGTCGCCGGGCTGCAGGCGGCGCTTGACGGCCAGGTAGACCTTGACCATCTTCAGCACGCCGGCGGGCAGCTCGTCGCCCTGCGTCAGCTTCTTGCGCTTTTCTTCGAACAGCAGGTCGAAGCCGTGGCGCGTCTGCTCGTTGCTGTTGCGGATGCTTTCCAGCTGGTTGGCGATGTCGTCGTCGGCCGGGCGGATGTCGAACCAGTGGAACTTGTCCACCGTGTCCAGATACTCCTTGGTGATGACCGTGCCCTTGGCGATGCGCTGCGGGCCGCCGTTGGCCGGCTTGCCGACCAGCAGCTTCTCGATGCGGTCGAAGGCGTCGGCCTCGACGATGCGCAGCTGGTCGTTCAGGTCCAGGCGGAATCGCTTCAGCTCGTCGTCGATGATCTGCTGCGCGCGCTTGTCGCGCTGGATGCCTTCGCGGGTGAACACCTGCACGTCGATGACCGTGCCGCTGGTGCCTTGCTCGACGCGCAGCGAGGTGTCCTTCACGTCGGACGCCTTCTCGCCGAAGATGGCGCGCAGCAGCTTCTCTTCCGGCGTCAGCGTGGTCTCGCCTTTGGGCGTGACCTTGCCCACCAGCACGTCGCCGGGGTTGACCTCGGCGCCGATGTAGACGATGCCCGATTCATCCAGGCGCGCCAGCTGCTGCTCGCTCAGGTTGGGGATGTCGCGGGTGATTTCCTCGCTACCCAGCTTGGTGTCGCGGGCCATCACCACCAGTTCCTCGATGTGGATCGAGGTGTAGCGGTCATCGGCGACGACGCGTTCGCTGATCAGGATCGAGTCCTCGAAGTTGTAGCCGTTCCAGGGCATGAACGCGACCAGCATGTTCTGGCCCAGGGCCAGTTCGCCCAGGTCGGTGCTGGCGCCGTCGGCCACCACGTCGCCCTTGGCCACCACGTCACCGCGCTTGACGATCGGGCGCTGGTGGATGTTGGTGTTCTGGTTGGAACGCTGGTACTTGATCAGGTTGTAGATGTCCACGCCGACTTCGCCGGCCGCCGTCTCGGTGTCGTTGACGCGGATGACGATGCGGTTGGTATCGACGTAGTCGACCACGCCGCCGCGGCGCGCCGTGACCACGGTGCCGGAGTCGACCGCGGCGACGCGCTCGACGCCGGTGCCGACCAGCGCCTTCTCGGGACGCAGCGTGGGCACCGCCTGGCGCTGCATGTTGGCGCCCATCAGCGCGCGGTTCGCGTCGTCGTGCTCCAGGAAGGGCACCAGCGAGGCCGCCACCGAGACGATCTGCGTCGGCGCCACGTCCATGTACTGCACGCGCTCGGGCGAGACCAGCACCGATTCGCCGTTCTCGCGCGCCGACACCAGCTCGTCGACCAGCTTGCCGACGCCGTCCAGCGAGGCGTTGGCCTGGGCAATGACGTACTTGCCTTCTTCGATGGCCGACAGGTAGTCGATCTGGTCGGTGACCTTGCCGTCGTTGACACGGCGGTACGGGGTCTCCAGGAAGCCGTACTCGTTGAGCTGCGCATACAGCGCCAGCGAGTTGATCAGGCCGATGTTCGGACCTTCAGGCGTCTCGATCGGGCAGACGCGGCCGTAGTGCGTGGGGTGCACGTCGCGCACCTCGAAGCCGGCGCGCTCGCGCGTCAGGCCGCCCGGGCCCAGGGCCGAGACACGCCGCTTGTGCGTGATCTCCGACAGCGGGTTGGTCTGGTCCATGAACTGCGACAGCTGCGAGGCCCCGAAGAACTCCTTCAGCGCCGCGGAAATCGGCTTGGAGTTGATCAGGTCGTGCGGCATCAGCGGCTCGGTCTCGGCCTGGCCGAGGCGCTCCTTCACCGCCTTCTCGATGCGCGCCAGGCCGCTGCGGTACTGGTTCTCGGCCAGTTCGCCGACGCAGCGCACGCGGCGGTTGCCCAGGTGGTCGATGTCGTCGACTTCGCCGTTGCCGTTGCGCAGGTCGACGAGGATCTTCACCACGTCGAGGATGTCCTCGTTGGACAGCGTCATCGCGCCTTCGGGCGTGTCGCGGCCGATGCGGGCGTTGAACTTCATGCGGCCGACACGGCTCAGGTCGTAGGTGTCGGCGCTGTAGAACAGGCGATGGAACAACGCCTCGACCGCGTCTTCCGTCGGCGGCTCGCCGGGGCGCATCATGCGGTAGATGGCCACGCGCGCGGCCAGCTGGCTGTCGGTTTCGTCGCTGGCCAGGGTCTGGCTGATGTAGGCGCCCTGGTTCAGCTCATTGGTGAACAGGCACTGCAGCTCCTTGATGCCGGCGGTGCGCAGTTTCTTCAGCAGGCTTTCGGTCAGCTCGTCGTTGGCCTTGGCGATGATCTCGCCGGTCTCGGCGTCGATCATGTTGCGCGCGACGATGCGGCCGACGAGGAAGTCCTCGGGCACCGACAGCCAGCCGGTCCCGGTCTGCTCGAGCTGGCGCACGTGGCGCGCGGTGATGCGCTTGTCCTTCTCCACCACGACCGCGCCGCTCTTGTCGGTGATGTCGAAGCGCGCGACCTCGCCGCGCAGGCGCTCGGGCACGAACTCCATCTGCGCGCCCGTGTCCATCAGGCGGAAGTTGTCGTTGACGAAGAAGTGCGCCAGGATCGACTCGGGGTTCAGGCCGATGGCCTTGAGCAGGATCGTCACCGGCATCTTGCGGCGGCGGTCGACGCGGAAGTACAGGATGTCCTTCGGGTCGAACTCGAAGTCCAGCCACGAGCCGCGGTAGGGAATGATGCGCGCGCTGAACAGCAGCTTGCCCGAGCTGTGCGTCTTGCCCTTGTCGTGCTCGAAGAACACGCCCGGGCTGCGGTGCAGCTGCGAGACGATGACGCGCTCGGTGCCGTTGACGATGAACGAGCCGTAGTCGGTCATCAGGGGCACCTCGCCCATGTAGACCTCCTGCTCCTTGATTTCCTTGACGACCTTCTGCGGATGCGACTCGCGGTCGTAGATGATCATCTGCAGCTTGGCGCGCACGGCGGCCGCGAAGGTCAGGCCGCGCTGCTGGCATTCGCGTACATCGAAGGCCGGCTTGGCCATGTTGTATTCGATGAACTTCATCTCGACCATGCTGTTGTGCGACGTGATCGGGAAGGCCGAGAGGAACGCCGCCTGCAGCCCTTCGGGCTTGCGCTTGGCCGGCGGCACGTCCTTCTGCAGGAACGCGACGTAGGACTCCCGCTGCATCGTCAGCAGGTAGGGGACGTTGAGAACACTCTCACGCTTGCCGAAGCTCTTGCGGATGCGCTTGCGCTCGGTGAAGCTGTAGGGGGTTGCTTGCGCCATGAATACTCCGTGCCCTTGCACCTGCGCCGGGGCGGCGACGCGGGTGTCGTCGGCGACTGGCGACCCGGACCTTGCGTCCGAAGCTTGGTGGTTGGCCACTACCAACCGCTGGCGGACAACCGGGGCATTGCACCCCAGCCCGACCAAACCCGTTCTCTGCAGTCGGATCAGAGAACACTGCCAAGCCCATAGGCTTGGCGCTGCTCTCGTCGCGCCCCGGCCATCGAGTGGCCGCCGCGGAACCGGCTTTGCCGGGCCGCGGGCGGCGCCCCCTTGAGGGGGAGCGCCGCAGGCGCTTCGGGGGTGTTACTTCAAAGCAGCCTTGGCGCCGGCTTCTTCCAGCTTCTTCTTGGCGGCTTCGGCGTCGGCCTTGGCAATGCCTTCCTTGACGGGCTTCGGCGCGCCGTCCACCAGGTCCTTGGCTTCCTTCAGGCCCAGGCCGGTCAGCTCGCGCACGGCCTTGATGACCGACACCTTGTTCGCGCCGACTTCGGTCAGCATGACGGTGAACTCGGTCTGCTCTTCGGCGGCCGGCGCGGCGCCGCCAGCGCCACCACCCGCGGCCGGGGCGGCCATCGCCGCGGCGGACACGCCGAACTTCTCTTCGATGGCCTTGACCAGGTCGTTGAGTTCCATCACGGACATGCTGTCCAGGGCGGTGATGAATGCGTCTTTATCGAATGCCATTTGGGGTTCCTCTGATTCCTAGATAGGTTGAAAGTTGCGCGGCCTCAGGCCGCCGCGGGCGCTTCGCCCTTTTGCTCGGCCACGGCCGCCAGCACGCGCGCCAGGCGCGACACCGGCGACTGCATCAGGCCCAGCAGTTGCGACAGCAGGACTTCCTTGCTGGGGATCGCCGCCAGGGCCTTGACCCCGTTGGCGTCCAGCGACTTGCCTGCATAGGCCCCGCCCTTGATGACGAGCTTGTCGTTGCCCTTGGCAAAGTCGGCGACGACTTTGGCCGCGGCCACCGCGTCTTCGGAGAATCCGTAGATCAGCGGCCCGACCATGGCTCCTCCAGCCACCTCGAAGGGCGTGCCGGCCACCGCGCGACGGGCGAGCGTGTTCTTCAGTACATGAAGGTACACGCCCTTGTCGCGCGCCTGCCGGCGCAGCGTATCGAGATGCGCCACGGTGAGGCCACGGTACTCGGCCAGCGCGAGGGTCTGCGAGCGTGCGACTTGCGCCGACACGTCCGCCACCACGGCTGCTTTCTCGTTGCGATTCAGACTCAAGGTCTTCTCCTCACTTCAGCTGCCTTGCGGCCCTTGCGGGCCCTGGGGCTTCACGTTGCAGCGACCTTGCCTTCCAGGAATCACCCTGTACGGCGGGACCGCCATCTGCGCTGGTCGAAGGCCCGAGGGCCCCACGTTTAAGCGGCCATGTCCATCGAAGGACGGCCGCACCAGCGGTCTTGGATGACCTGCGGCCGCCTTGCGGCTGCCGCAGCCCACCAACTCCTCAAAAACTCAGGCCGCCTCGGCCAACGAGGTGGTGTCCACACGGACACCGACGCCCATCGTCGACGAGACCGCCACCTTGCGCAGGTACACCCCCTTGCTCGACGCCGGCTTGGCCTTGTTCAGCGCATCGATCAGCGCACGCAGGTTGCCGGTCAGCTTGTCCGACTCGAACGAGCGGCGGCCGATCGTGGCATGCACGATGCCGGCCTTGTCGACGCGGAACTGCACCTGGCCGGCCTTGGCATCGCGCACGGCCTTGGCCACGTCGGCGGTCACGGTGCCGACCTTCGGGTTGGGCATCAGGCCGCGCGGGCCCAGGATCTGGCCCAGCGTACCGACCACGCGCATCGTGTCCGGCGAGGCGATGACCACGTCGAAGTTCAGGTTGCCGGCCTTGACCTCGGCCGCCAGGTCGTCCATGCCGACCACGTCGGCGCCGGCGGCCTTGGCTTCCTCGGCCTTGGCGCCTTGAGCGAACACGGCCACGCGCTTGGTCTTGCCGGTGCCGTTGGGCAGCACCACGGCGCCGCGCACCACCTGGTCGGACTTCTTGGCGTCGATGCCCAGCTGCACCGCGACGTCGATGGACTCATCGAACTTGGCGGTGGCGGCCTCCTTGACCAGGCTCAGCGCGTCGGAGATCGGATACAGCTTGGTGCTGTCCACCTTGCCCTCGAGGGACTTGGCCTTCTTCGTCAGCTTGCTCATCTCAGACCCCCTCCACCGTCACGCCCATCGACCGGGCCGAGCCGGCAATGGTCTTCACCGCGGCGTCCAGGTCGGCCGCCGTCAGATCCTTCATCTTGGTCTTGGCAATCTCTTCGAGCTGCGCGCGGCTGATCTTGCCGACCTTGTCCAAGTGCGGCTTGGCCGACCCCTTGTCGAGCTTGATGGCCTTCTTGATCAGCACCGTCGCCGGCGGCGTCTTGATGATGAAGCTGAAGGACTTGTCGGCGAACGCGGTGATCACCACCGGCAGCATCAGCCCGGGCTCCACGCCCTGCGTCTGCGCGTTGAACGCCTTGCAGAACTCCATGATGTTCAGGCCGCGCTGACCCAGCGCCGGGCCCACCGGCGGCGAAGGGTTCGCCTTGCCTGCCGGAATCTGCAGCTTGATGAAGCCGACGATTTTCTTTGCCATGAATGGCTCCTATCGAGTTCAAGCGCCCGCCGAAGCAGGCTCCTCGTCAATGACCCGTTGAATGAAGCTCCAGGCGCCGGGTCGGACGCGCCGGGAACGAAACTCAGACCTTCTGGCTTTGGGCCTTGCGGGCCCGTCGCCGAAAAGCCTGACGGGCTGGCCCGTTAGACCTTCTCAACCTGCGCGAAGTCCAGCTCCACCGGCGTCGCCCGGCCGAAGATGGTCACCGACACGCGCACCTTGGACTTCTCGTAGTTGACTTCCTCGACCGCGCCATTGAAGTCGGTGAACGGGCCGTCCTTGACGCGCACCAGTTCGCCCACCTGCCACTGCACCTTGGGCCGCGGCTTGTCGACGCCTTCCTGCATCTGGTTGACGATCTTCATCACCTCGGCCTCGGAGATCGGCGCCGGGCGGTTGCGCGCGCCGCCGACGAAACCGGTGACCTTGCTGGTGTGCTTGACCAGGTGCCAGCTGTCGTCGTCCATCAGCATCTCGACCAGCACGTAGCCGGGGAAGAAGCGCCGCTCGGTGACCGACTTCTTGCCGTTCTTCAGCTCCACCACTTCTTCAGTGGGCACCAGGATGCGGCCGAACTTCTGCTGCATGCCGGAACGGTCGATGCGCTCGCGCAGATTGCGCTCGACCGCCTTCTCCATGCCCGAGTACGCATGCACCACGTACCAGCGCAGGCCGCTGGCCGCTGCGGACGCGACGTCGGCCGCGCTGCTTTCAGTTTGCTCGCTCATGCGCAACCTCTCAGCGTTTCCAACCCAGGATCAGGTCGTAGAGCACCCATTCGAGCGTCTTGTCGGTGATCCACAGGAACAAGGCCATCACGGCGACGAAGGCGAAGACATAGCCGGTCATCTGCATGGCTTCCTTGCGGCTGGGCCAGACCACCTTCTTGGTCTCGCGCACGGAGTCGCGGCCGAAGGCGATCAGCTGCTTGCCCGGCTCGGAAGTGAAGAACACCCCCACCGCGGCAGCCAGCAACACCAGCAGCGCGACCACGCGCAGCCACATGTCCTGCTTGCTCAGCAGATAGAACACCGTCACGGCACCGACCAGCAGCACGGCAGCGCCGGCCAGCTTGGCCTTGTCCGCCCCGCTGGAGACGGTTTCGACTTGGGTATTGGTGCTCATCAGTGGTTCGTCAGGCTTGGCCGGCCGCGGCAATGGTCACCACGCGGCGCCGGCGGGCACCTCGTGGCAGGGGCAGAGGGGATCGAACCCCCGACCTTCGGTTTTGGAGACCGACGCTCTGCCAGTTGAGCTATGCCCCTGCGTAAGACTCGACCCGGTTACTCGATGATCTTGGCCACGACGCCGGCGCCGACGGTTCTGCCGCCCTCGCGGATGGCGAAGCGCAGGCCCTCTTCCATGGCGATCGGCGCGATCAGCTTGACCGTGATGCTGACGTTGTCGCCCGGCATCACCATCTCCTTGTCCTTGGGCAGCTCCACCGCACCGGTCACGTCCGTCGTGCGGAAGTAGAACTGCGGCCGGTAGTTGTTGAAGAACGGGGTGTGCCGCCCGCCTTCTTCCTTGCTCAGCACGTAGACCTCTGCCGTGAAGTGCGTGTGCGGCTTGATGCTGCCGGGCTTGCACAGCACCTGGCCGCGCTGCACGTCTTCGCGCTTGGTGCCGCGCAGCAGGATGCCGACGTTGTCGCCGGCCTGGCCCTGGTCGAGCAGCTTGCGGAACATCTCCACGCCGGTGCAGGTGGTCTTCTGCGTGGGGCTGATGCCGACGATTTCGATTTCTTCGCCGACTTTGATGACGCCGCGCTCGACACGGCCGGTGACGACGGTGCCGCGGCCGGAGATGCTGAAGACGTCTTCGACGGGCATCAGGAAGGCGCCGTCGACGGCGCGCTCGGGCGTGGGGATGTAGCTGTCCAGCGCTTCGGCCAGCTTCATGATGGCGCCTTCGCCGAGTTCGCCCTTGTCGCCTTCCATGGCGAGCTTGGCCGAGCCCTTGATGATGGGGGTGTCGTCGCCGGGGAATTCGTACTTGCTGAGCAGCTCGCGCACTTCCATCTCCACCAGCTCCAGCAGCTCGGCGTCGTCGACCATGTCGCACTTGTTCAGGAAGACGATGATGTAGGGCACGCCCACCTGGCGCGCCAGCAGGATGTGCTCGCGCGTTTGCGGCATGGGGCCGTCGGCGGCCGAGACGACCAGGATGGCGCCGTCCATCTGCGCCGCGCCGGTGATCATGTTCTTGATGTAGTCGGCGTGCCCGGGGCAGTCGACGTGCGCGTAGTGCCGGTTGGCGGTTTCGTATTCGACGTGGGCGGTGTTGATGGTGATGCCGCGCGCCTTTTCTTCCGGCGCCGCGTCGATCTGGTCGTACGCCTTGGCTTCGCCTCCGAACTTGGTCGACAGCACCGTCGTGATCGCCGCCGTCAGCGTGGTCTTCCCATGGTCCACGTGACCAATCGTCCCCACGTTCACGTGCGGCTTCGTGCGTTCGAATTTACCTTTTGCCATTGCGTCTTCTCCTGAAATCGACTACCCGGACAAATGCCTGTTGATGGTGCCCATGGCGCGGATCGAACGCGCGACCTCTCCCTTACCAAGGGAGTGCTCTACCACTGAGCCACATGGGCATCGACACGGGACTGGACACCGCTGAATCCAGTCCCGTGGCGATGGGCCTTCCATCGCTGGAGCGGGAAGCGGGAATCGAACCCGCGTCATTAGCTTGGAAGGCTAAGGTTCTGCCATTGAACTACTCCCGCGCTTTCCCCTGCGTCGCCTTGGTGGAGGAGGCTGGATTCGAACCAGCGTAGGCGTAAGCCAACAGATTTACAGTCTGCCCCCTTTAGCCACTCGGGCACCCCTCCGAGGCGAACCTGTGACTATATCACCGTTTGCCCAGGAAGGGCAGCCTGTTGGCTCGGGCCGAGCGTCCAATCCAGCACCGGCAGGCCGGGCGCCGCCAGCCGTTGGAACTCTTGGGCCCGGCCAAAGTGCCCGCATCCCACAAAAGGAATCGGACCGCGGGTCGCCGACAGCGGCGACGGATGGTTGCACTGCAGCACCAGATGGCGGTGGGCATGGCCGGCCAGCAAGCCTGCCTTGGACTGGGCGTGCGCGCCCCAGAGCATGAAGACCACCGGCCTGGCCTGCTCAGCCACCGCTGAGACAATTTTGTCAGTGAGTACTTGCCATCCATATTTCGAATGAATGGCCGCCTGACCGTCCTCGACCGTCAGCGACGTGTTCAGCAGCAGCACGCCCTGCGCGGCCCAGCGCTCGAGACTTCCCGCCGGCGCCGGCCTCAGGCCCAGGTCGCGTTGGAGCTCCTTGAAGATGTTGCGCAGGCTCGGCGGCAGGCGCTGCCCGGGCGGCACCGAGAACGCCAGCCCATCGGCCTGGCCGGCGCCATGGTAGGGGTCCTGTCCCAGAATCAGGACACGCACCCGCGACAGCGGCGTCAGTTCCAGCGCGCGGAACACGTCGGCCGGATAAATGGTGGCACCCGCCGCCCGCCGCGCCTCGACCCGGTCGATCAACTGGCGGCCGGCCGCGCTGTCGCGCCAGCCGCGCAGCAGCGGCGCCCATTCGCCGGTATGGGCGTCGACCAGCCGATCGATCGACTGCCCCAGACGGCCAGCCCCGCTCACCCGAACAGCTCGGCCAGTGCGGCTCCGGGGTCGTCGGCGCGCATGAAGGCCTCGCCGACCAGGAAGGCGTGCACCTGCGCCGCGCGCATGCGCTGCACGTCCTCGCGGCCGAGGATGCCGCTTTCGGTGACCAGCAGGCGGTCGGCCGGCAGTTGCGGCAGCAGCGCCAAGGTGGTGTCCAGCGTGACCTCGAAACTGCGCAGGTTGCGGTTGTTGATGCCGATCAGCGGCGTCTTCAGGCGCAGCGCACGCTGCAGCTCGTCCGCGTCGTGCACCTCCACCAGCACTGCCATGCCCAGCCCCAGCGCCTGCGCCTCCAGGTCGGCCAGCTGCGCGTCGTCCAGGCAGGCGGCGATGAGCAGGATGCAGTCGGCGCCCCAGGCCCGCGCTTCGTCCACCTGGTAGGCGTCGACCATGAAGTCCTTGCGCAGCACCGGCAGGCTGCACGCGGCCCGCGCCTGCTGCAGGTACTCCGGCCCACCCTGGAAGAACTGCCGGTCGGTGAGCACGCTCAGGCAGGCCGCGCCGTGGCGGGCGTAGGACGCGGCAATCTCCGCCGGCACAAAATGCTCGCGCAGCACGCCCTTGCTGGGGCTGGCCTTCTTGACCTCGGCGATCACCGCCGCCTGACCGCTGCTGATCTTCGCGCGCAACGCGCCGGCGAAATCGCGCGCCGGCGCCTGCGCCTGCGCCGCGCGACGCAGCGTCGCCGCATCGCAGCGCACCCGGGCGGCGACGATCTCCTCGCGCTTGACGGCGACGATGCGCTGCAGGATGTCGCTCACGCCGCCAGCTCCTTGGTGCGCGCCACGAACTGGTGCAGCTTCGCCAGCGCCTTGCCGGCGGCCAGGGTCTCGCGGGCCAGCGCCACGCCTTCGGCCATCGTCGGCACGACATTGGCGGCGTACAGGGCCACGCCGGCATTCAGCAGCACGATGTCGCGCGCCGGCCCGGGTTCGTTGTCCAGCACCGAGCACAGCAGCGCCTTCGAGCCCTCGGCCGTCTCGACCTTCAACGCGCGGTTGCTGGCCATGGTCAGGCCGAAGTCTTCGGGGTGGATCTCGTATTCGTGGATGCCGCCGTCCTTGTATTCACCGACCATCGTCGCCGCGCCCAGCGAGACCTCGTCCATGCCGTCGCGGCCGTAGACCACCACCGCGTGCTCGGCGCCCAGGCGCTGCAGCGCGCGCACCTGGATGCCCACCAGGTCCGGGTGGAACACGCCCATCAGGATGTTCGGCGCATCGGCCGGGTTGGTCAGCGGCCCCAGGATGTTGAAGATGGTGCGCACGCCGAGCTCCTTGCGCACCGGGCCGACGTTCTTCATCGCCGGATGGTGGTTCGGCGCAAACATGAAGCCAATGCCGGTGTCGGCGATGCAGCGGCTCACGGCCTGAGGCGTCAGCGTCATCGGCACGCCCAGCGCTTCCAGCACGTCGGCACTGCCCGACTTGCTGGACACGCCGCGGTTGCCGTGCTTGCTGACGCGCGCCCCGGCCGCGGCCGCGACGAACATGCTGCAGGTGCTGATGTTGAAGCTGTGCGAGCCGTCGCCGCCGGTGCCGACGATGTCCACCAGGTGCTTGCGGTCGGCGACATCGACCTTGGTGGCGAACTCGCGCATCACCTGCGCGGCGGCGGTGATCTCGCCGATGGTTTCCTTCTTCACGCGCAGGCCCATCAGCAGTGCGGCCATCATCACCGGCGACATCTCGCCGCTCATGATGCGGCGCACCAGCGCCAGCATCTCGTCGTGAAAGATCTCGCGGTGCTCGATGCAGCGCGTCAGCGCCTCGGTGTTGGTGATGGCCATGTCAGCGTTCCTCGAAAAAGCCGCGCACCGCGGCGATGGCGCGCTCGATGCCAGCGCGGTCCACATCCAGATGGGTCACGAAGCGCAGGCCGATCAGCCCGGTGGCCAGCACACCCTGCTTGCGCAGATGCTCCAGCAGCGCCGGCCCGCGGCCGTCCTGCACCTGCACGAAGACGATGTTGGTCTGCGCGGACTGCACTTGCAAGCCGGCAATGCCGCGCAGGCCGTCGGCCAGCCTGGCGGCCAGCGCATGGTCCTCGGCCAGCCGGTCGACGTGATGCTCCAGCGCATGCAGCGCCGCCGCCGCCAGCCCGCCGGCCTGGCGCATGCCGCCGCCGAGCATCTTGCGCAGGCGGTGCGCCCGTGCGATCAGCTCGGCCGACCCGACCAGCGCCGAGCCCACCGGCGCGCCCAGCCCCTTGCTGAAGCACACCGACACGCTGTCGAAATGGCTTGCCATGGCCTTGGCCTGGGCCCGCGCGTCGCCGCCGTCCGTCGACGCCAGGGCCACCGCGGCGTTGAACAGCCGCGCGCCGTCCAGATGCGTGGCCAGCCCATGGCGCCGCGCCAGCGCCGTGGCCTCGGCCAGGTACGGCATGGGCAGCACGCGCCCGCCCAGCGTGTTCTCCAGCGCCAGCAGCCGCGTGCGCGCGAAGTGCTGGTCGTCGGGCTTGATGGCCGCCTCGATGTCGGCCAGCGCCAGCGTGCCGTCGGGCTGGTGGGCCAGCGGCTGCGGCTGCACGCTGCCCAGCACCGCGGCACCGCCGCCTTCGTAGCGATAGCAGTGCGCGCCCTGGCCGACGAGGTATTCGTCGCCGCGGCCGCAGTGGCTCATGAGGCCGGCCAGGTTGCTCTGCGTGCCGCTGGGCAGGAACAGCGCCGCCTCCTTGCCCAGCAGCGCGGCGATGCGTTGCTGAAGCGCGTTGACCGTCGGGTCGTCGCCGAAGACATCGTCACCCAGCTCGGCACGGGCCATCGCCTCGCGCATCGCCGGCGTGGGCCGCGTGACGGTGTCGCTGCGCAGGTCGACCACGCCGCTCATGCGCGCAGCTCCAGGAAGTTCTTCAGCAGCGCATGGCCATGCTCGCTGATGATCGATTCCGGATGGAACTGCACGCCTTCCAGCGGTGTGCGCGTGCCGGCCAGCTCGCGGTGGCGCACGCCCATGATCTCGCCGTCGTCCTCGGCCACCGCGCTGATCTCCAGCGACGCCGGCAGGCTGGCGCGTTCGATGACCAGCGAGTGGTAGCGGTTGACGGTGAACTGCTCCGGCAGCTCGGTGTACACGCCGCGCCGGTCGGTGCGGATGACGCTGGTCTTGCCGTGCATCTGCACCTGGGCGCGCACGACCTTGCCGCCCAGCGCCGCGCCGATGGACTGGTGCCCCAGGCACACGCCCAGAATCGGCAGCTTGCCCTGGAAGTGGCGGATGGCCTCGATGCAGATGCCCGCCTCGGCGGGTGTGCACGGCCCCGGCGACAGCACCAGCTTGTCGGGGCGCAGTTCGGCAATGCCTTGCAGCGTGATCTGGTCGTTGCGGAAGACGCGCACGTCCTCGCCCAGCTCGCCGAAGTACTGCACCAGGTTGTAGGTGAAGCTGTCGTAGTTGTCGATCATCAACAGCATTTCAGAAACCCTCCTCGACCAGCTCGGCCGCGCGGATCAGCGCGCGCGCCTTGGCTTCGGTTTCCTTCCACTCCAGCTCGGGCACCGAGTCGGCCACCACGCCGGCGGCCGCCTGCACGTACAGCGTGCCGTCCTTGACGATGCCGGTGCGGATGGCGATGGCCACGTCCATGTCGCCGGCGAAGCTGAGATAACCGCAGGCGCCGCCGTAGATGCCGCGCTTCACCGGCTCCAGCTCGTCGATGATCTCCATCGCCCGCACCTTGGGCGCGCCGGTCAGCGTGCCCGCCGGGAAGGTGGCACGCAGCACGTCCAGGCTGCTCATGCCCTCGTTCAGGATGCCCTCGACGTTGCTGACGATGTGCATCACGTGCGAGTAGCGCTCCACGGCGAAGGCCTCGGTCACCTTGACGCTGCCGGTGCGCGCGATGCGGCCGATGTCGTTGCGCGCCAGGTCGATCAGCATGACGTGCTCGGCGCGCTCCTTCGGGTCGGCGCGAAGCTCCTGCTCGAGTTGCAGGTCCTGCTCGGGGGTCGCGCCGCGCGGCCGCGTGCCGGCCAGCGGGCGGATGGTGATCTTCTCGCCCTCGGGCGTGTGCTCCTGGCGCACCAGGATCTCCGGCGACGCGCCCACGATCTGGAAGTCGCCCATGTCGTAGAAGTACATGTAGGGCGACGGGTTCAGCGAGCGCAGCGCACGGTACAGGCTCAACGGGCTCTCGGTGTAGCGCTTGCGCAGACGCTGGCCCACCTGCACCTGCATCATGTCGCCGGCGGCGATGTACTCCTTGGCCCGCACCACGGCGGCCAGGTAGTCGGCCTTGGCGAACTCGCGCTCCACCGAATGCGAGGCGCCGCGCTTGACCTGCGGCGCGGTCACGCTGTAGTGCAGCTTGTCGCTCAAGGCCGCCAGCCGGCGCTTGGCCTTGGAGAAAGCCTCCGGTTCGGCCGGGTTGGCATAGACGATCAGGTACAGCCGACCCGACAGGTTGTCGATGACCGCCAGTTCCTCGCACTGCAGCAGCAGGATGTCCGGCGTGTCGATGCCGCCCGTCTTCTGCGTGGCGGCCAGCTTGGGCTCGATGTAGCGCACCGCGTCGTAGCCGAAGTAGCCGGCCAGCCCGCCGCAGAAACGCGGCAGCCCGGGGCGCAGCGCCACCTTGAAGCGCTTCTGGTAGTCGGCGATGGTGTCCAGCGGGTTGCCTTCGTGCACCTCCACCACCTCGCCGTCGGTGACGACTTCGGTGCGGAAGCCGATGGCGCGCAGCAGCGTGCGCGCCGGCAAGCCGATGAAGGAATAGCGGCCAAAGCGCTCCCCCCCGACCACACTTTCCAGCAGGAAGCTGTATTTACCGCCGCCCGCGCCGTAAGCCAGCTTCAGGTACAGCGACAAAGGGGTTTCCAGGTCGGCGAAGGCTTCCGCGATGAGCGGTATGCGGTTGTAGCCCTGCGCACTCAGGCTCTTGAACTCAAGTTCGGTGATCACGTCGATTCCTAGGCTGCTGAAGACTCCCGTGCCGGCGGGCCTTGGCCGGCGTCGGCACGACGAATCTGCATCGGTAAAGGGTGCCGGCGCCAGGCCGGCGGCAAGCTATGCGAAGGAATGCCAGCGACGCCAGGGCCAGGCTCCCCGGTCGCGCGACCTGTGCTTGCGAGACGTGAACATGGCGCGCAGTCTAACGCAGCCTCGCCCGCGGGTTGTCCTTGGCCCACTGCGCCAGCGCGTCCAGCGTCTTTTCCACATGCTTGGACGGGTTCAGGCTCAGATAGCTGTAGATCACCTTGCCGTTGGGGGCGATGACGTAGGAGATGCGGTTGGCGTATTCCGGACGCGTCTGCATGGCCGCATCGAAAGCCTTGATCACCGACTTCTTCTCGTCCGCCGCCACCGGGAACTTGCCCTGGCAGACCTGCACCGAGAAGCGCGAGATCAGGTCCAGGTCGTCGCCGGACACGCCGATCACCGTGGCGCCCAGCGCCTCGTACCTGCCGATGGCTTCGGCGAACTCGTGCGCCTCGATCGAGCAGCCTTCGGAAAAAGCGGCCGGAAAGAAGTACAGCACCACCGGCCCCTTGGCCAGCGACTCCGCCAGGGTGTACTGGAAGGTCTTGCCACCCAGTGCCGCGGGAACAGTAAAGTTCGGCGCCGTGTCGCCCACGTCCAGGGCGGCATGCGTCGGCAGACTCAGGGCGCCCAGCATCATGACCAGTGCAAAAGCATGTTTCATGCGCGGATCTAGGCTCGGTTTGGATGGCAGACCATCATGCCAGAAGCGCCCCCGCCCGCGGGCCGCAGGGTGGCTGGGGCGCGGCGGGCTGGCCGCCTTGGCCGCCTTCGCCGCCCTGGTGCTGGCCGGCTGCGGCACGCTGCCCCCGCCCGGCCCCCAGCCGGCGTCGGTGGCGCTGCCGCCCAAGGACGACGGCAACCTGGCGACGATCGCCAAGGCCTCGACGCCCCCGGGCGAGCTGTCCGGCTTCCGGCTGCTGCCGCTGGGGCCCTATGCGCTGGAAGCGCGCCTGCAGCTGATCCAGCGGGCCCGCCACAGCCTGGACCTGCAGTACTACGTGCTGGAGGACGACAACACCGGCCGCACGCTGCTGCGTGCGCTGCGCGACGCCGCCGGCCGCGGTGTGCGCGTGCGCCTGCTGGTGGACGACCTGTTCACCAGCCACAGCCAGCAGATGCTGCGCGCGCTGGCCGACCATCCGCAGATCGAGGTGCGGCTCTTCAACCCCTTCTGCTGCCTGCGCGGCTCCACGCTGGGGCGCTTCGCGGGGTCGCTGGGCGACATCTACCGCGTCAACCACCGCATGCACAACAAGCTGCTCATCGCCGACGGGCTGTTCGCGGTGGCCGGCGGGCGCAACATCTCCGACGAGTACTTCATGCTCAACATGAGCAGCAACTTCGTCGACATGGACGCCTTCGTCGCCGGGGCGGTGATCGCCCAGCTGCAGGGCATCTTCGACCAGTACTGGAACAGTGAGGTCGTCCGTCCGGTGCAGGCCATCGTGCCGGCGGCGGTGCCCGCGGCGCAGGCGGCGGCCGAGTTCGAGCGCATCAGCGCGGTCGACCATGCGCCGCCCGCGCTGCCGCCGGTGGATGCGCTGGGCTACGGCCCGATCGGCGAGGACCTGCAGGACGGCCGGGTCGGCCTGATCTGGGCGCCGGCGCGCGCCTTCGCCGACCCGCCGGACAAGCTGCACAGCATGAGCCCCGAAGAGGCGCGCGAGATGAGCGTGTCCAAGGAGGTGCGCATGAAGATCTGGTCGGCCGAGCGCGAGCTGGTCATCACCAGCCCGTACCTGATCCCCGGACCGCTCGGCATCACCGCCTTCGAGGCGCTGGGCCAGCGCAAGGTGCAGACGGTGGTACTGACCAATTCGCTGGCCGCCACCGACGAGCCGCTGGTGCACACCGGCTACGCGCGCTACCGCACGCAGCTGCTGGAATCCGGCGTGGACCTGTACGAGATCAGCCCCGAACGCACGCGGCGCACCAAGCGGCTGGGCATGTTCGGCTCGTCCTACGGCCGGCTGCACGCCAAGACCGCGGTGGTCGACGCGCACACGGTGTTCATCGGCTCGATGAACCTGGACCCGCGCTCGGACACGCAGAACACCGAGCTCGGCATCTTCATCGAAAGCCCGCAGCTGGCCAAGGAGCTGCTGCGCATCATCAACATCAGCAAGCTGCAAAGCGCGTACCGCGTGCGCCTCGACGGCCACGGCAACCTGGAATGGCTGTCGATGGACGACGACCAGGAAATGATCCTGACCGAGGAGCCGGAGGCCTCGTTCTGGCTGCGCGTGCACAACCTGCTCGTCAGCCCGTTCGTGCCGGAGCAGCTGCTGTAAGCCGGCGCCGCGCAGCAGCAGCCCGGCCCGCCACGCGCACAGGGCGCGGCGGCCGGCCTGGGTGCTAGGCTTGGTGCTCGCACGACACAGGGAGACATCAGATGACACAGACGAGCCTCGCCGCACGCCGCCGCTGGCTGCTTTGCGGCCTGGCGATGGCCGCGCTGACCCCCGGCGGCCAGGCCTTCGCGCAAGCCTGGCCCACGCGGCCGATCACGCTGATCGTGCCCTGGCCCGCGGGCGGCTCCACCGACCGGCACTTGCGCGGCCTGGCGGAACTGGCCGCCAAGCACCTGGGGCAGAACATCATCGTCGAGAACAAGCCCGGTGGCGGCGGCACCAGTGCCGTGGGCACGATGGCGCTGACCGCCAAGCCCGACGGCTACACGATCGCGCAGTTCCCGCTGGGCATGCTGCGCCTGCCGCAGATGCAGAAGGTGCAGTGGAACCCGCTGACCGACTTCAGCTTCATCATCGGCGTCACCGGCTACACCTTCGGCGTCACCGTGCGCGCCGATTCGCCGTACAAGAGCTTCAACGACTACATCGAAGCGGCGCGCAAGACGCCGGGCAAGATCGACTACGGCTCCACCGGCATCGGCACCAGCCCGCACCTGATCATGGAAGAGCTGGCCGAGAACGCGAAGGTCGACCTGGTGCACGTGCCCTTCAAGGGCAATGCCGACCTGACGCAGGCGCTGCTCGGCGGCCACGTGATGGCGCAGAGCGACGCCACCGGCTGGGACAAGTACGTCGACGGCGGCCAGATGCGGCTGCTGGTGACCTTCGGCGAGCAGCGCACCAAGCGCTGGCCCAGCGTGCCCACCGCCAAGGAGCTGGGCTATGGCGTGGTCTCGACCTCGCCCTACGGCCTCGTCGGCCCGAAGGGCATGGACCCGGCGATCGTGAAGACGCTGCACGACGCCTTCAAGAAGGCCATGGACGACCCGAAGCACCTGGAGCTGCTGGCGCAGCTGAACCAGGACCCCTGGTACAAGAGCAGCGACGACTATGCCAAGTGGGCGCGCGAGACCTTCGCCAAGGAAAAGCGCCTGATCGACAAGCTCGGCCTGGCAGGGAAGTGACATGACGACCATCGCCACCGATCCGGCCTTCCGCGCCATCCCCGACCTGATCCGCGAGCACGCGCGGGCGCGGCCCGGCCATCTGGCGCTGGCGCAGGGCGACGAGCGCCTGGACTACGCCGCGCTGGACGCGCTGATGGACCGCGTGGCCGCGGCGCTGCAGCGCGACGGCCTGCGCCCCGGCGATGCCATTGCCATCTGCGCGCACAGCTCGCCGCGTTATGCCGCGGTGTTCCTGGGCGCGCTGCGCGCCGGCGTGGCCGTGGCGCCGCTGGCGCCGTCGGTGACGGCCGAGCAGTTCGCGGCAATGCTGCGCGACTCGCAGGCCGGGCTGCTGTTCGCCGATGCGGCCGCGGCACCGCTGCTGGAGGGGGTGGCCCTGCGCCGGGTCGCGCTGAATTCGAGCCTGGACGGGCAGCCGCTGGACGACTGGCTGGCGCCGGCGGGCATGGCCCCGCAGCCGGTGGCGCTGCAGCCGCCGATGCCCTTCAACATCATCTATTCCAGCGGCACCACCGGCACGCCCAAGGGCATCGTGCAGCCGCACGGCATGCGCTGGGCGCACGTCATGCGCGGCACCGCCTATGGCTACGGGCCCGAGACGGTGACCCTGCTGTCCACGCCGCTGTATTCGAACACCACGCTGGTGATCTTCTTCCCCACGCTGGCCTTCGGCGGCGCGGTGCACCTGATGGCCAAGTTCGACGCCACCGGCTACCTGAAGCTGGCCGAGGCGCTGCGCGTCACGCACACCATGCTGGTGCCGGTGCAGTACCAGCGGCTGATGACCCTGCCCGACTTCGACCGGCACGACCTGCAATCCTTCCACATGAAGTTCTGCACCAGCGCGCCCTTCAATGCCGCGCTGAAGGCCGACGTGCTGAAGCGCTGGCCGGGCGGGCTGGTGGAGTTCTATGGCATGACCGAAGGCGGCGGCAGCTGCATCCTGAATGCCCACGAACACCCGGACAAGCTGCACACCGTGGGCCGCCCGGCGGCGGGCAGCGACGTGCGGCTGATCGACGAGCAGGGGCGCGAGGTGCCTCCCGGCGAGGCCGGCGAGGTGGTCGGCCGTTCGGCCGGCATGATGAGCGGCTACCACGGCCAGCCCGAGAAGACGCGCGAGGCGGAGTGGTACGACCCGAGCGGCCAGCGCTTCATCCGCACCGGCGACATCGGCCGCTTCGACGCCGACGGCTTCTTGATCCTGTTCGACCGCCGCAAGGACATGATCATCAGCGGCGGCTTCAACATCTACCCCAGCGACCTGGAAGGCGTGCTGCGCGGCCACCCGGCGGTGGACGATGTCGCGGTGGTCGGCGTGCCCAGCGCCGAATGGGGCGAGACGCCGGTGGCCTACGTGGTCGTCAAGCCCGGCAGCGCCGCCGGCGACGCCGAGCTGCGCGACTGGTGCAACGCGCGCGTGGGCAAGACGCAGCGCCTGCACGCCGTGCACCTGATCGACGAGCTGCCGCGCAGCCACATCGGCAAGGTGCTCAAGCGCGAGCTGCGCGACCGGCACGTCGCCGGCCGCGCCTGACCCGCGGCGCCGGCGATCACCGCAGCCGGGGCTACGGCCGACGCGGCGACGAGCGTGCGCTGTCGTGCATGGCGCTCAGGCGCGGCCGCGCAGCATCACCAGCCACAGCGACACGCCGCAGCAGGCCATCGCCGCCCACTGCGACAGCCCCAGCGGCTCGCCGTGCACCAGCGCGCCGGAGACCATGGCCACCATCGGCACCATGATCGACGACAGCCCGGCGACGTTGACCGGCAGCATGCCGACGATGGCGAACCAGGCGACGTTGCCCACGCTCATCGGCACCAGCGCGATGTAGGCAACGACGGCGATGGTCTGCCAGGAGGGCATGAACCATTGGCCGTCGCCGAGGACGAACGCTCCGATCGTCGTCGGCACGGCCGTGATCAGCAGCTGCCAGCCGGTGAGCACGATCGCCGGCACCTTGACTTGCCCGCGCTTCAGGATCAGCGTGCCGATGGCCCAGCCGAGCCCGGCGCCCAGGCCCAGCGCAAAGCCCAGCGGCGCGCTGACATAGGCCTGCAGGCTGGGCAGCATCAGCAGCAGCACCGCCGCGCCGCCGAAGAGCACGCCCAGCAGCATGCGGCCGTTCATGCGTTCGCCCAGCACGGCCCAGGAGATCAGCGCCGACCACAGCGGCATGGTGAAGCCCAGCACCGCCGCCTGCCCCGACGGAATGAGCACCGCCGCATAGGTGCTGGCGATGTTCCAGATGACCAGGTAGAAGAAGGTGGCCACGCAGATCGTCACCCAGTATGCGCGCGGGATGCGCAGCGACAGGCCGCGCGCGCGGGCCACCGCCAGCAGGCTCAGGCCGGCGATCAGCACCGCCACCGCGCGGAAGGTCCACACCGAGATCTCGCGCACCGCAAAGGCGAACAGCGGCCAGTTGGTGCCCCAGACCAGCGTCAGCACGACCAGCAGGGCCAGCGCCCTGGGCGGGATCTGCGAGCGCATCACCGCGCGGCGAGCAGGCGCCGCAAGGCGTCGGCGACGATCTGCGGCTGCTCCAGCGGCGTCCAGTGGCCGGCCTCTTCGACGACCTCCAGCCGCGCGCCGGGGATCAGCGCCGCGGCCTCCTGCGACAGCGCCAGCGGCGTGACCTGGTCGCTGCGCCCGCACAGCACCAGCGTGGGCAGGTCCAGCCGGGCCAGCAGCGCCCGATGGTCGGCGCGGCCGATGATCGCGCGCAGCTGGCCGGTGGCCGCGTCGGCGCCCACGTCGCGCATGATGCGCAGCGCCGTGGCCACCAAGCCTGCGTCGTCCAGATGCGCCGGGTGCAGGCCGCGGCGCAGGATGGCCAGCGTCTCGGCC
>JAHBZS010000054.1 GCA_019635285.1 Rubrivivax sp. | reverse complement strand
ACCGCCAAGCACCGGGATATCGGCGACCTTCTGCGGGAGCGGCGCCGGCGCCTGCGGTCTTGGATGACGCAGACCCCGTTCCGCTCGTCGGCCAAGGCGACCAACATCAAGATTGTCGAACCCTCGCTGGGGGACCGCCCGCGGCATTCGAGGCAAGAGCGGCCCATCTGATCTCCGGAACACGCAGGACTGGCGAGAGCCTGGATCCCGTGCAACGGACACCGAGCCGAGCCGCCGCTGCGGCTCGGCAGTCCGACTCAGCTCAGCCTCCCGCGGCGTCCTTGAGCTTCTTCATAGGCCGCACCTTGATCTTGGTGCTGGCCGGCTTGGCCGGGAACCAGCGCTCCTGCCCGGTGAACGGGTCCTTGCCGAAGCGCTTCTTCTTCGCCGGCACCTTGACCACCGTGGCCTTCAGCAGCCCCGGCAGCGTGAACTGGCCCAGCCCGGCCTTGTGCACCGACATCAGGATCGTGGCCTCCAGCGCGGCGACGACGGCCTTGACGGCCTTCGCGTCCACGCCGGTGGCCTCGGCCAGGTGCTTGTTCAGTTCGGTCTTCGAGAACGCCGTCTTGATCGGCTTGGCGATCGGCGCGGGCTTGGCCGCTGCGCTCTTCTTGGCGGCCGCGGGCCTGGCGGTCTTGGCGGGGGTCTTACGGGTCGTCTTCGCGGCAGCGCCGGCTGCCTTCTTTGCAGTTGCCATTCGGGGTCCTGTAGTTGGGAATCCACGCAGACGGATGTCTGCGCGCGCGGATTCTAGGAGCGCGCCGATGGTCCAGGCCCACGGCAGCCGCGCAGGCGATGCGCGGCTGCCGCGCCGCCGCGGTTTCGCGGCCCGGCCTTTATGCGCGGCGGCGCAGCATCACGTCCTGGATCCACAGCGCGGACTGGCCGGTGGCGTCGCCATGGCGCGGCGCCTGGTAGCGCAGGCCGATGGCCACGCGGCCGGTCCACCACACGGTGCGCCCGGTGCCCGACAGCAGCACAGGACCGACATGCCCGGCGGGGATGTCCACGCCGTGCTCGCCGCTTTTCAGCGTCGCGGTCGAAGGGCGCACGAACAGGTCGTTGGCGGCAACTCGGGCGGTCATGGGCAGGCTCCCAATGTGGTGATGCCGCCATGCTCCGGCAGCCCGCGCCGCCTGCCACTGCCCGGTTTGCGGGGTGAGGCGACCCGCGGGCGTGACCGAATGCCGCCTTCGGCCTGCGTGGCGGTTACACGGGCGGCCTCAACGCCGGTGGCCGCGCAGCAGCCGTTCGCGGAAGGCGCGCGGCGACAGGCCTTCGACGCGCCGGAACACGCGGCTGAAGTAGGCCGGGTCGCCGAAGCCCAGCGTGTAGCCGATGGTCGTCACCGGCAGGCTGGTGTAGGCCAGCTGGCGCCGCGCCTCGCGCATCAGGCGCGCGTCGATCAGGCGTGACGCCGGCTGCCCGGTGGCGGCACGCAGCACACGGCTCAGGTGGGTGGGGCTGACGGCCAGCGCCCGCGCGCAGTCGGCCACCGACGGATGCTCCAGCAGCCGCGCATCGACCAGCCGCTCGAAGCGGCGCAGCAGCGCCGAGGCGGGCGCGTCGCGGGGCGGCGGCGCGGCCTGCGCCACGGCGCGCGCGGCCTGCGCCAGCAGCACCGTGCACAGCCCCTGCAGCACCAGCGCGCGCGATGGCGCCGCGGCGTCGAACTCGGCGGTGATCTGTGTCATCAGCGGCAGCAGCGCGGCATCGGCGCTGAACACGCCGCCTTGCGACAACGCACGACGCTCCTCGCCGGACGGCGGCAGCAGCTGCTCGACCAGGTCGTCGGCCAGCGTCGCCACCCAGCCCTGCGTGCCGCGCTCGAAGCGGAAGGCATGCACCGCGCCCGGCGGCACGTTGACCAGTGACATGGCGGGCAGCGGCAGCGCGTGGCCCTCCAGATGCAGGCGTCCGCTGCCGCTGCGCAACAGCAGCAGCTGGTGCAGGCGCGCGTGGCGGTGCGGCGCCAGCTCCCAGTCGTGCAGCGCCGAGCGCGCGGCGATGGTCTCGATGTGCAGCGGATCGGGCAGGTTCGCCGTCTCGCCGAACAGGCCGTAGCTGTGGATCGCCGCAGGTTGCATGTTCGAAATGTACAAGTCCTGGCAGGACGCAGCCCTTCCGGCAGCGGCCGCTGCGGCCGAAGATGCGGCCCGTCGCAACCACACCAGGAGACACGCATGAAGACCCAGGTCTGCATCATCGGCGGCGGCCCGTCGGGCCTGCTGCTGTCGCAGCTGCTGCATCTGAAGGGCATCGACACCGTCGTGCTGGAGCGCCAGAGCCGCGAATACGTGCTGGGCCGCATCCGCGCCGGCGTGCTGGAGCACGGCTTCGCGGCACTGATGCGCGAGGCGCAGTGCGGCGAGCGCATGGACCGCGAGGGCGAGATCCACGAGGGCTTCTTCATCGCCGACCACGGTGCGCTGAAGCGGGTCGATCTGCACAAGTACAGCGGCGGCAGCTCGGTGGTGGTGTATGGCCAGACCGAGTTGACCAAGGACCTGTACGAGGCGCGCGACCGCCTGCGGGGCCAGGTGATCCACAACGCCGAGGACGTGCAGCCGCACGACCTGAAGAGCGCCCACCCCTACGTCACCTACCGCAACGGCGACGAGATCGTGCGCATCGACTGCGACTACGTCATCGGCGCCGACGGCTTCCACGGCGTGAGCCGCAAGTCGATCCCGAAGGACGTGCTGCGCGAGTACGAGAAGGTCTATCCCTTCGGCTGGCTGGGCGTGCTGTCGCGCACCCCGCCGGTGTCGCCGGAGCTGGTCTATGCGCGCCACGAACGCGGCTTCGCGCTGTGCTCGCTGCGCTCGCAGGTGCTCAGCCGCTACTACATCCAGGTGCCGCTGTCGGACAGCGTCGAGGACTGGAGCGACGAGGCTTTCTGGAGCGAGCTGAAGCGCCGCCTGCCGGCCGAGGTGGCGGCGCGGCTGGTGACGGGTCCGTCGATCGAGAAGTCGATTGCGCCGCTGCGCAGCTTCGTCGCCGAGCCGATGCGCTACAGCAACCTGTTCCTGGCCGGCGACGCGGCGCACATCGTGCCGCCGACCGGCGCGCGCGGGCTCAACAGCGCGGCGTCCGACATCTACTACCTGTACCACGCGCTGGTGGCGCACTACCAGCGCGGCGACGACCGCGGGCTGGACGGCTATTCGGCCAAGGCGCTGGCACGGGTATGGAAGGCGCAGCGCTTCTCGTGGTGGATGACGACGCTGCTGCACACCTTCCCGGACAGCCTCGACTACGACCGCCAGCTGCAGCAGACCGAGCTGGACTACCTGTTCTCGTCGGAGGCGGCGCAGCGCTCGCTGGCCGAAAACTACGTCGGCCTGCCGTTCTGAAGCGGCCCGCCGCGGCGGAACTTGCAGCGCGCCACGCAGGTCGTACCTGCTCCAGGGCTCGAGGTCGAGGTGAGGATGACCGAGCAAGTGCGGGCGCCCGAAGGCGATGGGCCGCAGGCCGGCACGCGCGCGCTGATGCCGCCGCCGCGGCCTCGCGTGTCGGCGGGCTGGTGGATCCTGGCGGTGCTGCTGCTGGCGATGGCCGCCGGCGGCTGGTGGTCGCAGCGCAAGCCGGCGCTGCCCGAGGCGCCGCCGCAGCCGTCGCCGGTGACGCAGGCCGCCGCGCCGGCGCCGGCGGCTTCGGCCGTCGCGGCGGCTGAGCCGGCCTCGGGCTCGGCCTCGGCCCCGGCGATCCCGGAGCCGACGGCGGCGGCCGAAGCGCTGGATGACCGCGGCGTGCCCGGCGCGTTGTCGGCGCTGTTCGGCGCCCCCGGCGTCCAGCTGCTGGTCAGCGATGACTTCGTGCGCCGCTTCGTCGTCACGGTCGACAACCTGGGCCGCGAACAGGCGCCGGCGCGGCTGTGGCCGGTCCAGCCCACGCCCGGGCGCTTCCAGGTGATCGAACGCGGCGGCCAGCTCTATGCCGACCCGGACAATGCGCTGCGCTACACGCCGCTGGTGTTGCTGGCCGAGCAGGTCGACCCCGCGGCCGCGGTGGCGCTGTACCGCCGCATGCTGCCGTTGCTGCAGGCCGCCTACGAACAACTGGGCTATCCCGGCCAGCGTTTCCACGCGCGGCTGGTGTCGGTGATCGACCACCTGCTCGCCGCGCCCCGTGCCCCGGAGCCGATGGCGCTGACCTTGGTCGAAGTCAAGGGCGAGGTGCCCTCGGAACGGCCCTGGGTGCGCTACGAGTTTGCCGACCCGGCGCTGCAATCGGCCAGTGCCGGGCAGAAGATCCTGCTGCGCGTGGGTCCGGTCAACCAGCGGCGGCTGAAGGCGCAGTTGCGCAGCCTGCGCGCCGAACTCGTGCGCCAGGCGCCGCGCTGAAGGCCGCGGCGCAAGGGTCACAAGGGTCAGTACTTCAGGCGCGCGTACAGCGTCTTCTGCGACGCCTCGCGGGCCTGCCCCAGGGTGTGGATGCCCTGGGCCTGCAGCAGCGGAATGAGCTTCAGGAACACCTCGGCGGTGACCAGGGCGTCGCCCAGCGCCGTGTGCCGGCCGGCCACGGCCACGCCGAGCCTCGCGGCGATGCTCTCCAGGGCCTGCGATTCCTGCTGGGGCTGCGCGGCCGCGGCGAGCAGCAGCGTGTCCAGCACCGGCTGCTCGAAGCGCAGACCGGTGCGCGGCTCCTTGAGCCGCAGGAAGCGCATGTCGAAAGCCGCGTTGTGGCCGACCAGCACGGTGTCCTGCGCGAAGGCGTGGAACGCCGGCAGCACGGTGTCGATGGTCGGCTGGCCCTGCACCATGCGCGGCTCGATGCCGTGGATGGGGATGCCGGCCGCCGGGATATCGCGCTGCGGGTCCACCAGCTGATCGAAGCATTCCTGGCGCCGCAGCTTGCCGGCGACGATGCGCGTCGCGCCGATCTGCAGGATCTCGTCGCCCTGCGACGGGTTCAGGCCGGTGGTCTCGGTGTCGAACACGGTGTAGCTCAGCTCGAGCAGCGGGCGCTCGTCCAGCGCCCGGCTCGATTCGCCGTGCGCGAAGAGGTCGAAGTCGTAGTACTCCGGCCGGCTGTCGCCGGGCGCGAAGGCCGGTGCCTCGGCCGCTGACGGCGCACCGGCCAGCGGCAGCAGGAAGCGGAAGAACGCCGCATGGCGCGCGCGCTCGCGCTCGAACCAGAACTCCGCGCCGTGCCGCTGCACCACGTCGCGCACCGTCAGCGCGCTGCCGTCGGCGCCGACGCGCAGCGGCTCGGTCTCCCAGCCCACGGCCGTCTCGGTGCTCATCGCCTGGCCCGTCCACAGCAGGTCCAGCTGCGCGCGCGGGCCGCTGCCGGCCCGCGACAGGCGCAGCTCGACGAGCTGGATGTCGTAGGCCTCGGCCAGGCGCTGCGCCAGGCTGGCCAGCGCCTGCAGCAGCGAGAAGCTGTCCACCTTCAGCCACAGCGTGGCATCGACCTCGTGGCAGGACACGCGCAGCCCCAGCGCCTGCAGCCGCCGCTGCGCCGCCGAGACGACATCGGCGCCGAGCATGTCCTCCAGCGGCCAGCGCGTGCGCAGTTCCTGCGCGCCGCGCGCGGCCAGCTCGGCGACGCGCCGGCCCATGCCCTGCACCTCGTCGTGCACCACCGCCTGGAAACGCTCGCGCATCGCCGGCTCCAGGTCCGGCAGCTCCAGCATCTCCACCGCCGCCTGCAGGTTGCCCAGCGAGGCGCGTGTGCCTTCGGTGAAGGCGTGCAGCTGCGCGTCGCGCGCCGACTCCTGCTCGAACTCGCGCGTGATGTTGTCCAGCAGCAGCACGAAGCCCTGCATCGCCTGCGCCTCGCCCTGCGCCGCGCGCACCGGCGCCATCACCGCGCGCAGCAGCTGGCCGCCGCCGGTGCTGGTGACGAACTGCGCGGTCGGCTGCGCCGTGCCCTGCTGCAGCCGCTGCCGGAGGGTCTCCAGCGCGTGCGCCACCAGCCGGCGCTCGAACACGCCGTGGATCGAGCGGCCCAGGCCGATCAGCTCGGCGCCGCCGGCCAGCGCCGGCGTGCGCGACAGCGCGCGGAACTGCGCGCGCGCGCGCTCGTTGTAGAGCAGGATGCGGCCGTCCAGGTTGCACACCACCACCGCCTGCGTCAGCTCGGACATCAGCGCCGCCAGGCGCTGGCGCTCCTGGTCGATGTGGCGCGCGGCCTCGGCCACCTTGGCCGCCATCTGCCCGTGCAGGTCGCTGCGCTGCTGCACCAGCGTGTTCAGCACCTCGGCCAGGCCGCGCAGCGGCGGCGACCCGGCCGGCTCGAGGGGCATCGCGACCTGCTCGCCGGTGCGCGAGCGCGCCTGCTCCAGCAGCTGCGCCGCAGCCGTCACGTGCTGCCGGTAGAGCCGCTCGAGCCCCCAGGCGGCCAGCGCCCACAGCGCCAGGCCCACCATCACCAGCAGCATGCCGCGGCTGTGCAGCACCGCGGCCAGCGTGTCGCGTTCGGCCGGGTCCAGCGTGGCCCAGAGCCAGCTGCCGCCGCCGAGCGCAAACGCGGCGAGCAGCCCGCCAGGCGCGGCCAGCAGCGCGGCCCGCCGCCAGTCGATCCGCTTCAAGGCGCCGGCCCCAGCAACTCGGCGACCTTCGCGGCCAGCTCCTTGGTGGAGAAGGGCTTGGTCATGTAGGCATCGGCGCCGACGCCCAGGCCCTTGTCGACATCGGTGTCGCGGCCCTTGGCGCTGAGCATCAGCACGCGCGTGTGGCGCAGCGCCTCGTCGGCGCGCAGCTCGGCGCAGACCTCGTGGCCGCTCTTCCTGGGCATCATCACGTCCAGCAGCACCAGCGCCGGCCGCTCGCGCCGCAGGGTGTCGATGGCCTCCTGGCCGTCGCGCGCCACCAGCACCGTGTAGCCGGCGCGCTTCAGCAGGTATTCCAGCGAGACGACGATGTTCGGCTCGTCGTCGGCGATCAGGATCTTGTGCGTCATGCCATGTCTCCCCGTGCGCGGCCCGCTGCCGGCAACGGCAGCGTGAACCAGAAGCAGGCGCCTGGCGACGGGTCGTCGCGCAGGCCCATGCGGCCGCCGAAGTGCTCGACGATCTGCCGGCTGATCGGCAGGCCCAGGCCGGTGCCCTGCGGCCGGTGCAGCGCGTCGCCACCCTGGCGGAACTTCTCGAAGACCAGTGTGCGCTGCGCGGGCGGCACGCCGGGGCCGTTGTCCTGCACCTCGACGCGCAGCGCCTCGGCCTCGGTGCGCAGCCGCAGCTGCACCCGCCCCTGGCCGGGCGGCACGAACTTGGCCGCGTTGCTCAGCAGGTTCAGCAGCACCTGCGTCAGCCGGTCGGCGTCGGCGCGCAGGCGGGGCACGTGCGCGGGCAGGTCGAGCTCGAGCACGGCGCCGCGCTCGCGGAACATCTCGCGCGTGGTCAGCGCCGCCTGTTCGAGCAGGGCCTTCAGGTCGACGTCGGCGGTGTGCCATTCGGCATGGCCGGACTCGATCTTCGCCATGTCCAGCACCTGGTTCACCAGCCGGCTCAGGCGCTCGGTCTCGGCGACCACCAGGCCGAGGAATTCCTGGCGCTGCGGCGCGGGCATCTGCGGGTCGTCGCGCATCAGCTCGGTGAGCGCGCGGATCGAGGTCAGCGGCGTGCGCAGCTCGTGCGTCACCGAGGACATGAAGTCGTCCTTGAGCTTGTCCAGGCTCTTCAGCTCCTCGGTCAGCTGCTCCAGCCGCTGCGAATGCGCGCGGATCTGCGAGGCCTCGTCCAGCATGCGCATCACGTCGTCGCGGGCCAGCGACTCCTCCTGCACCGCCGAGGACACCATGATGCGCGCCGACGCGCTGCCGATGGCGCCGGCGAGCAGCGTCTCCACGTACTGCACCAGCTGCGCATCGGGCTGCAGCGCGTCGCGGTGTGCCAGGCCGCGCCGCCGTGCGAAGTCGTCGAACAGCGCGCGTGCGCGCGGCAGGCCGACGAAGCGGCCGAGCAGCGGCAGCAGGTCGGCGACGCGCGCGCGGCCGCGCCAGAACACCGGCCCGCTGCTGGCCGTGCGCTGGAAGACATCGACGAAGAGCAGCGCCTGGCTGGTCTCGCGCGCCGACGGCGCCCGCCACAACGACACGCTGACGTACAGGCCGATGTTGGCGAACAGGCTCCAGAACAGCGAATGTGTCAGGTAGTCCAGCCCGCGCAGCCCGAACAGCGCCTCCGGCCGCAGCAGCTCGATGCCGAAGGCGCCGTGCGCCAGGAAGTCGGGGCCGAGCCAGCCGGACTTGGCGAAGGACGGCAGCAGCAGCGTGTAGATCCACACGCCGAAGCCGGCCAGCAGCCCGGCCAGCGCGCCCGCACGCGTGCCGCCTTTCCAGTACATGCCGCCCAGCATCGCCGGCGCGAACTGCGCCACCGCGGCGAAGCTGATCAGCCCGATGCCGACCAGCGCATAGGCCTCGCCGGCCAGCCGGTAGTACAGGTAGCCGAGCAGCAGGATGGCGACGATGGCCGCCCGGCGGATGCCCAGCAGGAAGCCGCTGAGGTCGCCGCTCGGGTCGCCGCTCGGGTCGCCGCTCGGGTCGCCGACATGGGCCTCCTTCGCGGCCCGCGCCGCCCGCAGCCGGCGCGTGCGCAGCAGCAGCGGCATCACCAGGTCGTTGCAGACCATCGTGGACACGGCGATGGCCTCGACGATGACCATGCCGGTGGCCGCCGACAGCCCGCCGACGAAGGCCAGCAGCGCCAGCGCCGGATGCCCCGCGGCCAGCGGCAAGGTCAGCACGAAGCCCTCGGCGTTGGCGCCCGCGCCGAACTGCAGCAAGCCGGCCAGCGCGATGGGCAGCACGAACAGGTTGATGAGCAGCAGGTACAGCGGGAACACCCAGGCGGCGCGCTTCAGGTGGCGTTCGTCGACGTTTTCCACCACCATCACCTGGAACTGGCGCGGCAGGAACAGCACGCTCAGCCCCGACAGCAGGGTCAGCGCGAACCATTGTTCGTAGGCGAAGGCCTTGCCCTGGCCGAGCGTGAGCAGCCGGGCCAGCGCCGGCACCGCCTGCGCCCGGGCGAACACGTCGCCCAGCCCGTCGAACAGGCCCCAGACGACGAAGGCGCCGACCGTCAGGAAGGCCAGCAGCTTGACCACCGATTCGAAGGCGATGGCGGCGACCATGCCTTCGTGGCGTTCGGCGCTGTCCAGGTGGCGGGCGCCGAAGACGATGGTGAAGCCGGCCAGCGCCAGCGCCACGTACAGCGTGCTGTCCGCCCACCAGGGGCCGGCGCCGCTGGCCGGCGCGCCGGTCATCAGCGCGTAGGCCACGGCGATGCCCTTGAGCTGCAGCGCGATGTACGGCACCAGCCCGACCACCGTGATCAAGGTCACCAGCCCGGCCAGCGCCTGGCTCTTGCCGTAGCGGCTGGCGATGAAGTCGGCGATGGAGGTGACGCGGTAGCTGCGCGCGATGCGGATCATCTTGCGCAGCAGCATCCACGCCAGGATCATCGCCAGCATCGGCCCCAGGTAGATCGGCAGGAAGCCCACGCCGCCGCTGGCAGCGCGGCCGACGCTGCCGAAGTAGGTCCAGGCGCTGCAATACACCGCCATCGACAGCGCATAGACCCACGGGTTGCCGATGACCGAGCGGCCTTGGCGCGCACGCCGGTCGCCGAAGCTGGCCACCGCGAACAGCAGCGACAGGTACGCGAAGGCGACCAAGACGACCCAGGCGCCGGCGACCATGGTGTGTCAGCCGCGTTCGAGGATCAGCGCCAGCAGCGCGATCAGCAGCGCCCACAGGGCGAACAGCGCCGCCGGAAACAGCGGCACGCCGAAGACCAGCACGTCGCGGTCCCACAGCGCCAGCAGCGGGAAGTTGAACAGGGCCAGGCCGGCACCGAACAATGCCAGCAGCCGCTGCGTGCGCAGACTCTCCCGCATGGCGCTTGTCTCCTGTTCTGGCGGCCCGGCTGACACCGGGCCCGTCAGGAGCCATTCTGTCGCTGGGACTGACCCGGGTCTGACGCGGCGCCGCCCCGTCAGTCCACCCGCCAGTCGACGCGCCCGTCGACGCGCCCGTCGACGCGCCCGGCCGCGGAGCCCGGAGGCTCCTTGGCGTGTTCGGGGTCAGGTGCCGGCCATCGCCGCCCGCGGCGGCGCCGCTTTCGCCGCGGCCTTCACCGCCCACAGCAGCAAGCTGCCGGCGACGATGTACAGCGCGATCACCAGGTACATGCTGTTGACCGGGTTGCCGGTGGCCGCGTTGATCGCCCCGGTCACCGACGGGCTGACCGCCGCGCCCAGGTTGCCCAGGCTGCTGATCAGCGCGATGCCGCCGGCCGCGGCGGCCTTGGACAGGTATTCAGACGTGATGGTGAAGAACAGCGGCGTGGCCGAGGCGATGCCCACGGTGGCGATGCACAGCCCCACCAGCGAGGCCGCGAAGTTGCCCTGCGTGAAGATGGTCACCGCCAGGCCGATTGCGGCAATCGCGGTGCACATCACGAAGTGCCAGCGGCGCTCCTTCATGCGGTCTGAGCTGCGGCCGATCAGCACCATGCCGACCACGCCCACGGCGTTGGGGATGGCCGCGTAGATGCCGATCATGAACAGGTCGCTGATGCCCCAGCTCTTGATCAGCGTCGGCAGCCAGAAGACCATCGTGTAGGTCGCGCCCAGTAGCAGGAAGTACACCAGCGACAAGGTGTAGACCTTCGGGTCCTTCAGCGCCTGCCACATCGAGCCGTGGCCGGCGCCGGCCACCAGGCCCTGATCATGGTCCAGATGGTCGCGCAGCACCTTCTTCTGGCCCTCGTCCAGCCAGTGCGCCTGCTCCGGCTTGTCCTGCAGGTAGAAGAAGCAGACGAGGCCCAGCACCGACGACGGCAGGCCCTGCACCAGGAACAGCCACTGCCAGCCGTGCCAGCCGTTGATGCCGTCCATCCACTTCATGATGGCGCCGCACAGCGGCCCGGCGATGACGCTGGCCAAGGTGGTGGCGGTCATGAAGATGGCGATCATCTGGCCGCGCCGCGCCGGCGGGTACCAGTAGGTCAGGTACAGGATGACGCCGGGGAAGAAGCCGGCCTCGAAGGCGCCGAGCAGGAAGCGCAGCACGTAGAACTGCGTCGGCGTCTGCACGAACATCATGCCGGTGGCCACGATGCCCCAGCAGAACATGATGCGCAGCAGCGTCTTGCGCGCGCCGATCTTCTCCAGCATCAGGTTGCTGGGCACCTCGAAGATGAAGTAGCCGATGAAGAAGATGCCCGCGCCCAGGCCGTAGACCGCGTCGCTGAACGGCAGCGTCTGCTTCATCTGCAGCTGCGCATAGCCGATGTTGATGCGGTCGAGGAAGGCGATGATGTAGCAGATGACCAGCAGCGGCATGATGCGCCAGCTGACCTTGGAGTACACCGATTCGACGTGGTCGTCGGCAGCGACGGCGCCGCTGCCTGCGCTCTGGGGAACGGGTTGCACGGGCTCCTCCTGTTGTGGCTGCGCTTCGCGTGACAGCGGACGCGCCGGCCCCGCGGCCGGCCGAAAGCGGTTCAGCGCGCGCGCGCGGCGGCGGGGGCCTTGGCCGCCGTCTTGGCGGGCGGCTTGCGCACGGCCTTGCGGGCGGCGGTCTTGGCTGGGGCCTTGACCGGTGCCTTGGCCGATGTCTTGACCGGTGCCTTGGCGGGTGCCTTGGCCGGTGCCTTTGCAGCGGCAGGTGCGGCGGCCGCTTCGGCGGCCGGCGGCGCCTTGGCCATCACCTGCGCCAGCAGCTTGCGGTGCTCCTGCACCACGTCGTCGACCAGGTCGGCGATATCGGGCAGCGCGCGCCGGCAGGCGGTCAGGCCGAACTCGAGCGAGCCGTTGTAGCTCTGCACCGTCATGTTCAGTGCGCTGCCGTGCGCCGGTATGGACACCGGGTAGTAGGTCAGCAGCTTGGCGCCGGCGAAGTACAGCGGGAACTGCGGCCCGGGCACGTTGGAGATCAGCACGTTGATCACCGGCGGCAGCCGCTCGGCGAGCTTGCTGCGCCCGGCCAGCGCGGCCAGCCCCGACAGCATCCACGGCGCACCGAAGGACGGGAAGTCGGTGGGCAGCGAGCGGATGTTGCCCATCTGCTTCTTGCCCTGCTGCGCCGATTCATGGATGGCCATCAGCCGCTCGACACGATCGTCGACATCGGTGCGCAGGCTGACCAGCATCGTCGACACCTGGTTGTTGGCGTCGGTGTTGCCGGGCTCGCGCAGCGACACCGGCACCGCGGCGATCAGCGGCTCCTTGGGCTTGCAGTCGTAGTCGGCCAGGTAGCGCTTCAGCGCGCCGGCGCAGATGGCCATGACCACGTCGTTGACGCTGGTGCCGGTGGCCTTGCTGATCTGCTTGATCTCGGCCAGCGGCACCGAGCGTGCGGCAAAGGCGCGCTGGTTGGAGATCGACACGTTCAGCGGCGTCACCGGTGCGCGCTGCAGCCTGCCCAGGCGGCGCCGGCCGTCCTCGTCGGCCACCGGCGCCAGCATGTCGAGCATGCTCTTCGCCGTCTTCGGCAGCGCCTTGACGATGTTCGCCGTCTGGCGCGTGGCATTGCGCAGCGCGGCGCCGGCCAGTTCGGCCACGCCCAGCTGCGCGTGGTCCCGGCGCGGCTTGGTGCGCGGCGGCTTCACCGGTGGCGGATTCGGCGAATCGGAGAACAGCACCTTGGCCAGCGCCACGCCGGCCTGGCCATCGATGCCGGCATGGTGCATCTTGTTGTACAGCGCCACCTGGCCCGAGGCCAGGCCTTCGATGATGTAGATCTCCCACAACGGGCGGCTGCGGTCCATCAGCGACGAATGCAGCCGGCCGACCAGCTGCTCCAGCCGTTCGAAGCTGCCCGGACGCGGCAGGATGACGTGGCGGATGTGGTGGTCGATGTCCAGGTCGTCGTCGTCCACCCACACCGGGTTGGCCAGGTCGAAGGGCATCAGCGCCAGCTTGCGCTGGAAGGCGGGCACCAGGTGCAGGCGCTCCTTCAGGTAGGCCTTGGCGTCTTCGTAGAAGTCACCCTGGTAGCCCTTCGGCAGTTCGAGCACCTCCAGGCTGCCGACGTGCATCGGCGTCTCCGGCGTCTCGAAGTGCAGAAACGCCGCATCCATGCTGCTCAGATGGTCCATGTGGTTTTTCCGTGGGAGGTTGCGGGGCGACCTTCAGGCGGCGCGCTTGCGCGCCTCTTCGTCGGCCAGGTCCTTCTTCGACAGCTTGCCCACCGGCGTCTTGGGCAGTTCGGCGCGGATCTCCAGCTCCTGCACCATCTCGTGCTTGCCCAGGCGGTCCTTCAGGAACAGCTTCAGCTCGTCGATGCCGAAAGGCGCCGCGCCGGGCTTGAGCGCGACGAAGGCCTTCGGCGACTGCCCACGGTAGGCATCGGGGATGCCGATGACGCAGACCTCGGCCACCGACGGGTGTTCGTAGATCGCTTCCTCGAGCACGCGCGGATAGACGTTGAAGCCGCCGCACAGCAGCATGTCCTTGCTGCGGTCGACGATGAAGACGAAGCCGTCGTCGTCCATGCGCGCGATGTCGCCGGTGCGGAAGTAGCCGTCGGCGGTCATCGACTCGGCCGTGGCCTCGGGGTTGTTCCAGTAGCCGGCCATGACGTTGGGGCCCTTGATGCACAGCTCGCCGGGTTCGCCCGGCACGGCATCGGTGCCGGGCTTGCCGACCCCTTCGAACTTGAGCAGGATGCCGGGCAGCGGGATGCCGCAGGAGCCGGCCTTGCGCATGCCGCGCGCCGGCGTGAAGGTGCCGGTGGGCGAGGTCTCGGTCATGCCCCAGCCCTCGTTGAGCTGGCAGCCGGTGAGCGCGAAGAAGCGCTGCCCCACCTCCACCGGCAGCGGCGCGCCGCCCGAGCCGCAGAACTTCAGCGACTTCAGCGCTTCGGACGCCTTGGGGTGGTGGATCATCGCCGTGTACATGGTCGGCACGCCGGCGAAGATGCTGATCTTCTTGGCCGCGACGTCCTGCATCACCGCGTCGAGCTCGAAGCGCGTGTGCAGCACCAGCAGCGCACCCAGGCGCATGCTCAGCAGCATGTTCACGCTGAGCGAGTAGATGTGGAACAGCGGCAGCACCACCAGCGCCCGCTCCACGCCCTGCTCCAGCACCGGCGGATCGCCCTTGGTGCTTTCGACGTACTGCGCGCAGGCCGCCGCCAGGTTGGCGTGGGTGAGCATCGCGCCCTTGGGCAGCCCGGTGGTGCCGCCGGTGTACTGCAGCACCGCGACCGCGGTCTTCAGGTCGGCGATGGCATGCGGCTGGTAGCGGCCGTCGTTGTCCAGCAGCTGCGCGAAGCTGCGGTGGCGCTCGTCGGTGGCCACCGGCGCCAGCTGCTTGGCAGCCTGCAGCTGCGCCTGCACCGCGGCCGGCTGCGCCGAGTATTCGCCCAGCGTTCCCACCACCAGCGTCTTCAGCCGCGTGCGGCCGAGCAGGCGCGACATCTGCGGGTACAGCGACGCCAGGTCCAGCGTGACCAGCACGTCGGTGCGGCTGTCCTCGACCTTGTGCTCGAGCACGCGCTCGGCGTCCAGTGGCGAGTAGTTGACCACCGTGCCGCCGGCCTTCAGCACGCCGAAGAAGGCGATGATGTACTGCGGGCAGTTGGGCAGGTACAGGCCGACGTGCACGCCCGGCCCGACCCCCAGCGCCTGCAGCCCCTTGGCGGCACGGTCGGTGAGCGCGCCGAGCTCGCGGTAGCTGAGCACACGGCCCATGTAGTCGATCGCCGGCAGCTCCGGCCAGCGCGCCACGGCGTCGTCCAGGATCTGCGGCACCGGCATCAGCGGCAACTCTGCATCCCAATGCACGCCCGGTGGATACGACCGGGTCCAGCGGTGCTCGCTCATTCTGTCTCCCCCTGCGGCTGATGGATGTGGGCGCGCTTGTCCGGCCCATTTGAGCCTTCCGCCCAACGATTGTCAATCTGCGGCAACGTCAGGGTTAGCCCGGGGTTCCCATTAGTGTGATGGCGGGCACAGCATTGCGCACGGGGAGAGCCAGCCCAAGCGGCCAGCAGGAGTCAACCATGCGACGCATGCCCATGGCGCTCGCCGTCGTCGCGCTGTCCGGCGCATGGTCTGCCTGGGCCCAGGACGACGTGTGGCAGCGCCGCACGCTGCTCGACAGCCCCGACGGGCCGAAGCAGGCACTGGCCGCCAAGGGCGTCGACCTGAGCATCGACGTGACCGACTTCCTGCAGGCGCTGCAGAACGGCAACGCCAAGCTCAGCAACGGCGGCAAGTTCGACCTGCGTTTTCGCCTCGACGGCGAAAAGCTCGGCCTGTGGCGCGGCTTCTATGTGTCCAGCCACCTCGAATACAACTACGGCCTCGACGTCAACCAGGCGGCGCGCGGCTTGAACATCATTCCGGTGAACACCGCGCTGGCCTACCCGTCGTTGAACGACAGCATGTTCTCGCTGCTGTTCACGCAGGCCTTCAGCCCGACGACGACGCTGACCTTGGGCCTGTTCAACATGTTCGATGCCGCCTCGCGCCGGCCGATGTACGGCGGCGGCGGCATCGAGGGTTTCTGGAACCTGGCGATCGCCGCGCCGCTGACCAACATCACGCCGCCGTACATCTACGGCGTGTCGCTGAACACGCGCACCGAGTTCGGCAGCTTCGGGCTGTTCATCTACGACCCGCGCGACGCGCAGAACCTGAACATCGCGCGCGACCTGTTCTCCGACGGCGCCACCTTCAGCGGCACGGCGACCTTCCCGGTGACCATCGCCGGACTGGGCGGCTTCCAGAACCTGCGCGTGGCCTTCAGCACGCTGGACGGCACCGACCTCAGTTCGCTGCCGCCGACCATCGGCCAGCCGCCGGCGTTCAAGGAGAGCCGCTGGTACTTCCAGTATTCGTTCGAGCAGTACCTGCAGCAGGATGCCAACGACCCGAAGACCGGCTGGGGCCTGTTCGGCCAGTTCGGCTATTCGGACGGCAACCCCAATGCCTTCCAGGGGCACTGGTACGTGGGCCTGTCGGGCCACAACATGATGCAAGGCCGGCGCGCCGACCGCTGGGGCATCGGCTACTACGCCTACACGCTGAGCGACGCCTTCCTCAACGTGCTGCCCGGTCTCGGTTCGCGCATGCATCCGCAGAAGGGCGCGGAGGTGTTCTACAACTGGGCGGTCACGCCCTGGTTCAGGCTGCAGGCCGACGCGCAGTGGGTGGCGCCGTTCAACGGCGTCGACGACAACTACTACCTGGGCATGAGCGCGCACTTCAAGTTCTTCTGATCCGCTGCCTGCGCGCGGGCCCGCCGGCGGCTACAGCGCGCCGAGGTGGAAGTGCTGCTGCAGCTGCTGACGCAAGCGCTTGACGATGCCCAAGCTGTCCTGCAGGCGGTCGCGCTCCAGCGTGCTCAGGCTGGACAGGCGCAGCAGGTTGCTGGCCGGCTGGCCCAGCGCGCGCTGCGCCAGGTGGTTCTTCAGCCGCAGCCCCATCAGGAAGTGCAGCGCCTCCAGCAGGTCGCGCGCCAGGTCCGCGTCGAGCTGCCGCGCCTCGACCAGCGCATGCAGCCGCTCGCCGGTGCCCAGCGCGGCCACGTGCGACTGCAGCGCCAGGCTGCGCACGCCATGCACGATGGGGAAGAGGCCGAGCTTCTTCACGTCGAAAGGCGCATCGTCGCGGCCGCGCTGGCCGGTGAGGCGCGCCCACCAGCCGGCCGTCGGTTCCTGGAACTGCGTGATGGCGCCGGCAAAGCGCGCCAGGAAGGCCTGGTTGTCGGGCAGGATGTCGTGCACGAACTGCCGGGCCTGCTGCAGCAGCGCGTCGTCGCCGGCCACCGTGGCCGCGTCCATGAAGATCGCCAGGTGCATGGGCCCCACGGCGTCGCTGCCGTAGATCCAGCCGCGGATGCGTTCGCGGAAGGCCGCCAGCGGGGCGCACCAGGCCGCGTTCGTCAGCATGATGTCGCCGGGGCAGGGCGGCCAGCCGAATTCGATCAGCGCCTGGTTGAAGGCCTGCGTCACCACGGCCAGCCCGGCGAACTCGAAGCCGTCGCGCAGCAGCAGCGCGTTGTCCTGGTCGGTCTTCAGGATCTGCTCGCCGCGCCCTTCGCTGCCCATCACCAGCAGGCAGCTGTTCGAGACGAGCTCGGGCGGCGCGACGAAGGACCACAGCCGCGCGAAGACCTGGGCGTTGAGCACCCGCACCATGCCGGCGATGACCTCGACCTTGACGCCGCCGCCGTGCAGCAGCGCCACCAGGCCGTCGAGCTGCAGCGCCGCGGCCTTGAGCTCGGCGATGTCCTCGGCCTGCTCGATCTGCAGGGCGATGAGGTGCGAGTGGTTGGAGACGAAGCTCATCAGGTCGAGCTGGCTGAGGATGCCGACGATGCCGGCGCCGTCGCGCACCAGCACGCGGTGCACGCGGTGGCGCAGCATCAGCAGCAGCGCCTCGAACAGCTCCGCGCCGGCATCCACCGCCACCAGTTCGAAGCGCGCCGCCTCGCGCACCGCCACCTGCGACGGCAGGCGGCGGCCGCCGCTGGCGTCGCGGCGCAGCAGCGCGTCGCGCAGGTCGGTGGTGGTGAACATGCCCAGGCGTTCGCCGTCGCGCACCAGCGCGTTGGTCTGCCCGGCCTCGGCCATCGCGGCGCACACCGACACCAGGTCGAGCGCACCGTCGACATAGAAGGGCTTGCGCACGTAGGCGTCGCGCACGCGGGCCATCATCAGCGACAGGAACTCGCGCTGCTCGGCGCGCGCCTCCTGCCTCGACAAGCGGTGCGCCACCTCGGCGAAGACCGCGGCGCAGAAGGCCGGGTTGGCCGACAGCAGCGCCTGCAGCGTGGCCTTCGGAATCTGCCAGGCGCTGACCTCGTCCAGCGCCAGCGACGTGCTGGTGGCGCGCGCGGCGAGCAGCGCACGCGCGCCGAACAGCGTGCCCGCGCCATAGGTGGCTTCGGGCAGCAGCCCCGCCTCGCGCCGCACGTGCCCCTGCACCAGCAGGTAGGCGTGCGTCGGCTCCATCTGCGGCGTCAGCACCGGGTCGTCCGGCGCGAAGCGCACCAAGCGCGCCGTGGCGCGCAGCATCGCCTGCTGCGCCGCGTTCAGCAGGTCGAAGGGCGGGATGTCGAAATCGAACTCGGCCGTCATGGGCGCCACGCAAAGAGAAAGGGACTGCGTGCCCGAGGCCCGCAGTCCCGTGGATGTTGCCGCAGCCGACCGGTTCGTCGCCACGGCAAGCGCCCTCAGTGGCCGGACGCGCCGGCGGCGCCGATGCCCGTCTCGCTGCGCACCTGCTGCGCCAGGAAGCCGGCCTTGTCCTGCGCGGCGCGCTGGCTGCCGTCCAGCACCGAGAACAGCCAGATGCCGACGAAGCCGATGGTCATCGAGAACAGCGCCGGGCTGGTGTACGGGAACCAGGCCGAGCCCTTGGGGTTGCCGAGCGTGGCTTCCCACACCGCCGGCGAGACCACGGTCAGCACCACCGAGCTGATCAGCCCAAGGAAGCCGCCGATGACCGCGCCGCGCGTGGTGCAGCCCTTCCACAGCACGCTCATCAACAGCACCGGGAAGTTGGCCGATGCGGCGATGGCGAAGGCCAGGCTGACCATGAAGGCGATGTTCTGCTTCTCGAAGGCGATGCCCAGGATGACCGCGATGATGCCCAGGCACACCGTGGTGATGCGCGACACCTTCAGCTCGCTCTTGCTGTCGGCCTTGCCGCCCTTGATGACGGTGCCGTACAGGTCGTGCGACACGGCCGAGGCGCCGGACAGCGTCAGCCCGGCCACCACCGCCAGGATGGTGGCGAAGGCCACCGCGGAGATGAAGCCCAGGAAGACGTTGCCGCCCACGGCGTTGGCCAGGTGCACCGCCGCCATGTTGTTGCCGCCGAGCAGCGCGCCCTTGGCGTCCAGGAAGCTCGGGTTGGTGAGCACGAAGACGATGGCGCCGAAGCCGATGATGAAGGTCAGGATGTAGAAGTAGCCGATCCAGGTGGTGGCCCACAGCACCGACTTGCGCGCTTCCTTGGCGTTGGGCACGGTGAAGAAGCGCATCAGGATGTGCGGCAGCCCGGCGGTGCCGAACATCAGCGCCATGCCGAAGCTGATGGCGCTGATCGGGTCCTTGACGAAGCCGCCCGGGCCCATGATCGAGAAGCCGGTCTTGGCCGCCTCCTCGGCCGACTGGCCGCCCTTGACCGCCAGCGCGGTCTTGATCTCCACCGACTTGGCGAACAGCGCCTCGGGGCTGAAGCCGAACTGCGCCATCACCATGAAGGCCATGAAGGTGGCGCCGCCGAGCAGCATGATCGCCTTGATGATCTGCACCCAGGTGGTCGCGGTCATGCCGCCGAAGAGCACGTAGACCATCATCAGCACGCCGACGATGACCACCGCGTACATGTACTCCAGGCCGAACAGCAGCTTGATCAGCTGGCCCGCACCGACCATCTGCGCGATCAGGTAGAAGGCCACCACCACCAGCGTGCCGCTGGCCGCGAACACGCGCACCGGCGTCTGCGCGAAGCGGAACGCGGCCACGTCGGCGAAGGTGAACTTGCCCAGGTTGCGCAGCCGCTCGGCGAGCAGGAAGGTGACCACCGGCCAGCCGACGAGGAAGCCGATCGAATAGATCAGCCCGTCGAAGCCCGAGGCCATGACCGCCGCCGAGATGCCCAGGAACGAGGCCGCCGACATGTAGTCGCCGGCGATCGCCAGGCCGTTCTGGAAGCCGGTGATGCCGCCGCCGGCGGTGTAGAAGTCGGCGGCGCTCTTGGTCTTGGCCGCCGCCCACTTGGTGATGAACAGCGTGAAGACGACGAAGATCGCGAACATCGAGATCGCCGTCCAGTTGGTGGCCTGCTTCTCGGCCTGGCCCAGGTCGCCGCCGGCGGCAAAGGCCACGCCGGCCGCGATCAGCGCGGCGATGGGCAGCGCGAATTTGGTGGTCGATTTCATTTCAGCACCGCCTTGGTGATGTCGTCGGACAGCTTGTCGAACTCGTTGTTCGCGCGCCGCACGTAGACCGCCGTGATGACGATCGTGAACACGATGACGCCCAGGCCGATGGGCATGCCCAGCGTCATCACGCCTTGGCCGATGCGCGTGGCCAGCAGTTGCTTGTCGAAGGCGACGAGCAGGATGAAGCCGTAGTACACGACCAGCATCGCCGCCGTCAGCCACCAGCCGAAACTGCTGCGCTTGGCCTTCAGCTCCTGGTATTTCGGATGGCTGGCGATGCGCCTGGCCAGATCGTCTTCCATGAGATGTCTCCTCGGGATGATGAACACGACAGCGGCCCGCAGGACGCATGGCGCGCATGTTCATCGCCAGGGCTGACCCTTCGATGACGCGAAACCAACACAGGCTGACAACGCCGCGCTTCGGCTAAGCTTGCGGCCGTTATGAACCGAACGGTACAAAAGCGCGCAAAGGCGGAATCGCGCACCAACGACCCCGAGCGCACGATGGCCGACATCATCGAGGTGGCCACGCGCGAGTTTGCCGAAAAGGGCCTGGCCGGCGCGCGCATCGACGTCATCGCCGAGGCCATGCGCACCAGCAAGCGCATGATCTATTACTACTTCGGCAGCAAGGAGGGGCTGTACGTCCGCGTGCTGGAGGAGGCCTACCGCCGCATCCGCCAGATCGAGGCCGGGCTGCACCTGGAGGACCTGGCGCCCGAGGACGCGCTGCGCCGGCTGGTGGGTTTCACCGTCGACTACCAGCTGGCCAACCCCGACTTCATCCGCCTGGTGATGACCGAGAACATCCACCGCGGCGAGTACCTGGCGCAGAGCAAGCTGATCCAGAAGCTCAACGTGCCGGCCATCGAAGGGCTGCGCGGCGTCTACGAACGCGGCGTGGCCGCGGGCGTGTTCCGCGCCGGGCTCGACCCGGTGGACCTGCACATGTCGATTAGCGCGCTGAGCTTCTTCAACACCGCCAACCGTCACACCTTTGCGCTGATCTTCAAGCGCGACTTCGATTCGGCCGCGGCGGTGGTGGCGCGCCGCGACAGCATCGTCGAGATGATCGTGCGCTTCGTGCGCCGTTGACTGCCAGCCGCCAGCCGCCAGCCGCCAGTCGCCAGCCGCCAGTCGCCAGTCGCCAGTCGCCAGTCGCCAGTCGCCAGCCGCGGTCGATCAGGACTTGCCCAGCGGCGCCCGGCCGAACAAGGTGGAGCTGCGGCTGATCGGGCCGAGCTCCGCGGTGGCCGCCAGCATGGCTGGCGCCAGCTGCTGCATGCGCGCCGGTGTCAGCCGCTGGCGCGGCCCGGCGATGCTGATCACGCCCACCGCCTCGCGGCCGCGCAGCACCGGCGCGGCCATGGCCGTCATGCCCGGCGCGAACATCTCGTCGATCATCGCGTAGCCGCGTGTGCGCGCCGCATGCAGCACGCCGAGCAGCGCCTTCACCGTGGTCGGCGCCTTGGGGCCGTAGTCCTTGGGCTGCCCGAAGCCTTGGCGGCTGACCAGTTCGAGCGCGCGTTCGTCGCTTAAGCTGAGCAGCCAGGCGTGGCCCGACGCGGTGCACGACAGGCGCGCGTCCATGCCCATGTCGGGGTCGTAGCGCAGGCCCTTGCGCACGCCCTGCGCCTTGGCCACCCAGGTCAGCCGCTCGCCGTCGACGATGGCCAGCCGCACCAGCTCGCCCGACTCCTTGGCCAGCCGCTCCAGCAGCGGCTCGGCGATGTCGACGATGCCCGAACTGCTGAGGAAACCCAGGCCCAGCGACGCCAGCTTGGCGGTGAGCAGGTAGTCGCCCTGGCTGTGCGCCTGGCGCACGTAGCCGCGGCGCTGCAGCTCGGCGAGCAGGCGGTGGCAGGCGCTGCGCGGGATGTCCAGCTCGTCGGCCAGCGCGGTCAGCGGCATGCCTTCCGGCTGGCCGCACAGGCGTTCGAGCAGGGCCAGGCCGCGGTCGAGGGCGAGTGTCATGGGGCGTCTTCTCCGGGAAGGGGCGGCCGCGGTGTCCGGGCCTGCGAGCCGGGGTGGCGCTTGCGGCCGAGCATAGCAGCGCGGTCGCTTGTCTCCACGATACGAAACAAGTTTCCAGAAAGGAACGGTGATCCATCCGCCTCTTCAGAATCGCGCCCCAATCCAGCCAAGACCCACCATGCCCCATCCGCTTTTTTTGCTGAACGGCTCGAACCTCAACATGCTCGGCGTGCGCGAGCCGGGGCTGTACGGCACCACCACGCTGGCCGAGATCGAGCAGCGCACGTGCCAGCTGGCCGAGTCGCTGGGCCTGGCCTGCGACTTTCGCCAGACCAACCACGAGGGCGTGCTGGTCGACTGGATCCAGGAGGCGGCCACGCGCGAGGCGGCGGTGATCATCAACCCGGCCGGCTTTTCCTTCGGCTGCGTGCCGGTGCTCGACGCGCTGAAGCTGGTGCGCAAGCCGGTGGTCGAGGTGCACATCACCAACATCCACCAGCGGCCGGCGCCGTACACACATTCGCTGGTCTCGCAGGCCGCCACCGGCGTGATCTGCGGCCTGGGCCCCAACGGCTACCTGGCCGCGGTGCGCGCGGTGGCCGACCTGCTGGGCGCCAGCGCCTGAGGCCGCCATGGCACTGTGGGGCAACGCCGTGCTGGCCATGTGGTGGGAGGTGTCGGCCGAGGACCGGGCCGAGCTGGAGCATTGGCATGCGCACGAGCACTTTCCGGAGCGGCTCGGCCTGCCGGGCTTCCGGCGCGCGTCGCGCTGGACGGCCGTCGACGACGGCGACGGCTTCTTCGTGATGTACGAGCTCGAGGACCATGCGGTGCTGGCGTCGGCGCCTTATGTGGCGCGGCTCAACGCGCCGTCGCCGTGGTCGACGCGCATGATGCCGCGGCACCGCGGCATGGTGCGCAGCCAGTGCAAGGTGCTGCTGAGCCACGGCGCCGTCACCGCCCGGCATGCGTTGACCATCCGCCTGTCGCCGCGCGACGCGCAGGCCGACGCGCTGCAGCGCGGGCTGGGCGAGCTGGCGTCGCGGGTGCCGCAGCAACCCGGTCTGGTCGGCCTGCATGTGCTGCGCCACGAGGCCCCGGCGCTGGCCACGACCACTGAACAGAAGATCCGCGGCCACGCCGACGGCGCTGCCGACTGGGTCGTCGTCGCCTGCGGCTACGACCTTGCCGCGCTGCGCGCGCTGGAGGCTGCGGAGCTCGGCGAGTCGGCGTTGCAGGCGCTGGGTGCCGCGCCGGGCGCCCAGCGGCGCATCTATGGCCTGGCCTATTCCGCAGCCCCTGCGGACATGCGCTGACCCGCACCGTGGACGCCGCCGCGCGCTGAGGCAACCCTCTTGACCCGCGGCCAGGACGCTCGATCCCATTGCCTTTTTCACCCAGGAGACGACATGAAACTCAGACTGATCCAACTGGCGACTCTGCTCGGGCTGGTGGCGGCCGGCAGCGCGGCACTCGCCCAGGACATCCACGAACGCGTCATCAAGTTCGGCCACCTGAACAACCCGGACCACACCACCAGCACCGGCGTCAAGAAGTTCGCGGAGCTGGTGGCCGCCAAGAGCGGCGGCAAGATCAAGGTGCAGGAATACCCCAGCAGCCAGCTGGGCAACGAACTGCAGCAGCAGTCAGCGCTGGTGGGCGGCGTGCAGGAGATGCTGGTGGCGTCGACCACCTCGCTGGCCGGGGTGGTCAAGGAGTTCGGCCTGCTGGACTTCCCGTTCCTGTTCAGCAACGCGCGCCAGGCGGATGCCATGGTCGACGGCCCGCTGGGCAAGGCGCTTAGCGCCCGGCTGGCCGACAAGGGCATCATCGTGCTCGGCTTCTTCGACCTGGGCTTCCGCAACGTCACCAACAGCAAGCGACCCATCACCAAGGGCGAGGACCTGGACGGCCTGAAGCTGCGCGTGATCCCCAACCCGGTGTTCATCGAGACCTTCAAGACCTTCAAGGCCAACCCGGTGCCGATGCCCTTTGCCGAGCTGTACGGCGCGCTGGAAAGCAAGGCCGTGGACGGCCAGGAGAACCCTTACGCGGTGATCCTGTCGAGCAAGTTCTACGAGGTCAACAAGTACGTCAGCGAGACGAATCACGTCTACGCCACCAACCCGATGCAGATCAGCAAGCGCTTCTGGGACAAGCTGACGCCGACCGAGCAGAAGCTGCTGCAGGAAGCCGCGACCGAAGCGCAGAACTACCAGCGCGTGGCCAGCCGCGAGGTGTCCAGCAAGGCCGTGGCCGAGCTGAAGGCCAAGGGCATGATCCACAACGAGATCAGCGCGGCCGAGATGGCCCGCATGCGCGCCGCCGTCAAGCCGGTGCACGAGAAGTTCGCCGCCGCCTACGACCCGGCCATCGTCACCTTGTTCAACAGCGAGCTGGAGCGCGTCTCCAAGCTCTGAACCGCATCGCGCGCACCTGGGAGGGGGCGCCTCGCGCGGCGCGCCGAGCACCGGCAGGAGCCGCCGCAACCCACGCGCCGGCCTCGGCGGCGCCGCGTCCACGACCCCGGACGCTTGCCGTGGGCCGGCGCGAGCGGCCCCAAGGGGCGCGCGCCCCGACGCCCCTGAGGCCCCCCGGAGGCGCGCCGGCCTGACCCCGGCGGCTGCCATGTCTGTCGCCCGCGCTGGACAGGGGGCAGGCCGCCGGGCGCCGGCGCGCGCGGCCCGCGTCGCGCCGCCTGCGGCAGACATGAGGCGACGCCCATCGGTACGGGTTTACCCCATGTCTAAAACTAACTAGTTCGTACAAAATTCTTTCACACAACAGCCGGCGGCTCGTGCGCGGGCGAAAGGAGACAAGCCTTGAATGCGCTTCTCGATCGTTTCTGTCGCCTGCTCGACGCCCTGATGGTGTTGCTGCTGGCGGCGATGGTGGTGCTGGTGTTCGGCAACGTCGTGCTGCGCTACGCCTTCGACTCGGGCATCACGGTCAGCGAAGAGATGTCGCGCTGGCTGTTCGTGTGGATGACCTTCCTCGGCGCCATCGTCGCCATCAAGGAGCGTGCGCACCTGGGCACCGATATGCTCGTGGCGCGCCTGCCGGTGGCGGGCAAGAAGGCCTGCCTGATCATCGGCCACCTGCTGATGATCTACGTCTGCTGGCTGCTCTTCCAGGGCAGCCTGGCGCAGGCGCGCATCAACTGGGACGTCGAGGCGCCGGTCACCGGCGCGTCGATGGCCATCTTCTACGGCTCGGGCGTGTTCTTCGCCATCTTCGCCGCGCTGCTGCTGTTGCGCGAAACCTGGCGGGCGCTGAGCGGCCGCCTCAGCGACGACGAGCTGGTGATGGTGCAGGAATCCGAAGACCTGGCGCAGGTGCAGGACCTGCACATGGACCAGGCCCCCAAGAACACCCCGCGCTGAGCACCGGAGACACCGATGACCGTCCTCATCTTCCTCGGCTCCCTGCTCGGTGCGATGGCGCTGGGCATCCCCATCGCCTTCTCGCTGCTGCTGTCCGGCGTGGCGCTGATGTGGCACCTGGACCTGTTCGACGCGCAGATCCTGGCGCAGAACACCATCAACGGCGCCGACAGCTTCCCGCTGCTGGCCGTGCCCTTCTTCATGCTGGCTGGCGAGATCATGAACGTCGGCGGCCTAAGCAAGCGCATCGTCGACCTGGCGCTGACCTTCGTCGGCCACGTGCGCGGCGGGCTGGGCTTCGTGGCCATCGTCGCCGCCTGCCTGATGGCCGCGCTGTCCGGCTCGGCGGTGGCCGACACCGCGGCGCTGGCCGCGCTGCTGCTGCCGATGATGGTCGCCGCGGGCCACGACAAAGCGCGCGCCGGCGGCCTGATCGCCTCGGCCGGCATCATCGCGCCGATCATTCCGCCGTCCATCGGCTTCGTCATCTTCGGCGTCGCCGCCAACGTGTCGATCAGCAAGCTGTTCCTGGCCGGCATCGTGCCCGGGCTGTTGATGGGCGTGGCCATCGCGCTGACCTGGTGGTGGGTGGCCAAGCGCGAGAACGTCAAGCCGCCGCCCAAGGCCACGGCGCAGCAGAAGTGCCAGGCGCTGAAGTCGTCGACCTGGGCGCTGTTCCTGCCGGTGATCGTGCTCGTCGGCCTGAAGTTCGGCGTGTTCACGCCCACCGAGGCGGCGGTGGTGGCCGCGGTCTATGCGCTGTTCGTGGCCACGGTGGTGTACCGCGAGCTCAAGCTGCACCAGCTCTACGAGGTCTTCGTCAGCGCGGCCAAGACCACCGCGGTGATCATGTTCCTGGTGGCCGCGGCCATGGTCTCGGCCTGGCTGATCACGGTGGCGCAGATCCCGGCGGAGATGGTCGCGATGCTGCAGCCCTTCATGGACAACCCGACGCTGCTGCTCATCGCCATCATGGTGCTGGTGATGGCCGTCGGCACGGCGATGGACATGACGCCGACCATCCTGATCATGACGCCGGTGCTGATGCCGGTGGTCAAGGCCGCGGGCATCGACCCGGTGTACTTCGGCGTGCTGTTCATCATGAACAACGCCATCGGCCTGGTGACGCCGCCGGTGGGCACGGTACTCAACGTCGTCGCCGGCGTCGGCAAGATGAAGATGGACGAGGTCACCAAGGGCGTCGTGCCGTTCATGCTGGCGCAGTTCGCGGTGATGTTCCTGATGGTCTTCTTCCCCTCGCTGGTGATGGTGCCCATGCGCTGGTTCACCGGGTGAACAAGACCACCCCCTACGCGCTTCGCGCGCCCCCTCCAGGGGGCACCGCCTGCGGCCCGGCAGAGCCGGATCCGCGGCGGTTGCTCGACGAGCCTGCCCCCTGCCTCGATGACCCCCGCTCACCCACAAGGAGACTGTCCATGAAACTGACGACCCGAATCCTCGCCATCGGCCTGGCCGCCCTGATGCCGCTGTCGGCGGCGCTTGCGCAGGACATCAAGGAGCGCAGCTTCAAGCTGGCGCTGCAGAACCCCAAGGGCCACCCGCTCGAGCAGGGGGCCACCAAGTTCGCCGAACTCGTCGCCGCCAAGAGCGGCGGCAAGATCAAGGTCAACGTGTTCCCGGGCGGCACGCTGGGCGGCGACGCGCCCAACGTCTCGGCGCTGCAGGGCGGCACCATCGAGTTCGTGCTGCTCAACTCGGGCATCCTGGCCTCGCAGGTCAAGGACTTCGAGGTCTTCGACTTCCCCTTCATGTTCGCCAACGCCAAGGAAGCCGACGCCATCGTCGACGGCCCCTTCGGCGAGAAGCTCGAAGCCAAGCTGCAGGACAAGGGCATCGTCGGCCTGGCGTACTTCGAGCTGGGCTTCCGCCAGCTGACCAACAGCAAGCGCGCCGTCAACACGGTGGAAGACATCGCCGGCCTGAAGCTGCGCGTGATCCCCAACGCCATCAACGTCGACTGGGTCAAGGCGCTGGGCGCCAACCCGACGCCGCTGGCCTTCCCCGAGCTGTACGCGGCGCTGGAGCAGAAGGCCATCGACGGCCAGGAGAACCCGCTGTCGGTGATCCAGGCCAACAAGTTCTTCGAGGTGCAGAAGTACCTGACGCTGACCAACCACCAGTACAACCCGCAGTCGCTGATCTTCAGCAAGAAGGTCTGGGACACGCTCAGCCCGGCCGAGAAGAAGCTGATCGAGGACTCGGCGCTCGAGGCCGCCAAGTTCCAGCGCCAGGTCAATCGCGACGCCGCGGCCGGCCAGCTGGACGCGCTGAAGAAGGCGGGCATGCAGGTCAGCGAGTTCTCGCCGGCCGAGCAGGCCAAGCTGCGCGAGAAGCTCAAGCCGGTGGTCGACAAGCACGGTGCGGCGATCCAGGCCACGCTGAACGACCTGCAGGCCGAACTGGCGAAGCTGCGCAAGTGAATGCCGCAGCGTCCAAGCTGCTCGTCGGGCTGATCGGCGCCGGCATCCAGCGCTCGCTGACGCCGGCGATGCACGAGGAGGAGGCGCGCGCCCAGGGCCTGCGGTTGCACTACCAGCTGATCGACCTGGACGTGGCGCGCGTCGATGCCGGCGCGTTGCCGACGCTCATCAGCGCCGCGCGCACGATGGGCTTCGCCGGGCTGAACATCACCTACCCCTGCAAGCAGGCGGTGATTCCGCTGCTCGACGAGTTGTCCGACGAGGCGCGGGCGATGGGCGCGGTCAACACGGTGGTCTTCCGCGACGGCCGCGCCATCGGCCACAACACCGACGGCTCGGGCTGGGCCTGGGGCTTCCAGCGCACGCTGCCGCAGGCCGACCTGGCGCGTGTCGTGCTGCTGGGCGCCGGCGGCGCCGGCTCGGCGATCGCGCATGCGGTGCTGCGCCTGGGCGCGCAGCAGCTGGTGATCGTCGACCGCGAGACCGCACGCGCCGACGCAGCCGCGGCGTCGCTGAACCAGCGCTACGGCGCGGGGCGGGTCAGCGCCAGCGCCGACGCCGCCGCCGCGCTGCGCGGCGCCACCGGGCTGATCCATGCCACGCCCACTGGCATGGACAAGCTGCCCGGCCTGCCGCTGCCGGCCGAACTGCTGCGCCCCGAGCTGTGGGTGGCCGAGATCGTCTACTTTCCGCTGGACACCGAACTGCTGCGCGCGGCGCGCGCCCGGGGCTGCGCCACCGTCGACGGCGGCACCATGGCCGTGGGCCAGGCGATCGGCGCCTTCGAGCTGTTCACCGGCCGGCCGGCCGACCCGGCGCGCGTGCAAGCGCACTTCCGCAGGCTGCTGGCCGAGCGCGCCTGACGAACGGGCTGCCCGGCGGCCGCTGTTGCCCGCCCCCCGCACCGCCCGCCTGAACGCACCCGAGGAGAAGACCATGCCCCGTTCATCCGACCGCGAAGCCATCGGCGAGCTGCCCAACCCGCTGGGCATGGCCGGCATCGAGTTCGTCGAATACGCCACCAGCCGGCCGCAGGCGCTGGGCCAGGTGCTGGAGACGATGGGCTTCAGGCCCGTGGCGCGGCATCGCTCGCGCGAGGTGCTGCTGTACCGCCAGGGCGACATGAACGTGGTCATCAACGCCCACGAGAGCAGCCGGCCGAGCGCGGTGCAGCCCACCGAGACCCCGGCCATCGCCGCGTTGGGCCTGCGCGTGCGCGATGCCGCAGCGGCTTACCGGCGCGCGCTGGACCGCGGCGCGTGGGCGGTGCCGGTGCAGGTGGAGGTGATGGAGCTGCACATCCCCGCGGTGCACGGCGTCGGCGCCACGCGCATCTACTTCGTCGACCGCACCGACGCCTTCTCCATCTGGGACGTCGACTTCGTGCCCATCCCCACCGTCGAGCGCCAGCCGCCGGCCATCGCCGGGCTGCACTGGTTCGGCATCGTGCAGTACATCGGCACCGACCGCATGGATGACTGGTGCGAGTTCTATCGCGAGCTGTTCGGCTTCGACGCGCTGCCCGACGACCAGCGCTTCGGCATCCTGCCCAAGGGGCGCATCCTGAAGAGCCCGTGCAACACCTTCCACCTGCAGCTGATCGAGCCCGAGCCGGGCACCGAGGCGTCGTTCGAGCAAGCGGGCGAGGAGTCGCTGCAGCGCCTGGGGCTGGGCACCGCCGACGTGCCGGCGGCGGTGGCCGCGCTGCGCGCGCGCGGCATGGCCTTCGTCGAGGCCGACGACGTGCAGAGCGAACGGCGCGGCGCCCTGACCGTGCCGCAGCTGGGCGGCGTGATGTTCGAACTGGTCCACGACGGGCGGCGCTGACCGCGAGGGAAGGGGACGGCCATGACGCAGCGCACCGGCTACTTCGACGATTTCGGCATGGACACGATCACGCTGGCCGGCGAGCTGTCGGCCAAGCTGGCGGCGATGCGCGAGGCCGGCTTCAGCCAGGTCATGCTGAAGGCCAACGACATCGTCGGCCACCCGGGCGGCGTGGCCGCCGCGGTGCAGGTGGTGCGCGCCAGCGGGCTGCGCGTCACCGGCTTCCAGGTGCTGCGCGACTTCGAGGGCCTGTCGGGCCACCTGCACGACTACAAGGTGGACATCGCCAAGGGCATGCTGGAGATGGCGCACGCGCTGGGCGCGCCGCTGCTGCTGTGCTGCTCGTCCACCAGCCAGCACGCCAGCAGCGACCCCGAGGCCATCGCCCGCGACCTGCGCAAGCTGGCCATGCTGGCGGTGCCGCTGGGCATCCGCATCGCCTACGAAGGGCTGTCGTGGGGGCGCACCATCAACGAGTTCACCACCGCCTGGGAGGTGGTGCAGCGCGCCGACGCGCCGAACCTCGGCCTGGGCTTCGACTCGTACCACGCGCTGGCCACCAAGACCGCGCTGGATGACCTCGAGCTGGTCGATCCGGCGAAGATCTTCCTGGTGCAGCTGGCCGACTTCATGTGGCAGGAGACGCGCACCGTCGAGGAACGTATCAGCACCGCGCGCACCTTCCGCGTCTTCCCCGGCGAAGGCGTGCACAGCGCGCAGGTCGCCGAGCTGGTGACGCGGCTGGCGGCGATGGGCTACCGCGGCGACTACAGCTTCGAGGTCTTCAACGACGACTACCAGCAGCTGCCGCTGCCGCGGGTCTGCGCGCGCGGGCGGCGCTCGGCCGAATGGCTGGGCGAGCAGGTGCTGCGCCGCGCGGTGCCGCTGCCCGGACGCATGCGCCTGCGGCGTTGAGCCCGCGCGCGCCCGCGCCTCGCGCGGGCGCAGGCCCGACGACGCGCCGCGCGGCCTGCCCGCTTGAAGCGACAATCCCCGCCGCCACACCGGAACCGCCATGTCCAAGATCCTCGTCCTCAACGGCCCCAACCTGAACCTGCTCGGCACGCGCGAGCCGGCGATCTACGGCTCGACCACCTTGGCCGACGTGCAGGCGCTGTGCGAGGCCACCGGGCAGGCGCTGGGCCTGGCGGTGGATTTCCGCCAGAGCAACCACGAAGGCGTGCTCGTCGACTGGATCCACGAGGCCGGCGTGGCGCACCGCGCCGGCACCTTGCTGGGCATCGTCTTCAATGCCGGCGCCTATACGCACACGAGCCTGGCGCTGCACGACGCGGTCAAAGGCGCGGGCGTGCCGATGGTCGAGGTGCACATCAGCAACGTGCACGCGCGCGAGGCGGTGCGCCACCATTCGTACCTGTCGCCGGCGGCGGCGGGCATCGTGGTCGGCTTCGGCATCGACGGCTACGCGCTGGCGATGCACGGCCTGGCGCGCCGCCAAGGTGCCTGACCCCGCGCTGTTCGCACAGTCGCTGCTCATCGGCCTGTCGATTGCCGCGCCGGTGGGCCCGATCGGCCTGCTGGTCATCCAGCGCAGCCTGCAGCGCGGCGCGCGCGTCGGCCTGGCCACCGGGCTGGGCGCCGCGGTGGCCGACGCGCTGTACGGCGCGGTCGGCGCCTTCGGCGTCAGCTGGATCATCGACGCGCTGGTCGGCGCGCGCGTGCCGCTGGCGCTGGGCGGCGGCGCCTTCCTGCTGTGGCTGGCCTGGCGCCTCTGGCGCTCCCAGCCGGCCGACCGGGCGGCGCCCGCCGCCGGCGGTGGCTTGCTGCAGTGTTTTGCCGGCACCTTCGTGCTGACGCTGTCCAACCCGGCGACGATCTTCTCCTTCATCGCCATCTTCGGCACCCTGGGTGCGC
>JAHBZS010000053.1 GCA_019635285.1 Rubrivivax sp. | reverse complement strand
AGCCGTGGCGCGAGGCCGCGGGCGGATCGCCGTCAGGGCTTCGATGCGACGCCCCGCCCCGTGGGCGGGGTCCCCTGCGATGCTCGCGCCCATGGCCTCGTCGCCAACTCACTGCGCGAACTGCGTTCGCTCCGTTCAAACAGTCGCGACGAAGTCAGAGGTTGTGGCGCGCTGCGCGCGCTGGCCATGGGCTCTGCGCTTCTCGGCGTCGCATAGGCGCCCTGCCGTCGATCCGCCCGCGGCCTGGGCCAGCGCACGTGGTGTTCGACGCGAACACCACAGGGGCCACGACCTCGCGTCAGGCGGCACCTGGCAGGGGCGATTTCTGCGGCGACGAGGAGCGCAGCCCCGGGGTCGGCGCGCGCAGCGCGCTTCGTCCTCATGCTTGCCGCATCTGTTTGAGCGCAGCGCGCAGCGCGTAGCGAGTTATGCGGCACGACCCCGGGGCGAGCACCGCAGTGCAGTCGGTCCGAAGGGCCGACCGCCGCAGCATGAGCGCCTGGCAGGTGCCGCCTGGCGCGATGCGCTGAAACCCCGCAAGAACGGCTGTGGGCTTCGACCGCTATGCGTCGAAAGCAGTTGCCGCTCTCGGCGCCGCGTAAGCCCTCAGCCGGCCGCGCCCAGCTTGTCGGCCGTGCGCGTGTCGAAGTCGCTGGCGTCGTGGCGCTCGTGCAGTTGGCTGGACGGGTCGCCCGACAAGCGGTTGACCATGCGCCCGCGCCGCACCGCGGGGCGCTTGGCGATCTGGTCGGTCCAGCGCTGCACGTTCTTGTAGTCCTGCACCTGCAGGAACTCGCCGGCCCCGTAGACCAGGCCCTTGGCCAGCGCGCCGTACCAGGGCCACACGGCGATGTCGGCGACCGTGTAGACGTCGCCGGCCAGGTACTCGCTTTCGGCCAGGCGCCGGTCCAGCACGTCGAGCTGGCGCTTGACCTCCATCGCGAAGCGGTCGATGGCGTATTCGATCTTCGTCGGCGCATAGGCATAGAAGTGGCCGAAGCCGCCGCCCAGGTAGGGCGCCGCGCCCATCTGCCAGAACAGCCACGACAGGCATTCGGCGCGGGTGGCCGCGTCCTGCGGCAGCAATGCGCCGAACTTCTCGGCCAGGTACAGCAGGATCGCGCCCGACTCGAACACGCGCACCGGCTGCGGCCCGCTGCGGTCCAGCAGCGCCGGGATCTTGGAATTCGGGTTCACGGCGACGAAGCCGCTGCCGAACTGATCGCCTTCGCCGATGCGGATCAGCCAGGCGTCGTACTCCGCGCCGGCATGGCCCAGCGCCAGCAACTCTTCCAGCATCACCGTCACCTTGACGCCGTTGGGCGTGGCCAATGAATACAGCTGCAGCGGATGCTTGCCGACCGGCAGCGCCTTGTCGTGCGTCGGCCCGGCGACCGGGCGGTTGATGTTGGCGAAACGGCCGCCGCTGGCCTTGTTCCAGGCCCATACCGGTGGCGGCACGTAGTCGGTGTTGTCGTTCATGCGCGAAGGCTCCCGGATCTGCGATCCGCGCATCTTCGTCGATCCGACGTGCCCCGCGTCAGAAGGGGATTTGGATCTGCGCCGTCGCGCTCAGGTAGCGGTAGGCGCCCGACTGCGTGGTCAGCAGCGACGAGGTGTTGGTGGCCAGCAGGCCGACGCTCCAGCGGATCGCGTCGCCGCGGGGCGAGGCCAGGCCGAAGAACACGCTCCAGATCGGCTCGGTGTCGTCGGGGGTGGACTGCATGCCGGCGTCGAGCGCCGCGCTGACGACCACGCGCTCCTGCGCCAGAAAGCGCGAGGACAGGCCGAGCGAGGCCTCGTTCAGCCGCGACGGCGAGTAGTACTGCGGCCGGCCGGGGTCGGAGTTGGTGTAGCTGCGTGTCTTCAGGTAGGCATTGAGCCCGTAGTCGGCGACGAGCTCGTAGTTCCAGCGCGTGCGCAGCACCGGGCGCGTGTTGCCGTCGGAGAAATAGGTCAGGCCCGCGGCCGCGCCGACGTTGAAGGTCGGCGTGAACAGGTAGTCGCCCACCAGCACGGCGGTGTTCTGCGTGATGCCATCCTCGATGCCGCCTTGCGAGTTGACGATGTTGCGGTCCAGGCTGAAGCCCAGCCCGTTGCCGGAGGCCCAACGATGCACGTAGTCGACGGTGCCGACGGCGTAGACCTTGCCCGCCAGGTCCAGCGCGCCGAGGCTGGCGTCGATCTGCGTCTCACGGCTGTACTCGCGGTACGTGCCGGCCAGCAGCGAGCCGTTCTCGGACCAGCCCGGCGCGCTGAAGCGCAGGCCCGCGGCGGCGATGCCGAAGCCGTTGGCCGCCGTCCAGCCGGCGCCGACGCGGAATTCCTCGAAGGAATCCGAATCGCGCGAATAGAAGACGTTGCCGCTGACGAACTGCGCCAGCGCCGGCGCAGTGCCGGCCAGCAGCGCGGCAAAGACGATCGATGCCCTCACTTCGTGCCCCAGGTCTTGCTGCGGTTGAGCAGCTCCTTGAAGTAGCCGATCACGCAGGCCGGCTGCAACACGAAGCTGTAGCACAGCGTGTAGAAGAAGAAGCCGCGCAGGTTGCGCCGCACCTTCAGGCCCTGCTCGTCGAACATGCGGCGCTGCACGCGGAACATGATGCCGTTGACGATGGCCGCCAGCGGCAGCAGCAGGAAGGTCAGCGGGCCGGCAATCCAGTAGATGCCGAACAGCGCGAGGATCAGGCCGGGAATGAAGGCCAGCGTGAACACCAGATCCAGATAGGGGAACAGCAGGTTCCACCAGATGAACAGGGTCGACATGCGCAGCTTGAACAGCAGCTGCCAGTGCGCCTTGAAGGCTTCGATGAGGCCGCGCGACCAGCGCTGCCGCTGGCGGATGAACTGGCGCCAGGTCTCGGGCGCGTTGGTGAACACGCACGCGTTCTCGGCGAAACCCACGCGATGGTTCTTCGCCAGCATCTGCCAGGTCAGCACGATGTCTTCGCCCACCGTGTGCGGCCAGCCGCCCAGCTCACGCAGGGTCTGCGTGTCGTACACCGAGAACGCGCCCTGCGCCACCAGCGTGCCCTGGTACAGGCTCTGCAGCCGCTTGACGGCGGCGATGCCGTGGAAGTAGTCCCATTCCTGCGCCTCGGTCACCAGGTTCTTGCGCGAGTTGCGGATGAGCACCGCGCCGGCCACGGCACGGGTGTCCGGCGGGTCGCTCAGATAGCGCCCGACCAGATTGCGCAGCGCCTGCTTGTAGAGATACGAGTCGCCGTCCAGCGTGATGGTCAGCGCGCAGCGCACGCGCTGCAGCCCCTCGTTCAGAGCGTGGGACTTGCCGGCGTTCTTCGCCAGGTTGATGACCTCGAGCCAGGGGTAGTGCACGCCGGCCAGCGCGGCGGCAGTGCCGTCGGTGGAGCCGTCGTTGATGACGATCACCTGCAGCGCCCCGGGGTAGTCCTGCTTGGCGATGCTCTCGAGGGTCGAGACGATGTTGGCTTCTTCGTTGTAGGCGGCCACCAGGATGGCCACCGCCGGCAGGCGGTCGGCCGGCACCCGGATCTGCGGCCGCCGGTCGAGCAGCAGGCTGGTCACCAGGAAGGCATTCATGAAGCCGGGGATGATGGCGATGCCGAAGACCACCAGGTGGGCGACGAACGCGCCCACCCGGCCGGAAAACTCCTGCAGCCAGACCTGCGCCACCCACAGCGAGAACGCCGCCCAGACCAGGCCGGCGCACAGCGACAGGGCGAACTTCCAGCGGATGCTCAGGTACCAGCGCCGGCGCGGGGCCGCCGCCGAGGCGGCCCCCCTGGCGCTCTGCTGGCGGGAAGGCGAATCGTCAAACATGGTCCGGATGGCGTGGGTTGTGGTGCGGCGCGCCGGGCGCGCGCGCGGGCGGGGCCGTCAAATCTGCGGCGGCCGGGCTGCGCGTCGCGTCGCGGCCAGGGCCAGCAGGCCACCGGCCAACAGCAGTCCGCTGGCCGGCTCGGGCACCGCTGCCACGTCACCGACGGCCACCAGGTGGTCGGAGGGCAGGCGCGACCATGCGCCGTCGCCGCGCATCCAGGACAGCTCCACCACGCCGGCTTCCAGGTGCTCGTAGCTGCCCAACTCGAAGGCGTACAGGCCGGCCTGCAGCAGCAGCCCGTCGGCGAAGGCCATGCGGTTCGGCGGGTTCAGGAAGTCGTTCCAGATCGAGGCCTGTCCGTCCGTGCCGTACAGGTCGAAGAAGAAGCCGTCGTCGTGCAGCACGCCGAAGTTGTAGAAGCCGGCTTCGGTGATGCGGATGTAGCCCTGGAAGCGCGCCGCCCAGTTTTCCTGCTGCGCGTCGTCCTGGCCCGGCTGGAACAGCGGCGCCAGCGGCACGACGCCCAGCGCGCTGCCGTGCACGTCGTTGTAGCCGACGTCGCCGAAGGCGATCTGCGTGGCGCGGCCGCTCCAGGTGGCCTCGATCATGCCGGCCGTCGGCTGGTGGTAGGCGGTGTGCCAGTCCACCAGGCCCCACAGGCCGCTGCCGCCGGGAAAGTTGCCGATGGGCTGCCCCACGCCCAACTGGTCGGTCACCGGGTCGTAGAGCACGCCGCTGCCGCGCCAGCTGTCCTGCACCTTCAGGAACTGCGCATCGACGCCGGTGCCGGCGCGGTAGTGCCCCGCCAGCGTCGGCGCGAGCGAGATCGGGTCGGCCAGGGCCGGCGCACAAAGCGCCGCCCAAAGCAGCAGCAAGCCGCCTCGGCGGCGCGAGGCGCGGTGGTGATCAAACATCGGAAATCCTCCAACGACGTTCTTTGTGTCGTCATCATGCGGTGCGGCCGCCCGGGCTACCAGGGGCCTGCAACACGCATGGGCGCGCTGCAGCCATTCCGTCACGGCCCGTAGGGCCTTACCACCTTGGATGAGGGGGTCGCGGCGTGGCGCGCGCGCATCGCTTCGTCGTGTGGCGCCGATTGTCCCCTGCCCGCGCGCGCAGGGGAAGCACGGGGCCTTTGTCCGTCGCCGAGGCACCACAGCGGTGGCGCGCGCCCGTTGCCGATAATCGCCGCCCTGCCATGGCCATCCTGTCCCTGTCCCACGCCCACCTGGCCTTCGGCCATGTGGCGCTGCTCGACGACGCGGCGTTGTCGCTGGCGGCCGGCGAGCGGCTCGGCCTGATCGGCCGCAACGGCGCCGGCAAGTCGTCGCTGCTGAAGCTGCTGGCCGGCCTGGAAAAGCTGGACGACGGCCTGCTGCAGATGACGCAGGGCCTGCGCATCCGCTACGTGCCGCAGGAGCCGCTGTTCGATGCCGCGCGCAGCGTGTTCGAGGTCGTCGCCGAAGGCGTGGCCGAGGCGCAGGCCGTGCGCCAGCGCTACGAGGCGCATGCGCCGGGCGATGACCTGGACGCGTTGCAGTCGCGCATCGAGGCCCTGGACGCGTGGAACTGGGAGCAGCGTGTGGCCACCACGCTGGCGCAGCTGCATCTGGACGGCGCGCGCGACATCGGCAGCCTGTCCGGCGGCATGAACAAGCGCGTGGCGCTGGCGCAGGCGCTGGTGGCGCTGCCCGAGGTGCTGCTGCTGGACGAGCCCACCAACCACCTGGACCTGGACTCGATCGCCTGGCTCGAAGAACTGCTGCGCGACTTCAAGGGCAGCGTCATGCTGGTCACGCACGACCGCGCGTTTCTCGACGCGGTGTGCACGCGCATCGTCGAACTCGACCGCGGCGTGCTGCGCAGCTACCCGGGCAACTTCAGCGCCTACGAAAACCTGAAGGACGAGCAGCTTGCCGCCGAGGCGTTGGCCAACGCCCGCGCCGACAAGCTGCTGGCCCAGGAGGAGCAGTGGATCCGCAAGGGCGTGGAGGCGCGGCGCACGCGCAGCGTCGCGCGCGTCGAGCGGCTGCAGCGCCTGCGCGCGACGCGTGCGCAGCGGCGCGACACCCTGGGCCAGGTGCGGCTGGAGCTGGATGCCGGCGTGCCCAGCGGCAAGATCGTGGCCGAACTGCGCGACGTGAGCTTCCGCTACGCACCCGACCGCCCGCCGGTGGTCGACCACTTCAGCGCGACGATCCTGCGCGGCGACAAGGTCGGGCTGATCGGCCCCAACGGCGCCGGCAAGACGACCCTGCTCAAGCTGGTGCTCGGCGAGCTGCAGCCGACGCAAGGCACGGTGCGGCGCGGCACCAAGCTGGCCACCGCCTACTTCGACCAGATGCGCAGCCACCTCGACCTGGATGCGACGCTGGCCGACAGCATCAGCCCGGGCAGCGAATGGGTCGAGTTCAACGGCCAGCGCAAGCACGTGATGAGCTACCTGAACGACTTCCTGTTCGCGCCGGAGCGGGCCCACTCGCCGGTGCGCACGCTGTCGGGCGGCGAGCGCAACCGCATGCTGCTGGCACGGCTGTTCGCGCTGCCGGCCAACGTGCTGGTGCTGGACGAGCCGACCAACGACCTGGACATCGCCACGCTCGAATTGCTGGAGGAACTGCTGCAGGCCTATGCCGGCACGGTGTTCCTGGTCAGCCACGACCGGCGCTTCCTGGACCACGTGGTCACCAGCACCATCGCCTGGGAGGGCGAGGAGGCGCCGGGCCGCTGGCGCGAATACGAAGGCGGCTACGAGGACTGGCAGCTGCAGCGCGCCCGTGCGCGCCAGCTCGCCGCCGCGGAGCCGCCGCGGGCGGCTGCCGCCGCGCCCGCGCCCAGCCCGGCGCCCAGCCCAACGCCGGCGGCGGCGTCACGCAAGCTGGGCTTCAAGGAGCAGCGCGAGCTGCAGGAGCTGCCGGCGCGCATCGACGCGCTCGAAGCCGAACAGCGCGGCATCGGCGAACGCCTGGCCGGCGCTGAGCTGTACACGCGCGAACCGCAGCGCGTGGCCGAGCTGCAGGCGCGCTATGCGCAGATCGACGACGAGCTGGAGCAGGCGCTGCAGCGCTGGGAAGCGCTCGAAAGCCTGCGCCAGTAACTCGAGAGCCCGCGTCGGTCGCTCGAGGGACTGCGCCAGTCGTGCGCGGGCCTGCGTCAGTGGCGGCCGCTGCCCCAGCCTTCGTGGGTGGCCGCCGGGTGTGTGCGGCTGACCATCAGCCCGCCCTGCAGGTACAGCGCGTTGAGCAGGCGCATCGCGCGCTCGCGGTCGAAGCCGGGCCACTGGGCGATGCCGCGCAGGTTGCTGGTCTCGCGTTTCAGCCGCGCCACGGCCTCGGCCATCGAGCCGCCGATGTCCATCGCACGCAGGTTCAGGCCGGCCGAGATGCGGTACGCCGCCTGGCCGGCGATCTCGGGCAGCAACTCGGCGCGCGAGCCGCGCAGCGCCAGCTCCCACAGCAGCGGCCCCAGCGGGCCGTAGTGCTGCGTCTCGCCGACCATCGCCTGCACGCGGTCGCCGGGGGGGCGCAGCAGCGCCGGCTCGACGTGCAGCACACGCAGGTCGCCCAGGCGCAGCGCCATGAACTGGCGTATCGGCATCGGGCAATGCACCAGCCGCTCCACCGGGAACATGGTCAGCGGCACCATGCGGTCGTCGGCCTGCAGGTGCAGCAGCAGGCGGCAGGCGTGGCGGATGCAGGCCGCCAGGATCTCCAGCAGGCCGCCGTGCTGCCCCTGTTGCTCGAAGCGCAGCAGGTCCATCAGCAGCGACGGGGTCAGTGTCGACAGCCCCGAGGCCCGCGTGTCGGCATCGCCCGCCGATTCGTCCAGGTAGCGCCGAAAGGCGCTGGCGCGCATCAGGTCGGGTTCGCCGAAGGGCAGGGTGGACGGGAACATCGGTTCGCGAGGGGCGCTGCGATGCTACGCCCGCACGGCGTCGCGCCGCTGTGAAATGTGGCCGCAGGCCTGGCGCAGCGCGCGCCAGAACGCCGCATCCTGCGTCGTCGCGAAGTTGATGCGCATCAGCGTCGTCGGGCGCGGCACCGCATGGAACAGCGCGCCGGGGGCGAGGAGCCAGCCCTGGTCGAGCATCGCCTCGGCCAGGCGCTCGGTGTCGCAGCCGGCGTCGACCCAGCCGAACAGCCCGCGCGGCGGCGCGGCGAAGCGGAAGCCGTGGCTCTCGGCGGCATGCACGGTGCGCGAGCGTGCCGTGTCCAGGCGCTGCATCACGCGCTCGACGTGGCGGCGCAGCAGCCCCTGCTCCAGGCAATGCGCCAGCGCCTGTTCGGTCAGCGACGGCGTGGTCAGCGTCGTCAGCAGCTTGGTGTCGACCAGCCGGTCCACCCATGCCGGCGGCGCCGCCAGGTAGCCGACGCGCCAGTTGGGCGCCAGGATCTTGGAGAAGCCGGAGATGTAGAAGCTGCGCTGCAGCCCGTCCAGCGCCGCCAGCCGCGGCAGGTGCGGCGGCGCCAGGTGCGCGCAGGTGTCGTCCTCGACGACGTGCAGCTCGTGCTGCTCGGCCAGGCGCAGCAATTGGTGCGCGCGGTGCAGCGACAGCGACGCGCCGGTGGGGTTGTGCAGCACCGACACGGTGACGTACAGCCGCGGCCGGTGCGCCGCGATCAGCTGCTGCATCACCTCCAGGTCCGGGCCTTCCTCGCCGCGCGGCACCGGCAGCACGCGCATGCCCAGCGCCGCCAGGCGCGCGTATTCGACGGCCCAGCCGGGCTCGTCGACGAGCACCGCGTCGCCGGCGCGCAGCAGCGTGCGTGTCACCACGTCCAGCGCCTGCGTCGCGCCGATGGTGGTGAGGATCTGCTGCGCCGTGGCCTTGACCCCGTATTCGGCCAGCTTGTGCGACAGCGCGCGGCGCAGCCGCATGTCGCCGGCCGGCTCGCCATAGCGCAGCGAGCACTCGCCGAAGGCGGCGCTGCGGCTCACCTTGTGCAGGGCGGTGGCGAGCATCGGCAGGTCCAGCCAGTCCGCCGGCAGCGTGCCCAGGCCGGGCATCGGCTGCGCGCCCGCGGGCTGGAACATGCCGCGGATCAGCGTCGTCGCGCTCACCGGCAGCGGCATGCGCGCCCCGCCGTGCCCCGCACCGCGCGCCGGCTCGGGTCGCTCGCCGGGGGCCGGCTCGCGTACGAAGAAGCCGCGCTGGCGGCGCGATTCCACCAGGCCGGCGGCGAGCAGCCGGTCGTAGGCGGCGACCACCGTGCTCGGGCTCAGGCCGTGCCGGCGCGCGCATTCACGCACCGACGGCAGCCGCGTGCCGGCCGGCAGCAGGCGCTGGCGGATGCGCCCGGCGAAGTGTCCGGCCAGCTGCTCGGCCAGGGTCGCCTGGGCGTGGCGCGACAGCGGCACGGCCGTGGGGGGCAGGGCTTCCGGCGCGTTCATCGGCGTGAGCTGTGCTGCTGCGATGGCCAGTACAGATGTGGAACTGTGATGCAAAAGTGTAGTGCCAATGTACTGCTGGCGGCCCCTACACTGCGGCGATGCCCTCGCTGTCCACGCCCACCCCCACGCCTGCGCCCACGTCGGCGGCTGCCGAGTCGCGCGGCCTGTGGCTCGGCCTGCTGGGCGTGGCCATCTTTGCGCTGACCTTGCCGATGACGCGCCTGGCCGTCGGCCCGGTGGACGCGCCGCAGTTGCCGCCGCTGTTCGTCACCGCCGGGCGGGCGGCGCTGGCGGCGCTGCTGAGCATCGGCTTCCTGCTGCTGACGCGCGCTGCGCGGCCGCCGCGCCGGCTGTGGCCGGCGCTGGGCCTGAGCGCCGCCGGCACGGTGATCGGCTTCCCGTTGTTCCTGGCGCTGGCGCTGCGCCAGGTGGATGCGATGCATGCCGCGGTGGTCACCGGGCTGCTGCCGCTGGCCACCGCGGCGATCGCCGCCGTGGTGTTGCGGCAGCGGCCGTCGTGGGGCTTCTGGGCCTGCGCGCTGGCCGGCAGCGCGCTGGTGCTGGCCTTCGCCGCCGGCGCCGGCGGCGGGCGCCTGAGTGCGGCCGACGGGCTGCTGCTGCTGGCCATCCTCAGCGCCGCCTCGGGCTACGTGGCCGGCGCCGCCGCGGCGCGCGAGCTCGGCGCCGAGCAGGCCATCTGCTGGGTGCTGGTGCTGAGCCTGCCGCTGACCGCGCCGCTGATGCTGCTGAGCTGGCCCACACATGCGGCCAGCGCGTCGGCCTGGGCCGGCTTTGCCTACGTCACGCTGTTCTCGATGTGGCTGGGCTTCTTCGCCTGGTACCGCGGCCTGGCGCTGGGCGGCACGGTGCGCGTCAGCCAGGTGCAGCTGCTGCAGCCCTTCCTGGCGCTGCTGTTCGCGGTGCCGGTGCTGGGCGAGAAGCTCGAGCCGGTGACCGTGATGTTCTCGCTGGCGGTGATCGCCACCGTCGCGCTGGGCCGCAAGATGCCGGTGCAGCGCTGACCCTCGCATGAAGGAGACTGCCTTGCCCACTGCCCCCTGGACGCTGGCGCGCCGCGCCGAACGGCTGGAGCCCTCGGTGATCCGCGAGATCCTCAAGGTGACCGAGAAGCCCGGCATCATCTCGCTGGCCGGCGGCCTGCCGGCGCCGGAGAGCTTTCCGGTGCAGGCCATGCGCGAGGCCTGCGAGCGCGTGCTGGCCGACACGCCGCACGAGGCGCTGCAGTACGCCGCCAGCGAAGGCTTCGGCCCGCTGCGCGACTGGGTGGCGGCGCAGCTCGGCGCGCAGGGCCTGCGCGTGCGCGCCGACCAGGTGCTGATCACCACCGGCTCGCAGCAGGGCCTGGACCTGGTGGGCAAGGTGCTCATCGACGCCGGCAGCCGCGTGGCGGTGGAGGCGCCCACGTACCTGGGCGCGCTGCAGGCCTTCGCGCCATTCGAGCCGCAGTTCCAGTCGGTGCCCTGCGACGAGCAGGGCCCGCTGCCGCAGGCGCTGGCCGCGGCGGCGGGCGCGCGCTTCCTGTACTTGCTGCCCAACTTCCAGAACCCCAGCGGACGCAGCATGGGCGCGGCGCGCCGCGTGGAAGTGGCGCGCGCGGCCGCCCAGGCCGGCCTGCTGCTGGTCGAGGACAACCCCTACGGCGAGCTGTGGTTCGACGCGCCGCCGCCACCGCCGCTGGCGGCCAGCGCGGGCGACGGCGCGATCTACCTCGGCTCTTTTTCCAAGGTGCTGGCGCCGGGGCTGCGCCTGGGCTACGTCGTCGCGCCGGCGGCGCTGTATCCGAAGCTGCTGCAGGCCAAGCAGGCGGCCGACCTGCACACCCCCGGCTTCAACCAGCGCGTGGCCTACGAGGTCATCCGCAGCGGCCTGCTCGACACCCACCTGCCGCAGGTGCGCGCGCGCTACAAGGCGCAGCGCGATGCCATGCGCGCCGCGCTGGACCGCCACCTGCCGGCGGGCTGCCGCTTCAACGTGCCGGCCGGCGGCATGTTCTTCTGGGTCGAACTGCCTGCCGGCCTGGACGCGGTGGCGCTGCTGCCGCGCGCGGTGGAGGCCGGCATGGCCTACGTGCCCGGCGCGCCGTTCTACTGCAGCGACGGGGGCGAGGCCCCACGCGCCAACACGCTGCGCCTGAGCTTCGTCACCGTGGCGCCGCCGCTCATCGACCAAGGCGTGGCCGCGCTCGGCGGCGTGCTGCGCACCGCGCTGGAGGCCCGGGCATGACGCGGCGCTTCGACCAGCTAGACGTGTTCAGCGCCGACGGCCTGCGCGGCAACCCGCTGGCGGTGGTGCACGACGCCACCGGCCTGGACGACGCGCGCATGGCCGCCTTCGCGCGCTGGACCAACCTGTCCGAGACCACCTTCCTGCTGCCGCCTACCGACGCCGCGGCCGACTACCGCGTGCGCATCTTCACGCCGGGCGGCGAGCTGCCCTTCGCCGGCCATCCGACGCTGGGCAGCTGCCACGCCTGGCTGGCTGCCGGCGGCACACCGCGCCGCGGCGACGTCGTCGTGCAGCAGTGCGGCGTCGGCCTGGTCGAGGTGCGGCGCGACGGCAGCCGGCTGGCCTTCGCCGCGCCGCCCACGCGCCGCAGCGGGCCGCTGGACGAGGCGCTGCTGGCGCAGATCGCGCGCGGCCTGCGCCTGCCGCGCGCCGCGTTGCTGGACCACCAGTGGGTGGACAACGGGCCGGGCTGGTGTGCGGTGATGCTGGACTCGGCCGACGCGGTGCGCGCGCTGCGCCCGGACTGGCCGGCGTTGGCGGGCCTGGCGCTCGGCGTCGTCGGCCCGCATGCCGCCGGCGGCGACGCGCAGTTTGAGCTGCGCGCCTTCATCGGCGACGGCATGTACGAAGACCCGGTGACCGGCAGCCTGAATGCCAGCGTCGCGCAGTGGCTGATCGGCACCGGCCAGGCGCCGCCGCGCTACGTGGCCAGCCAGGGCCACGCGCTGGGACGCGCCGGCCGCGTGGTGATCGAGCGCCGCGACGGCACCGTCTGGGTCGGCGGCGAGGTGGCCGAGTGCATCCGCGGCCAGGTGACGCTATGAGCGCGCGCATCGACCATCTGGTGGTGGCGGCGGCCACGCTGGAGCAAGGTGCCGACTGGTGCGAGAAGACGCTGGGCGTGACGCCGGCGCCGGGCGGCAAGCACGCCGGCGTGGGCACGCACAACCGGCTGCTGTCCATCGCCGGCGACGGCTTCGCCCAGGCCTACCTGGAGATCATCGCGCTGGACCCCGACGCGCCGCCGCCGCAACGGCCGACCTGGTTCGGCCTGGGCGATGCGGCGATGCAGGCGCGCCTGCGCGAGCGGCCGCGGCTGGTGCACGCCGTGGCGCGCTGCCGCGGGCTCGACGAGCAGCTTGCCGCACTCGCGCGCCTGGGGCTGGACGCCGGCCGCGCGCGGGCCGCCGAGCGCGGTGCGCTGCGCTGGCGCATCGCGGTGCGCGACGACGGCCAGCTGCTCTGCGGCGGCGCGCTGCCGACCTTGATCGAATGGGGTGACCAGCACCCGAGCAGCCACCTGCCACCCAGCGGCGTGGCCTTGCAGGCGCTGGCCCTGGGCGGGCTGCCGCGCGAGGCGGTGGCGCTGCTGGCGCTGCCCGGCGTCGAGTGTCCGGTGGCGGGACCGGCGCTGCAGGCCGTGCTGCACACGCCGCGCGGCACGGTCACGCTGTCCAGCGATGACTGAGCTGCCCAGCGCCCAAGCCCTGCAGGCGGCGCGCGCCATCGTGCAGGCGCAGATGCCGCCCACGCCGACCATCCGCTGGCCGCTGCTCGAGCGGCGCCTGGGCGGGCCGCTGTACGTCAAGCACGAGAACCACACCGAGGTGGGCGCCTTCAAGCTGCGCGGCGGGGCGGTGTACGTGCAGCGCCTGCGGCAGCGTGAGCCGCAGCTGCGCGGGCTGATCAGCGCCACGCGCGGCAACCATGGCCAGTCCATCGCGCGCGCCGGCGCGCGCCACGGCCTGGCGGTGACCATCGTCGTGCCACACGGCAATTCCACCGAGAAGAACGCGGCCATGCGCGCGCTGGGCGCGACGCTGGTCGAGCACGGCGAGGACTTCCAGCAGGCGCGCGAGCATGCGGCCGTGCTGGCCGAGCGCGAAGGGCTGCACATGGTGCCGTCCTTCCACACCGACTTGGTGTGCGGCGTGGCCAGCTACTGGCTGGAGTTCTTCGAGCAGGTGCAGCCGGACGTGGTGCTGGTGCCCATCGGCCTGGGCTCGGGCATCGTCGCCTGCGCCGCCGCCCGGGCGGCGAGCGGCGCCGCCACGCGCATCGTCGGCGTGGTCTCGGCGCACGCCACGGCCTACAAGGACTCCTTCGAAACCGGGCGCCTGGTCGAGGCGCCGGTGACCACCCGGCTGGCCGACGGCATGGCCTGCCGCGTGCCGGAGGCCGACGCGCTGGCCCTCATCCGGCGCGAGGTGGACGACATCGTGGCGGTGGACGACGACGAGGTGGCCGAGGCCATGCGCATCTACTTCAGCGACACGCACAACGTGGCCGAAGGCGCCGGCGCCGCGCCGCTGGCGGCCGCGCTGCAGCGGCGTGCCACCCTGGCCGGCCGCAGCGTCGGCCTGGCGCTGACCGGCGGCAATGTCGACCGCGACGTGTTCGCGCGCGTGCTTGCGGCATGATGGGCTGATGGGAACCCTCACGTTCGCGGCGTCCAAGCAGGCAGGTAGCCTGCTCGGCGCGGGCGCGCGTTGCGCATGACCGAAGAATTGTTCCGCGACGACGCGACGCTGCTGCACTGCAGGGCGCGCGTGCTGTCGGCCGACGCGCAAGGCGTGCGGCTGGACCGCACGGTGTTTTATCCGCAGGGCGGCGGGCAGGCCGGCGATGCGGGCGTGCTGCAGCTGGCCGACGGCCGCGAGCTGGCCGTCGTGGACACGCGCAAGGGCGACGCGCCCGGCGAGATCTTGCACCTGCTGGCCGAGGGCGCGGACCCGGGGTGGCTGGTGCCGGGCAGCGACGTCACCGCCCGCGTCGACGCGGCGCGCCGCCGCGCCCACATGCGCTTTCACACGGCGACGCACCTGCTGTGCGCGTTGATTCCGCATCCGGTGAACGGCTGCTCGATCACCGAGCGTTATGCGCGGCTCGACTTCCACATGAACGAGCCGCTGGACAAGGACGCGCTGAGCGCCGGCATCGCGCGCCTGGTGGCCGGGGCGCACCCGGTGCGGCACCGCTGGATCAGCGAGGCCGAGCTCGACGCCAACCCGCAACTGGTGCGCAGCATGAGCGTGCAGCCACCACGCGGGCAGGGGCGCATCCGCGTGCTGGAGATCGAAGGCGTGGACCTGCAGCCCTGCGGCGGCACGCACGTGGCCAACACCGCCGACATCGGCGGCGTGGTGGTGACGAAGATCGAGAAGAAATCAGCGATGACCCGCAGGGTCATCCTCGGCTTCGCCGACGCGGCCGCAGGCCGCGGCTGATTTCTTCCGGCGCAGGCTCATATCGCGCAGCGATGTGAAGCAGGTGAAGCCTGCGTGCCGTCGCCACAAGAAGAGCGCGATGACCCGCCGCGTCGTGCTCGGCTTTGCCGACGCGGCCCAGCACGGTACCTGACATCGATCGACCACCGCGGCTCCGGCTTGGCCGGTGCGCCAGCGGTGCCGGCAACCAGGACGCTGCCGGCGAGCGCGTGAAGCGCGTGGCGGGTGCCCCTACTCCTTGCGGAAATCGTCGTGGCAGCTCTTGCAGCTGCCGCCGACCGCCCCGGCCGCCGCCTTGATCTGGTCGATGTTGCCGGTCTTGCCGGCGGCCACCAGCTTGGCCACGTCTTCCTGGCTCTTGGCCACCGCGGCGTTCCACTTGTCCTTCTGCGCCCAGATCTCCGGCTTGGCGCGCGTGTTGCCCGTCTTGTCGGTGCCGTCGACGAACGCGGTGAACTGCATGCGGTTCAGCGCGGCGACGAGGTCGATGTTGTCTGCGGCCACCTTGGCGTCGAAGGGCACGCGGCCATTGGCCATCGCCGCCACGCGCGAGAAGGTCTGCGCCTGCAGGAACATCGCGCTCTGCCGGTACTTGACCGCATCCTCGGGCTTCTGGAACTGGGCGGCGGCCGGTTGGGCGGCGGCCAGGGCGGCGGCGGCAAGGGCGACGAGGGACAGGGGCTTCATGGGCGGCTCCGTGGAGGGGTTTGTCGGATGGCTCGGCCGGTATACGGGCCGCCCCGCCCTTTGCTTCCATGCCTTGGGGTAAGTCCGCAATCGCCGATGGCGTTATGGTTGCGCTTCCGATGCACAGCCCCATGGACCGATGAGCGCCCAGGATCCGCCCCTTGCCGTCGTGCGCGTTTGGGATCTGCCGACCCGGCTGTTCCACTGGACGCTGGTGCTGCTGGTGACCGCTTCGGTGACCAGCGCCAAGATCGGCGGCGGCGCGATGGTCTGGCACTTCCGCTTCGGCTATACCGTCCTGGCGCTGCTGGTCTTCAGGCTGCTGTGGGGCCTGGTCGGCGGGCGCTGGTCGCGCTTTGCCAGCTTCATCTACGCGCCGGCGTCGCTGCGGCGCTACCTGCGCGGCCAGTCGCGCGCGGCCGATCACCACGAGGTCGGCCATTCGCCGTTGGGCGCGCTGTCGGTGTTCGCGCTGCTGGCCTTGCTGATCGCGCAGGTCGGCACCGGCCTGGTGGCCGACGACGAGATCGCCAATGTCGGGCCGTTGAACCGTTTTGTCAGCAGCCGCGTCGCCGACCTGGCGACCACCTGGCACAAGGTCTACGGCGAAGGGCTGCTGTGGGTGCTGGTCGGCCTGCACGTGACGGCGGTGCTGGTCTACCAGCTGGCCATGAAGCGCGACCTGTTGCGCCCGATGATCCGCGGCGACAAGCGCCTGCCGCCGGGCACGCCGGCCAGCGCCGACGGCCTGGCCACGCGGCTGTTGGCGCTGGCGATCCTGGCGTTGTGCGTGGCGCTGGCGGGCTGGGTGGCCGCTTTGGGAGGCTGAAGGCGCATGGACAAGGTCGAGTTCCAGCTGGTCGAGGCGGACACGCCGCAGTTGCTGCAGGCGGCACGCGAGATCTTCCGCGAGTACGCCGGCAGCCTGCAGATCGACCTGTGCTTCCAGGACTTCGAAGGCGAGCTGGCCGGCCTGCCCGGCGACTACGGGGCGCCGCACGGCGTGCTGCTGCTGGCCTTCGCCGACCAGGCGCTGGCCGGCTGCGGCGCGCTGCGGCCGCTGCGCGACGTGGACCATGCCAACGCCTGCGAGATGAAGCGGCTGTTCGTGCGCCGCGCCTTCCGCCGCTTCGGCCTCGGCCGGCTGCTGGCACAGGCGCTAATGGACCGCGCGCGCAGCGCCGGCTACTCGTCGATGCTGCTGGACACGCTGGACGAGATGGAATCGGCGCGGGAGCTGTATGCGACGCTGGGCTTCGTCGAGGTGGCGCCCTACTACTTCAACCCGATCCCGGGCGCGCACTACCTGAAGGCGCCGCTGTAGCGCCAGCCTTTAGACTGGCCACAACGCCGACGTGGCGGCGCAGCGGGAGACACCATGAACGCATTCCGGCAACTGTTGCGTGCCGCCGGCAGCAAGCCGCCCATCGGCACCTGGATCAGCTCGGCCAGCCCCATCGTCGCCGAGGCCATGGGCCATGCCGGCTTCGACTGGGCCGTGGTCGACATGGAGCACGCGCCGCTGGACCTGATGACCCTGGTGCATCTGTTGCAGGCGCTGGCGGCGACCAAGGCCACGCCCATCGTGCGCGTGCCCTGGAACGACGCGGTCACCGTCAAGCGCGTGCTCGACGCCGGCGCCACCACGGTGCTGTTCCCCTTCGTGCAGAACGCCGACGACGCGGCGCGGGCCGTGGCCGCCACGCGCTATCCGCCGCGTGGCGTGCGCGGCCTGTCGGGCATGACGCGGGCGTCGCGCTACGGCACGGCGCCGCAGTACCTGAAGAGCGCCGACGCCAGCATGGGCGTCATCGTGCAGCTGGAGACGCCGCAGGCGCTGGCCCAGCTGGAGGCGATCGCCGCGGTCGACGGCGTCGACGCGGTGTTCGTCGGCCCGGCCGACCTGTCGGCGAGCCTGGGCCATGTCGGCCAGTTCACGCACCCGGAGGTGATGCGCGCGATGGGCGATGCCGCCGGCCGCTGCCGCGCGCTGGGCAAGCCCATCGGCAGCGTCGGCAGCACGCCCGAGGTGGTGTCGCAGTACCGCGCGATGGGTTTCGACTACTTGGCGATTTCCTCCGACATGGGCCTGCTGATGGCTGGCGCGCTGGCCGCGGCGAAGGCACTGCGCAGCCTGTCCGACGGCGCGCACGTGCACACCCTCCACACCGGGACGCAGACCGATTGATGAGCAACCACCTTCCCCACCATGAACTGCATGCCGGGGCGCTGCGCCTGGTGCTGCGCCCCGACCTCGGCGGCTGCATCGCCGGCCTGTGGCACCGCCACCTGCCGGTGATGCGCAGCAGCGAGGCGGCGGCGCTGGCCGGCGCGCGCCAGTCCGCGAGCTTCCCGCTGGTGCCGTATTCCAACCGCCTGGGCTACCGGCGCTTCCGCTGGAAGGGCCAGGACCACACGACGCACGCCAACTTCGACGACAGCCCGCATTCGCTGCACGGCGTCGGCTGGCGCCGCCCCTGGGAGGTGCTGTCGTCCAGCGCGGTCGACGTGGTGCTGCGCTACCGCCACACGCCCGACGGCGACTGGCCCTTCGCCTTCGAGGCGCGCCAGTACTTCACGCTGACGCCCGAGTCGATGCGCGTGCAGATGGTCTTCGACAACCTGGCCGACATCGCCCAGCCGGTGGGGCTGGGCTGGCACCCGTACTTCCCCAAGCGCGAGCGCAGCCGGCTGCACCTGGAATGCGAAGGGCGCTGGGACGCCGACGATGCGCAGCTGCCGGTGCGCAAGGTGGCGCAGAGCGGCGTCGACGGCGACGTGCAGCACCTGGACTACGACCACTGCTTCGACGGCTGGCGCGGCGTGGCGCGCATCCGCGACGAGCGCATGTCGCTGCAGCTCAGCTCCGACCTGCGGCGGGTGGTGGTGTACACGCCGCCGCAGCGCGACTACTACTGCGTCGAGCCGGTGAGCCACGTGTCCAACGCCATCCACATGGCCGACCCGCTGGCGCAGGGCCTGCGCAGCGTGGCGCCGGGCGAGTCGACCGAGGCCTGGATGCAGCTCGACGTCGGCGTGCTGTGAGCGCGCCGGGCCGCCCCCAAGCACTCACCCCGGAGCGCGCAGCGCGCAGGGTTGCCGGATGAGCGCGCCGGGCCGCTCCCAAGCGCTCACCCCGGAGCGCTGCGCGCGCAGGGGCGTCGACATGAGCGCGCCGGGCCGTTCCCCAGCGCTCATCCCGCAGCGCGCCGCGCGCAGGGTCCGCAGGTGAATGCCGACGCCTTCGAGCGCGGCCGGCTGCTGGCCCGGCTGCGCGAGGCGCGCGAGTGGGACCTGGCGGTGATCGGCGGCGGCGCCACCGGGCTGGGCGTCGCGCTGGACGCCGCAGCGCGCGGCTTCTCGGTGGCGCTGCTGGACAGCGAGGACTTCGCCAAGGGCACGTCGTCGCGCGCCACCAAGCTGGTGCACGGCGGCGTGCGCTACCTGGCGCAGGGCGACATCGGCCTGGTGCACGAGGCGCTGCACGAGCGCAGCACGCTGCTCGCGAATGCGCCTCAGGTGGCGCAGCGGCTGGGCTTCGTGGTGCCGGCCTACCGGCTGCTCGACCTGCCCTTCTATGGCGCCGGGCTGAAGGCCTACGACGTGCTGGCCGGGCGCCACGGCCTGGGGCCGACCGAGATGCTGTCGCCGGGCCGCACGCAGCAGCTGCTGCCGACCGTGCGCCGCCAGGGGCTGGTGGGTGGCATTCGCTACTGGGACGGCCAGTTCGACGACGCGCGGCTGGCGGTGCTGTTGGCGCGCACCGCGATCGACCGCGGCGCCGTGCTGCTGAACCATTGCGCGGTGACCGGGCTGCTGCTAGACGGCGGCAAGGTGCGCGGGCTACAGGCCCGCGATGCCGAAAGCGGCGAGAGCGTCACGCTGCGCGCGCGCTGCGTGGTCAATGCCGCCGGCGTGTGGGTGGATGCGGTGCGCGACATGGACCGCGACCGCGACGCGCCGCCGCGGCCGCCGATGGTCGCGCCCAGCCAGGGCGTGCACCTGGTGGTGGACCGCGCGTTCCTGCCCGGCACGCATGCGCTGATGGTGCCCAAGACCAGCGACGGCCGCGTGCTGTTTGCCGTGCCGTGGCTGGGCAAGACGCTGCTGGGCACCACCGACACGCCGCGCCACGACCTGGCGCGCGAGCCCACGCCGTTCCGCGAGGAGGTGGACTTCATCCTGCGCGAGGCCGGGCGCTGCCTGGCGCGGGCGCCGACGCGCGCCGACGTGCGCTCGGTCTGGGTCGGTCTGCGCCCGCTGGTCAAGCCGCCGGACGACGAGGGCGACAACACCAAGGCGCTGTCGCGCGAACACACGGTGATCGTCGCGCGCTCCGGCCTGGTCACGGTGACCGGCGGCAAATGGACCACCTACCGGGCGATGGCCGAGGACGTGCTCGACCGCTGCATGGCCAGCGGCGCGCTGCCGCGGCGGCCCGGGGGCGTCACCGCGCGGTTGCCGCTGGTCGGCGCGGCGCCGGGCCGTTCGCTGGCCGAGCCGCCCGGCGAGCACCTGTACGGCAGCGAGGCGGCGCTGCTGCGCAGCCTGCCCGGCGCCGACCGCTGGCTGTGGCGCGACGCCGAATCGGGGCAAGGCGGGTTGAGCGAGGCGATGGTGCGCTTTGCGCTGCGCTACGAGATGGCGCGCGGCATCGAGGACGTGCTGGCGCGGCGCTCGCGGCTGCTGTTCCTGGACGCGGCGCGCGCGGCCGAGGCCGCCGCGCCGGTGGCCGAGCTGATCGCGCAGGAACTGGGGCGGCCGCCCGGCGCGCGCGAGCGCGCGGACTTCGACGCGCTGGCGCTGCGTTACCGCACGCTGCCGTAGCGCCGCGAACGCGCCGCGACAGGGGCTGTCCTGCCCCGCGGAGGGGCACGTATAATCCCGAGGCTTTGCTGGAAACGCGGTAGGAATCTCATGCCCGGAAGACAGGTTCGTTCGGGTGCTTGGGACGATCCGGAGGACGAAGCGCCAGTCAGGACCCTGACCCGTGCCGAGGCACAGGACTTGCGGGAACGCAAACCGCAGGTGCCGGCTTGGTGGGTGGTGGCGGCGCAAGCCGCCGTGGGGCTGGTGGTGGCCATGCTTGCATGGCTCGTCTTTCAGGATCCTGCCGTGGGGATGTCGGCGCTGTATGGCGCCGCCGTGGTGGTGGTGCCGGGTGCCTTGATGGCGCGCGGCATGAGCAGCCGGATCAGCAGCATGTCGCCGTCGGCCAGCGCCGTCAGCTTCATGTTGTGGGAGTCGGTGAAGATTGCGGTCTCGGTGCTGATGCTGATGCTGGCACCGAGGATCGTGCAGCCGCTGAGCTGGCCGGCCCTGCTGGTGAGCTTGGTGATCTGCATGAACGTGTACCTGCTGGCGCTGTTGTGGCGCCGGCCGGAGAAGAAACAGAAATCGGGAACCTGAACACATGGCAGCCCAGGGTCAAGAAGGTCACGGACAGACCGCCGGCGAGTACATCGTCCACCACCTGCATCACCTGCAGACCGGCACGCAGAAGGCGGTGGCCGACTTTTCGGTGTTCAACCTCGACTCGATTTTCTATGCGACGCTGCTCGGCGTGATCGGCTGCTGGCTGCTGTGGCGGGCGGCGCGCAAGGCCACCTCGGGCGTGCCGGGCCGCTTCCAGGCGGCGGTGGAAATCCTGGTCGAGATGGTCGACTCGCAGGCCAAGGGCATCGTGCACAACGCCCACAGCCGCAAGATGGTCGCGCCGCTGGCGCTGACGGTGTTCGTCTGGATCTTCCTGATGAACGCCATGGACCTGCTGCCGGTGGACCTGATTCCGCTGTTCACCGGCAAGGCCGGCATCCCCTACCAGCGCGTGGTGCCCACGGCCGACCTGTCGATCACCATGGGGCTGAGCCTCAGCGTGCTGCTGATCTGCCTGTACTACAACGTCAAGATCAAGGGCGCGGGCGGCTGGGTGCACGAGCTGTTCACCGCGCCCTTCGGCAACAAGTGGTTCCTCTACCCGGTGAACTTCCTGATGCAGATCATCGAGTTCATCGCCAAGACCGTGTCGCACGGCATGCGACTGTTCGGCAACATGTATGCCGGCGAACTGATCTTCATGCTGATCGCGATGATGGGCGGCGCCTGGGCGCTGAATGCCACCGGCATCCTGCTGGCCATCGGCCACGTGGTCGCCGGCACCGTCTGGGCCATCTTCCACATCCTGATCATCACGCTGCAGGCCTTCATCTTCATGATGCTGACGCTGATCTACGTCGGCCAGGCCCACGACGCGCACTAGAGCGCCTTTTCCTTCGATCCCTTTCCTTCACTCAACCTTCCAAAACCAGGAGCAACCAATGGAAGTCATCAGCTTTGTCGCCCTCGCCGCCGGCCTCATGATCGGTCTGGGTGCCGTCGGCGCTTGTATCGGCATCGGCATCATGGGCGGCAAGTACCTCGAGTCGGCCGGCCGCCAGCCCGAACTGATGGGCGAACTGCAGACCAAGATGTTCCTGCTGGCCGGCCTGATCGACGCGGCCTTCATCATCGGCACCGGTATCGCGCTGTGGTTCGCCACGGCCAACCCGTTCCTGGCGCAGATCGCCAACCTGCCGAAGTAATTCCACCGTTGCTTCGGTCCGGCAGGCGGCGGTCCGCGACCGCTGCCTGAGGGTCACCCCATGACGAGGTCACCGCAGTGAGCATCAACGCCACTCTCTTCTTCCAGATGATCGTCTTCGCGATCCTGGTCTGGTTCACGATGAAGTTCGTCTGGCCGCCGATCACGGCCGCGCTGGACGAGCGTGCGAAGAAGATCGCCGACGGCCTGTCCGCCGCCGACAAGGCCAAGGCCGAACTGGCCCAGGCCAACAAGCGCGTCGAAGAACAGCTGTCCGCGGCGCGCAACGACGCGGCGCAGCGCCTGGCCGATGCCGAGCGTCTGGCGCAGTCGATGATCGAGGAAGCCAAGGGCCGCGCCAACGAAGAAGGCGCGAAGATCGTCGCCGCCGCCCGGGCCGAGGCCGAGCAGGAAGCCACCAAGGCACGCGAGACGCTGCGTGAGCAGGTCGCCGCGCTGGCCGTCAAGGGCGCCGAATCGATCCTGAAGCGCGAGGTCAATCCGGCTGTGCACGCCGAGCTATTGAACCGGCTCAAGGCCGAGCTTTGATCGGGCGCTGAACATCATGGCCGAGATCGCCACCATTGCCCGCCCCTATGCCGAGGCCTTGTTCAAGGCCGCCGGCGCCGATGCTGCCGCGCTGAAGGACCAGGTGTCCGCGCTGGCGCAGCTGGCTTCCGACGAGCAGCTGCGGCAGTTTGCCGACGACCCCAAGGTCGTGCCGGCGCAGGTCTTCGATCTGGTCGCCGGCATTGCGCTGCAGAAGGGCGTGTCGCTCGACGCCAAGGTCGGCAACCTGCTGCGCACCGTGATCGACAACGGCCGCCTGGCCGCGCTGCCCGAGATCGCCGCGCAGTACGGCGCGCTGGTCAACGCGCGCAGCGGCGTGTACGACGCCACCATCTACAGCGCCTTCGTCATCGAGCTGCCGCAGCTCAACGAGGTGGTGGCGGCGCTGGAGCGGCGCTTCAAGCGCAAGCTCAATGTCCACGTGGTCATCGATCCCGAGCTGATCGGCGGCATCCGCGTGGTGGTCGGCGACGAGGTGCTGGACACCTCGGTCAAGGCCCGCCTCGAACAGATGAGAGTGGCGTTGACGGCCTGAAGGCCCTCACGTCGTCCAACGGAGAAGAGTCATGCAACTGAATCCCGCAGAAATTTCCGAACTGATCAAGAGCCGCATCGAAGGCCTTGGCGTCTCGGCCGACATCCGCAACCAGGGCACGGTGGTGTCGGTGACCGACGGCATCTGCCGCATCCACGGCCTGTCCGACGCGATGCAGGGCGAAATGCTCGAGTTCCCGGCCACCGCCGACGGCCAGCCGACCTTCGGCCTGGCGCTGAACCTCGAGCGCGACTCGGTCGGCGCGGTGATCCTGGGCGAGTACGAGCACATCTCCGAAGGCGACACCGTCAAGTGCACGGGCCGCATCCTGGAAGTGCCGGTCGGTCCCGAGCTGAAGGGCCGCGTGGTCAACGCGCTGGGCCAGCCGATCGACGGCAAGGGCCCGATCAACGCCAAGATGACCGACGTCATCGAGAAGGTGGCGCCGGGCGTGATCGCGCGCCAGTCGGTGAGCCAGCCGGTGCAGACGGGCCTGAAGTCCATCGACACGATGGTGCCGATCGGCCGTGGCCAGCGCGAGCTGATCATCGGCGACCGCCAGACCGGCAAGACCGCGGTGGCGATCGACACGATCATCAACCAGAAGGGTCAGGACATGACCTGCGTCTACGTCGCCATCGGCCAGAAGGCGTCGTCGATCAAGAACGTGGTGCGCGCGCTGGAGCAGGCCGGCGCGATGGAATACACCATCGTCGTCGCCGCCTCGGCCGCCGAGAGCGCGGCCATGCAGTACGTCGCCGCCTATTCCGGCTGCACCATGGGCGAGTACTTCCGCGACCGCGGCCAGGACGCGCTGATCATCTACGACGACCTGTCCAAGCAGGCCGTCGCCTATCGCCAGGTGTCGCTGCTGCTGCGCCGCCCGCCGGGCCGCGAAGCCTACCCCGGCGACGTGTTCTATCTGCACAGCCGCCTGCTCGAGCGCGCCGCGCGCGTCAATGCCGACTATGTCGAGGCCTTCACCAAGGGCGAAGTCAAGGGCAAGACCGGCTCGCTGACCGCGCTGCCGATCATCGAGACGCAGGCCGGCGACGTGTCGGCCTTCGTGCCGACCAACGTGATCTCGATCACCGACGGCCAGATCTTCCTGGAAACGTCGCTGTTCAACGCCGGCATCCGGCCCGCGATCAACGCCGGCATCTCGGTGTCGCGCGTCGGCTCCGCCGCGCAGACCAAGCTCATCAAGGGCCTGTCCGGCGGCATCCGTACCGACCTGGCGCAGTACCGCGAGCTGGCGGCGTTCGCGCAGTTCGCCTCCGACCTGGACGCCGCCACCAAGAAGCAGCTGGACCGCGGCGCGCGCGTCACCGAGCTGCTGAAGCAGGCGCAGTACTCGCCGCTGCCGATCAGCCTGATGGGTGCGTCGATCTTTGCGGTCAACAAGGGCTTCCTCGACGACATCGACGTGAAGAAGGTGCTCGACTTTGAGCACGGCCTGCACACGCACCTGAAGACCAGCCATGCCGCGCTGTTGAAGAAGCTCGACGACACCAAGCAGCTCGACAAGGAATCCGAGGCCGAGCTGACCGCCGCCATCGAGGCCTTCAAGAAGTCCTTCGCCTGAACCGCTGACCCGAACCCGAAGGAAGGAGTTCTGCGATGGCAGCAGGCAAGGAAATCCGCGGCAAGATCAAGAGTGTCGAGAACACCAAGAAGATCACCAAGGCCATGGAGATGGTCGCCGCCAGCAAGATGCGCAAGGCGCAGGAGCGCATGCGCGCGGCCCGTCCCTATGCCGAGAAGGTGCGCAGTCTGGCGGCCAACCTGTCGCAGGCCACGCCCGAGTACAAGCACCCGTTCATGCTGAAGCACGACGACGCCAAGCTCGCCGGCTTCATCGTCGTCACCACCGACAAGGGCTTGTGCGGCGGCCTCAACACCAACGTGCTGCGCATGGTGACGGCCAAGCTGCGCGAGCTGGAGGGGCAGGGCGTCAAGGCCGAAGCCGTGGCCATCGGCAACAAGGGCTTCGGCTTCCTCAACCGCATCGGCGCGAAGATCGTCTCGCACGCCGTGCAGCTGGGCGACAGGCCGCACCTGGACAAGCTGGTCGGTCCGGTGAAGGTGCTGCTCGATGCCTACAGCGCCGGCCGCCTGAACGCCGTGTACCTGTGCTACACCAAGTTCATCAACACGATGAAGCAGGAGCCGGTGGTCGAGCAGTTGCTGCCGCTGTCGGCGGAACAGCTCGAGGGCGGCGCCGCGCCGTCGCGCAGCTGGGACTACATCTACGAGCCCAGCGCACCGGCGGTCATCGACGAGCTGGTGCTGCGTTATGTCGAGGCGCTGGTCTACCAGGCCACGGCCGAGAACCTGGCCTCGGAGCAGTCGGCGCGCATGGTGGCCATGAAGTCGGCCACCGACAACGCCGGCAACGTGATCTCCGAACTGAAGCTCGTCTACAACAAGACGCGCCAGGCGGCCATCACCAAAGAGCTTTCAGAGATCGTGGCGGGCGCCGCCGCGGTCTGACCGAATCCAAGAATCACGCATCTCGAAGGAAGCGAAAAATGTCTGAAGTTCAAGCGACCGGCAAGATCGTCCAGTGCATCGGCGCCGTGGTCGACGTGGAATTCCCGCGCAACGCCATGCCCAAGGTGTACGACGCGCTCAAGCTCGAGGGCACGGCGCTGACGCTGGAAGTGCAGCAGCAGCTGGGCGACGGCATCGTGCGCACCATCGCGCTGGGCTCGTCCGACGGCCTGCGCCGCGGGCTGGAAGTCAGCAACACCGGCAAGGCGATCACCGTGCCGGTGGGCCGTGCCACGCTGGGCCGCATCATGGACGTGCTGGGCAACCCGATCGACGAGCGCGGCCCGGTGGGCCTGGAGCTGACCGCCCCGATCCACCGCCGCCCGCCGGCCTACGACGAGCTGAGCCCGTCGCAGGACCTGCTGGAAACCGGCATCAAGGTGATCGACCTGGTGTGCCCCTTCGCCAAGGGCGGCAAGGTGGGCCTGTTCGGCGGCGCCGGGGTCGGCAAGACCGTGAACATGATGGAGCTGATCAACAACATCGCCAAGGCGCACTCGGGCCTGTCGGTGTTTGCCGGCGTGGGCGAGCGCACCCGCGAGGGCAACGACTTCTATCACGAGATGATGGAGTCCAAGGTCGTGGTCGAGGACAACCTCGGCGAGTCGAAGGTGGCCATGGTCTACGGCCAGATGAACGAGCCGCCGGGCAACCGCCTGCGCGTCGCGCTGACCGGCCTGACCATTGCCGAATCCTTCCGCGACGAAGGCCGCGACGTGCTGTTTTTCGTCGACAACATCTACCGCTACACGCTGGCCGGCACCGAAGTGTCCGCGCTGCTGGGCCGCATGCCGTCGGCGGTGGGCTACCAGCCGACGCTGGCCGAAGAGATGGGCCGCCTGCAGGAGCGCATCACCTCCACCAAGGTGGGTTCGATCACCTCCATCCAGGCCGTGTACGTGCCGGCGGACGACCTGACCGACCCGTCGCCGGCGACCACCTTCGCCCACCTGGACTCCACCGTGGTGCTGAGCCGCGACATCGCCGCGCTGGGCATCTACCCCGCGGTGGACCCGCTCGACTCCACCAGCCGCCAGCTCGACCCGCACGTCGTCGGCGAGGAGCACTACAGCGTCGCCCGCGCGGTGCAGGGCACGCTGCAGCGCTACAAGGAGCTGCGCGACATCATCGCCATTCTGGGCATGGACGAACTGGCGCCCGAAGACAAGCTGGCGGTGGCGCGCGCGCGCAAGATCCAGCGCTTCCTGAGCCAGCCCTTCCACGTGGCCGAAGTCTTCACCGGCACCGCCGGCAAGTACGTGCCGCTGAAGGAAACCATCCGCGGCTTCAAGATGATCGTCAACGGCGAGTGCGACGCGCTGCCCGAGCAGGCCTTCTACATGGTCGGCACGATCGACGAGGCCATCGCCAAAGCCAAGACGGTGCAGTAAGCCGTCGACCAAGGAAAGCACATGGCCACGCTGCACGTCGATGTGGTGTCCGCCGAGGAGAGCATCTTCTCGGGCGACGCCAAGTTCGTCGCCTTGCCCGGCGAGATGGGTGAGCTCGGCATCTATCCGCGGCACACGCCGCTGATCACGCGCATCAAGCCGGGTGCGGTGCGCATCATCCGCGCCGACAACGACGAAGAGGAATTCGTCTTCGTCGCCGGCGGCATCCTGGAAGTCCAGCCGGGGGCCGTCACCGTGCTCGCCGACACCGCCATCCGCGGCCACGACCTCGACGAGGCCAAGGCCTTGGAAGCGCGCAAGCAGGCCGAAGACGCGATGAAGAACGCGTCCAGCGACATCGACTTCGCCAAGGCGCAGGGCGAGTTCGCCGCGATGGCCGCGCAGATCGCCGCGTTGCGCAAGTTCCGCAAGAAGTAGCCCGCGCCGCGGACCCGTCATGGGCGCCAAGGACAAGCTCGGGCGCAGCGACTACCAGGCGCGCCTGGAGCAGCTGCAGATCGAGCTGAACCAGCTCTCGCGCTGGCTGCAGCACACCGGCCGGCGCATGCTGGTGCTGATCGAGGGCCGCGACACCGCCGGCAAGGGCGGCGTCATCTCGGCCATCGCCGGCGCGCTGTCGCCGCGCGTGTGCAAGACCGTGGCGCTGTCCAAGCCCACCGAGCGCGAAGCCACGCAGTGGTACTTCCAGCGCTACGTGCCGTATCTGCCGGCGGCCGGCGAGATCGTGCTCTTCGACCGCAGCTGGTACAACCGCGCCGGCGTCGAGCCGGTGATGGGCTACTGCACGCCCGAGCAGACCGAGGCTTTCCTGCGCCAGGCACCGGTGTTCGAGAAGCTGCTGGTCGACGACGGCATCCTGCTGTTCAAGTACTGGCTGACGGTGGACCAGGCGCAGCAGGAAGAGCGCTTCGCCGAGCGCCTGAACGACCCGCTGAAGCGCTGGAAGCTGTCGCCGGTGGACCTGCAGGCGCGGCAGAAGTACGAGGCCTACGGCCGCGCGCGCGACCGCATGCTGCAGGCCACGCACAAGCGCTACGCGCCCTGGACCTTGGTCGACTTCAACGACCAGCGGCGCGGCCGGCTGACGCTGATCCACCACCTGCTGAACCGGGTGCCCGACACGCACCTGCCCGAACCGCAGATCGACTTCCCGATCCTGCCCGGCAAACTCAAGCGCGAGCGCTTCCACGGGCCGCTCAAGCCGATCAAAAGCGTCTAGCGGCAGCCTCCTCAGGGCTTTCGCCTAGGGAGGCCGACTGCCACCCGGCCACCCGGCCGCCCGGCGACGAGCACGGCCCCGCAGCCGGGCTTGGCGCTACCAGTTGACGTCCTGCGGAAACAACTCCCTCGTCAGCAGCAGGAACAGCTCGGTGGATTGGCTGTGGTCGTCGAGGTCGAGCCGGTTGACGCTCACGATGACCAAGGCATCCTGCTCGGGCAGATAGAACATCTCGCTGCTGAAGCCGAAGATCGTGCCGTTGTGGCCGCAGAAGCGGCCGAGCTTGAGCACGCCGGCGCCGTATTGCACGAACGGCGGCTCGCCGGTGAGCTGCGTGCCCTGCAGCCTGCGCGCCTGCGTGCCCGGCGTCAGCAGCGTGCCGGTGCACAGCGCGCGTGCGTAGCGCTTGAGATCCGCCAGCGTCGAGATGATCGCGCCCGCCCCGCCCGCGCCGGCGGGGTTGAGCACCGTCAGGTCCTCGAAGGCCGAGGTGCGCGGGTTGAAGAGATAGCCGCGGTTCGTGCCACCGAGTTCGGTGCCGCGCGGATAGACCGTCTGCGTCATGCCCAGCGGCGCGTAGATGCGCCGCTGCAGCAGCGTGCGGATGTCCTCGCCCGCCACCCGGCGGGCGATTTCTTCCAGCAGCACGAAGTTGATGTTGGTGTAACGCGTCTGGGTGTTGGGCGGCTTGAACTCGGCCGCGCGCGCGGCGGCACGGTCGATCATCTGCCGTGCCGTCACGGGAGCGGTCGGATTGGCGTACAGCTCCTGCAGATACGTGTCGTCCAGCGAGTCGGCGATGCCGCTGCGCATGCGCAGCAGGTCGTCCACGGTGATCTTGTCGCCGTTCGGAAACGTCGGGTACCACTTCGACACCGTGTCCGTCAGCGCGAGGCGTCCGTCGTCGACGAGCTGCAGGATGACGGTGCCGATGAAGGTCTTGGTGATGCTGGCGATGCGAAAGGGCTCGGCGGCATCGCGCGGCAGCCGCGTCTGCAGGTTCGCCAGGCCGTAGGCCTTGACCATCTCGCCGCGGCCCGGGATCGACACCAGCACCGCCACGCCCGGCAGGTTCTGCGCGCTCAGCTGCTGCTGGACGATGCGGTCGATCGCCTGCTGAGTGGCCAGCGGCAGTGCAGGCAGCGCCGGCGGCGCGGGCGGCGCGTCGGCGCCGCGGCTGCTGCCGGCGCCCAGCAAACCGAGGATCAGCGGAAGTACCGCAAGGTATTTGTTCATGGCGCCGTTTCGCAAAAAAGGGTCTAGCCGACAAAAGGGCTGTCGGGCAGTTCGTTCGGATTGGCCGCGCCGGCGGCCAGCGGGAAATGTTGTATGAGCAGCTGCTCCACCGCGTCGATGGCCTCGCCCAGCCCGTCCTCGAAGCGGCCGGCCTTGAAGGCGGCCGACATGGTGTGCGTCAGCCGCGCCCACTGCTCGGGCGCCACGTACCGCGCCAGGCCGCGGTCGGCGACGATCTCGATGGCATGCTCGGCCAGCAGCAGGTAGATCAGCACGCCGTTGTTGTGTTCGGTGTCCCAGACGCGCAGCTTGCCGAACATGGCCAGCGCGCGCTCGCGCGGCGGTGCCCGGCGCCACAGGTAGGACCAGGGCAGGCCGGCCTCGACGCACAGCCGCAGCTCACCGCTGTGCCGCGTCTCGCTGTGGCGCACGCGCTCGGCCAGCCGCGCCAGCGCGGCGTCGTCGAGCGCGCGCCGCGCGGCGGTCTCGTCGATCCAGCGGTGGCGGAGGATGCGCAGCAGCCGGTTCATCTACCAGTCCCCCGAGGCGCCGCCGCCGCCGAAGTCGCCGCCGCCGCCCGAACCGAAGCCGCCCCCACCCCCGCCGCCGAAGCCGCCGCCGTGGCCGAAGCCCCCGCCGCCGCCCCAGATGACGGGCCCGCCGCCGCGCGACCCGCGCCCCAGGCCCCCTCCTTGCAGCGCGCCCAGGCCGATGACGCCCACCACCACCAGCGTGATCAGCGCGGCCGCGCCGGCGATCAGCACGCTGGCACTGACGATCCACGCGGCGGCGCCGGCGCCGCCGGCCGTGAGCAGCGCGCCGAGCCGGCGGCCCAGCACCTTGCTGAGGATGCCGCCGATCACCGGCACGGCGACGAAGAAGAACATCAGCAGCTCCTGCCACGAGCCCTCCTGCGGCCCGCGCGGCGACTGCGCCTGCGGCGCGGGCAGGCCTTCGCCCTTGATGCGCGCCATCAACGCATCGATGCCGGCGTCCAGCCCGCCGGCGAAATTGCCGGCGCGGAAGGCCGGGCTGATCTGGCGGTCGATGATCAGCCGCGCCGCCAGGTCGGGCACCGCGCCTTCCAGCGCCTTGGCCACCTCGATGCGGATGCGCCGGTCGTTCTTGGCGACGACGATCAGCAGCCCGTCGCCCACGTCGCGCCGGCCGATCTTCCAGCTGTCGGCGACGCGCTGCGCGTAGGCGGCAATGTCCTCGGGCTGCGTCGTCGGCACCATCAGCACGACGATCTGCGGCCCCGCGGCCTGCCCGAAGGCGGCGAGCTTGGCGTCCAGCGCGGCGCGCTGCGACGCGTCCAGCGTGCCGGTCTGGTCGATGACCCGTGCCGTCAGCGCCGGCACGGGCAGCACGTCCTGCGCCCAGGCCGGCAGCCAGCCGGCCAGCAGCCAGGCGGCCAGCAACAGCCGCAGCACGGCGGGCATCGCCGGGCTCTTCAGGTCACCGCGACGCGGCGGGTGCCGCCGGCGCGGCCTTGTCGAAGTTCACCGCCGGCGGTGCGCTGATCTGCGCCTCGTTCTGCACGGTGAAGTTGGCCTTGACCGGGTACTTGAAGATCATCGCCGTCAGGTTGGTCGGGAAACTGCGCGCCAGCACGTTGTAGTCGTTGACCGCCTTGATGTAGCGGTTGCGCGCCACGGTGATGCGGTTCTCGGTGCCTTCGAGCTGCACGCGCAGGTCCTGGAAGCCCTGGTTGGCCTTGAGGTTGGGGTAGTTCTCGCTCACCGCGATCAGCCGCGACAGCGCCGAGGTCAGCTCGCCCTGCGCCTGCTGGAACCTGTTGAACGCCGCCGGGTCGTTGAGCGTCTCGGGCGTCACCTGGATGCTGGTGGCCTTGGCGCGCGCCTCGATCACCTTGGTCAGCGTCTCCTGCTCGAACCCGGCCTCGCCCTTCACCGTGTTGACGATGTTCGGGATCAGGTCGGCGCGGCGCTGGTACTGGTTGAGCACCTCGGACCACGACGCCTTCACCTGCTCGTCGAGACGCTGGAAGTCGTTGTAGCCGCAGCCCGACAGGCCGAGCACGGCGGCCACGGCGATCAGCCAGGCCCACAATCGCGATTGCCGAAGCATCATCATTCTCCCCACGTGCAACGCGCCGTGGATGCTACCGCACAGCGTCGGCGGGCAATTGGGGACGCGCCGCGGCCGTTCAAGGGTGGAACTCACGGCAGCCACTCCTGCACCTGCTCGTTGGCCAGCGCGCGTTGCGCGGCGGTCATCGGCCGCATGCCGGCGAGGATCTGCCGCACGCGTTCGCGATCGATCTCGTTGGCTTCGTCGTAGTGCCGCAATTGCGCGTCGGGGTTGCGCAGCAGGCTCACCAGCCAGGCGGCCGACACCGGGCCGACCTTCGAGGCGCTCTTGCCGAGGTAGACCTGCGCCGCGCGCTCGGCGCCGCACACGCCGTCGCCCCACGGCGCCAGCGCCAGATAGAGCTGCAGGATGCGTGCCTTGCCGAGCGTGCGCTCCATCTCCACCGCGTACAGCAGCTCGCGCAGCTTGCGCGCGACGCTGCGGTCGTCGCCGGTGACCGTGAGTTTGGCCAACTGCTGCGTCAGGGTGCTGGCGCCGCGCAGACTCGCATCGGCGTGCTGGTTGTGTGCGGCGGCGGCGAGCAGCGAGTCGACCTCGTAGCCCGGGTGCTCCCAGAAGTGCGCATCCTCGGCGGCCACCAAGGCGCGCGGCAGCCAGCCGGTGATCGGTGCCGCGTCGCCGGCGCCGGCGCGGCACGCCGGCGGTAGCTGCGCGGCCATCAGC
>JAHBZS010000052.1 GCA_019635285.1 Rubrivivax sp. | reverse complement strand
GTGGCCGTCAGTTCGAGCTGGGGGGGCGGCGCCGCGTGCGCGATGCCGCACAGCGCCAGTCCGAGCAGCAGGGGCAGGCGGCCAGGCACCGGGTCACTTGATGACGTGTTCCAGAGCGATGACGGACCACGCGGTCACCAGTTGCGGCCGGTCCTCCCACCAGGCGTTGGAATCGCGGTTGGCCCAGCTGCCGTCCTGCGCCTGCAGGCTCAGCAGCTTCTGCCCCAGCTCGTTGCGCCAGTTGTGGCGCTGCCCGTTGCCGTCGACGAAGGTGTCCTCGCCATAGGCCGACATCACCTTGGCGAAGGCGTTGTAGAAGTAGAAGAGGCCGTGCTTCTTGGTGGTGCCCGGGTTGAACTCCAGCGTGTAGTTCGCCGTCATCCACTTGTAGGCGGCCTGCACGCGCGGGTCCTTCTTGTCGGCGCCGGCGAAGAGCAGGCTCAGCAGGCCCGCCGCCGTCATGCCGCCGTAGGACGCGGTGCCGTTCTCGTACTCGGTGGGGTTGGAGCCGGGACGGTAGGCAAAGCCGCCGTCGTTGGCGGCCCACTTCTGATCGTTGCTCTCGCTGCGGTTCTGCGACCGGTTGACGAACACCAGCGCCTTCTGCCACACCGGGTCCTTCGGGTCGGTGGACGTGGCCTTCAGGCTTTCCAGCACCATGTAGACGTTGGACATGTCGGGGCGTTCGCCGCCGCCGTAGCCGATGCCGCCGTAGAAGGGATGGTCCGGCTTGTAGCCCTCGCCCTCGTCGGCCTGGTGCGCCAGCAGGAACTTGCGCGCCCCGGCGATCACCGGGTCGTACTTGGGGTTCTTGGTCGCCGCCAGCGCCACCATCGCCACGGCGGTGTTGTAGGCGGTGGACTGCAGCGTCGTGCTGATGGAGCCGTCGGGGCGCACGTTGGCCAGCAGGAACTCGACCTGCCGCGTGATGAACGGCCCGTCGGCCTCGGTGTACTTCTCCGGGCTCTCGAGGAAGGCGCGCAGCGACAGCGCGGTGATGCCCACCGACTTGAGCACGGAGCCATCCGGCGCCTGCTGCCCGCGCAGGTAGTGCAGGCCGCCCGCGATGCCGCGCACGCAGCGGCGGCGCAAATCGGGGTCCATGTCAGGTGCCGCATGGGCGGCCATCGTCGGCAGCAGCAGACAGGCCGGTGTGGCGAGCAGGTGTCTTCTCTTGATCATCATGTCCTCTCCATGCGGTCATCCGGACGGGCGCTCTTCGCGGCGAGCACGCCCAACAGCAAGCATAGTGCGACGTAGAACCAGGCCAGGCTGGTCAAGGTGGGGTACTCGAACTGCAGGCCGGACAGGTTCGAGTGCTGGTACAGCCACGGGTTGCGCAGCAAGTCGTTGCCGCTGGCCACGGCCAGATGCGTGAGGGGGCTGAGGCCGAGCACGGTATCGATGGCCTGCGCATGGCGGGCCGACAGCAATTCGGCCGCAGGCCCGAGCCAGAAGGGCATCGATCCGAGCACGATCAGCACCAGCGCCACGGCGCGGCCGGCCCCTTCGCGGGCATCGCCCGGGCCGCCGGGGAGGCGCGACCCACGCCCGTCGAGCATCGCGGCCAGCGCATGGGATGCCAGCAGCATCAACGCCAGCAGGGCGCAGCTTTGCAGCACGTCGGGCAGCGGCTGTGGGGCGCGGGCCAGCGCCCACATCGGCAAGGCCGCCGCAGCGCACGCCGCCGCCGACCAGACGAAAAGGCGGCGCGCCGTGGCGCCACGCGTCGCCGCGACGCCGGGCCAGAACAGCGGTGCCAACAGAGCCGCCGCCGCACTGGCCATCGTCCGCAGCGCGGACGGCTGCGTGTCCGGCGCGGCGGCGCCGAAGGCGACGAGCACGCCCAGCACGGCGGCGAACAGCATGGCGATGCGCGCCGCCATCACCGGGCCGCCGGCGCGGCCTGGAGCACCAGATCGATCGGCGAGCCGACCGGGGGCAGCGCGGCGCTGCCGCGGATCGAGCCGTAGGGGCCCAGGCGGCTGTCCGAGACCACTTCGATGACGCCCGACTGGTCCTTCTTGACGAAACTGATCAGCGAGCCGGTGACGTCGGCGGCGAGCTGGCTGCCATCCTTCGACGTGAACGAGCCGGTATAGGCCCACTCGAGGCTGCCGGCCTCGGCACCCAGGGCTTCCGCGGCCGTGAGGCGGCGCTGGCGGCCGCCGTCGGTCCAGGTCAGCCAGAGGTTGACCTTGGATCCGGTGCGCCCGGCGACGCCGAGCGGCCGCCATGACGGAACGTCGGGGTCGCGCTCGAGGCCGACCAGGATGCAGGCCAGGTTCAACTCCGTGCCGCTGGCGTCCAGTTCCAGCAGCGCCTCGTAGGCCTTGCGGCCCCCGGGGCTGGTGGCCAGGTACTCCAGCGGCTTGTCCAGCACCAGCACTCGGCCGGGAACGGTGACGGTGCCGGCACGCTTGTCGATGACGATGCGCCCCACCTGATAGCGGTCCTGGCCCAGCGACTTCATTTCGCCGACCGGCGGCTTTGGCGGGCCCTGCGGCGCTTGCGTTTGCGTTTGTGTTTGCGGCTGCGGCTGCGGCTGCGGCTGCGGCTGCGGCTGCGCTTGCGCAGACAGCCCCAGTGCGCACGCCGCCACCACCGCGGCGGCGATGCGCGGCAAACCCGATCTCAAGGCTTGACCCCGAGCACGACGCGGTGAGGCATCGGTGGCGGCAGCGGCATGCAGCGCAGCTCGCGCATGCCGCAGTCGGCCATCCACTGCATCACGTCGGCATCGGCATGCACGCCGCCGTCCGCCGCGGTGAGCATCATGTTCAGGCCGAACAGCGCCGCAAAGGCGGGCTGGCAGCCGCCTTCGTCAGTGAACACGTCGCTCACCACCAGCAGGCCGCCCGGGTTCAGGCAGGCGGCGGCGCGCGCGATCAGCGCCCGGCAGGCCTGCGCGGTCTCGCGATGGAACATGCCGGACATCAGCACCACGTCCTTGCCCGAGCCGAAGTCGGCGCTGTGATAGTCGCCGTCACGCAAGACCACACGCTCGCTGGCGCCCGCCGTGCTGACCAGTTCGCGCGCCACCGCGGCCACGCCGGGCAGTTCGATGACCTCGGCGCGCAGGCCCGGGAAGCGCTCGGTGAGCAGCACCGAGTAGGTGCCCGGCCCGCCGCCGACATCCAGCAGTGTGCGGCGACCCGACAGATCCAGCATCGGCACCAGGGCGCGGGCGATGCCCAGCGCCCGCTCGTGCATGGCGACGACGAAGGCGCGCGTGCGCGCCGGGTCGTCGCCCAGGTAGGTCTGCGCCGGCACCGCGGGCTGGCCGCTGCGCACGGCGCCTTCGAGGTTGCCCCAGGCGCCATACAGCTGGTCGCTGTAGCGGATGACGTTGCCCATGAAGGCCGGGCTGCGCGACACCAGGAAGGTCGCGGCGACCGGTGCGTTTTCGAAGCGCTGCCCGTTTTCGAGCAGGAAGCCCAGGCCCGTGCAGGCGCGCAGCAGCAGCCCGGTGCTGCGCGGGGCGAGCTGCAAGCCGGCGGCCACCTCGTCGACGGACTTCGCACCATCGGCCAGGAAGTCGAAGACACGCAGACGGTTGGCCGTCAGCAGAACCTGGCTTTCCCAGAAGGCCGTGCTCAGGCGCACGATGGGCGTGGGGTCCGGCGCCATCGCCGGCTTCTGCGTGTCGCTCATGCGGCCACCAGCGCTGCGCGGTCCATGTCGCACTCGAGCTGCATGTAGGCGCAGCGATGGCACATGAAGCCGTCCGAGACCGTCAAGCCGTGACGCTGGCGGATCTCGCGATAGCCGCTGCTCAGCGTCTCGAAGTAGTTGCGGATGCGCGCGTGGTAGTCGGCACGTTGCCGCCCGCCCACCGGCCAGACCAGCGAATAGATCGGGATGATGCCGCGGCTGCACAGGTCGTCGGCGCCCTGCAGCGCGATGCGCGCGGCCTCCTCCCATTCCAGCCCATGCTCCGGCTCCAGCTCGATGCCGGCGACCATGGCCGAATACACATGACCACGGCCCCAGTGGCGCACCGCCGTCTCGAGCGCCTCGATCCATCGCCCGTAGCCCACATAGCGGTGCTTGCCGGGGCAGATCTTCGCGAACAGCGGCTCCGACCACATCTCGAGGTTGAAGCAGACATGCTGCACCAGGCCTTCGGCATGGAACTGCGCGATCAGGTCGTCGGGCAGGGCGCCCGAGCCCAGGGCCACCGGAATGCCCCGCCGGTTGGCCTGCTTGACGTAGCGGGCCAGCTGCAAGAACCGCTCGCCTTCTTTGCGCGCATCGGTCAGCGAGCCGCCGACCAAGTAGATATGGCGGATCTCGGTCTGGTCGATCACCGCGTCCATCGCCTCGCGCATGCGGTCGAGCGTCGGCGGCAGGATCTCGACCCGCCCCGCCACCTGGCCCAGGTGCTTGGTGCGTTCATCGGGCGCGCCGTATGCGCAGAAGCCGCAACGCATCGACACGCCATCGTGCTTGTGCAGGAAGTACTCGCAGCCCGGGGCGACGTTGATCACCAGCATGTCGCCATGCGTGGTGACGCCCGCCTGCGCGAACGGCAATCCGTCGGCGGTCTTCTGCGTGAGCCAGGGCCGCAGCGGTTCGAACTCGATCGAGATCGTCTGGCCACTGCGGTCGTCGATCAGCTGGTAGCCGAGTGCCGCACTGCCTTCGACGTGCCAGGGCGAGTCGCCATTGCCCAGGATGCGGATCTCGGTGCCGTCGGGCGTGTTGATCAGGTAGGGAATGGTGGCGATGCCTCGCCCGGTGGGGTCGTGCTCGCCCTCCTTGAAGCGGTAGGGGTAGTAGTTGGGCATCGAGTGCGCCGCGGCCGCACCGAGCGCGGCCGTGTAGCGAATGCCCTCGCACATCACCTGAACCTTGAGCGCCGGCGAGCCGGTGAGCGTGACCATCTCGGCAGTTCCTTCTTCTGTTTGCACCAAGGGCGAAAGCGGACCGGTCGGTCGTCGGGCTGTTCTGCTACCGTCGAACAATCATGCCACGCAAAGGCCTGCGCACCAGTCTGCTGATCGCCGCGGCGCTGTGTGTTTCGTCACTACCGTTCTTGCTTGTCGGCGAGTTGCCCGGAGAGCGCTGGCTGTCCGCACAGGACGACCATGCCATGCGCTTCGCATGGGTCGGTTCGATGCTGCTGGCCGCCGACGTGCTGCTGCCGGTGCCGTCCAGCATCGTGGGCACGATGCTCGGCGCGCGTCTGGGGCTGGGCATGGGTTTCCTGACGGCGTTTGCCGGCATGATGGCCGGCCAGTTGCTGGCCTATGTCGTCAGCCGTTGGCTGCTGCGCGGGCGGCAGGCCGAACTGCCTGCCGCGCCGACGCTGGCGATGGTGTTCCTGAGCCGCCCCGTCCCCGTGCTGGCGGAGGCCGTGGTGCTTGCGGCAGGAGCCGCGCGTCTGCGCTGGTCGCAGTTTGTCGCGGCCTGCGCATCCGGGAATGCGGTCTATGCCGGGGCGCTGGCGCTGAATGGCGCGGAGCTCGTGCCTGACGCGCCGATCGGCCCGGGGCTGCTGTTGCCGATGCTGTTGCCCGTGGCGGCCTGGTGGGTTTGGCGCCGTACACGGCGCATTGCTGATCGAGGAGACTGAGGCCATGCTGTTCATGCTGACCAACCGCACCCGCGCCGGGTTGAGCGCCGCCCAGTACGATGAACTGGCGGCGCTGGCCAAGGCGTTCTACGCATCCATACCGGCCGATGTGAAGATCCGAGGGGAATGGGCGGCCGTTGACCGCTCGCACAACGTGACGTTGCTGGAGGCTCCCGATATCGACGCGGTACAGCGCATCGCGGCACCCTTCGAGCTGTTCACCGAGACGGCCATCGTGCCGGTGGTGGCAATCACCGGCTGGACCGCGTCGTAGCTCGCGACTAGCGCGTCCACCGTCCGTCGGCCTGCGTGGCGGATTCTTCGGGTACCTGCGTCGCGGGCACCGGTTGCGTCGGAAGCGGCGGGTGCTTGGTACCCAGATTCTTCTGCTCCGCAGGTGGGCGCATCGACATGTCAACACCTGCGGGCGATCCGGTCCCCGGCGGCGGGGCCGGCGCTGGCATGGTCGCATACGTGGGGGTTGCCGACGCGACTTGGAGCGATATCGCTTCCCCGCCCCGCGGCGAGGCAAGCGTGGCGCCGAGCGGCGTCAAGGCCGTGAGCACGGTGTCACCGTCGACCGTGGCGCCTACATGAAAGGCCCGTGCGGGCTTGCCGTCGACGGATATGAGTGCGAAGCCATTGCCGGGATTCGATGACGACTTGGCATCCACCGAGCCCACCGCAACCACACCAACCAGCCTGAAGCGATCGTCGCTGGCCTGAGCTGGCGCCGCTGGCGGTAGCGACGAGTCCGCCTCCGGGATCCGCGCTGGCGTCTCATCCTGGCGCGCAAGCAGCGGGGCCGTATCGCTGCCCGCAGATGGCCCCGCTGTTGGTGGTGAAAGGCTGTCTAGCAACAGCCAGGCGCTGGAGCCGATCGTAACGAGCGCTGCGCCAATGAATACGATCGAGCGGAACGTCATCTGAGGTGCGGAACGTCACCAAGCCATTCCGCCGACGAGCACGACCCAGGCGTCAGATGCACAAAGGCAGCACCCGACGAGCACGACGGCCTGTTGACGATCTGCCTTCTGAAGCGGGAGGTCGTCTGTCGATCAAGACACTTGTCAGGAGGCTGACGAGATCGACCGGCGGCGACGCAGCAGCGCCAAGGCGCCGAATGCCGTACCCACCAGCACCATACTTCCAGGCTCGGGAACGTTATTGCAGTTGCCGCCTACGCAGATCTCTCCGTTCCGGGTCCCGACACCTGCAATGGTCTCGTCACCGTTCCAATTGGACAGAACTACATTGGACAGCCTGAGCGGGCTGAGGCCATTGGCCAAGCCCTCGAACGTGATCGTCGCGAGAACGAAGGTGTCTCCCTGCAGCGCCGCGAGTTCAGCCTCATCCAAGTTTGCATCGGCGACGAAGAACAGGTCCAGCGGAGAGGATCCGCTCGGGGTGGGGGTGCAGGTGGAGGGATCGCCGCCGAAGTCGAACCCACAGCTCATGTCGAGGCCAGACGCACCGCCCATCTTGCTGTCGGGATCGTTCGTGAAGCTAAGCCCCTTGAGAATCGCGCCATTGAAGCTGAGATTCAGTCCGAATCCTCCCAACGGGTCGGTCAAGCCACTGACGACGATGTTGACGGACGCGGTGCCGCCGACGGCAGCAATGGTTTGCGAGGCCGGGTCGATGCTCACCGTCGGTGCAGCTTGAGCCTGGACACCCAGAAAGGCCGCCGCCGCGGTTGTGGTTAGCGCCCACAGGCGGAGGGTCTGCTTGATGCTTTTCATGTCTTCGCTCTCCACTCAATCGATTCGATCAGACGCCCAACAACAATACAGCGATATGGGCTCGGTCGGGCCTTCGCCTGGCCCCCCGACACCGGGGGGTGTCGGGGTTGGCTTATGCCGAACCTACGGAGGCGTCAGCCTCAGTTGGCAGTAGCGCACATCGGCCACGTTGATCTTCCCGTCCTTGTTCGGGTCGTACGGGTCGTTCGCGCCGCTGGCGTTGCGGCCGTTCTTGCCGCGGATCAGCGTCAGATCGGCCTGAGTCACCTTGCCGTCGCCGTTGACGTCGCAGACGACGACCGCGTCGGCCCAGGTCTTGGTCACCTGATTCGAACTCAGCGTCGTGCCGATGAACGCTTGGATCGTGTCGGTGCCGGCGCCACCATCGTCATGGTAGGTGAACGTCGTTTTGCCGTCGGCACCGGTCGTTCCCGACCCCGTCTTTCCGGCATTGGGCCCCGTCAGTACCTTGAAGTTGATCGACACGCCCGGCACCGGTGCACCGTTGGTGGACTGTGTGAAGGCCGTGACCGTGTGGTCGGTACCCACCGGATTGGTCGCCGAGGCGGGGCTCAGGCCGACAGTAGAGAAGAGACCTGGGTCAGGCGGCACCAACGCGACCGGAGCCAGAATCAACTCGGCAATCGCGGTCTCGAGCGCATCGCCGTTAGCGCAGCATGAGAAACCCATGACCGGCCCCCAGCTACCGCCGGCAGGGGTAGTGGGTGCGCTTTGGTTGGTGACCAACCAATCTTCATAGTCGGCGTACCAGTCGTTCGCCGGTATCGCACCGGGGCCGGCCGGTCGTGTCACGCCGGGCAGCGTGGCAATGTTCTGCAGCTTCAGGCCCTTGAAGTTGTTGAACATCGAGTAGGCGCAGCCCTTGTTCGAGTCGTTCGGATAGAAGATGCCGGGAACACCGCAGCCCCAGTCATTGCTACCAATGCCCCCGGTCGCGCCGTTCCACCAACTGTTGATGTTGTTTCTCACGGCATTGACGCGGGCGCCCGTGGTTTCGCCGATGAGAAATAGTCCCTGCAGGCCGATGCCAGCCTTCTGCGGGCCCGCGTTGCTCGAGGCAGCCGCGTTGCAATCGGCCACGTAGTCGAATGAGCCGTCGTTGTTGAGTGTGCAATTGAACCCCAGCGTGTACTCAGCGATCACCCACGCTGGAACGGTGGCTCCGGCGGCGCGTGCGTCAAGCAGGCCAAGGGTGTCCCAGCCCAGCGTGGAGCCGTCGCCGCGCGTGCTGTTGAAGCCGTAGTCCCAACTGCCCCTGCCGTTGCCGCTGTCGTTCTGCCCCCAGATCAGTCCATTGACCAAGCGCTGCAGAATCTCGCCATAGGTCTTGCCGTTGGTGTAGCCAGCGACCTCGGTGTTGATCTGAGCGAGTGCACCGCTGCCGGCAAAACCCAGGATGGCCAGCGCCGTGGAGTAGCCTTGGTCACTCCCAGTCGTCAGACCCACGCAGTCGACATAGACCACGCACGGGTTGTTACCCGCCGGGGTTACCGAGAGCGGTTGCTGTAAGAGTTGGCTCGCGACGAAGTTGAGCCCGCGGCGGACGATGTACTTCTCGTAGATGCCGGTCGGAGCGACATTGGCGGTGAGCCTGTAACCCTGGTTCTCGAATGCCAGCACGACCAGCGATGTGTCGGCATAAGTAAACCCTGAGTTGTTCCAGAATGTCGTCGTGCTTGTGGGGAAACCACCTGCGCGATTGTTTTGGTTGGTCCAAAGGTAGCGCAAGCCATCCTGGATCGCCATGTTGATGCCGAGATTGCGGTTCTCGAAGCTAGCTGCGCCGCCACCGGGGAAGGCCGCCGGATTGAAAGCCTGAACGGTCGTGGTCGCGGTCTCCGAGCCCACGGTCAAGGTCACGGTGTACGTGCCTTGAATCGCATAGGTGTGGGGGTAGGCGATGTAGGAGCGGTCGACCCCGGTGCAGTTCTGCACGGCCGATCCATCGCCGAAATTCAGTGTGCAGGCCGTGCCGGCAGCCTGCGTATGGACGCCCCAGACGACGACGTCCGCCGTAGTGCGCGCATCCCGCTTGGGCATCAGCAAGGTTTCGGCGGACACCGCCGATACGGTGGCGGCCGTCGCCACGACGGCGAGCGCCACGCTCTTCAGCACTTTCCGGGACAGGCGCCAAGCTGTGCCAAACCCTGCGCCCAGACTGTCGGTCTCTTGCAACACACGCGGCATGACGATTCCCCCAAGACGAAGACGCAACCACCCATCACAAGGGGGCAGGCTCGCGCGCTTTCGCCCCCATCTTTGGTACGAAAGACTCAAGCAAATCATGTGCCTATATATGAAAAGTCAATTGAATCAACGTTGTAGATGTTTGTACAGGAGCCCGGTTGTGATGCAATGTAAAGAAAGGTGACGTTTCTTGAAGAAGGGTGGCGCGAGTACCGCGGCGGCGGCGCTCGCGCAGGCTGCCTCGGTGTGGTGCTCCGGTAGCCTTCATCTGCCCGGCATGCGGGCCATGGCCGACTGACGGGCCGGTGCGGCGTTCGGCGGTGCCGCTGCTAACCCTGGAAAAGCTCGCCCATCTGGTCGCGCCCCGGCGGCGTCACGCCGAGGTGCCGATACGCCGCCAGCGTGGCCGTGCGCCCGCGCGGCGTGCGCTGCAGGTAGCCCTGCTGGATGAGGTACGGCTCGATCACGTCCTCGATGGTGCCGGCTTCCTCGCCGATCGCGGCGGCCACGTTGTCCAGCCCGACCGGGCCGCCGTCGAAGCGGTGGATCACCGCCTCCAGCAGTTTGCGGTCCATCACGTCCAGGCCCAGCGGGTCGACGTCCAGCATCGCCAGTGCGCGCTGCGCCAGCGCCTGGGTGACGCGGCCATCGCCCTTGACGTCGGCATAGTCGCGCACGCGGCGCAGCAGCCGATTGGCGATGCGCGGGGTGCCGCGCGAGCGCCGCGCGATCTCGAAGGCGCCGGCCTCGTCGGCGGGCAGGTCCAGCAAGCCGGCGGAGCGCGCGACGATGCGCGCCAGTTCCTCGGGCGTGTAGAACTCGAGCCGGGCGACGATGCCGAAGCGGTCGCGCAGCGGGTTGGTCAGCATGCCGGCCCGGGTGGTGGCGCCGACCAGCGTGAAGGGTTGCAGGTCGAGCTTGACGGAGCGCGCCGCCGGCCCTTCGCCGATCATGATGTCGATGCGGTAGTCCTCCAGCGCCGGGTAGAGGATCTCCTCGACCACCGGGCTCAGCCGGTGGATCTCGTCGATGAAGAGCACGTCGTTGCGCTCCAGATTGCTCAGGATCGCGGCCAGGTCGCGGGGTTTCTCCAGCACCGGGCCCGAGGTGCTGCGCAGGCTGACGCCCAGTTCGTGGGCGATGATGTGGCTCAGCGTGGTCTTGCCCAGCCCCGGCGGGCCGAACAGCAGCACATGGTCCAGCGGCTCGGCGCGTTTTCTCGCGGCGCCGATGAAGATCTCCAGTTGTTCGCGCGCCTTGGCCTGGCCCACGTAGTCCTGCAGGCCCTTGGGACGCAGCGCGCGCTCGACGGCCTCTTCGTTGGGCGACACCGGCGACGCGCTGAGGACGCGCCGTGCGGGCTCGAAGCTGTCCGTCTGGATGACCATGGGGACATTATCCGGTGGGCGACAATCGCCGCCCCGATCTTCGCGACCCTACCCACATGAAACGAATCATCCTTGCCGCGGCGTTGCTGGCGGCCCTGGCCGCGCAGGCGCAGACCACCGTCAAGGACGCATGGGTGCGCGGCACCGTGGCCGGCCAGAAGGCCAGCGGGCTGTTCGGCCAGATCACTTCGGCCTCCGGCGGCAAGATCGTCGCGGCCTCGTCACCCGTGGCCGGCGCGGTCGAGGTGCACGAGATGGCCATGGACGGCAACGTGATGAAGATGCGTGCCGTGCCGGGCCTGGAGTTGCCGGCCGGCAAGACCGTCGAACTCAAGCCAGGCGGCCATCACCTGATGCTGTTGGACCTGAAGCAGGAACTGAAGCCCGGCGAGACGGTGCCGGTGACGCTGGTCATCGAAGGCGCCGGCGGCAAGCGCGAGAACGTGGAGATCAAGGCACCGGTGAAGGCGCTGGCCGACAACCAGCACAAGCACTGAGCACTACCGGTTCAAGGTCTTCAGCGCCAGCTTGATGCCGTCGCTGACGGCGATGTCCGGCGGCAGCGCCTTCAGCGCGGCCGCCGCATCGCGCTCGCTGTAGCCCAGCGCCACCAGCGCCTGCACGATGTCGGCCTGTGCGCCGCTGGCGGGCACGGCCGTGGCGGCCCCGAGGTCCGGGCCGAGCTTGCCCTTCAGTTCCAGCAGCAGGCGCTCGGCCGTCTTCTTGCCGATGCCCGGCACCTTGACCAGCCGGCCGCTTTCCTGACGGCCGACGGCCGCCGCCAGTTCGGCCACGCTCAGCCCGGACAGGATGGCCAGCGCCGTGCGCGGGCCGACGCCGCTGATGCGCACCAACTGGCGAAAGGTGCTGCGCTCGTCGTGCGTCAGGAAGCCGAACAGCACCTGCGCGTCCTCGCGCACGACGAAGTGCGTCAGCAGCGTGGTGCGCTCGCCCAGGCCGGGCAGGTGGTAGAACGTGCTCATCGGCACGTCCAGCTCGTAGCCGACGCCGTTCACGTCGACCAGCACCTGCGGGGGCGACTTCTCCGCAATGAGGCCCGTGAGACGTCCGATCATCCGGTGATTATCGCCAGCCCGCGAGAGGGCCCCATTGACGGGAAGACCGGTCGAATCGCTCGGACCGCTTCAAGCAGGCACCGCGGAACCGGCTGCGCCGGGCCGCGGGTGCCGCCCCCTCGAGGGGGCGCGCCGCAGGCGCTTCGGGGGCGGGCGCGCTACCGTCCGAACAAGCCCATGCGCTGCGCTTCGAGGGCGGCTTCCGCGCGCGAGCTCACGTTCAGCTTGCGGTAGATCTGCTTGACGTAGTCGGCGATGGTGTGGCGCGACAGCGTCAGCTGCTGGCCGATCTCGGGCAGCGTGTAGCCTTTGGCCACGCGCAGCAGCACCTCGGTTTCGCGGTCGGTCAGCGACACGTGCGGAATGCCCGCCGCCGACGCCGGCTGCGGCTTGGACTTGGCGGCAAAGTAGGCCATCACGCGCCGCGCGATCGACGGCGACAGCGGCGGCTCGCCCTGGCTGATGCGCTGCAGCTGCTCGATGATCAGCTCGCGCGGCTGCTCCTTCAGGATGTAGCCGAAGGCGCCGGCCTGCAGCGCCGGGAACAGGTGTTCGTCGTCGTCGTGGATGGTGACGACGACGCTCTGCGTTTCGGGCTGGTGCTCGCGCAGCGCGGCCACGACGTCGACCCCCGAGCCGTCGGGCAGGCCCAGGTCGACCAGCGCGAGGTCGAACTTGATGGCCGACACAAAGCCCAGCGCATCGTGCACGCGCGCGGCCTCGGCGATCTGTGCGTCGGGAAACACCTGCAGCACCAGGCTGCTGAGCCAGGCGCGGATCTGCGGCAGGTCCTCCAGCAGCAGGATGTTGGTCATGCATTGCTCCCTTGGTGCAAAGTCATCCTACCAGCGCATCATGCGGCTTCGGTGGCGCGGTTCAGGGGAAGCGTGAGCCGTATCACGGTGCCGTAGCCGGGGCCCGACTCCACCAGGCACTGGCCCTGCAATTGCTTGGCGCGGTGCTTCATGCTGGCCATGCCGTGCCCACGGTCGAGCCGGCCGTCCAGCTCCATCGGAATGCCGTTGCCGTTGTCGCGCACGACGATCTGCACGTCGCCGTCGGCAATGACGCAGCTCAGCGAGCAGTGCGTCGCGCCGCTGTGCTTGATGACGTTGCTCACCGCCTCGCGCAGGATGCGCGTGGTCTGTACGAAGGCGCGCGCCGACAGCGTCTGCGGCAGCTCCTCGGCCGGCGACGACCAGTCGGCCTCGATGCCGGCCTGGCCGAGGCGCGACACCACCTCGGCACGCCAGTCGCCCAGTGCGTCGATCAGCTGCACCGGGCGGCCGGTGAGCCCGCGCACCGACAGGCGCATCTCTTCGAGCGCTTCGCGCGCCAGCGTGGAGATGCGCTCCGATTCGCTGGTGTGCACGATGGTCAGCAACTTCGCCCCCAGGTCGTCGTGCAGGTCGGCGGCGATGCGCTTGCGCTCGCGCTCGGTGACCTTCTCCACACGCAGTTCGGCCAGCTGGGTGAAGTTGCGCTCGATTTCTGCGGTGGCGTCGCGAATGCGCTGCTCCAGATGGGCCTTGCTGTCCTCGGCCGTCTGCAGCGCCCGTCCGTGCTGCTGCAGCAGGCGCAGCCCCAGCAGCACCATCATCAGCGGCGTGGCCAGCTGCGCCAGCTGGGTCAGCGCCGAGCGGATGCCCAGCACCTGCGACACGTAGTCCGTCGCCAGCGCCAGCGTGGCCAGGCACAGCAGCAGCGCCATCGGCCAGAACGAGCGGCCGCGCAGGCGATGCAGCGTGCGCAGATAGAAGGCGGCGGCCGCCAGCACCTGCAGTGCCAGCAGCGGGTACCAGACGCTGGCCGTGGCGTGCAGCCGCTGCGGCCCGGCCAGCAGCAAGGTCGCCGGCATCAGCACGCATTGCAGCGGCAGCGCGATGTCGACCCAGCGGCTGCGATGCTGCGCGTAGCGCAGCAGGAACTGCACGCTGGCCAGCGTCAGCAACGGCAGCAGCGTGCACAGCAGCAATTCGGCCGTGGCGTTGTCGAAAGGCGGATCGCGCCACCACAGGCGGGCTTCGACGATCGCCCAGCCCACGCACAACACGCCGAAGTACGCCAGGTGCCGCTCGCGCCGGTTGATGCCGCCCAGCACGAACATGAAGCTGCCCATCAGCAGCAGCGTGGCGCTGATCGCCTGCGGCAGCTCGACTTGGAGTGCCAATTGCCACGCGTGCACCGGCGCCAGCGTCGACTGCGGGCCGATCTGCAGCGCCGACAGGCCGCCGGCGCGCCGGCTGGAGGCGACTTGTGTCAGCGCATGGCCCGCCACCTTGAGGTCCAGCGTGTTCAGGCCCGGCCCGATCAAGCCGGCGGGCAGGCTGACCAGCTGCGGGTGGTTGCAGTTCTGCGTGACCGGCTCGGCCATGCTGCCGCCGCTGTGCAGCAGGTGGCCGTTCAGATAGACCTCGACGTTGCTGCACACCCGCTCGATGTACAGCGCCAGCAACTCGTCCTGGCTGCGCAGGCCTGGCGCGGTGAAGCTCAGCCGGTACCACACCGTCCCGCTGTAGCCCGGGCGGCTGGTCGCCCAGTCGTCGGGCAGGTTCACGAGTTGGGCCGGCAGCTCCGCCGGGAAGCGCGCGCTGTCGGAGGCCACGGCCTGCGCGGCGTGGATCGCCACGCTGCGTGCCGACGCGGGCGGTGCAACGAGCCACACCAGGCACAGGCACAGCCACCACGACAGGCGGCAGCACAGCCGGCCGCGTCCGTGCGACCAGGAAGCGGGCAGAAGACGTCGGCGCAGCATCGCGGCGGGCATTGTGCAGGATGGTGCCTGGGGCGCGGCACGGCGACAATGTGCGCTTGTTCCGCTTCCCGCCCCTTGGGGCGGCCGTGCGCGCGCCGTGATCCTTAGACATGCCTTCACGCCCGCCGACAACGCTCGGCTGGCGCACCTGTGCGGCCCGCTGGATGAAAACCTGCGGGCCATCGAGAGCGCGCTGGGGGTGCGCATCGCACATCGCCACGAGCAGTTCCGCATCGACGGTGCCGCTGCGCCGGCGCGGGCCACCCTGGCCCTGCTGCAGCGGCTGTATGCCGGCGCCGACCGGCCGCTCGAGGCCGAAGCGCTGCAGCATGCGCTGCGCGAGCGCGATGACCAGGGGCGTGCGGCCGGCGCCGCCGCACCGGCCGTGCTGCTGCACACGCGCCGTACCGACCTGGCGGCCCGCTCGCCGAACCAGTTGCGTTACCTGCAAGGCATGCTGACGCACGACATCAGCTTCGGCATCGGCCCGGCCGGCACCGGCAAGACCTTCCTGGCGGTGGCCTGCGCGGTCGATGCGTTGGAGCGCAACACCGTGCAGCGCATCGTGCTCACTCGGCCGGCCGTCGAGGCCGGCGAACGGCTGGGCTTCCTGCCCGGCGACATGGCGCAGAAGGTCGACCCGTACCTGCGCCCGTTGTACGACGCGCTGTACGACCTGATGGGCCTGGAGCGCGTGACGCGCGCCTTCGACAAAGGGCTGCTGGAAGTGGCGCCGCTGGCCTTCATGCGCGGGCGCACGCTGAACCATGCGTTCGTCATCCTCGACGAGGCGCAGAACACCACGTCGGAGCAGATGAAGATGTTCCTCACGCGCATCGGCTTCGGCTCGCGCTGCGTGGTCACCGGCGACACCAGCCAGATCGACCTGCCCAAGGGCCGCACCAGCGGCCTGGTGGAGGCGCAGGCCGTGCTGGCGGGCGTCGAAGGCGTGGCCTTCACGCAGTTCGACGCGGCCGACGTGGTGCGCCACCCGCTGGTGGCGCGCATCGTCGAGGCCTATGACGCCGCGCGGCGGGCCGATGCCTGAGCTGCAGCTGTCGCTGCAGATGCCCGATGCGCGGCACCGGGGGCAACTGCCGCGGCATCGCGTGGCACGCTGGATCCGCGCCGCGTTGCAGGCGCCGGCCGACATCACGGTGCGCATCGTGAATGAGGACGAAGGCCGCGCGCTGAACCGCGACTACCGCGGCAAGGACTACGCGACCAACGTGCTGACCTTCGACTACGCGCGCGCGCCGCGCGTGCAGGCCGACCTGGTGCTGTGCGCGCCGGTGGTCGAGCGCGAAGCGGCCGCAGCCGGCATCGAGCTGCAGGCGCACTACGCCCATCTGCTGGTGCACGGCACGCTGCATGCGCAGGGCTACGACCACGAGACCAGTGACGCCGATGCGGCGCGCATGGAGGCGCTCGAGTCGCGGCTGCTGCTGGGCCTGGGCTTCGCCGACCCCTACTTGCTCAGCTGAGAGCCCAGGTAGCGCTTGCGCCGGAAATAGACGATCAGGCCGATGCCCACCGCGGCCATCGTGCCGACGGCCATCCAGATGCCGGTGGCGGAGTGGATCAGCGGCAGGGCGTCGAAGTTCATGCCGAAGAAGCCGGTGATCAGGTTCAGCGGCAGGAACACGGCCGTCAGCACGGTCAGCGTGCGCATGATGTCGTTGGTGCGATGGCCCAGCGCCGAGAAGTGCATCTGCACCGCGACCTCGGCCGAATGCTCGAGCCGGCGCACATGCGTCAGCACGCGTTCGATGTGTTCGAGCACGTCGCGCGAGCGCAGGCGCAGCAGCTCGCGCTCGCGCGGCGCGCCCGGCTGGGCCTCCACGGGCCATTCCTCCAGTGCGTCGATCCACTCCTGCATGGCGCTGCGCTGGTCCTCGCAGGTGTCCTCCAGCACATAGAGCGTGTTGCGCGCATCGAGCAGCGCCTTCCAGTCGCCGAAGCGGCTCTTCGGGTCGAGCAACTCGCTCTGCAGCATGCCCAGGTGGCGCGTCAGCAGGCGGCGCAGTTCCAGGTAGCCGTCGACCATGTGGTTGGCCATGCGCAGCATCAGGTCCGCCGGGCTGGTGGGCAGGCGGCCCTGGCCGCGTGCGTCGCCGCTGGCGGCCTGCTGCTGCAGGCGCTGTGCGAAGAAGTCGCGCACTGCGCAGTCGGTCGGGTGCACGGTGACGAGCACGCGGTCGAACACGGCGAAGCCGACAGGGCTGGTGTCCACCGAGGCCAGCACCTTGCGCGCCGCGCGCAGCGTGCCCGGCGAGTCGTCCGTGGCGTCGCTGCCGCCGCCCACGGCCAGGCGGCGGAAGATCAGCAGGTCGTACCAGGAGGTGTAGTCGAAGTTCGACGGCAACTGCTGGCTCAGCAGGTCGCGCACATGCAGGTCGACCAGCTGGCCACCGGTCCAGGCCTGCAGGTGGCTCTGGACGTCGGCCACGCCGACTTCGAACTCGCGGCGCCCGCTGCCGATCCAGAGGAAGCCGGTCGGCGGCAGCGCCGCCGGCATGGCGTCGAGTTCGACGAACTGCTCCGCGCTGACGTGGAAGACGCGCATGCCGGCGCGTGCTCAGCCGGTGCGCAGCAGCCGGGCGGCGTCCAGCGCGAAGTAGGTGAGCACGCCGTCGGCGCCGGCGCGGCGGAAGGCGAGCAGCGACTCCATCATCGCCGCATCATGGTCCAGCCAGCCGTGGGCGGCGGCCGCCTCGAGCATCGCGTACTCGCCGCTGACCTGGTAGGCGAAGGTCGGCACACGAAACGCTTCCTTCACCCGGCGCACGATGTCCAGGTAGGGCATGCCGGGCTTGACCATCACCATGTCGGCGCCCTCGGCCAGGTCCAGCGCCACCTCGCGCAGCGCCTCGTCGCCGTTGCCGGGGTCCATCTGGTAGGCCTTCTTGTCGCTCTTGCCCAGGTTCTTGGCCGAGCCCACGGCGTCGCGGAAGGGGCCGTAGAAGGCGCTGGCGTACTTGGCGCTGTAGGCCATGATGCGCGTGTGGATGGCGCCGCGCTCTTCCAGCGTGCGGCGGATCGCGCCGATGCGGCCGTCCATCATGTCGCTGGGCGCCACGATGTCCACGCCGGCCTCGGCCTGGATCAGCGCCTGCTCGGTGAGCACGGCCACGGTGGCGTCGTTGACGATGTAGCCGCTGTCGTCGAGCAACCCGTCCTGGCCGTGGCTGGTGTAGGGGTCCAGCGCCACGTCGGTCAGCACGCCCAATTCGGGGAATCGACTCTTGAGCTCGCGTACCGCGCGGGGGATCAATCCTTCCGAATTAGTGGCTTCGCGGCCGTCGGCGGTCTTCAGGCCGGGGTCGATCACGGGAAACAGCGCCATCACCGGAATGCCCAGCGACACGCATTCCTCGGCGACGTCCAGCAAGCGGTCGACGCTGCGCCGCTGCACGCGCGGCATGCTGGGCACGTCCTGGGTCTGGCCGTGGCCGTCGAGCACGAACACCGGCAGGATCAGATCCTGCGGCGCCAGCCGATGCTCGCGGACCAGGGCGCGGGTGAAAGCGTCGCGGCGCAGGCGCCGGGGGCGGCTGGCCGGGTAGGGTGGGGGGAGGTGCACGTTCTATCCCATATTTGAGGAGGTTTCGAGACCATCCCTGGTAAATTCTCGGTCGCAGAGGCGCGCGACTCTGCTAGAGTTGTAAGCGAATGATAGCCGCGAGGTGGTCATTCCCTGCTTTTCCTCCCTGAGCAGGTGCCTTAGCGTGTTGACAGCGATAAGGCTTCCTGGCCCCGGCTTCGTGCCGGGGCCTTTTTCTTCATCCCGCGCCTTCGATAATCGTCCGATGGGCAGCAGCGCGTACCTCTGGGTCAAGGCCTTCCACATCATCTTCGTTGCCAGCTGGTTCGCTGCCCTGTTCTATCTGCCGCGCCTGTTCGTCAACCTCGCGCTGGTCGCGCCCGACAGCCCGGCCGAGCGCGCCCGGCTGCTGCTGATGGCGCGCAAACTGTACCGTTTCGCCGGCTTGCTGATGGTGCCGGCGCTGGGCCTCGGCCTGATCCTCTGGCTCGGTTTCGGTATCGGCCTGGGCGCCGGCAACGGCTGGATGCATGCCAAGCTGGCGCTGGTGCTGGTGGTCATCGGCTACCACCTGGGCTGCGGCCGCCTGCTGCGCCGCTTCGAGCGCCAGGCTCCCGGGCACGGCGACCGGTGGTTCCGCGTGTTCAACGAAGCGGCCGTGCTGCTGTTTGCGGCCATCGTCGTACTGGTGGTCGTGAAGCCCTTCTGACGTGACGCTTTCCCAACGCAGCTCCGCGGCGCCGCTGGCCCTGGTCTATGTGGCGCTGCTGCTGTACGCCAGCCTCTATCCGTTCACCGGCTGGCGCTGGCCGCCCGGGTTGTCGCCGCTGGCGCTGCTGGCACTGCCCTGGCCGCCGTGGCGCGACCCCTTCGACGTCTGGTCCAACGTGCTGGGCTATGTGCCGCTGGGTGCGCTGGTGTATGTGGCGCACGTGCGCGGCGGGCGCGCCGTGGGGCGCGCCGCGCTGCTGGCGCTGGTGACGGGCAGTGCCCTGTCCTATGCCACCGAGGTCGTTCAGCAGTTCCTGCCGGGGCGCGTGCCGTCGCGTGTCGACTGGGCGCTGAACAGCGCCGGCGTGGCGGCCGGCATCGGCTTGGCGGCGCTGCTGCAGGCGCTGGGCCTGCTGCAGCGCTGGCAGGCCGTGCGCGAGCGCTGGTTCGTGCGCGACAGCGCCGGCGGCCTGAGCCTGCTGGCGCTGTGGCCAGTGGGCCTGCTCTTTCCGACGCCGGTGCCGCTGGGGCTGGGGCATGTCACGGGCCAGCTGCGCACCTGGCTGCTGGAGGCCATCGACCAGGTGCCCTGGGCGTCGGACGTGGCGGCGCGCCTGCATGCTGCCGAGGTGCACGCGGCACCGCTGCCGCCGATTTCGGACGCGCTGTTGCAGCTGCTCGGCCTGCTCGCGCCTTGCCTGCTGGCCTTCAGCGTGGCGCGACGCGGCTGGCGCCGACTGCTGCTGGTGGCCGCGGTCCTGGCGCTGGGCGTGCTGGCGACCACCTTGTCCACCGCGTTGAGCTTCGGCCCGGTCAACGGCCTGGCCTGGGTGACGCCGCAGACCGTGCCGGCGCTGGCGCTGGGCACCTTGCTGGCGGCGCTCTGCGCGCCGCTCAGTTCGCGTGCCGCGGCGGGGCTGGGGCTGGCCGTGCTGGGCGCGCTGGTCGTGCTCGTCAGCCAGGCGCCGCTGGACCCGTATTTCGCCCAGAGCCTGCAAAGCTGGGAGCGCGGCCGCTTCATCCGCTTTCATGGGCTGGCGCTGTGGATCGGCTGGCTGTGGCCCTATGTGGCGATGACCTGGATGCTGAGCCGCCTGGGCCACGCAGCGGATTGAGGGGTCTTGGCGCCGGCCGGCGGGGCGGCGCTGCCTACAATCCGCACTTTCCCTGGGTGGCGACCGCATGGCGGCGACGCCGGAGAGACCCCGTTGAGCTACTACCGTCACCACATCTTCTTCTGTCTGAACCAGCGTGACAACGGCGAGGCCGCCTGCGCGCAGCACGATGCGCAGGCCGGCTTCGACCGCTGCAAGTCTCGCGTCAAGGCCGCGGGCCTGGCCGGCCCGGGCGGGGTGCGCGTCAACAAGTCCGGCTGTCTGGACCGCTGTGCCGGCGGCCCGGTGGCCGTGGTCTACCCCGAGGCGGTCTGGTACACCTATGTGGACCAGCAGGACATCGACGAGATCGTCGAATCCCATCTTAAGAACGGCCAGGTGGTCGAGCGTCTGCTGCTGCCGCCGGACGTGGGGCGCTGAGCGCTGCGCATGAACGCTCAGACGCAGCGCCAGACCGTCGCCGGCCCGGCCGGCGCCCTCGAATGTGCCGTCGACGCGCCCGGCGGCGCCTCGCGCGGCGTGGCGGTGGTCTGCCATCCGCACCCGCAGCACGGCGGCACGATGGACAACAAGGTGGTGCAGACCTTGGCGCGGGCCTACACGCAGCTGGGCTGCACCGCGGTGCGCTTCAACTTCCGTGGCGTCGGTGCGTCGCAGGGTTCGTGGGCCGGCGGCCCCGGCGAGATCGAGGACGCGCTGGCGGTGGTCGCCGCGCTGCGCGCGCCCGGCCAGCCGCTGTGGCTGGCCGGCTTCTCCTTCGGCGCCTACGTGGTGTCGCACGTCGCCACGCAGCTGGCGGCGGCCGCGGCGGGTGCCGAGCGGCTGGTGCTGGTCGGCCCGGCGGCAAGCCGCTTCGACATGCCGCCGGTGCCGGCCGACACGCTGGTGCTGCATGGCGAGGCCGATGACGTGGTGCCGCTGGCCGCGGTGTTCGACTGGGCGCGGCCGCAGTCGCTGCCGGTGACGGTGATCCCCGGCGCCGGCCATTTCTTCCACGGGCAGCTGCCGCTGCTCAAGTCCCTGGTGGTCCGTTCCCACCTTTCCTGATTCCTTCAAGTCCCTGATGAAAAGATTCCTCGCGTTCTGCCTGGCTGCGGCCACTGCCCTGACCACCTTCGCCCAGACGCCGCAGCCGCCGGAGATCGCGGCGCGCAACTACATCCTGATGGACCTGAACAGCCAGCAGGTGCTGGCCGAGCGCGAAGCCGACGCGCACACCGACCCGGCCTCGCTGACCAAGCTGATGACCGCCTACCTGGTGTTCGCGGCGATACGCGACAAGAAGCTGAGCCTGGAGCAGACGCTGCCGGTCTCGCAGCGTGCCTGGGCCGAGCGCAAGGGCGGCGGCTCGCTGATGTTCATCGACACCACCATGTCGCCGCGCGTCGACGACCTGCTCAAGGGGGTGATCGTGCAGAGCGGCAACGATGCCTCGGTGGTGCTGGCCGAAGCCGTGGGCGGCTCGCTCGACGCCTTCGTCGGCATGATGAACAAGCAGGCCCAGGCCTGGGGGCTGAAGAACACGCAGTTCCGCAACGTCACCGGGCTGACCGAGGCGGGCCACTATTCGTCGGCGCGCGACGTGGCGGTGGTGGCGTCGAAGATCATCAACGACTTCCCCGAGTTCTACACGCTGTACTCGGTGCGCCAGTTCACCTACAACAAGATCAAGCAGGACAACCGCAACCTGCTGCTCGGCCGCGACCCGTCGGTGGACGGCATGAAGACCGGCTACACCGACGCCGCGGGCTACTGCCTGGTGGCCAGCGCGGTGCGCGACATGCCCAACGGCAAGCGCCGCCTGGTCAGCGTGGTGCTCGGCACCTCCTCGCGCGAGGCGCGCGCGGCCGAAAGCCAGAAGCTGCTGAACTGGGGCTTCCAGGCCTGGGACGCGGTGCGCCTGTTCGAAGCCGGCAAGCCCATCGTCACCGTGCCGGTGTGGAAGGGCAAGCTGCCCGAGGCGCAACTCGGCGCGCCCGGCGCGCTGTTCGTCACCGTGCCCAAGGGCGAGGGCGACAAGCTGAAGACGCAGATCGAGCGCACCGACCCGCTGCTGGCGCCGCTGACGCAGGGCCAGCAGGTCGGGCAGATCAAGGTCAGCACCGCCGGCGGCACGCCGGTGGCCACGGTGCCGCTGGTGGTGATGCAGCCGGTGGAGCTGGCCGGCATCATCGGCCGCACCTGGGACGCGCTGCGGCTGTGGATCAAGTAAGCTCGACGCGACCTTGAGGAACGAGCCCATGCCCAGCTTGCCCGACACGCCCTGCTACTTGGACGGCGAGTACACGCGGGTCTGCGACGCCAAGGTGTCGGTGCTCGACCGCGGCTTCATCTTCGGCGACGGCATCTACGAGGTGGTGCCGGTGTACGGCCGGCGGCTGTTCCGCTTCGATGAACACATGGCGCGGCTGCAGCGCAGCCTGACCAAAGTGCGCATCGGCAACCCGCACACGCCGGAGGACTGGCTGCAACGCTGCCGGCGCCTGGTGCAGATGCTCGCCGAGCAGACCGCGGCGGAGGACCAGCTGGTCTACATCCAGGTGACGCGCGGCGTGGCCGTGCGCGAGCACACCATGCCGTCGGGCATCACGCCCACCGTGTACATGATGGTCACGCCGATGAAGCCGCCGACGCCCGAACAGCGCCACCACGGCGTGGCCTGCATGACGGCGCGCGACTTCCGCTGGGAGCGCGGCGACATCAAGAGCCTGTCGCTGCTGGGCAACGTGATGGCCCGGCAGATCTCCGCCGACCACGGGGCGGTGGAGACGATCCTGTTCCGCGACGGCTTCCTGACCGAGGCGTCGTCGAGCAACGTCTGGGTGGTGCACGAAGGCGCGCTGCTGGGCGTGCCCAAGAGCGAACATGTGCTCGAAGGCATCCGTTTCGAACTGCTGCGCGAGCTGTGCGAGGACGTGGGCATTGCCTACAACCTGCGGCCCATCGCCGAGGCCGACGTGCGCAGCGCGGACGAACTGCTGCTCAGTTCGGCCACCAAGGAAGTGCTGGCGGTGACGCAGCTCGACGGTGAAGCCGTCGGCCACGGTGCGCTGCGCGGCAAACCCGGGCCGGTGTACAGCCGCTTGTACGAGGCCTACCAGCGGGCCAAGACGCTGCAGTCGATCTGAGAGCCATGACCCAAGAAGACCTTCCCTCGCTGATCGAGTACCCCAGCCGCTTCCCGATCAAGGTGATGGGCGAGAGCAGCCCGGAGTTCGAGCGCGCGGTGGTGGAGATCGCGCGGCAGTTCGACCCGGACTACGACCCCGCGTCGCTCGAACTGCGGCCCAGCAGCGGCGGCAAGTTTCTTGGGCTGACGCTGCACGTCACCGCCACCTCGCGCGAGCAGCTCGACGGGCTGTACCGCGCGCTGAGCGGCCATCCGCTGGTCAAGGTGGTGCTGTAGCGCGGGCCGGCCGGCGCCAGCGACATGACGGCCAAACCGCTGCTCATCTTCGGTCTGGGTGAGCTGGCGGAACAGGCGCACTACTACTTCACGCAGCACGGCGGACGCCGGGTCGAGGCGTTCACCGCGGATGCTGCCTATGCCACCGTGAGCCAGTTCGCCGGCCTGCCGGTGCTGCCCTTCGACGAGGCACAGCGGCGCTGCGCACCGGCCACGCACGAGCTGTTCGTGGCCGTCGGCTATTCGCAGCGCAACCTGGTGCGCCAGCGCATCGTCGAGCAGGCGCAGGCGCTGGGCTACACGCTGCCGAGCTTCGTGCACGAGCGCGCCGTCGTCGCGCGCAACGTGCCCATCGGCGTGAACTGCCTGCTGCGCGAGCTGGCGGCGGTGTCGCCGTTTGCGCGCGTGGGCGACGGGGTGGTCATCGGCCCGCAGGTCGCGGTATCCCACCATGTGCACGTCGGCGCGCACGCCTGGCTGGCGGCGGGCAGCGTCGTGTGCGGCGGCGTGCACATCGGCGAACGTGTCTTCATCGGGGCGAATGCCGTCGTGCGCGACCACGTCCGCATCGGTGCCGCCTGCGTCATCGGCGCGGGCGCCGTCATCCTGGGCGACTGCGCCGCCGACGGGGTGTATGCGGCCGCACCCACGCCGCGCCGGGAGCCGACTTGAAGCGCGTGGCGATCGTGCAGTCGAACTACATCCCCTGGAAGGGCTACTTCGACCTGATCGCCTCGGTCGACGAGTTCGTGCTCTACGACGATGTGCAGTACACGCGTCGCGACTGGCGCAACCGCAACAGCATCAAGACGCCCGACGGGCTGCAATGGCTGACCGTGCCGGTGCAGGCCAAGGGGCGCTACGAGCAGCGCATCCGCGACACCCTGATCGACGGCAGCGCCTGGGCCGAACGGCACTGGAAGGCGCTGACGCTGAACTACCGGCGCGCCCCGGCCTTCGAGGCCGTCGCCGCATGGCTCGAGCCGCTGTACCGGCAGCGCTGGACCCATCTCTCGGCGCTGAACCGCAGCCTGATCGAGGCGGTGTGCGCGCGCCTGGGCATCACCACGCGACTGGGCGACTCCGGGGACTTTGTCCTGCAGGGCGAGCGCAGCGAGCGTCTGGCCTCGATCTGCGCGCAGGCCGGCGCCCGGGTGTATGTGTCGGGCCCGTCGGCGCGCGACTACCTGGATGACGGCGCCTTTGCGCGCCAGGGCATCGCCGTCGAGTGGTTCCACTACGGCCCCTACCGCGAGTACCCGCAGCCGTGGGGGGCGTTCGAGCACCACGTGTCCGTGCTCGATCTGCTCTTCAACGCCGGCGCCGAGGCGCCCGCGCTCGTGCGGCGCGCATGAAGATCGTGCACCTGTCGAACGACGAGAAGTTCGTGCCGCTGGCGCGCTCGCTGTTCGACGAGGCCTTTCCAGGAATGAACCGCTGGCTGCTGGCGCGGCTGCGGCCGGGGGAGCGGCGCCATGTCGCAGCGGCGTCCGACGTCAGCCATCACCATTCGCTGCGCTTTCGCACGCGCTGGATCGCGCGACAGCTGGCGGACGCGGACTGCGTCGTGGTGCATCTGATGTCGTCACGCTTCGCGCCGGCGCTGCGCCACGTGCGTCCCGGCACGCTGGTGGTCTGGCTGGCCGGCGGCGGTGACTACATGCCGTTGCTCGAGCCGCGGCTGGGCAGCCTGGTGCTGCCGCGCACGGCCGAGCTGCTGCGCGCGCTGGCGCAGCGGGCGCCGGCGCGCGGCGGCTGGTGGCGCCGCCTGCGCGCACCTTGGCGCCGGGCGAAGGCCCAGCCGCCTCCGACGCTGCCGGCGATGGCGGTGGCGCCGCGCATCGACGTGCTCAGCGCCAACCCCGCGGACGCGCGGCTGCTGAGCGAGGTACTGCCGTCGCTGCACGCCGTGCTGCATCCGATTCCGTCGTTCACCGTCGAGGACATTTTCGCCGCCGGCACGGCCGACATGGCCGGACCGGACCTGCAGCTGGGCAATTCCTGCTCGCCGACCAACAACCATCTGGAGGCACTGGCGCTGCTGCGCGGGCGCCTGCCTGAGGGCTGCCGGGTGCTCGTGCCGCTGAGCTACGGCAAGGCGCCGCCGGGCTATGCGCAGGCGGTGATCGACGCCGGGCGCGAGATGCTGGGTGCGAGGTTCGAGCCCTTGACGGACTGGCTGCCGATCGGCGACTACAACCAGCGCATGGCGCGCTGCGGCTGGGTGCTGATGAACCAGCGCCGCCAGCAGGCGGTGGGCAACATCGCGGCGGCCCTGTACCGCGGCGCCAGCGTCTACATGCGCCGCGACAACCCGCTGTTCGGCTTCTTCTGCGACCTGGGCATCACGCTGCTGGCCATTGAAGAGCTCGAGGCGGACCCGGCCGCCGCGCTGTGCGAATTGAGCCCCGGGCAGCGGCAGGCCAACCGCTGCGCCATCGAGGCGCGCTACGGCCGCGCGCAGGTGGTGGCGGCGATCCGCGCGCTCGAAGGCTACAGGCGCTGAGCGGCCGCTCGCTGCGTACACTCAGAACGATGCAAGTGCGGATGTTGGGTCGACGCAGTTATGCCGGCATCGAAGCCGAGATGCGCGACTTCACGGCCGCGCGCGAGGCGGGCTCCGAAGACCAGCTGTGGCTGGTGGAACATGAGCCGGTGTACACGCTGGGCGTGGCCGGGCGGGTGCAGCATGTGCACGATGCCGGCGACATCCCGCTGGTGCAAAGCAATCGCGGTGGCCAGGTCACTTACCACGGGCCGGGGCAGGTGGTGGCCTATCCGCTGGTCGACCTGCGGCGCCTGGGCATCTACGTCAAGGAATACGTCTACCGGCTGGAGCAGGCGTTGCTGAAGGTGCTGGAGGAGTTCGGCGTCACCGGCCACCGCGTGGCCGGCGCGCCCGGCATCTACGTGCGCCTGGACGACCCCTTCGGCCACGCGGCGCTGGCCGGCCCGGCGCTGCCCGGCGACCCGTTCCGCGGCCTGGGCAAGATCGCCGCGCTGGGCATCAAGGTCAGCAACCACTGCACGTACCACGGCGTGGCGCTGAACGTCGCCATGGACCTGGGCCCCTTCGAGCGCATCGATCCGTGCGGCTACGCAGGGCTGCGCACCGTCGATCTGGCTACACTGGGCGTGCACACGGATTGGGCGACGGCAGCGCCGATGCTGGCGCAGCGGCTCAGCGCCCAACTGACTCCCTCAGCGCCACCATGACCACCCCTCCCGTTCCCGCCGATGCGGCCTACGACGCCGCAGCCAAGCAGAAGTCGCAGGCCAAGACCTCGCGCATCCCGATCAAGGTGGTGGCCGCGCCGGCGCTGAAGAAGCCGGACTGGATCCGCGTCAAGGCCGGCAGCCCGAGCACGCGTTTCTACGAGATCAAGCAGATCCTGCGCGAGCACAAGCTGCACAGCGTCTGCGAAGAGGCCTCGTGCCCGAACATCGGCGAGTGCTTCGGCAAGGGCACGGCCACCTTCATGGTCATGGGTGACAAGTGCACGCGGCGCTGCCCGTTCTGCGACGTGGGCCACGGCCGCCCCGACCCGCTGGATGCGGACGAGCCGCTGAACCTGGCCAAGACCATCGCCGCGCTGAAGCTGCAGTACGTGGTCATCACCAGCGTCGACCGCGACGACCTGCGCGACGGCGGGGCCGCGCACTTCGTCGCGTGCATCCAGCGCGTGCGCGAGCTGTCGCCGGCGACGCGCATCGAGGTGCTGACACCGGACTTCCGCGGCCGCCTGGACCGCGCGCTGGACATCCTGAAGGCCGCGCCGCCCGACGTGATGAACCACAACCTGGAAACGGTGCCGCGGCTGTACAAGCAGGCGCGCCCGGGTTCGGACTACGCCTTCAGCCTGGATCTGCTCAAGCGCTTCAAGGCTGCGGTGCCGGGCGTGCCGACGAAGAGCGGCCTGATGGTCGGCCTGGGCGAGACCGACGAGGAGATCCTGCAGGTGATGCGTGACATGCGCGCGCATGGCATCGACATGCTGACCATCGGCCAGTACCTGGCACCCAGCGGCCACCACCTGCCGGTGCTGCGCTACGTGCACCCGGACACCTTCCGCATGTTCGAGGCCGAGGCAGCGAAGATGGGCTTCACCCATGCCGCGGTGGGGGCGCTGGTGCGCTCCAGCTACCACGCCGACCAGCAGGCCCACGCCGCCGGCGTGGCCAATGCCGTCGCCTGAGGCGCTTCAGCCGCCCTTGGCCAGCTCGAACATCAGCGCGCTGCCCAGCGCGCTGGCGATGACGTCGCGGCCGATGCGCGAGGTGCGCTGGCCGCCGATGTCGCATACCTCCAACTCGCGTCCCTGCTCGGCAATCTCCACGAAGGCCAGCGACGGGACTTCACGCGTCCATTCCGCGCGCAGCTTGCGGAAGTTCTCGCCGGCCAGCGCCGCTTCGTAGATGACGGCGTGCGGCAGGCCGCCGGTGCAGAACTCGCGCGCCTCGTCGACCGAGCCGACGTAGTCCACCATCAGGCCCATCGCGCGCAGGGTGTCGCGCACGCCGTTGCGGATCTCGCGGCGTGCGGCCACCACCAGCACGTGGCGCCCGACCATCGGCTGCGAGTTCGGGCCCGTCGCGGCGGGTTCGTCGGCCTGCAGCGCATCCAGGGACAGCAGGTCGGCCTTGACCGTCTGGGGGAATTCCAGCACCGCGCAGGTGCTGCCGTCGGCGTGGTCGCGTTGCAGCACCAGGCCCAGCGTCTGCGCCAGGCGCCGCAGCAGTTGCCACGGCAGCGTATCCAGCCGGGCAGCTGCGCGGCGCTCGTGGTCCGGCATCTCGTCAGCCGGCACGTAGGCAAAGCGGCAGGACAGGCGGGCGTGCACGGGCCAGCTCTTCACGTCGATGTGGAACTCGATGTGCGAGCGGGCATGCTCGAAGCTCCAATCCAGCAAGGCCTGCTGCAGCGCCGACAGCATCGACGGGTCGATCATCACCTCGGCCGGCTTCAGGTCCTGGCGCAGGTCGATGCCGCGGGCCGCGGTTTCGCGCTGCCGCTGCGCAAGCGCCTCGTGCAGGGTCTGGGCCAGGTTCATGCGCTGCGGGTTCTGGCGCACGTGCCCGCTGGCGAAGCGGCTGAGCTGCTGTGCGCCCAGGCCGATGCGCCGCGCGCATTCGAGCTCGTCGCGCAAGGCACGCAGCGCCGCGCGGTCCATGCGGCCGCTGGTGGCGAAGGCGTTGACCCGCTCCAGCGCCGAGGTCATCGGGGCGACCACCTCGCGCCCGATCTGCGCGATCAGCTCGCGGAAGCTGTCGGTCGGCTCGGCCAGGGCCACCGGCTTGGCAGGCAGCGGCACGCGGCTGGGCTCGCGGGGCAGGTCGGGAAGATCCATGTTCTGATTCCTTGGGACGGCGGGCTTGTAGCGTGCGCCTGGCGCAGCTTGCCCAGGCGCAAGTTTGGTGCGGCGCCGGCGGCTGAACAGCCCGCGACTGGAGGGGGCGCCATTGACCGCGGCTGTAGTGCGGCAATAGTTCACGACCTGCGGGCTAAAGAATCGCTCCGATAATTCGCGCCCGATGAATCGAAGCTTCTGGAGGGGTCTGGCGGCGGCCGTGCTACTCACGGGCTGTGCGCCGACCCTGGATTGGCGCGAGTTGCGGCCCGAGGGCAGCGGCCTCGCGGTGCTGATGCCCTGCAAGCCGGACAGCCAGGCGCGTCCGGTCAGCCTAGCGTCGACCCAGGTGCGCATGCAGCTGCATGCCTGCAGTGCGGGCGGTGTCACCTGGGGCGTGGCCTTTGCCGACATCGGCGATCCGGCCCGGGTGGGCGCCGCGCTGGAGGAACTGCGCGCGTCGGCGGCGAGGAATCTGGGGGGCGCCGAGACGGCGGCGCTGCCGCTGCAGATCCCCGGGGCCACGCCGAATCCAGCCAGCCGACGCGTGCAGGTGTCGGGGCGTATGCCCGACGGGCGTGCCGTCGTCGAGCAGACGGCGGTGTTCGCCAAGGGCACGCGCGTGTTCCAGGCCGTGGCGCTGGGCACCAAGCTGGAGCCGGAAGCCGTGGCGACCTTCTTCGGCGGCCTGCGTCTGCTGCCATGAGCGCCGCAGCGCCGGCCATCGTGCTGGCCTTTGCGTTCGCCTACTTTCTGTCGGCGCTGTTGCGTGCCGTGACGGCCACGCTGGCGCCGGTGTTCAGCGCGGAGCTGGGCCTGGGGCCGGCCGGCCTGGGCCTGCTGGCCGGCGCCTACTTCCTGGGTTTCGCATCGTTGCAGTTGCCGCTGGGCCGGGCGCTCGACCGCCACGGCGCGCGGCGCGTGCAGCTGGTGCTGTTGAGCCTGGCCGTGATCGGCTGCGCAGGCTTTGCACTGGCGACATCGCTGGCGTCGCTGATCGCCGCGCGGCTGCTGATCGGCATGGGCGTGGCGGCCTGCCTGATGGCGCCGCTCACCTGCTTTCGGCACCTCTTCGACGCGGCCGTGCAACTGCGGCTCAACTCGTGGATGCTGATGACCGGGTCGCTGGGCATGGTGGCGTCGACGGTGCCCGTGCAACTGGTGCTGCCGTACCTGGGTTGGCGGGGCCTGTTCGTGGTGCTGGCGGTGTTGCTGGCGCTGTCCATGCTGGGCATCGCGCGCTTCGCGCCGCGGGCGGCGCAGGAGCCTGCCGCGCCGGCGGGTGGGGGCTATCGCGAGATCATGCGGCACCCGGTGTTCGTGGCGCTGGCGCCGCTGGGCTTCTTCAGCTACGGCGGGCTGATCGCCATCCAGTCGCTGTGGGCCGGGCCCTGGCTCACCCAGGTGGCCGGGCGCTCGGCGAGCGAGGCGGCGCAGGGACTGTTGGTCATCAACCTGAGCATGTTGCTGACCTTCATGAGCTGGGGCGTCGTCATGCCGCGCCTGGCCGGCAGGGGCCTGCATACCCGGCAGATGATCAGCTGGGGTCTGCCGCTGAGCGTGCTCGTGCTGGCCGCAATCGTCATGCTCGGCTCACGGGCCGGCGCGCTGCACTGGGCGCTGTGGTGCGTGCTGTCGACCTGCGTCACGCTGAGCCTGCCCTTTGTCGGACAGGCTTTCCCCTTGGCGTGGGCCGGCCGTGCGCTGTCGGCCTTCAATCTGGTGGTCTTCGCCGGCGTCTTTTGCCTGCAGTGGGGCATCGGCCTGGCGATCGATGCCTTCGTCGCACTGGGGTGGGCGCGCGCCGACGCGTTCCGCGGCGCGATGGGCCTGTTCGCGCTGTGCTGTGCGCTGGCGCAAGCGTGGTTCCTGCTGAGGCAGCGCCGAATGGTGATAATCCAAAACCGAGCCGCCCTCCGATGACCAACGTCCTGATCATTGCGCATGCCCCGCTGGCCTCGGCGCTGAAAGCCGTGGCCCAGCATGCGTACCCGGATTGCGCCGCAGATGTGCAGGCGATGGACGTGCCGGGCGATGCCAACGAGGAACAGGTCGCCGAGACCGCCAGGCAGTTGATCTCCACGCGCGCGGATGCCGACACGCTGGTGCTCACCGATGTTTTTGGCGCGACCCCCTGTCGAGGCGCTGCGCTGCTGCTGGGCGACCCGCGTGTGCGCGTGGTGGCCGGCGTCAACGTGCCGATGCTGTGGCGCACGCTCTGCTACGGCACCAAGGAATCGCTGGACGCCCTGGTGGCACGCGCCGTCGCAGGGGCCACGCAAGGCGTGATGCCGGTGACCGCGTCGCCCCCCCAGAACCAGGCCCTGCGGCCCGCCTCTCATGATCAAACAGGTCGCCACGATCAGTAACAAGCTGGGCTTGCACGCCCGCGCGTCCGCCAAGCTCACCAAGCTGGCCGGCAGCTTCGCCAGCGAAGTCCACCTGTCGCGCAACGGCCGGCGCGTCAACGCCAAGAGCATCATGGGCGTGATGATGCTGGCCGCCGGCCTGGGCTCCGAAGTCGAGATCGAGATCGAGGGCAGCGACGAGGACGCGGCGATGAAGGCGATCGTCGCGCTGATCGACGACAAGTTCGGCGAAGGCCAGTAGGCGGTCTGCATGAGCATCCAGTTCTTTGGCATGCCGGTGTCGCGCGGCGTGGCCATCGGGCGGGCGGTGCTGGTGGCATCCAGCCGCGTGGACGTGGCGCACTACTTCATCGCGGCCGAGCGCGTCGACGACGAGATCGACCGCTTGCGCCAGGCACGCGACACGGTGGCGACGGAGCTGGGGACCTTGCAGCGGGATCTGCCGGAAGACGCCCCCGCGGAACTGTCGGCGCTGCTCGACGTGCACCTGATGCTTGTGCACGACGAGACGCTGACGGGCGCCGCCAAGAGCTGGGTCATCGACCGGCACTACAACGCCGAATGGGCGCTGTCGGCACAACTGGAGGTGCTGGCGCGGCAGTTCGACGAGATGGAAGACGACTACCTGCGCGAACGCAAGGCTGACCTGGAGCAGGTCGTCGAACGCATGCTGCGCGCCATGTCGCGCGGCCCGGCGGGGCCGGCCGAGCAGTCGGCCACGCTGAGCCCGCGTGACTTCGCGGGCGAGGACCCGCTGGTGCTGGTGGCCAACGACATCGCGCCAGCCGACATGATGCGCTTCAAGCACAGCGTCTTCACTGGCTTCATCACCGATGTCGGCGGCCGCACCTCGCATACCGCCATCGTGGCGCGCAGCATGGACATTCCGGCCGTGGTGGGCGCGCGCGAGGCCAGCCGCCTGGTGCGGCCGGACGACTGGATCGTCGTCGATGGCGATGCCGGCATCGTCATCGTCGATCCGTCGCCCATCGTGCTGGAGGAGTACCGCTTCCGCCAGCGGCAGAGCGAGCTGGAACGCGCCCGCCTGCACCGGCTGCGGCACACGCCATCGGTTACGCTGGACGGGCAGCACGTCGAACTGCTGGCCAATATCGAGCAGCCCAGCGATGCAGCCGGCGCGCTGGAGGCAGGCGCGGTGGGCGTGGGCCTGTTCCGCAGCGAGTTCCTGTTCATGAGCCGCGGCGACGATCTGCCTGGCGAGGAAGAGCAGTTCGAGGCCTATCGCGACGCGGTGCTCGCGATGCGTGGATTGCCGGTGACGATCCGCACCGTCGATGTCGGCGCCGACAAGCCGTTGGAGCGCATGACCGTCCAGGAACTGCGGCACGAACATGTGCTCAACCCGGCGCTCGGCCTGCGCGCGATCCGCTGGAGTCTGTCGGAGCCGGGCATGTTCAGGCAGCAGTTGCGCGCCATCCTGCGCGCCAGCGCCTATGGTCGCGTGCGCATCCTCATTCCGATGGTGGCCCACCTGAGCGAAGTGAAGCTGACGCTCGAAGCGCTGGAGCGCGCCAGGCGGCAACTCGACGAAGCCGGACATGCCTATTCCCAGGTGGACCTGGGCGCCATGGTCGAAGTCCCCGCGGCGGCACTGAGCCTGGGACAGTTCTTGCGCTACTTCGACTTCGTGTCCATCGGCACCAACGACCTGATCCAGTACACGCTGGCCATCGACCGGGCGGACGATGCCGTGTCCCATCTGTACGACCCGTGGCATCCAGCGGTCGTGGGGCTGATTGCCGGCGTCATCCAGCGCGCCAATGCCGTCGGCAAGGGCGTCAGCGTCTGCGGCGAGATGGCTGGCGACCCGGCGTTCACTGAACTGCTTCTTGCCATGGGGCTGCGCAGCTTCTCGATGCATCCGGCGCAGATCTCGTCGATCAAACAGCGCATCCTTCGCGCTGACACCCGGCGCCTCGCGCCGGCGCTGGAGCGCGTTCTCGCCGCGGAGAACCCGCAGCTCGAAGCAACCAGGGCCTTCACGTCGACGCTGCCCTGAGGGGCCGTCGTTAGAGAGCCCCCTCTAGCGTGGGTCGCGAATCGTGTTATAGTCGTGGGCTGCGCTTAAGACAGCTCCAACGCGGTTCACCGAGACGGGGCAAGAAGAAGAAGTGCAGGGAAGTGTTGACAGGTGGTTCAAAGCAGGTCATACTTCCATCTCTTTGCTGCTGACGACTTGTCGGTAGCGGCAAAGCAAGTTCTTTAACAACATACAGCCGATAAGCGTGGGCGTTTGAAGGCGAGTGCCAAGAGTGTTGCGAGCAATCGCAAGGCTCGAGGCCTAAAAACCTCAAACGCTCATAGAAGTGAAGTTCACTTCAATTCTTT